>CAZWYF010000028.1:0-42321 GCA_964637835.1 uncultured Fibrobacteraceae bacterium
GATGCGAGGAGGACGCGCATGTCCCGCCACCTGACCGCGCTCGTCGCGGGAACCCTGATGCTGGCGACCGTCGCCGGCGCCCTCTCTCCCGCCGACGCCACCGGCTGGCGACAGCCGCCCGCGGACATCATGGAGGTCCTGCACGCGCCGCAGTTGCCCCGGGTGTGGACCGATCCCACGGGCACCCACCTCCTGCTGGCCGACCCCGTGCTCTACCCGCCCCTCGCGGAGCTGGCCGCCCCCATGCACAAGCTGGCCGGCCTGCGCGTCGATCCCGCGCTCAACGCGATCCACGGCCGCCGCGGCGGTCTGGCGCCGCGCCTGGTCGGGGTCGCCGATGGCGCGACGACCACCATCGCCGTCCCCGATGGCGCCGAGGTCCACGACGTGGAGTGGACGGTGGATGGCGAACGTTACGCCCTCACCGTGGCCCACGAGGGTCGCCTGGGCCTCTGGGTCGGGGGGCTCGACGGCCAGGCGGAGAGGATCGCCGACGTCGCCGTCAATCCCCTGCTGGGCACCGCCGTCAGCTGGCTGCCGGACCAGGAGCGGCTGCTCGTCCGCCGGATTCCCGACCGCGGCCCGGTACCCCCCGCCCCGGCCATTCCCGCCGGCCCGGAGATCCTCGAGGGCATGGGCGCCCAGGCCCGTTCGACCTACGAGGCACGCAACCTCCTGGAGACCGCGCATGACGACGAGCTCTTCGCGTACTACACCTTCTCCGAGCTCGTGATCGTCGAGCCGCGGAGGAACCGGGTGAAGGTGATCGGCGAGGCGGCGCCTTACACCACCTCGCGGTTCTCGCCCGATGGCGAGTATCTCCTGATCGAGCGGCTGGTCGGCCCGTGGTCGCACGAGGTGGCCTACTGGCGCTTCGCCAGCGAGATCGAGGTCTGGAACGCGCAGGGCGAGAAGGTCGCCCACGTGGCATCCCTGCCCCTGGCCGACGCCGTGCCGACCCAGGGCGTGGCCGAGGGGCCGCGGCGCCTCGCCTGGCGAGCCACGGCTCCGCACACGCTCTACTGGGTCGAGGCCCTCGACGGTGGCGATCCCATGGCCGAGGTCCCGCACCGCGACCGGATCATGCGCCTCGCCGCGCCGTTCGCTGGCGAGGCCGAGGAGGTGTTCCGCGCCGAGCACCGGATCTACGGCAGCGGCTGGGGGGCGGAGGACGGCACGCTCATGTTCGTCCAGTACGAGCGGATGCGGCGCTGGCTCCACGTCTGGCTGCTGGACGTCGCGGACGGCACCTCGCGTGTCTGGTACGACCGCGACGTCAGCGACCGCTACGGCGATCCCGGCTTCCCCGTCTTCCGGCCCCTGCCCAGCGGCCACATGGTGATGCACCAGGTGGGCGACGAGGTGTACTTCCGCGGCGACGGCGCGACCGAGGCGGGCGACCGGCCGTTCCTCGACCTGCGCGACATCGAGACCGGCGAGGTCGAGCGGCTATTCCGTTGCCCCACCGACCGCTACGAGACCTTCGTGGACTTCGCCGGCGACCCGGGCCGTTTCATCATCCGCTCGGAGTCGGCCAGCGAGGTGCCCAACTACCATCTCGCGACCCTCGGCGAGCGGATCGACACGCCCGAGGGCGAGGCGGACCGCGCCCACACCCGCGAGCCCATCACCCGCTTCGAGGACCCCACGCCACAGCTGCGTCGGATCACCAAGCAGATCGTCAAGTACGAGCGCGAGGACGGCGTGCCGCTCAGCTTCCACCTCTACCTGCCGCCGGGTCACGAGGAGGGCACGCGCCTGCCGACGGTGCTCTATGCCTACCCCCTGGAGTACTCCGGCGCGGGCGTCGCCGGCCAGGTCAGTGGCTCCACCGAGCGCTTCACCCGCTTCTACGGCCCCACGCACCTGTTCTTCCTGCTGCGCGGCTACGCGGTGCTCGACCAGACGGCCATGCCCATGATCGGCGACCCGGAGACGGTCTACGACACCTTCGTGCCCCAGCTCGTGGACGACGCCGAGGCGGCCGTGGCCAAGGCGGTGGAGATGGGCGTGGCCGATCCCGAGCGCATCGGCGTGATCGGCCACAGCCACGGCGGCCTGATGGTGGCCAACCTGCTCGCGCACACCGACCTGTTCGCTGCCGGGATCGCCCGCTCGGGGTCCTACAACAAGACCAACCAGCCGTTCGGCTTCCAGTCCGAGCGGCGGTCGCTCTTCGAGGCGCGGGACGCGTACATCGAGCTATCGCCCACCTTCTTCGCCGACCAGGTCGACGAACCGGTGCTCGTCATCCACGGCGCCGACGACTCCAACCCCGGCACGCTCACCTACCAGAGCGAGGTCTTCTTCGAGGCGGTGCGGGGATCGGGAGGCACGGCCCGCCTGGTGCTCCTGCCCCACGAGGACCACGGCTACCGCGCCATCGAGAGTATCGAGCACGTGCTGTGGGAGCAGCTGGCCTGGTTCGAGAGGTACGTCAAGGATCGCGAGAAGGTCGCCGCCCACTGAGCGGGCGATCCTGATCCGGGCCCCGGCCCCGCGCTGCGCCATCGTGGAGATGGGCCGCGGCACGGGGCCGGGCTCCGTCGCCGACCCGACCCCGCACGCGGCGAAGACATCGCTCAGTCGCCGCCGCCGGCGGACGCCTCCTCGGCGCCGGACGTCACCTTCTCCAGCACGCCCTCGAGCACGAACGTCGGCTTCTCGCCACCCGGCCCGGTGACGTAATGCTCCATCCAGCGTACCAGGCGGTGGGCGTAGTCCAGACGCGCGGCGGCCTTGCGGTTGCCGTGCCCCTCGCCCGGGTACCACACCAGGCGGACGGGCGCCTGGTCCAGGGTCTTCAGGTAGCGGTACAGGATGAGCGACTGGCTCGGGTGGACCCGGGTGTCCTCCTTGCCATGCAGGATCAGCAGCGGCGTCCGGTGCTTCTGCGCGTGGTAGATGGGGCTGCGCTCGCGGTAGAAGTCCCACGCCTCCCAGGGCCAGCTGCGGGCGTGGACCAGGTACATCTCATTGGGGATGTCGGTGGTGCCGAACTTGGAGATCTGATCGCTCACTCCCACGA
This sequence comes from uncultured Fibrobacteraceae bacterium, assembly GCA_964637835.1. Classification (GTDB taxonomy): domain Bacteria; phylum Krumholzibacteriota; class Krumholzibacteriia; order LZORAL124-64-63; family LZORAL124-64-63; genus Glo-17. The sequence goes on from CAZWYF010000028.1 coordinate 3,029, forward strand.
ACATCACGCTGGCCTTGAAGTGCTCGCTCAGCGCCGTGGCGCCCCAGGCCGAGGCGAAGCCGCCGTAGCTGCCACCGGTGATGCCGACGCGGTCGGCGTCCACCACGCCACGGGCGGCGAGGGCCTGGACGCCGTCCACGAGGTCGTCGAACTCGGCGCCGGCATAATCGCCCTGACCGGCCATGGCGAACTGGACGCCCCGTCCGGTGCTGCCCCGGTAATTGGGATAGAAGACCGCGAAACCGCGCGCGGCCAGGACCTGACCCGGCGTCGAGTAGCGGGTGAGCCAGCCATTGCTGTAATGCGCCTCGGGGCCGCCGTGGACCACCACCACCAGCGGCGCGCCGCCGGATGGGACGCCGTCCACGGGATGGACCAGCAGGCCGTCGATGCGCACGCCGTCGCGGGCCTCGTAGGTGACCACCTCCTGCCTGGCGAGCTGGACGTCGGCGAGCCAGGGGTTGCTGTCGGTGACGCGCGCGATGGCGCGGTCGCCGCGGTTCCAGCCGTGGACCTCGCGGGGATGGGTGGGCGCATCGGCGATGATCACGGCGTGCTGGCCGTCGCTGGCGAGATCCAGCGAGTGCATGGCTGGTCCGCCCCGGTCCACCACCGTCCGCGGACCGCCATCCAGGTCCTGCCGCACCAGGAAGGTCTCGACGCTCTCGTGGGCGAGGTAGAGGAGGGTGTCGTCGTCGAGCCAGGCCACGCGGATGGCATCGCCCAGCCAGTCTGGACGCAGATCCCGCGGTTCGCCGCCGGAGGCCGGGACCACCAGCAGACGGCTGGCGTCGGGATCGTGCCGGTCGGCGCCGGCCAGCAGGGCGAGGCGCTCGCCATCCGGCGACCAGGCCACCTGGCCGAGCTTGCCGCCGGTGAGCACGCGGCCCACCACGGCGCCGTCAGCGGGACGGACGGTGTGGACGATGCGCTTCATGTAGTGGTCGTCGATGCGCGGGGTGGGCGCCAGGGCCACCGCCAGGTGAGCGCCATCGGGGCTCCAGTGCAGTTCGGAGGCCGAACCCTCCAGCGGAAGCTGCCGGGCCTCGCCTGCCTCGAACCCGGCATCCAGCGGGGCGACGTGGACACGGACGAAGCGCTCGTCCTCCTCGTAGACCTCGGCCTTGAAACCCTCGTCGGCCAGGGTGTCGAGGTGCTCGGGCTCCGGCTCGCGGGCGAGGAAGGCCACCTGCGAGCCGTCGGGCGCGAAGCTGTAGTCCCGGACGGCGGTCTCGTGAGCGAGCACCCGGCGCGCCTCCCCGCCGTCGATGGGGATCATCCAGAGCGCGGTATGCTCATCGCCATCGCGCTTGCTCAGGAAGGTGATGGCGTCGCCGTCGGGGGACCAGCCGATACGGCTGACCGACGCGTCGCCCTGGATGAACACGCGCTGACGGTCAGCCCCGGGGCCGACCACGTGCAGTTCGCGGCGGACGCCACCGTCATCGTCGGTGAAGGGGTCGCGCGGCACCGACAGCACGTAAGCGGTGGTCGTGCCGTCGGGGCTGATCCGGGCCTCGGACACGGTGCGCACGTCGAGGAGATCCTCGAGGGCGAAGGGGCGCTCGGCGGCCGGCGCCAGGAGGGCCGGGCCGGCGAGGCCGGCGATCAGGATCAGGGCGCCGAGGCCCTGCAGGGGCGACTTGGTCGGTATCATGAGATGTCGTCCTCCGGGTTGCGCGGCGACAGGGCCGCGTCGCAGCGAGTTCGCCGACCGGCAAGATACAGAAACCCCGCAAACCTGGCCACGCCCCCGGACGGCACCGCGATCACGGCGGCAGGGCCGACCGGCAACGCACCGGGACAGGTCGGACACACGGGAGCGGACCAGGACTTGGCGGCGACTGCGCGGGGGTTTACCCTGGAGACGCCCCTCGCCGCCGGTGACGCGGTCCCCGGCGCCATGCCGCGGACCCTGCTCGCCGCATCCAGGTTCCAGCCCGCGGAGCGACCCGGTGACCATCCTGTTCTGGCTCAGCCTGCTGCTGCTGCTGTACGTCTACCTGGGATATCCCGCCCTGGCCTGGCTGGTCGGCCGGCTCCGCCCCCGTCCGGTCCGTGCAGCCGCCGGCGACCATCGCCCCACGGTCACGGTCCTGATCGCCGCCTACAACGAGGCCCGGCACATCGAGGCGACGGTGCTCAACAAGCTGGCCCAGGACTACCCCGCCGACCGCCTCGAGGTGATCGTGGTCTCCGACGGCAGCGAGGACGGGACCGACGAGCTGGTCGCCGGTCTCGGCGACCCCCGCGTGCGCCTGGTGCGTCAGGAGCCCCGGGCGGGCAAGACCAGTGGCCTGAACCTCATCGTCCCCGAGGCACGTGGGGAGATCCTGGTCTTCAGCGACGCCAACTCCCACTACGCCCCGGACACGGTGCGGCGGCTGGTCCAGCCCTTCGCCGACCCCCAGGTGGGCTACGTCACTGGCCGCATGCTCTACCGGGCGCCCGACGGCTCGGCCAGCGGCGAGGGCTGCTCCACGTACATGCGCTACGAGAACCAGCTCCGGGCCTGGGAGACCGCGCTGGGCTCCATCGTCGGCGTGGACGGTGGCGTGGACGCCATGCGGCGCGAACTGTGGCGCCCCATGCGCGCGGATCAACTCCCGGACTTCGTCGCGCCGCTGACGGTGCGCGAGCTGGGCCACCGTGTGGTGTACGAGCCCTCGGCCCGCCTCTACGAGGATGCCCTCGGCGAGGTGGCCGACGAGTTCCGCATGCGTGTCCGCGTCTCTCTCCGGGCCTGGTGGGCGCTGCGCGACAAGTCGCGGCTGCTGGATCCGACGCGGTACGGCCTGTTCGCCTGGCAACTCCTGTCGCACAAGGTGCTGCGCTACCTGGCCCCGTTCTTCCAGCTGGCCACCTTCGTGGCCAACGCCGCGCTGGTCCCGCAGGGCGGATTCTGGGCCACGCTGCTGGGTCTGCAGGTGCTCTTCTACGCCGCCGCCGGCGCGGCCCATGGCCTGCGCGACCGCGACCTGCCCGGCCCGCTCACCGCCGCGTACTACCTGTGCGTGGTGAACCTGGCCGGTGGCCTGGCGTTCCTGCAGTTCCTGCGCGGCAAGAAGCAGGTGACCTGGCAGCCGCGGACCTGAGCGGGCTGGACGACGTCGCCGCGGGGCGCGCCGGGTCCGGTCAGTCGCTGGCGGCGTGGTCGGCCTCGCCGCCCGGGACGCCCGCAGAGCGCCCCGGACGTCCCCGGACCGGCGGCGGACCACCGGCGAGGACCGCCCCGAGCCGGGCGAGCAGTTCCTCGGGCGCGTAGGGCTTCTGCAGGAACTGTCGTCCCGCGAACTCGCCGGCGAACTCCGCTGCCAGCATGGACGGCGCGTGGCCGCTGCAGAAGACCACCCGCAGGTCCGGATGCCGCCGGCGCGCATGGCAGTACACGGCCCAGCCGTTGCGGCCGGGCAGCATGACGTCCATGATCACCGCGTCGTACCGGACATCGTCGCGCTCCAGGAGTCCGGAGGCGGCGGGACCGTCGGCCGCCACCTCCACCGTGTGGCCGGCGTCGCGCAGCACCTTCGTGGCGAAGGCGCGCACGGCAGGGTCGTCCTCCACCAGGAGCACGTGAGCCCGGCGCGAGCCTCCGGCGCGGGACGACCGCTCCGCACGGACGGCCAGCGTGCGCTCGGCCGGCAGCCCCACCCGGAAGGTGGTGCCTCGACCGGGCGCGCTCGCGAGCTTCACGTAGCCATGGTGCGCGGTGACGATGCCGTACACCGTGGACAGGCCCAGGCCGGTCCCGCGGTCCACGTCCTTGGTGGTGAAGAAGGGCTCGAAGACGCGATCCTGCAGCTCGGGCGGGATGCCCGTGCCGGTGTCGGCCACGCTCAGTTCCACGAACTGGCCGAAAGCGGGCGCGCCCATGGCCTGCGCCTCCCGCCGATCGAGCGCCACGGCGCGCAGGCGGACCTCGATGGTGCCGCCTTCGGGCATGGCGTCGCGGGCGTTGACCACCAGGTTGGTGAGGACCTGCTCCACCTGGGTGGCGTCGGCCACCACCGGCGGCAGCGGTGGGATCGCTTCCACACGGAGATCGACGCTGGCGTCCACGAGCCGCCGCAGCAGATCGGTCTGGCCGGTGATCAGCGCGCCCAGGTCGCAGGCCTGCAGGCGAGGCTCGCGGTTGCGGCTGAAGGTGAGCAGGCGGCTGACCACCTCGCGAGCCTGTCGTCCGGCGCGGAGGATGGCCTGGACCGAGCTGCGGGAGGCGTCGTCCGCGGCGAGCGTGCCGGCGAGGAGCTCGCCATGGCCGAGCATCACCTGCAAGCTGTTGTTGAAGTCGTGCGCCACGCCGGCGGCGAGCTGGCCCACCGCCTCCATCTTCTCGAGCCTCTGCAGGCGCTCGGCCAGCTGTCGCTTCTCGGTGATGTCGCGAGCGGTCTGGACCACGCCCACGACGGTGCCGTCACGGTCGCGGACGGGCGCCGCGCAGAGGCGCAGGATCGCGCCGTCACGGCACTCGACCACGCCCTCGGCGGGTTCGCCGGACCTCAGGACCTCGGGTACCGGACAGCCCGCGCAGGGCCGCAGACTGCCGGCGATGGCCCGGTGGCAGATGTCCCCGCGGTGCGTGGGCTGTTCCGGACACGACGTCCCGTGGTCGCCGTCGGTCCGGTTGGTCCAGACCACGCGCATCTCGGTATCCAGGTAGGTGACGTCGTCGGAGATGCTCTCGAGGACCAGCTCGTGCTCGCGGCGCAGCTTGGTCACGGCCTGCGCGGCGTCGGCCAGCCGGGAGCGCGACTGGACCAGGACCGCGACGGCCAGCCCCACGGCCCCGCCGGCGATCACCGTCACCAGGCCGAATAGCCAGCTCGGAACGACCAGAGAGCTCAAGGGTGCGTCCCCTTCCCCATGGGAACGATCATGGAAGTCATGATGAGACGGATCGCGATGTTCCGGGATTCTACCCGATCAGGCCCGATATCGTAAAGAAAAACTCAAGAAATATCACGCGTTTCTTTAAATCCGGTGGGCGATGCCGGGGCGGCGCCGATCGGCCATGCCGCCCCGCCACGCAGCGTCCGTCTATTGCCCCGTGAGGACGGCCCTGGCGATCATCCCGGCCATGGCCGGGTTCTCCTTGAGCCGGCGCGAGGAATAGCCGTACCAGTCCTCGCCGAAGGGCACGTAGACCCGCAGGTGATGGCCGTCGGCGAGGATCTGCCGGCGCATCTTCTCCTTGACGCCCAGGAGCATCTGGAACTCGTACCGGTCGGGCGTCAGGCCGTTGGCGCGGATCACCTCGTGGGCGTCGTCCACGAGGGGGTCGTCATGGGTGGCGATGCCACAGTAGCAGCCATTCTCCAGGATCAGGCGGAGCAGGTGCTTGAAGCTGTCACGGATGGCCTCGCGGTCGGTCCAGGCCAGCTCCAGGGGCTCCTGGTAGATGCCCTTGCACAGGCGGATGGACGGCCGGTACTCGAGGTGGTCGCGCAGGTCCTGCTCGGTGCGCTTGAGCATGGACTGCAGCACGATGCCCACGCGCTCGAAGCCCTCCTCCCGCAGCCGCCGGTAGACCTTCAGGGTGGCGTCGGTGTAGGGCGTGTTCTCCATGTCGATGCGCATGAAGATGCCCAGGTCGCGGGCCTCGACGGCGAGTTCGTGGATGTTCTCGTAGGCGAACTGCTCGTCGATCCCCAGGCCGAGGCTGGTGGGCTTGACCGAGAGCCCGGCCACGTCGTGCAGGCCGTTGGCGTCGATGGCCTTCAGCACCCCGGAGCTGTCCTGCTTCTCCTTCAGCGCGCGTTCCTTGCTGTCGACGAACTCGCCGAGCACGTCGATGGTGGCCCAGGCGCCTTCCTCGGCATGGAGTTGTTGCGTGGTCGCGATGGCGTCCGCGAGGAAATCGCCGGCGATGTAGCGCATGGAGATCTTGCGGACGATGGGCCTGGGAACCAGCGGCAAGGCGGCCACGATGAGCTTGTTGAACATGGACGGCACCACTTCCGAGGGAGGTTCCGGAACAGTCGGTCCGGGGCGCCTGTGGGGCAGGGCAGGCCGGGCCGGTCGACGGGGCAAATATGGCAGCCGCCGGCGGGCGGGGCAAATGATGCGAGCGCGTGTTCAGGCGCTCGCGACGATGTCGGGGTAGTAGTGCGCGAAGCAGTTCTGGCAGAAGGAATGGCTGACGTTCAGGTGACGCTCGGCCACCAGCTCGGGCACCCAGTCCCACGTGTCGGGAACCACCTGGTTCTGGACCTTGCGGCAATGACAGCACTGGATGATCAGGCCATCCTCCGTGAGATGCGCATCGCCCATCGGGACCGGATCCAGGCGGAGCGGCGCCTCAGCCCAGCTGCACAGCCTCGCGCACCTCGCCATCGCCCTCGGCGACCACGAGCTTCCGCGTGATCCGGGCCGCCAGCAGCGGACCGCCCTCGCTCTCGGTGCGACGCAGCGTGGCGCGGACGAAGGGGACGGCGGCTCCCGCCAGGCCTGCCCCGATCAGGAACGACCAGAGGTCGCGCAGCCGGTCGGTGGCCGGGAAGATCTCGTTGCCCAGCCAGACGCCCAGCAGGAGCAGGAGCAGCGGCAGGCCGTAGACCAGGAAGGACGCCCGGAGCACCTGGCCACCGGGGACGGCCACCTCCACCTGGTCGCCCGGCGCCACGCCCACCGGATCGGTGACGTCCATGAGGCGGCGGTCGCCACCGCCGGGCTTGCACATCACCGCGGCCGGGCAGCCCTCGCAATGGTCGCCGGCCAGCAGGCGCACGCGGGCGCGGGCGGGCGCGTCCGCGGTGGCCGCCAGGACCTCCATCACGACACCCTGCTCCAGGAGCGTCTCGCCTTGCCTGATGGGCTCCATGGCCTCTCCTCCGTGGCTTGACGGCGGGACGGCGCGCCGGTCGCGCGGCCGGCCGGCCGGGTTCAGCCCTGCGACCCGCCCTGGCCGGCGGGCTCGGCACCGGCGGCAGCGTCCTCGTCGGCGGACGTGGCCGACCGAGGATGCAGCCAGCCGATCGCCCCGGTCTTGCACTTCTCGATGGGGATGATCGACGGATCGACCCGGTCGTGGTCGATCACCGCCAGGCCGTCCTGCATGGTGATGGCGCCCTCGCTGTTGCGCGCGCAGATGCCGCAGCCGGTGCAGGCCACCTCGCAGGCGCCCCGGCTGGCCTTGGGATCGTCGTGGCTCTTGCAGAAGACGAAGAACTCGCGATCGACGGGATGCAGCTCGAAGAGGTCCCGCGGGCACGTGTTCACGCAGGCGGCGCAGGCGGTGCAGAGGTCCTCGTAGACGTGGGGCAGGCCGTCCTCGCCCATCACCAGGGCGCCGAAGTCGCACACGTCCACGCAGTCGCCGCCGCCGAGGCAGCCATAGGAGCACTGCTTGGAACCGCCGGAGACCAGATCCTGCAGCGAACAGGCGGTGGGGCCCTCGTAGTTGGCCTTGTCCCTGGCGTGGGCGGCGGTGCCCCGGCACATCAGGCGCGCGACATGCTTGACCGCCGCGCCGGCCTCCACGCCCATGATGGCGGCGAGGTCGTTGATCACGTCCTGGCCGCCCACCGGGCACCTGGTGATGGGCGCCCGGTCCACCACCACGCCCTCGGCGTAGGCCGCGCAGCCGGCGTAGCCACAGGCGCCGCAGTTGGCGCCGGGCAGGGCATCGTTGACCTGACCGATGCGGGGATCCTCCTCCACGCGCAGCTTCCTGTCGGCGATGGCGAGGGCGGCGGCGAAGAAGGCGCCCAGGCCCCCCATGGTCAGCAGCGAGTAGGCGAGGACACTCATGATGCGGTCCTTTCGGTGGTCGCTCCGTCGGCCAGGTACCGGCCCAGCCCCGAGCTCTGGTGGAGCTTCCCGTCGGCGTCGACCAGCAGGCACTCGACCCCGGGCAGGCGCTCGATCAGGTCCATTCCCTCGCGCGGCCCCAGCACGAACACCGCCGTGGCCAGGGCGTCGGCGCGGGCGCAGGTGCGCGCCAGCACCGTGACGCTGCGACAGCCTCGCGCGGGTCGGCCGTCGCGCGGATCGAGCACGTGGTGGTAGCGCACCCCATCCTGCTCGAAGAACTGCTCGTAGTCGCCGCTGGTGGCCACGGCGAGATCGCCGGGCACCAGGCGGGCGAGGATGCCGCCGGGCAACCGCGGATGGCGGATGCCCACCCGCCAGTCGCGGCCGAAGCCGCGGATCTCCCCGCCGGCGTTGACCAGGGCGGCCGGCAGGCCCTGCGCCTGGAGGACCGCGCAGGCCCGATCCACGGCGTGGCCCTTGGCCCAGGCTCCAAAATGGAGCGCATCGGGCCGCGATTCAAGTTCCTCCGCATCGGCCGGATCGGGCAGCGCCGCGAGCTCGGCCACCAGCCCCGCCACCGCCGCGGGATCCGGCACTGCAGGCGCCTCGCCGTCGAAGCCCCAGAGCTCCACCAGCGGCATGATCCGGGTCTCGAACGCCCCGCCGGAGAGCCGCTGGACCTCCAGGGCCATCTCCAGCACGTCGCTGCGCTCCTGCTCCCGCTCCCGGGACGACATCTGCCGCGGCGGCGGCAGGCGCCAGGAGAAAAGCGAGTCCACGCGGGCCACCTCGGCCAGGGCGGCGTGGGCGGCCGTGGCGGCAGCCGCGCGAGCGGCGGGGTCGTCCTCGAGGAGGGGCACGATCAGGTCCACCAGCGTGCCCATGGCCGGCCGCGTGATGCGCACCGGCTCGGGCGCCTGCTCCTGCTGGCGCAGCGCCCTGGTCACCGCGAAGCCGGCGGCCAGGCAGACGATGAGCACCAGCAGACCGTCGCGCAGGGAGCCCAGCCGGTTGTCGGCGTGCGGGTGGCCGCTCACCGCACTAGGCGGTCTCCACCCGCAGGACCAGGCGGTTGGGTGCGCAGGCGATCAACTCGCCCGGCCGCGCGATCACGCCCTGCCGACGGCAGGTGGCGTGGCGGCAGCTGGCCCGGGCGACGTGGACGCCGTGCTGGTCGGTGACCACGCTGGTGCGACCGGCCGCGCCGTCGAGGCTCAGCTCGCGGCGGGTGCCATCGAGGGCCAGGCGCTCCTGCACGCCGCGCTCGTTCTCCACCACCAGGACCGGGATGCCGGCCAGGGGATCGGGACGATCCTCCAGGCGGCAGCTGACGGCCACCTGCGCGGTGCGGCCCCGCAACTCCTCGCGCAGCGCGAGCAGTTCGCGGCCGAAGCGTGACCGCGGGTCCAGCACGGCGGCGTCCTGCTGCAGCATGAGGTCCGCGGGCAGCGCCTCCTCCAGGGACGACACCTGCACGGTCAGCACCCGACCGGAGCCGCGCTCGTAGCGACCGGCGGCCGTCCGCAGGACGCTGGCCACGGTGGGACGCCAGGCGTGGGGCACGTCCAGCGACGGCGCCGGCAAGGCGCCTCCCTGCAGGCCGAGAAAGGCGGTCAGGGTGCGCTGGATGGCGGATCCGTCGGCCGGGACGAAGCCGTGCAGGACCACGCGCTCGCCGGCCACGGCCTGGCCCAGGGTCCCCAGCTTGGCGCCCACGCCGAAGGCGGCGCCACCGAGCAGCGCGGTCTTGAGGAAGGATCGGCGGTCGATCATCGGTGGTCTCCTTTGCTCATCGAACAGCCGCCAGCGGCGGTGGCTGGAATCCGGTCTAGAACTTCATCCCCGCGAAGCCCATGAAGCCCATGGCCAGCACGCCGGCCACGATCATGGTGATGCCCGCCCCGCGCAGCGCACGCGGCACGCGGGCCAGCTCCAGTTCCTCGCGGATGCCCGCCATGAGAGTGAGCGCCAGGGTGAAGCCGGCGCCCGCGCCCAGGGCGAAGATCAGGGTCTGCAGGAAGGAATAATCCTTCATCACGGCGAAGAGGCAGAGGCCCATGATGGCGCAGTTGGTGGTGATCAGGGGCAGGAAGATGCCCAGCGCCCGGTAGAGCGGGGTGGACACCTTCTTGATCACCATCTCCACGAACTGCACCAGCGAGGCGATCACCAGGATGAACGCCACGGTCTGCAGGAAGCCCAGCCCCAGGGGCATCAGGATCAGGTGCTGGATCAGCCAGGTCACCATGCCGGCCATGGTCATCACGAAGGTGGTGGCCATGCCCATGCTGGTGGCCGAGCTGAGCTTGCCAGAGACGCCCACGAAGGGGCAGATCCCGAGGAACTGGATCAGCACGAAGTTGTTGATCAGCGCCGCGGTCAGGAAGATGCCGATGAGTTCCACGCTCACGCCTCCCGCGTCTGGAGGGGCGATGACGCCAGGCGGCGCGCCTCCTCGAGGACCCGCTGCTCACGCCGCTGGTTGATGGTGTTGACGGCGCCGAGCATCAGGCCGAGGGTCAGGAACGCGCCCGCCGGCAGGACCATCACGATCCAGGGCTCGAAGGCGGCCGGCATGATGGTCAGGCCGAACACGGTGCCGTTGCCCAGCAGCTCGCGGATCGCCCCGAGCGCGGTCAGCGCGAGGGTGAACCCGATGCCCATGCCGAGCGCATCGATGAGCGAGCGGAAGGGGTTGTTGCGCGAGGAGAACGCCTCCTGGCGCCCCAGGATCAGGCAGTTGACCACGATCAGGGGGATGAAGGCGCCCAGGCTCTTGCTCATGGCCGGGAACTTGGCCTTCATGGTCAGGTCCACGATGGTCACGAAGGTGGCGATCACCACGATGAAGCTGGCGATGCGTACCTGCGTGGGGATGAGCCGGCGCACGGAGGAGATCAGCACGCTGGCGCAGACCAGCACGAAGGTGGAGGCCATTCCCATGCCCACGCCGTTGGCCGCCGACGTGGTCACCGCCAGCACCGGACAGAGACCCAGCAGCTGGGCGAGGACCGGGTTCTGATCCCAGAATCCCTTGACCAGCTCGGTGCCCAGGGGGGCCGGCTTCTTGCTCACGAGACACCTCCCTGACCGCTCAGTGCCGTTTCCAGGGTCTCGACCGCCTGGTTGACGATGTCGACCACGGCCTGGGCGCTGATGGTGGCCGCGGTGATGGCCTGGACCTCGTCCGGGCCGAGCTTCTCGCGGGGCGTGCCCTTGACCACCTTCAGGTCGCCCATGGCCGACAGGTGCTTGCCCTCGTCGTAGGCGAAGAATTGCAGCGGGAAGTTCTTCGGGTCGCCCACCGCGTCGGCGAGATGGCGCTCCTCGAGATCGGCCATGGCCTGCTCGTGCTGTGGCTGCAGGCGGATCCAGGTACCCAGGCCGGGCGTCTCGGAGTCCGCGATCACCTTCAGGCCCCGGATCTCCTGGCGATCCGGGCTCAGGGCGAACATCAGGTCGATCTCCGCCTGGAACCCCACGCCGGTGGCCTGGACCACCCAGCCGATCTCGCCGCCGGCCTGGTCGGTGATCTTCCAGGCCGTCAGGCCCGGCTGGTCGACCACGGGATCACCGGCCTGACCGCCGGGCACCAGGAAGCTGATGGCCTCCTCGCGGGCGCGCCGCTGGTTCTCCTCGATCAGGGGGTCGGCCCAGTCGTTGACCAGCGAGAGCGCGCCGCCGGCGAACAGCCCCACCACGATCAGCGTGGCCAGCATGTGCAGCGTCGTCTTCATCGCTTCGCTCCGAAGATGGCCGGGCGCGTGGCCCGGTTGATCAGCGGCACCGCCGCGTTCATCAGGAGGATCGAGTACATCACGCCCTCGGGCAAGCCCCCGAACAGGCGGATGATGATGGTCAGCAGCGCGATGCCCAGGCCGTAGATCCACATGCCCCTGGGCGTGGTCGGGCTGGTGACGTAGTCGGTGGCCATGAACACGGCGCCGAACAGGAAGCCGCCCGACAGGACGTGGAACACCGGGCTGGGGCCGATTCCCAGGAGATGGAAGAGGCCGCCGAAACCGAGGCCGCCGAGGATCATGGCCGTCATGGTCTGCCAGTTGGCGATGCGGGTGACCAGCAGGATCACGCCGCCGATGATGATCGCCAGCGAGCTGGTCTCGCCGATGCAGCCGCCCACGTTGCCCAGGAGCAGCTTGCCGGTGGCGATGTCGCCGGTGAACTGGGCGGGGTCGCCGAACTTGTAGAGGCCGAGGGGCGTGGCCTGGCTCACCGCATCCACGCGGGAGACCGCGGCCGACCAGTCGGTCATCTGCGCGGGGAAGCTGGCCTGCAGGAAGGCCCGGCCCACCAGGGCGGGATTGAAGACGTTGTCGCCCAGGCCGCCGAACACCGCCTTGCCGATGCCGATGGCCACGACACCGCCCAGCGCGGCGAGCACCGGCGAGAACCCCGGCGGGACGATCAGGCCCAGCAGCAGACCGGTCAGGAACGCGCTGCCGTCGGGAACCGTCTCGGCCTTGCGGTTGAGCCGGCCGATCACCCACTCGGCTCCCACGGCGCCGAGGATCGAACCGGCCACCGGCGCCAGCACGCCCAGGCCGAAGAACCAGACGGCGCTGAGCAGGCAGGGCAGCAGCGCCAGGTTCACGATCCACATGATCCGCGCCGTGCTCCAGCCGAAGTGCGAATGGGGCGAGGTCACCAGGTTCAGGTTGCCCTCGCTGATCCCCTCGAGCGCGTGTGCCTCGTTGCGCTGCTCGGCCATGGGTCAGGCATCCTTCCGCGGGAGGTTCCGGACGTTCTTCTTGCCCAGGCGCAGGTACTGCACCAGCGGGATGTGCGCGGGGCAGGTGAAGGCACAGGTGCCGCACTCCATGCACACCTCGATGCCCAGATCGCGCGCCTCCTCGTGGCGCCTGTGCTGCACCAGCCGGGCCAGCTTCGTGGGCAGCAGGTTGACGGGGCAGGCATCGGCGCACTTGCCGCAGTTGATGCAGGCGGTCTCCGGCGGCGCGGCGAGTTCCCGCTCGGTGAGCACCAGGACGCCACTGGTGGCCTTGACCACGGGTGCATCCAGGCTGAAGGCCGCGAAGCCCATCATGGGGCCGCCCACCACCACGCGGCGGGCGTCGGGCGTGGGGCCGCCACAGTACGTGATCACCTCGCGCAGCGGCGTCCCGATGGTGACCACCAGGTTCTTCGGCTCCTTGATCCCCAGTCCGGAGACCGTGAGCGTCGCCGTGCGCGGGACCTCGCCGGCGAGCACCGCGTCGCGGATGGCCAGGGCGGTGCCCACGTTCTGGATCACGCAGCCCACTTCCATGGGCAGCGCGCCCGGCGGGACCTGGCGGCCCGTGGCGGCGTCGATGAGCATCTTCTCACCGCCCTGGGGATACTTGGTCTTCAGCTCGAAGACCTCGATCAGCGCGCCGGCGCGGCCGATGGCCTCGCGCACGGCCGCGATGGCCCGGGGCTTGTTGCTCTCGATGCCGATGCCCAGGTTCACCGGACCGGGCGCCTTCTCGCTCAGCGCCTTGCCGGCCAGCAGGATGCCCTCCACGAGGTCGTCCGTGCGCTCGAGCATCAGGCGGAAGTCGCGGGTGAGGTAGGGCTCGCACTCCGCCCCGTTGATGATCATCCAGTCGATGGGCTTGTCGGGCGGCGGGGAGAGCTTGACCGCGGTGGGGAAGGCGGCCCCGCCCTGTCCCACGATCCCGGCCTCGCGGACGCGCTCGATGATCTGCTCGGCGGTGACCGTGGCGAGGTCCAGCGGCTCGAGGGTCACGGGGCTGGCGTCGAGAGGCTCCTCGCCCTCGGCCGGCGGCGGGGGATCTCCGGGCTTGATCACCAGGAGTTCAGCCGTGGTGCCACCCACCACCGGCCCGCGGGCCTGCTTGACCACGGTGCCGGAGACCGGGCTGTGGACGGGGGCGGAGATGAACCCCGAACTCTCCGCCAGGATCTGTCCCTGCCGCACGTAGGCCTTCTTCTTGACCAGCGGGCTGGCCGGCTTGCCCAGGTGCTGGCCGAGCGGGACGTAGATCTCCGCCGGCACCGGCATGACCTCGAGGGCCCGGTCCTCGGTGAGTTCCTTGTGCTCGGGGGGATGCACACCGCCCCGGAAGCTCCGCAAAGCCATACCGGGAAGCTCCTAGATTTGTGGCCGGAATGCTGGTTTCGGCGGTCTGCGGCGAAAGTAAGCGCACCGATCCGGTGGAGTCAAAGAAAGGGTTGTGCCCCGAAGAATGTTGATGGGTCCGGGTCTTGCCCCGGCCCAGCCCATGAACGACATCGAACCCCCATATCCATGCCCTGCGACCCCTCCCTTCTGTCCCGGCTCGAGGTGCCACCACCACCATCCAGCGCCACGCCGTCTCCGGCTGTGCCAACCGCCAGCTCGCCCGCGTCCTGCGCTGCAACCCCGCCACCGTCGACAATCGCCTCGCCAGGCTCGGCAGGCACTGCCTGCTCTTCCATCGACAGATGACCCGGAACCTGTCCCCCGGTCCTGGAGGTGCTGTCGGTCACCCTGGAAGGGGCGATCGCGGCCCAGGTCTGGAGCGACGAGCACGGGCTGCATCCGCAGGTGATCGCGCGGACCCCGCGGGTGAAGATGCGGACCCTCAAGGTGGACCGGGGGCATGCCCCGAAGGATGCTTCCAGGGGCGTAAGTGAAAGGGATACGGGCCGTTCCGGCTCCCGGGGGATGTCAACATTCTTCGGGGCACAACCTGCCAACAGCGATTCCTGTTGTCCTGTATCGCGTGATCGTGATAGGATGACGATCGTCCATGCGTCGGGATCGCACCTCGCCGGTCTCGACCACCGCCTCGCCCCGACCCAAGGAGACGACGGATGAAGCACGTTATGGTCCTCATCATGGTCCTCGCCGCCGGCATGGCCATCGCCGACGAGAAGACCCCCGATACCAGCGAGTTCACCATGGACGCCGGCACGCGGATCCAGATCACCGGCGAACTCGGCGACGCCTCCCCGATCTGGGATCGTTCGTTCGGCTTCGGCGACCCGGCGCCCACCACCTGCGACTTCCCCTTCGACGCCTCCAGCATCACTGGCCAGTACTACGACTTCTTCTGCATCGAGTCCACGGACGAGAACCCCATCTCCATCGCGGTCGATCCCGCCGGGACCACCATCGGGGACACCACGCTGTACCTCTTCTGCGACCCGTTCGATCCGTCCATGCCGACCAGCAATGGCGCCTACTACGACGATGACGGCGGCGAGGGCCTGTTGAGCGCCTTCCTGCCCGGCGACAACGTGATCCTGCCCCCCGGTACCGAGTACTGGCTGGTGATCAGCACCTTCAGCGCCGGGGATTCCGGCACCTTCGCCATCGACACCAGCGACAACGTGGCGCTGTGTGGCGGCGTGGCCGTGGAGCAGAGCGACTGGAGCTCCTTCAAGGGCCTGTTCGAGTAGCCCCGTTCTCCACGTCCAGTCCTGGTCGTGGCCGTGCGGCCCCCGGCACCTCGCCGGGGGCCGCGTGCGTCCGGCACGGGCCGTCCTTGCCCCGGTGGTCGGTGCACCGTACCATCAGGCGACACCGAGAGGGGTCGCATGCCCAGCCACCACGTCTTCACGCTCACCGCCGGCCGCACTGGCACGCGCTGGCTGGCCGAGATGCTCGGCGCCAGCCTGCCCGACTGCACGGCCCACCACGAGATCCTCGGCTACGACCGCTTCGGCCACGACGCCCCTGACCTCTCCACGCTGACCCTCTTCAACAGCCAGGGCTGCTGCGAGGAGGTGCGCGGGTTCTGGGAGCGCAAGTCCGCGCGCATCGGCCGGTGCCCCACGCCGTGGTACGTGGAGACCTCGCATCAGCTCATGAAGGCCGGCCTGGTCGAGCACCTGGAACTGCTCGGCCCCGGCCACGTGCACCTCATCCTGCTGACCCGCGACATGACCGAGACGGTGCTCAGCTACTCCCAGCGCGGCGACTTCAACAACGTGGGCAACCAGTGGCTGTGGTACCTGGACCCCGACTACCCCCGGAACATCCTGGATCCCGCGCCCTTCAAGCAGCACGGCGTGCTGGGCGTGCGGGCCTGGTACTGGCTGGAGATCACCGCCCGGCAGGGCTACTACGCCGAGATGCTGGGGGATCGCGAGGGCGTGACGCTCCATCGCTGCGACCTGGCCGACGTCCGCACCGAGGCCGGTGCGCGGTCGCTGCTCTCCGCCCTCGGCGCCGATCCGGACCGCGTCCAGCTGCCTCCGCCCAGCAACACCACGCCCGAGGCGCGCCGGCTGGCGGCGCCCCAGCGCGAGATGGTCGCCCGCCTCTGCGGCGCGTTCACCGGCGACGCCGGCGGTCTCGGCGCGGAATTCTACCGCCGCGGACACCGGCTGGGTGCTCCGCGGAACCCCGGGCCGTCAGGCCCGCTTCCCGGGGAGAGGTCGTGAGCATCTTCGCCTGCAGCGTCCGGCCGTCGTTGGTGTTCCTCCTGTCCCTGGGCCTGCTGATCGGCGGCGTGTCCCGGACCCGGGGGCAGGACCCGGAGTTCGACGTCCCCGACCCCGACGCGCCCGCGGCGTCGGCTGCGCCCGACGAGGCCGGCGAGCCGGCTGGACCGGGATCCACGGGCGCCATGCTGCTGCTCGGCACCAGCGCCGGCGTCGCGGGGTTCCTGGGCGGTTTCTACCTGGGCGTGGCCATCGGCGACCACGACGACGGCTACCTCGATGGGCTGGACGAGGGCATGCTGGTGGGCTCGGTGGTCGGCGGCCTGGCCATGCCCCTGGGCATCCATGGCGCCAACCACGGACGCGGCAGCCTGCCCCTGGTGCTGACCACCTCGCTCCTGGTTGGCGGGGCCGGCTGGCTGGCCGCCGTCGCCGCCGATGACGGCGCCTACCTGCTGGCCACGCCCATCGCGCAGCTCATCGCCTGCACCATGGTGGAGGTGAGCACCGATCCGGGTCGTGGGCATTCCGCTCGCGACCCTCGCCCGGAGGACGACCGCGCCGCAGACCGGACGGTGCCGCGGATCGATGTGGGTGCCGGGCTGGTCGCCGGTCGTCCCGGCCTGGTGATCCACGGCACCTTCTGAAGCGTCCGGCCGGTCGCGTGACGGCCTAGCGCGAGATGTCGATCTCGCCCATGCTCACGTCGGCCTCGTACCAGAGGGTCGGCACCGGCACCTCGGCAGCTTGCGGTTGCAGCTCCTGGGCCTGTTCGCTCCAGGGGCGGACCACCAGGCCCGGCGTCGACCCGATGGCCATCCCGCCCATGCGCACGCGGAATCGCGCCCGGCAGTCCCCGGCCCAGGCTCCGGCCAGATCCATGGCCACGCCCCCCATGCTCGAGGAGACGTCGAGCACGCGCGGGCTGGCGTTGCCCACGCCCGTCACCTCCAGGCCCCCCATGGAACTGCGCAGATCGAGCCGCTCCAGCGGCCGGTGGAGCGGGGTCGAGAAGTCGATCTCCGCACCGCCCATGTGGAACTCCAGGTCCGCCGCGGTGAGCCAGAGGCCGCCCAGGTCGATCTGGGCGCCACCCTGCTCGCCGACCAGCACCAGCTCGATGGGCAGGTCGGGCGGGATGCGGACCTCCACCCGCGACTCCGTGGAACCACCGAGCAGTTGCTGGAACATGGCCTGGACCATGGAGATGGAACTGCCATAGTGCACGCGATAGACCCACGTGCCGTCGGGCTGGACGGTGAGCGAGTCCTCCAGCACGTGGGAGGCCCGATCGAACCGCGCCTGCACCGAGACGCCGGCACCGGAATCGGCGGGCAGGACGTAGAACTCGCCCTGGCCCAGCTCCAGGATCACCTTGCCGGGCGCCCGGGCAGTGAGCACCGGTGCGGCGGCCTCGCCCCCCGCGGCCACCACCGCGTCCACCACCTCGCCTCGCTGGACGCCACGCCAGGCCATGAGCAGCCCCACGAGCAGGATCAGGACGCCGAGGCCCAGCAGGCCGAGGCAACCGAAGAGGAAGGGACGGAAGCAACCGGGACGAGAGCTCATGATCGATCTCCGGGACGGGCGGACGGATCCGGCGGACCAGCGGCGACAGGCGGACGCTCCGAGCCTAGCCGACGACGCCGGCGGCGGCCAGCCCTCAGACCAGCAGATCACGAGGATCCGGACAGATCCGCAACCAGCGCTCTCGTTCGGAGGGGCGCACCACGCCCGGGAAATCGCCGCGGCACCCTTGCAGGTCCTCGATGCGCTGCAGGTGCAAATGGGGCGGCCAGCCGCCGTTCTCCTCGGGGGTGCCGACCCAGGCGAACACGGCGCCCCGCGCGATGGCCTGTCCCTCGTGCAGGTCCGCGAGGGAGCGACGGGCGAGGTGACCGTGGAGTGCGTGGAAGATCCGGCCCCCGGGATCGACGTGGGTCAGGATGATCGTGGCGCCATAGTCCCCGAAGCGATGGTTGTCCGCGAAGCTGTGCACGACGCCGTCCAGCGGCGCGCGCAGGGGCGTTCCGGCGGGAGCCCAGACGTCCACGCCGAGGTGCAGGGTGCGCGGTTCCTCGTCCGAACCCGCCGCCTTCCCACCGAACAGGGGACTCGCGGCATAGACTCCTCGCAGCTCGGCGTAGCCGCCGATGAGCGAGGGCGCGTCGCCGCGCACACGATCGAGGAAGGCGGTGAAGGCCGCGAGATCGCCCACGTCCACGGTGGCGTCCGTCAGCCTCAGCGGGCGGGCCGCCGCGATGGGGAACGGGAACATGGGGGCGGGATCGAGAGCGGTCATGGGCACTCCGGGTGCGGGAGGAACGCTGCGGCGATCGCGCCGCGCGAGGTCGTCCCCTGCTAGAAAGAACCGGAGCGCACCGGGCGCAAGCCCGGACATGAGGAGCCGGGACGGTCTCGCCCCCGCGATGTCCGTCCCGGCCGGGCCGACCTCGGGATGGTCGGTCACTCGAACAGGGATTTCACCTGCGACAGGGTGCGTGTCTCGATGGCGGCCTTCGCCGCGTCGTCGTCCAGGATCAGGAGCTGGCCACCGTCCACCACGTCCCACCTCAGGGGATCGAAGACGCAGGACTCGAGCGCCACGATGCCCGCCACGCGGCCCTCCTTGAGGGCCAGGTTCGGCTCGAGGCAACTGGTGCAGGCCCGCAGACGGCCCGCCGGCTCCACGTCGATGAGGTACGGCGCCGGCCCGTTGTCCTCGAACGTGTTGCAGTCGCAGAACACGCAGCCGGAGACCACCTTCACCAGCGACTGCCGGGGCTTGCCCTGGGGCGCGAGCCAGTCTCCCGGATGACGCGTGCTGTTCTCGCGGAAGTTGCAGCCGAATAGCTCGAGATCATCTCCCTGGAAGTCGAAGACGGTGGGCGCGCCACGCCCGCGCAGGAAGTCGCAGGCATTGAACAGGCCGGAGCCACCACGGACCACCACGGCCGTTCCGTGATAGGTGTCGAACGTGCAGCCGTTCATCACGAGCCGGCCGCTGTCCACGCGGAAGATCGGCTCCGCGTCGTCGACGTTGGGCCAGTACGCGCGGGTGAAGTTCCGGAAGGTGATGTTCTGGAACCAGGCGTCGGCGACCGGGCTGCTGGTGTGAGCCGCGTCGACGATGAATACCGGCTGCATCCGCCACTGCCCGGGGCCCGCATGCTCCTCGAGGACCACCGAACCGGTCGGACCGGAGGCGGCCCGGATCAGGACGTTCATGGGCAACCGATGCGCGGTGCCCTCGATCTGGTGGATGCCGGGCTCGATCTCGATGATGTCGCCGGGACGCGCGAGCACCAGCGCCTCCGGCAGGGTGGCGACGTCGCCGGGGACATTCCACGTGGTCGAGGCGATGATACCGCCCCCGCCGCTGCCGCCGCCGTCTCCGGGCAACTGCTGCATCCATTCCCGGGCCTGGAGGTCCGGAACCGCGAGGATCCCGGCCAGCACACCCAGCACGATCATACCGACCTTCCAGCGTTTCATGATGGTCTCCTTCGGCTGGTGCTGCTCCCACGGTCCGTGGCAGCCGGAACGCTGGACCGCGGGAGCCGAGCACGATCACGTTCCTGGCCTCATGAAGAACAACGGATGCGGGGCGCCGACCGAACGCGCCTTGTCGCCAATCGATCCGCGATATACATAAAACCTTACATGGAAGAGCTTTACACCAGGCCAGCGCCGTGATAGGGTCCCGTTCCATTGCCTGGAACCGCACTGGCCGGAGGTGGCCCATGAGCCTCTATCCTCGACCCAGACGGCGGCCACCCCGATGCCGGCCCTCGCCCCCGCCGGGAATCCTGGACGACAGCACCACCGACCTCATCCTCCGCGGCCGCGACGGGGATGACGCCGCGGTCGAGTCGCTCTATCGCCGCTACCTGCCACGCCTGCTCCGCTGGGCGACCGGCCGCCTCCCCGGCCATTCCCGCAGCACCCTGGACACCGGCGACCTGGTCCAGGACACCCTCCTGAAGACGCTGAGCCACGTCTCCCATTTCGAGCCCCGACACCCGGGCGCCTTTCCCGCCTATCTGCGCCGCTCGATGCTGAATCTGATCCGCGACGAGGTCCGCAGGGCCGCGTGTCGTCCCGAATACACCGAACTGAGCGGCCAGGAGCGGGACCCCACCCCCTCGCCGCTCGACCAGACGCTGGGGCGCGAGGTGGTCCAGCGCTACGAGTCGGCCCTCACGCGACTCGGCGCCGAGGACCAGGCGCTGCTCTTCCTGAAGCTCGATCTGGGGCTGGACTTCGCCGCGATCGCCGAGGCCATGGGCCGGCCGAGCGCGGATGCGGCCAGGATGGCGACCCGCCGCGCCATCCTCCGCCTGGCGACGATGATGAGCGCTGCGGGCAAGACCCCGTAGACGGGGGGGGGTGGCAGCACTCCCGGTCACTGCCACCCCCGACCAGCTGGATCCGGCTCCCGAGGACCCGAGCTCACTCGGCGAAGAGCGACTTGACCTCGGTCCAGCTGGTGCTCTCCACGCTGAGCACCTGCGGCGAGTTGTCATTCACGATGATCAGCAGTCCTCCCTCGAGCACCTCCCACGCCGTGGGCGTGACGGTGCAGCAGTCGAGCTGGACGGTGCCGGCCACGCGGCCCTGCCAGATGCAGCGGTTGGGCTGCAGGCACGCGTAGCACGCGGTGAACTCGGCCTCCTCCCAGACATCGACCAGGTACCCGAGCGCGCCGTTGTCCGTCATGTCGCTGCACAGGCACTCGACATGTCCTTCGCGCACCTGCAGCAAGGCGCCACGGCGGGGATCGACCGGGCTGAGCCAGTCGCCCGGCATGCGCTGCGTATTGCCCTGGAAGGTGCAGCCATCGAGAAGCAGGGCCTCGCCCCGGAAGTCGGCCACCACGGGTTTCCCGTGACCGTGCAGGAACTGGCACGAGGTCAGTTCACCCACGCCCGCCTCGAACACGAGGGCCGTCCCGATGAAGGTGTCGAAGGTGCAACCATCGAGGATCAGCTTGCCGCTGCGAACCAGGAAGAGGGGGTCGTCCACGGTCTGGTTGGGGCCCACGGCCTGAGTGAAGTTGCGGAACGTCACGTTCTCGAACCGGACCTGATCCGACGACCCCGGCTGGGACGCGGCATCGAGGATGAAGACCGCGTGGTCCCGCCACTGGCCGAAGCCCATCACCTCCTCCTCCAGGAACACGGCGCCGGGCATGCCGATGTCGGCCCGGATCACCACACCGGTTGGTAGATGATGCGTGTCGCCCTGGATCTTCCAGACGCCCGGTGCGATGGCGATCTCGTCACCCGTCCGGGCGGCGGCGATCGCCTCCGTGACCGAGAGCACGTCGTCAGGGACGTGCCAGATGCGCGCCTGCGCGGTCCCCACCATGAGGGCGCACGCGAACACGGTCAGGACCATCAAGAGGCTTCGCGACCTGATCATGATCGGCCTCCTTTCACCATCGGGGGACGCCAGCCACGCGCAACGCGCCCTGACCACCCCCGAGGCTCACGACCTCCCATCCCCCTTCGCCTCCTTCATCCTTCCGAACGCGAAGAGCGCGCAGGGCGAACACCGGCTGGGAACCTCTACAGCGACGAGGTACATAATCCCTTATGCATTAACACTTTACAGAATGGCTGGCGCGTGGTATCTTGCAGTCATCCATCGTCCACGAGGCGCAAGCCGGCGGAGGCGCTCGATGACCCGCTCCTCGCGCACGGGCTGGCGGTCACCAGGACGAGACAGAACGTATCCGCCTTCCTCTGCAGATCTGGTCCGCACACCCGAACTCGTTCGCCGGGCCCAGGACGGTGACGAAGAGGCCGCCGAGGTCCTGTGCGGCCGCTACCTGCCGCGGCTGAGCCGCTGGGCCAGCGGCCGCCTGCCGGCGCAGGTCCGCCGGACCCTGGAGACCGGCGATCTGGTCCAGACGTCCCTGCTGAAGATGCTCCGCCTCCTGGCCGGCTTCGAACCCCGGCACGCCGACGCCTTCTCGGCATACCTCCATACCGCCGTGCTCAACCAGATCCGCGACGAGCTCCGCCGACTCCAGACCCGACCGGAACTCGTCGCGCTCGGCGACCATCACGCGGACCCGTCCCCATCCCCACTGGAGGCCGCCGCGGGCGAGGAACTCCTCGAGCGCTATCTGATCGCCAGACAGCGGCTCCGCCAGCGGGATCGGTCACTGCTGACGATGAGGATCGAGATGGATCTGGAGTACCCGGAGATCGCCACGGCCCTCGGCCGTCCGGGCGCGGATGCCGTCCGGATGGCGACACGGCGGGCGGTGATCCGGCTCGCCAGGGAAATGGAACATGTCGCCCAGAAGGCACGAGACTGACGATGACCGCCTCGAGCGGCTCGCCGAACGCGTTGCGGCGGGCGAGCCCGTCGACTGGGCTGCGGCCGCCCGGGAGTTCACGCCGGCGGAGCGGGAGGTCCTCGCCGGCCTGCGTGAACTCTCGCGGATCGTGATCGCCCAGGCTGCCGACCCCGCCGCCCGCGCGGCGGCTGCCGGCGGCGACGGCGAGACCACCACCCCGCCCCTGGCCACCGCGACCCCGAGGCTATGGGGCAATCTGCGGGTCCTGGACCGCCTGGGCGGTGGCACGTACGGCGAGGTCTACCGCGCGCACGACCCGGCCCTGGATCGGGACGTGGCCCTCAAGCTGCTGCACCCCCGGCAGTCGCCACGCTGCGTGGTGGCCGCGCTGGCGGAAGGACGCCTGCTGGCCAGGGTACGCCACCCCAACGTGGTGACCGTCCACGGGGCCGAGTTCCGCGCCGGCCGCGTGGGCATCGTCATGGAACTCGTGGAGGGTGCCACGAGCGAGGACATCCTGGCCGAGCGTGGTCCCTGGGAACCGACCGAGACCATGATCCTCGGACTGGAGGTGGGCCGGGCGCTGGTCGCGCTGCATGCCGCGGACATCCTCCATCGTGACATCAAGGCCCGCAACGTGATGCGCGAGGTGGGCGGCCGCTCGGTGCTCATGGACCTGGGCATCGGATGCCGGACGCCGCGCCTGGACTCCGACGGGACCCGGGGCACGCCGCTCTATGCGGCCCCCGAGGTCCTCCTGGCCCATCGCGCCAGCAGCCGCGCCGATCTCTATGCCATGGCCGTGCTGCTCTTCCACCTGCTGACCGCCCGCTATCCCGTGGAAGGGCAGACGCCGGAGGCCGTCGTGGCCGCCCACCAGGTGGGCCAGCGTCAGCGCCTGCGCGAGTTGCGCCCCGACCTGCCCGCCTCGCTGGTGGAGATCATCGAGCGCGACCTGGATCCGCGGCCGGACGCCCGGCATGCCTCGGCCGCCGACCTGGTCGGCGACCTGGCCAGCGTCCTGAGCCGGCGTTCCCGCACGGGGTTCCGGAGCCGGGGCCGGGGCCGGAGCGCACGGGCGGGCATCGCCATCCTGCCGCTGCGCGACCTCAGCCCCCGGGGCGACCAGGCCTACTTCTGCGAGGGGCTGGCCGAGCAGATCATCCACGCCCTCTCCCACGTCTCGGGTCTGCGGGTCCTCGCGCGCTCCTCCGCCTTCGCCCTGCGTGAGCGTGCGGAGGATCCCTGCGAGGCCGCCCGCGGCCTGGACTGCAGCCACGTCCTCGATGGCAGCGTTCGCCGTGCGGACGAGCGCGTGCGCATCTGCGTGCAACTCATCGAGACCAGCGGCGGCGACACCCGCTGGTCCGATCAGTACGACACCGTGCTGCAGGACGTCTTCGCCGTGCAGGACGAGATCGCCCGGGCCATCGCCGAGCACCTGCGGGGCGACCTGACGCCGGACGCCCTGCCAGCCCGCCGGGGCGGCCGCTCCGCGGCCGAGCCAGCGCCGATCGCGCAGGAGACGCCGCGCAGCATCCAGGCCCAGCACCCCGCCGATCCCGAGGCGTGCAACCTCTACCTGATGGGACGCTTCCTCTTCAACCGGGGCTCGCGTGGCGATCTCGCCGCCGCCGTCCGTCGCTTCCAGTCGGCGGTGGCCCGGGACCCCGGCTACGCCCTCGCCCACGTGAGCCTGGCCGAGGTCAGCAGCTACCGCTTCGCCTACCACGACTGCCAGTGCCACGAGCACCTGGATCTCGCCCGGGCGGCAGCCAGCCGCGCGGTGGAACTCGTTCCGGCGCTCCCCGAGGCCCATGCCATCCGCGGCCTCGTCCACCTCCTGGACTGGCAGTGGGAGTCGGCTCGCCAGAGCATCGAGCGAGCACTCGAGCTGCATCCCGACCTGGCCATCGCCCACCACTACCACGCGCATTATCTCCAGGCCATGGGCCGGCTCCACGAGGCGCAGGCGGCCCAGGAACGGAGCGTGGAGGCCGATCCGGTCTCGCACTTCGCCCACGGCTGGCTGGCGCTGTTCCGGTTCCGGGCCGGCTGCCTGACCGCCGGCGAACGGCCGGATCTTCCCGCCGCGCGACCCCTGCAGCCCGACCTGGCCCGGATCATCGAGGGTCAGTCCCGGGTCCTGGCCGGCGATCCACGATCGGGCGTGGCCGCTCTCGAGCGGGCGCGGCAGGAGGTTCCGGAGGACCGCTTCCTGCTCGCTTCCCTGGGCTGGGCGTACGGCGTGGCCGGCCGCACGCGGGACGCCCGCCGGGTACTGGCGGTGCTGGAACGGGATCGGACCGGCCAGCCCCTCCGCCCCTTCCTGCTGGCCAAGGTCCACGCGGGGCTGGGCGATGCGGACCAGGCCTTCGCCTGGCTCGCCCGGGCCGTGGCCGAGCAGGACCCGCTGGCGATCATGATGAAGAGCGACGCCACCGTGGCCAGCCTGCGAGAGGATCCCCGCTTCATGGAACTGCTGGCGCGCATGGGCCTGGAGTGACGGCGGGAGATCGCGAGGGGGCCGGCCCGCCGGCCGACCCCCTCTCCCCCTCCGGCCGTCCCTGGCGCGCTAGACCTTCTCGCGCGCCGTGTAGTGGGTATGCAGCAGCTCGTGAGCCCGGTGGCTGTTGGGCTGGCCGAAGAACTGCGCGTAGATGGTGGCGATGTCCGGGTTCTCGTGCGACTTGCGCAGGGCCTTGCCCTCGTCCTCGGCCAGGATGGCCTGGAACCGGGCCCGGCGCACCGCGTCCGTGGTCAGCCGGGGCTGCCCACCGCCGCCGATGCAGCCGCCAGGACACGCCATCACCTCGATGAAGTGGTAGGGGCTCTCCCCGGCGGCCACCTGCTCCATGAGCTCGCGCGCATGGCCGAGACCACTGGTGGCGGCGACCTTCGCGGTCACGCCCTCGAGCCACCGGTACTCCGGCTTGCAGCCGCTGAAGGTCAGCTCGATCTCGCGGATCCCGTGGATGTCCATCAGGTCGCGGACGTGCAGGTTCTCCGCTGGCAGCTCGCGACCGGTGACCAGCTCGTGGACCGTGCGCAGGGCGGCCTCCGAGACGCCGCCGCTGTTGGCGAAGATGTCGGCCGCGCCGCTGCCGAGGCCCAGCGGGTCGTCGAACGCGCCGTCGGGCAGGGCGGCGAAGTCGATGCCGTACCGCCGGATCAGCCGACCGAGCTCGCGCGTGGTCAGGACATGATCCACGTCGGCGTGACCGCTGGCGGACATCTCCGGCCGACCGGCCTCGTACTTCTTGGCCGTGCATGGCATCACGGACACCATCACGATATCCGCCGGCGCGACCCCCTTCTGCTGCGCGTAGAAGGTCTTGACCACGGCGCCCAGCATCTGCTGCGGCGACTTGGCCGTCGAGACGTTGGGAATCTGCGCGGGGAAGAAGTGCTCGAGGAACTTCACCCAGCCCGGCGAGCAGCTGGTGGTCATGGGCAGGGCCACGGCGGGGTCCTGATCCACCAGCGCCCGCTGCAGGCGGCCGAGCAGCTCCATCCCCTCCTCCATGATGGTCAGGTCCGCGGAGAAGTTGGTGTCGAAGACGGCGTCGAAGCCCAGCAGGCGCAGGGCGGTGACCATGCGGCCGGTGGCCAGGGTGCCCGGAGCGAGTCCCTGGGTCTCGCCGATGGCCGCCCGGATGGCCGGCGCCGTCTGCACCACCACATGCTTCTGCGGATCGAGCAGGGCGGCCATCACGTCGGCGATGCCATCCTGCTCGTAGATGGCGTTGACCGGGCAGACCGCCGCGCACTGGCCGCAGTTGACGCAGACCGCGTCGCCGAGGCCGGTGAACGCCGGGGCGACCACCGAGTCGAGGCCACGCTCCTGCACCCCGAGGGTGCCCACGGTCTGGACCTGGTCGCAGACGGTGACACAGCGCCGGCAGAGGATGCACTTGCCGGAATCGCGAACCAGCGAGGCGCTGGAGCGGTCGACCACGCGCGGGGCGCCCGGTTGCTGGTCGAAGCGCTTGCCGTCCACGCCGAAGTCGCGGGCCACTTCCTGCAACTCGCAGTCGGCGCTGCGTTCGCAGCTCAGACAGTCCTGCACGTGGTCCGAGAGCATCAGCTCCACGGCGGTTCGCCGCGCCCGCTGCACGCGTGGCGTGTTGGTGCGGATCACCATGCCGTCGGCGGCGGCCAGCATGCAGCTGGCGAGCAGGTTGGGCCGCCCCTCCTGCTCCACCACGCAGACGCGGCAGACGCCGGCCTCGTGCACGCCGGCCAGGTAGCAGAGGGTCGGGATCTTGATGCCCACCTCGCGGGCGGCGTCGATGACCCTGGTCCCGCGGGGGACCTCCACCTCGACGCGGTCGATGGTCAGCTTCACGGTGTCGCTCATGGCCCGTCCTCCGCTAGTTGGTGCACTCGGCGCGATAGTCGCACCGCAGGCATCGCTCGGCTTCCTTGCGGATCGCCTCGTCCCAGTTCACGCCCCGGTTGACGAGCAGGAAGTTCTTGATCCGCTCCTCGACCATGGAGTACTCCGTCTGCACGCGTGGCCGGTCCACCGGGTCGGCATCCGGGTCGAAGGCCACGTCCGGCGAGCGCATCACCCGCCAGGGGAAGGCGTCGACCTTGCCGGGGTTCAGGGTGCGCTCGATGCTCACCGCCACCTGCTCGCCGTGACCGATGGCCACCGCCAGGTTGGACAGCGAGAGCACATCGCCCGAGCCCCATACCTGCGGATCGCTGGTACGGAAGGTGAAGGGATCGCAGACCAGGGCGCCGCTCCGCTTGCGCTCGAGCTCGGGATAGAAGTCGAGGTCGATCTCCTGGCTCACCGCGGGGATGAGGTGGTCGCACTCGAAGACGACCTCGCTGTCCTCGCCCTCCTTGGGCCGCGGACGGCGCCGGCCGGAGTGATCGAACGGACCGAGTTCCTGCAGGCGCGCGCGGATGCCACGGACGCAGCCGCGCTCGTCGGTGAGGATCTCGTCGATGGCCGTCAGCTCCTCGATGCGGATGCCCTCCTCCAGCAGCTCGGCGATCTCCTCCTGCTCCGCCGGCATCTGGTCGCGCGTGCGGCGGTAGGCCACCATCACCTCGGTGGCCCCCAGGCGCAGGGCGGTGCGCGCGCAGTCGATGGCGGTGTTGCCACCGCCGATGACGATCACCGAGCCACGTACGCGGTTGAGGTCGCCATGGGCCACGAGCCAGAGGAACTCGATGCCCAGCTGGACGCCGTCGGCCTGCTCGCCCGGCAGGCCGAGCGCGGCGGCCTTCCAGCCGCCGGTGGCCACCACCACGGCGTCGTGCTCGGCCTTGAGCTCGGCGAAGGTCACGTCGCGCCCCACCTTGCAGCCGAGGCGGTAGCCCACGCCCATGTCCAGGATGTTGCGGATCTCGTGCTCGAGCACGGCCTTGGGATAGCGATACTCGGGGATGCCGTAGCGCATCATGCCGCCCAGCTTCTCCTGGGCCTCGTAGACCATGACCCGGTGCCCGAGGCGACGCAGGAAGTAGGCCGCGGTCAGGCCGCTGGGCCCGCCACCGACGATGCCGACGCTGCGGACTTCATCGCCGGGCCGGCTCATGGGGTGCGGCATGGGATAGGTGCCGTGATGCCCGCCGATCTCGGCCATGAAGCGCTTGATCTCGCGGATGGCCACCGGCGCGTCCATGGCGGTGCGCCGGCAGGTGTCCTCGCACGGATGGGTGCAGGTCATGCCGCAGGCCATGGGGAAGGGATTGCGGTCCAGGTGCGCCTCGAGGGCCTCGCGGTACCGACCCTCCCTGGCCAGGTTCACGAAGGCCGGGACGTTGACGCCGGCGGGGCAGGCGTTCTGGCAGGGCGCGAACACGAGGTCGGCGCAGACGCCGGCCCGGCAGCGCTTCTGGTGGATGTGCTCCTCGTACTCCTCGCGGAAGTTCCTGATGGTCGAGAGCACCGGGTTGGGCGCGGTCTGGCCCAGGCCGCAGATGGCCGTGGCCTTGATGTCCTCGCCCAGCTCGACGAGCGCCTCGATGTCGCCCTCGCGACCCTGGCCGCCGCTGATCCGCTCGAGGATCTCGAGCATGCGACGGGTCCCCACGCGGCAGGGCGGACATTTGCCGCAGCTCTCCTCCTGGATGAACTCCAGGAAGAACCGGGCGAGGTCCACCATGCAGGTGTCCTCGTTCATGACGATCAGGCCGCCCGAACCCATCATGGCGCCCACGTCGCGCAGACTCTCGTAGTCCACGGTGACGTTGAGGTCGTGCCGCGGGATGCAGCCGCCGGATGGGCCGCCGATCTGCGCCGCCTTGAATTCCTTGTCGTCGATGATCCCGCCGCCGATGTCGTAGATGATCTCGCCGAGCGAGATCCCCATGGGCACCTCCACCAGCCCGACGTTCTTCACGGCGCCGGCGAGGGCGAAGACCTTGGTGCCCTTGCTGGATCCGGTGCCGAGGCCAGCGAAGTGGTCGGCCCCCTCCTCGAGGATGCGGGGCACGTTGCCGAAGGTCTCCACGTTGCAGACCACGGTGGGGCAGCGCCAGACGCCCTCCTGGGCGGGGAATGGCGGCTTGGGGACGGGCTCGCCGCGCTCGCCCATGATCGAGGCGATGAGCGCGGTCTCCTCGCCGCAGACGAAGGCGCCGGCGCCCATGCGGACCTCGATGTCGAAGCTGAAATCCGAGCCGGCGATGTTCTCGCCCAGCAGGCCGAACTCCCGCGCCTGGGCGATGGCCGCCTCCAGACGATCGATGGCCAGGGGGTACTCGGCGCGGCAGTAGATGTAGCCGCGGTTGGCCCCGACGGCGTAGCCGCAGATGGCCATGCCCTCGAGCACGCTGTGGGGCAGACCCTCGAGCTGAGAGCGGTCCATGAACGCCCCGGGGTCGCCCTCGTCGGCGTTGCAGACCACGTACTTGTGGCCATCGCGGGCGGGCTCGCGAGCGGTGAGTTCCCACTTGATGCCGGCGGGGAAGCCGCCGCCGCCGCGGCCGCGCAGGCCGGAGGCCTTGATCTGGTCGATGACGGCGGTGGGCGTGCCCTCGGTCACGGCGCCGAGCAGCGACTGGTACCCGCCCACGGCGATGTATTCCTCGAGGCTCTCGGGGTCGATGATCCCGGCCCACTTGCGGGTGAACTTGTGCTGGCGCTGGAAGAAGGGGATGTCATCGATGATGGGGATCTTCTCGCCCGTGTCACGATCGGTGTAGACGTGGTCGAGGGCGGGCTGCCCACCCACCAGGTGCTGGTCCACGATGGCGGGGACCGCCGCGGGTGTCAGCTCGGTGTAGAGCACGCCGTCGGGATAGACCACGGCGACGGGGCCCAGCTCGCAGCTGCCGATGCAGCCGGTGATGACCAGGTCGAGCCGGTCCTGCAACTCCGGGCGGGCAGCGATCTCCCGCTCGAAGGCCTCCTTGACCGCCTGGCAGCCGGAGGACAGGCAGCCGGTCTCGCCGCAGATCAGCAACTGGCGCGCCCTGCCATTCGCGGCGGGATCGACCCGGCGGGCGAGGACCCGCGGAGCATGCCGTTCACGGAGGGCGGCGAGGTCGGCGAGGGTCTGGATGCAAGCCATCAGCGGACCTCCTGGGCAACGGTGGGCTGGCGATACCGGTCGAGCAGCTCCGCGAGCTGGTTGGGGCGGACGCGGCGGTGGGTGTCCTCGTCCACGATGACCACGGGCGCCAGGGCACAGGCGCCCACGCAACGGACCACCTCGAGGGTGAACTGTCCGTCGTCGGTGGTCTCGCCGGCCTTGATGCCCAGATCCTTGACCATCTGCTCCATGAGCTGCTTGCCGCCGCGCACGTAGCAGGCGGTGCCCAGGCACACCTTGATGGTGTGACGGCCGCGCGGGAAGCGGTTGAAGAAGGAGTAGAAGCTGGCCACGCCCAGGACCCGGGCGGTGGGCAGTTCGAGCCGGGCGGCGACGTGCCGCAGGACGGCATCGGGCAGGTAGCCGAAGATGGTCTGAGCGACGTAGAGGCAGTTGATCAGGCTGCCGGGCTCGTGGCGGTACAGGTCGAGGATCTCGTCGAGGCGCGCGTAGCGTTGCTCCTCGGTCAATTCCTCGCAGTTGCACCCCGCGGCGGCCATCTTCAGGGGGTTGGTCGTGCTCATGCGGCGCCTCCGGTTGCGTTATTTTTCGCCGTTTCTGGTATTCTTTTAACATTCGTTGGTCCGAAAAAACCTGGATCACTCCAGGTCGCGGACCTCTGGCCTCGCTGACCCAAGGATAAGTCCCGGGGTGCGCGGCACCAAGAAAATTCGGTGCCTGGCCCGGTCCCTGCCGCCCGATCCCCGGCAGGAACCGGGCAGATCGCGGTCAGCGCTGCATCCGGGATCTTGTCCGGAGGTCAAGGACATCCACGCTCCCGTGGCCAGACGGTGGCGGGAAGCGAGGCGGGCGAACCCGGGGAAAAATCCGACAGTATATGTTATTTATAAAACAGGACTTCGCGGCTCCATCTCGGTAGCGTTCTCAATCCAGGGAGATGGGCTTGCAGAGCCAGGCCTTCTTGCGCGCCGCGCGACCACACTTCTCGCACACATGACGCGGCCTGCGCACCACCTCGCGCAACAGCGCGAGCTGACGGGAATATTCATCGCGCTTCCACTTGCAGAGCTCGCGCACCTTCTCGCTCAAGATCGGACCTCCTGGACCGGACCGGGTCGCCGGGGAATTCATGAACATTTAAGATGCAAGCGGGTTTCCCGCCGCTTTAATGTGGCGACAGGGGCGCCATGACGATCACGCCATGAACGATCACCCCGTGCGGATCCGATCACCGGAAGGACCCTCCATCGTGCCACCCAGTCCTCGCAAGCCAGCGGCCAGCGCCCCGGCGGGCCCCTCCGAGGCCGTCGCCGACACCAGCCCCCTCGCCGCATCCGAGCCGGCCGAGCTCTTCCTCAATCGCGAGCTGAGCCTGGTCCAGTTCCAGGCCCGCGTCCTCGAGGAGGCCGAGGACCCGGCCAACCCCCTGCTGGAGCGCGTGAAGTTCGTCGCCATCGTCGGCTCCAATCTCGACGAGATGGTGATGGTGCGGATGGCCGGCCTCGTGGCCCAGAAGCAGGCGGGCGTCACCGACCTCTCGCTGGACGGTCGCACCGCCGCCGAGCAGCTCGCCGCCCTGCGCCGTGACGTCGGCGACCTGCAGCGCCGCGCCCTGCGTCTCTGGCGCGACGAGCTCCGCCCCGCCCTGGACGAGAACGGCATCCACGTCCTGGACTACGAGGAACTCAGCGAGAAGCAGCGCCAGCAGGCTGCGCGCATCTTCCGCGAGGAGATCTTCCCGGTCCTGACGCCCCAGGCCTTCGATCCCGGTCATCCCTTCCCGCACATCTCCAACCGGAGCCTGAACCTGGCGATCGGGATCCGCGATCCCAAGGGCGAGGATCACTTCGCCCGCCTGAAGGTCCCGGCCCTGCTCGGCCGGCTGGTGCCGCTGAAGCGGTCGTCCGGAGGCGAGCGGCGTGATGGGACGGTCCCCCACCACCACTGGTTCGTCTGGCTGGAGCAGCTCATCGCCGCCCACGTGGGCGAGCTCTTCCCCGGCATGACCATCCTGGCCGCGTCGCCCTTCCGCGTGATCCGCGACGCCGACATCGAGATCCAGGAACTCGAGGCCGGCGACCTGCTCGAGACCATGAGCGAGCGCATCTACGAGCGCCAGTTCGGCGACGCGGTGCGCCTGGAGACCACCGCGAGCATGAGCGAGACCGGTCGCCGCGTCCTGGTCGCCAACCTCGAGGTCGACCCCAAGGACGAGATCACCCTCGACGGTCCCCTGGATCTCTCCGGTCTCTGGCAACTCCACGGCATCGAGCGCCACGGCCTGCACGACCCCTCCTTCACCCCGGCCGTCCCCTATGCCATGCGCCCCGAGGCCCGCGAGGGCCAGAGTATCTTCGCACTCATCCGGCAGGGCGACGTGCTGCTGCACCACCCGTACGAGAGCTTCGAGCCGGTGGTGGACTTCATCCGCGCCGCCGCCCGGGACGAGCGCGTCCTGGCCATCAAGCAGACCCTCTACCGGGTGGGACGGAACTCGCCGGTGGTCCGGGCCCTGCTGGAAGCCCGGCGCGAGTATCGCAAGCAGGTCACCGCGCTGGTGGAGCTCAAGGCGCGCTTCGACGAGGAGAGCAACATCGGCTGGGCGCGCATGCTCGAGCGCGAGGGCGTGCACGTGATCTATGGCATGGTGGGCCTGAAGACCCACGCCAAGACCACGCTGGTGGTGCGCCGCGAGCGCGATCGCGTCCGCCGCTACATGCACCTGGGCACCGGCAACTACAACGCGGTGACCGCCCGCCTCTACGAGGATCTGGGCATGTTCACCTGCGACGACGACATCGCCGCCGACGTGACCGATCTCTTCAACTACCTCACCGGCTACTCCGCCATCGAGGACTTCCGCCGCCTGCTCGTCGCGCCCATCAACCTGCGCAGCCGGCTCACCGGGCTGATCCGCCGCGAGGTGGAACACCAGGCGGGCGGCGGCAAGGGCCAGCTGATCCTCAAGTGCAACTCGCTGGCCGACGGACCGCTGATCCGCGAGCTCTACCAGGCCTCGCAGGCCGGCGTGCAGGTGGACCTGATCGTCCGCGGCATCTGCTGCCTGCGCCCCGGCGTGCCGGGCCTGAGCGACAACATCCGCGTGCGCAGCATCGTGGGGCGTTTCCTCGAGCACAGCCGCGTCTGCTGGTTCCACAACGACGGCCAGCCCGAGGTCTACCTCGGGAGCGCCGACCTCATGTACCGCAACCTCGATCGCCGCGTGGAGGTGGTCTTCCCGGTGCGCGACCCGGGCCTGGTGCAGCGGGTGCGCAAGGAGATCCTGGAGACCTACCTGCGCGACAACCAGAAGGCGCGCGTGATGCAGCCGGACGGCACCTACCAGCGGGTCCGCCGCCGCAGCCGCGCACGCATGATCGACTGCCAGGAGTGGCTGCTGACCCGGGCCAACCGGGAGTCGGTGTGATGGCCGACGGCCTGCGTCTGTTCTTCCTGCGCCACGGCGCCGCCGACCGCGACCAGTATCAGGGCGACGATGACGCCCTGCGCCCCCTGGTGGACCGTGGCCGGGAACGCCTGCGCACCGAGGCGGAGTTCATCGATCGCCTGGCCACCGGGCTGGACGTGGTGGTCACCAGTCCGCTCGTGCGCGCCCTGGAGACCGCGGAGATCGTGGCCGCGCGACTGGGCCTGGCCGACCGCGTCCGCCAGGACGCGCGCCTGGGCCTGGACTTCGACCTCGAGCGCCTCGCCGGCATCCTCGCCGCCCTGCCGGACGATCACCGCCGGATCCTGCTGGTGGGTCACGAGCCGGGCTTCGGCCTGGTGATCGGCGAGTTGACCGGCGGCACACGGGTGGTGATGAAGAAGGGCGCGCTGGCCCGCGTGGACCTCACGCCGGGAGCCGGCACCCGCGGCCAGCTGGTCTGGCTGCTCCAGCCTCGCGTGCTGCTCAACCACCACCGTCCCGCAGGCGACGTTGCGCGCGGGGCAGACTGATCCCCTCCTGCGCCATCACGGCGAACACCTCGGGCAGATCGCGGCGCCGCACCTCGGCCGCCACCGCCTCGGTGTCGTACGCCACGCGGCGGGCCATGAGGCTCAGATCGCGGCCCACGACGGTGATCACCGCATACGCCGCACGGGGATCGCCATCCTGGGGACGCCCCACCGCGCCCGGCGTGTAGAAGATGGTGCCGCCCTCCCGCCGGGCGTGCGGCAAGTGGGTGTGCCCGTGCAGGACGAGGTCCACGCCCGCCGCTGCGGCCAGTTCCGCCCAGCGCGACCGCGGCGTGGCGGGGCCCAGCGCTTCGCGGCGCGACAGCGGCGACCCGTGGCAGACCAGCGCGGTGCGGTCGGCGATCAACCGCGACGCCACCTCCGGACGGCCCGCCAGCGCCAGGCGGGCGCTCGGAGCGAGTTCCTCCCAGGCCCAGATCAGCGTCCGGGCCTTGAGCGGATCCTTGCGCGCGAGCCAGCGTTCGCGCCGCTGCGGCGTGCGCAGGACCTTGCGGTCGTAGTTGCCGAGCACGGCCACGGCGCAGGTTCCCGCCAGGCGCTCCACGCACGCCGTCGGCCACGGGTGGTAGCCCACCGCGTCTCCCCCGTCCCAGATCTCCTCGCAGCCCTGGTCGCGCGCGTCGGCCAGCACGGCCTCCAGTGCGGGCAGGTTACCGTGCACGTCGGTCAGGAAAGCGATGCGCACGCGCCACCTCCGGCGCGGACCCGCGGTCCGCTACGCGAAACCCACGATGTACGCCAGCCAGCCGGGCTGGCTCTCCGCCCGCGTGGCTGGCCGGTAGCGATCCACCTCGGGATCCTCCGAGACGTCCCAGTAGACCACGCAGTCCCGGAAACCGGCGGCCAGCAGGGCATCGCGGCACTCGGCGAGCGAGTACAGCCGCCAGTGATAGGAGAAGGCCTTGCGGAGCCGCTTGCCGCCCTTCAGCTCGAAGTGGATGAAGCACTCCGCCGTACCGTCGATGGGATTGTACGACGCCTGATCCCAGGTGTAGGTGAACATGCCATGGGGCGTCTCCACCAGGCGCGGCTCTTCCACCTGCTGCTGGGCCTCCCAGCCGCCGTAGCAATCGAGGAAGAAGAGACCATCGGGCGCCAGGCTGGCGTGGACGTGCCGGAAATAGTCCACGAGCGTCGGCTGCGGGAACAGCAGGAACCAGGAGAAGTTGTAGGCGCAGACCACGTCGGCCGCAGGATCGGTGACCATGCGCACGTCCGCCTCGCGGAGCTCCACCCGGCTGGCCGCCTCGCCCAGCGGCGCCACGCAATGCTCCTGGCCCCAGGCCAGGGTCTCGGTGTCCAGGTCCAGCCCGATCGCCCGCCGCTTGCGGTGGCTGGCCACCCACTTGCTCGCGAGCAGGCCGGTCCCGCAGAAGTCCTCGCGCAACAGCAGGGGCCGGCGGCCATTGTGCTTGCGATAGACGCGATCCATGAAGGTGACCTCGAACTCCGGCACCTGCACCGACCACTGGTACAGCTGATGCCGGTCGGCGTAGCGCGCCGGCAGGGTGTTCTCCGGGTCACCCCTCCGCTTCGTGTTGGCCATGATTCCTTTCCGGGATGCGACGCCTAGGGCCGCATGAGTTGCAGGAGTTCCTCGTCGGTGACGCCGAGGCAGGTGCCGAGGCGCCGCGCGGTGTCGATCCAGTGATGGGCGAGGGGCACCAGCTTCTTGCGGCCGGCCACCTCCTCCAGGGGCACCGGCACGCACTCGCCGCCGCGCACGGCCACGAGCACGTTGTAGGTGCCAGCGGCCAGCAGCTCGGCCGCCTTGGCGCCGAGCCGGGTGGTGAGCAGACGATCGGCCGCCGAGGGGATGCCGCCGCGCTGCACATGGCCCAGGCTGGTGACCCGCGCCTCGGTGCTGGTCAGCTGCTGGAGGTTGCGGGCCAGGCGGCTGGCCAGGCTCTCCTTGACCAGGCGGTAGCCGGAGTGGTCGTCCGGAGGGGGGGCGCCCTGGTCCTCGGCCAGCTTCCTGGCCGCCTTCTTCTGGGCGTCCTTCTCCAGTTCCGCCTGGGCCTCGTCACGGGTCTTGGCGCCCTCGGCCACGCAGACGATGGAGAAGCGCTTGCCGTAGCGGCGCTGCCGCTCACGCAGGTAGTCGGCCACCGCGGCGATGTCGTAGGGGATCTCGGGGATCAGGACCACGTCCGCGCCGCCGGCGATGCCGGCGCCCAGGGCCAGCCAGCCCGCGTTGTGCCCCATCACCTCCACCACGATGATGCGGTCGTGGCTGGTGGCGGTGGTGTGCAGGCGATCGATGGCCTCGGTGCAGATCTGCATGGCGGTATCGAAGCCGAACGTGACGTCGGTGCCCCAGACGTCGTTGTCGATGGTCTTGGGCAGGGTCATCACGTCGAGACCGGCCTTCTGCAGGCTGAAGGCGTTCTTCTGGGTGCCACCACCGCCGAGACAGACCACGCAGTCGAAGTCGTTCTTCTGCGCGTTCTCCACCGCGGCATACGTCATGTCCAGGACCTTGCCCCCCATGGGCATCTTGCGCGGCTTGTCGCGCGACGTGCCCAGGAGGGTGCCGCCCACGGTGAGCACGCCGCTGGTGTTGTGGAAATCCAGCGGCATGGTGCGGTTCTCCACCAGGCCGCGGAAGCCGTCCAGGATCCCCACCACCTTGATGCCGTAGTCCTGGATGGCGGCCTTGGTGATGCCGCGGATCGCCGCGTTCAGCCCGGGGCAATCGCCCCCGGAGGTGAGCACGCCGATGCAGCGCGTCTGGGATTCGCGTCGGATCATGGTCTGGCAGCTCCTGTCGCGATCGGCGGACCGGCGCGGCATCTCGGGCGAGGCACGGCGGTATCCTAGCAGCGCCCGCGGGGATCTTGAACCAGGAAATGTCCGCGGCGCCGATCCATGCTACCCTGTGCCGGTCAACGTCAGCACGCAGCCACGGGGCTGCCAGCCCGGGGACGACCACGCCGTGAACGAGACCTGGTTCCTCTTGCCCGCCGACCTCGCCGCCGAGGACCTCCTCGGCCAGTTCGCCGGCTCCCAGGAGCTGGCCGAGCAGCCGGCCCGCAGCCTGCGCCGACGGCACCTCGACAGCTTCGACTGGCGTCTGCATCGCGCCGGCCTGACGCTGACCCGCGCCGACGGCGCCTGGCAGCTCCGCGACCTGGCCGGCCCGGAGGTGGCCTGCTCCGCCCCCGCCGCCGCCGGCCGCTGGCCGCGCTTCGCCGGGGAGTTCCCCGCCGGCAGCGAGCTGCAGCACCGCCTGGGCAAGCTGCTGAAGATGCGCGCGGTGGTGCACCTGATCACCGTGGTGGGCAAAGAGCACCTCTGGCACGTCCTCAACCGTGACCGCAAGACGGTGCTGCGGATCGGCCTGCAGATCCTGCAGCTGGACCGGCCCGCCCGCCAGGAGAGCTGGCGCCTGCTGCGCCTCGAGCCGCTGCGGGGCTACGACGACCATGCCGCCGCGGCCCTCCGCATCGCCGCCGACCATGACCTGCAACCGCTGAGCGCGCCGCCCCTGGACCTCCTGCTGCGCGCAGCGGATCTCGAACCCGAGGGCTACAGCTCGAAGTTCGTCGCGGACCTCGATCCCGCCCAGTCGGCGCTGAGCGCGGCCACGGAGATCGCCAGCATCCTGCTGCGGACCATGCGGCAGAACGAGACCGGCCTGAAGGAGGATGTCGATACCGAGTTCCTCCATGATTTCCGCGTCGCCGTCCGCCGCACCCGTTCGGTCCTCACGCACTTCAAGGGGGTGTTCGACGCCGAGGCCGTGGGCCCCTTCCGGGACCAGCTCCGCCAGCTCGGCCGCGCCACGGGCCCGCTGCGCGACCTGGACGTCTACCTCCTGGACGAGGACCGCTACCGCGGCCTGCTGCCGACCGACCTGCGCGGGGGACTCGACGGTCTCTTCGACCGCCTGCGCCAGGAGCGCGCCACCGAGCTGAGGCGTCTGCGCCGCACGCTGGGCAGTGTCGAGTACCGACGGTTCACCGGGCAATGGGCCGCCTTCCTCGCCGACCCCGCCGCCGGCCCGGCCGCTGCAGAGCCCGTGGGCGATCTCGTCCGCGCGCGGCTTCGCAAGCGCCATCGCCGCGTCCTGCGGGACGGCCGCGCCATCACCCCGACCTCGCCCCCCGCCGCCCTGCACGCCCTGCGCATCGAGTGCAAGAAGCTGCGCTACCTGCTGGAGTTCGCGGCCTCGCTCTACCCGCCCGGCGAGGTGGAGGCCCTGATCAAGCACCTCAAGGGATTGCAGGACAACCTCGGCGAGTTCAACGACCTCTCCGTGCAGCACGAGCGCCTGCGTGCCTCGCTGGACGCCATCACCAGCCGGGGACGTCGCGGCCGCGAGGAGGCGGCGGCCATCGGCGGCCTCATCACCGCCCTGGACGCGCGGCAGGCGCAGGTCCGCGAGGAGTTCGCCACGGCGTTCGCACGGTTCACGGCCGCCAGGGTCCGCCGCCGCTTCGCCGCCATCACCAGGCCCCAGGCAACGAGACCGGAGGAATCCGCGTGAAGGTGCTCGCGCTCTACAGCATCAAGGGAGGCGTGGGCAAGACCGCCGCCGCGGTGAACCTGGCCCACGCGGCCGCGGCCGACGGCCGCCGGACGCTGCTGCTGGACCTCGATCCGCAGGGAGCGGCCTCCTTCTACTTCCGCGTCCGTCCGCGCAAGGGCGCCGGCAAGCGCGTGCTGCTCGGCAGTGGCCGCAAGGCCGAGCGGGCCATCCGCGCCACCGACTACCCGGGCCTGGACATCCTGCCTGCCCACCGGAGCTTCCGAAAGCTGGAGCTGGCCCTCGACGCGGTGAAGAAGCCGCGCTCCCGCCTGGCGAGGCTGCTCGAGCCCCAGCGCGACCAGTACGACCTCGTCGTGATCGACTGCGCGCCCACGCTCACCCTGGTGGCCGAGAGCGTGCTGCGGGCCGCCGACCTGGTGGCCGTCCCGGTGGTGCCCACCACGCTGAGCGAGCGCACGCTGCTGATGCTCCGCGATTTCGCCGAGGAACACGGCCTGCCCCACGCCAACCTGCTCGGCTTCTTCTCGCTCATGGACCGGCGCAAGACCCTGCACCGGCAACTCGCCGAGGACCTCCCGCGGCGAGCCGGCGTCCGCTTCTGCCGGACCCGCATCCCCGTCAGCAGCGACATCGAGAAGATGGGGATCCACCGCGAGCCGGTGGCCTGCCAGGCGCCGCACGGTCCGGGAGCGACGGCGGTGCAGGAACTATGGTGGGAGCTGCGTCTGGAGCTCTGGCCGGAGTCGGAGACGGGCGGCGCCCGATGACACCGCCCGTCCCGTGACGAGGACCGATCCGCGGGACGGCACGGTCCGGCCGTTCGCGATCCTCGCCGCGCTGGTCTAGA
>CAZWYF010000029.1:0-8366 GCA_964637835.1 uncultured Fibrobacteraceae bacterium
CCCCGGCGCCACCTGGCGGCCTTCGGCCTGATCGCGGTGATGCTCATGAGCGCGGTCTTCCTGGTCCTGCGCAGCCAGGTGCAGCGCGGCCGCCTGAGCGCCCGGCTGAGCGAGGAGGCCATGCGCGGGCGGCTGATGACGCAGCAGAAGGAACTGCTGGTCCGGGAGATGGAGCAACGCGCGGAGTACGAGCACCGGCTGCAGGCCGCCGCCGATGCCGCCGAGCAGGCCAGCAAGGCCAAGAGCCTCTTCCTGGCCAACATGTCCCACGAGATCCGCACGCCGCTGAACGGC
This sequence comes from uncultured Fibrobacteraceae bacterium, assembly GCA_964637835.1. Classification (GTDB taxonomy): domain Bacteria; phylum Krumholzibacteriota; class Krumholzibacteriia; order LZORAL124-64-63; family LZORAL124-64-63; genus Glo-17. The sequence goes on from CAZWYF010000029.1 coordinate 295, forward strand.
ATCCTGGGCATGGCCGACCTCGCGCTCGAGACCGAGCTGGACGACGAGCAGGGCGAGTACCTCGCCGTGATCAAGGACTCCGGCCGCGCCCTGCTCGCGGTGATCAACGACATCCTCGACTTCTCCAAGATCGAGGCCGGCAAGATGGAGATGGCGCGACGCGACTTCGGCCTGCGGGAGGAGCTGCAGAGCATCGTCCGCATGCTCGATCCCCGCGCCGACGAGAAGGACCTGCGGCTGACCCTGGACATCGCTCCCGAGGCTCCCGACCGCCTCTGCGGCGACCCGGTCCGCCTGCGACAGGTGCTGGTCAACCTGGTGGGCAATGCCCTGAAGTTCACCGAGCAGGGCGAGGTGCGCCTGGAGGTGCTGCCCGCCGCCAAGGGGCATCGCCGCGTCCGCCTGGTCTTCCGCGTGCACGACACCGGCCTGGGGATCGCACCGGACCAGCAGCAGGCCATCTTCGAGGCCTTCCAGCAGGTGGACGGTTCGCACGCCCGGCAGCACGGCGGCACCGGCCTGGGCCTGACCATCAGCAGCCGCCTGGTGCAGCTCATGGGTGGCCGGCTGGAGCTGCAGAGCGAGCCGGGCCGCGGCAGCACGTTCAGCTTCACCCTGCCGTTCGCGCTGGCGAAGGCTCCCGCGAGCGCGCGCGAGGTGGCGTCTCCGGCGGCGGCCGCGCCCCCCGCCGCGGCCGCCGCCGCCGCTGCGCCCGCAGGCGTGGAGATTCCCGACCAGCCGCTGCACGTGCTGGTGGCCGAGGACAACCCGGTGAACCAGCGCCTGGCCCTGGCCCTGCTGGCGAAGTGGCAGCACCGGGCCGAGGCGGTGACCGACGGCGAGCAGGCGGTGGCGGCCTGGCAGCACGGTCGTCCCGACGTGATCCTCATGGACGTCAAGATGCCGGTGCTCGACGGCCTGGAGGCCACGCGCCGCATCCGGGCCGCCGAGGCGCAGGATCCCGGGCGCGGCCGCACGCCCATCGTGGCGCTCACCGCCCACGCCTTCAGCGAGGACGAGCGACGCTGCCGCGAGGCCGGCATGGACGCCTTCCTCAGCAAGCCCATCCGCTCGGAGGACCTGCGCGAGATCCTGGTCGCGGTGACGCAGCCGGAGGCGCCCGTCCCCACGCCCTGATCCACCGCTGGCCACCGCGCGACGACGTGGTATCTTCCTCGCGAGACCGTTGCCGCGGACCCCCGCGCCGGACCCTGCGCCGCCCCGGAGACGTCATGCCCCCCTTCCAGCTCGGCCGGCTCATCGTGCTCTGCGGCCTCGTCCTGGTGGCCGTGGGCCTGCTGGTGTGGTCGGGGGCCCTCAACTGGTTCGGACGGCTGCCGGGCGACATCCGCGTCGAGAAGCCCGGCGTGCGGGTCTACATCCCGTGGGTCTCGCTGCTGGTGATCTCGGTGGCGCTCAACCTGGCGATCTGGCTGGTCAAGCGCGGGATCCGCTGAGCCCTCACCCGGCCGCCTTCACGGCCGCCGTCCGGGCGTGCCAGGCCGCCAGGATCTCCCGTTCCCGCGCCGCGGGCAGGCCCGCCCGCGGCTTCTCACGCCGCTCCGCCGGCTGCGCTCGCCACCAGGTCAGGGTGTCGCGAGCCGTGTCGGCCAGGGGCCGGAAGTCCAGGCCCGCGGCCACGGCCTTGCGCCCGTCGATGGTGTTCATGCCCAGGCTCTCGGCCACCGGCGGGATCCAGACCGTCAGGTCCATCCAGCCACCGATCCCCTGGGCGGCCAGGAACTCGCGATCGGCGAAGGTGAAGCGGATCTCGTTGCTCACCGTGGCACGGATCCCGTGCAGCATGCCGGCCACCGTGCAGTCCGCGCGCGGACCCACGGCGTTGTAGATGCCGGTGTGGCCCTGCTCGAGGCCATGGACCATGAAGGCGGCCAGGTCGCGCGCGTCGATCCACTGGACGGGGTCGTCCGCCGGCGGCGCGAGCACCTCGCCGCCCCGGGCGATGCGCTCGGGCCAGTAGGTGAAGCGGTCGCTGTTGTCGCCGGGGCCGACGATCAGGTGCGGGCGGATCACGATGGTGCGGCCGGGGAAGCAGCGCTCGGCTTCCCGCTCGCAGCAGACCTTCAGGCCGCCGAAGTTGCTGCCGGTGATCTGCTCGGGATCGAGGTCGTCCGGCGGGGGCGCCACGGCGCCGGTCTCGTCGATGCCGTGCTCCGTGTAGGGCCAGTAGACGCCGGTGCTGCTGATGTAGAGGTAGTGGCCGCAGCGTCCGGAGAGCGCGTCGGCGGCCTCCCGGACCCAGTGCGGGCGGTGGGCGGAGGTGTCGATCACCGCGTCCCAGTGGCCGTCGGCGAGGCTGGCGTAATCGCCGGCGGCACGGTCGCCGCGGCGCTGATCCAGACCGCGGAAGAGCTCCGGCGCCGTCTTGCCGCGGTTGAAGAGCGTGACCTCGTGGCCGCGGGCGCGGGCATGCTCCACGGTGTGCGGCCCCAGGAAGCGGGTGCCGCCGAGGAAGAGCAGGCGCAGCTTGCGGCCCGCGCGGCCGATCTCCCGGGGCGGCTCCCACCGGGGGACGTCGGCGGCGCGGGCGGCCGCGCCCAGGGAGACGACGGCGGCGGCGGCCGCGGTGGTCTTCAGGAACGTGCGTCGGCTGGCGGTCATGGCGTGGCTCTCCTGGCGATCGGTCCGGGGGGTTGGCGTCCTGGCCGCTCCTACGCACCACCCCCCGGGACGGTTGCCTCCTCGCCACCAGCAGGGGCCGCACGGGGCGCGGCCCTACTTCAGCAACGCCAGCTTCCGCGACTCCACGCGGTCGCCCACCACCAGGCGGGCGATGTAGACGCCCGCGGCCGCGGGCCGTCCCCGCTGGTCGCGACCGTTCCAGACCGCGGTGTGGCGGCCACGGTCATGATGGCCCGCGGCGAGGACCGCCAGCTTGCGGCCCGCCGCGTCGTACACCGCCAGCTGGACCTCGCCCGGCTTCTCCAGGCTGAAGGCCAGCTCGGTCCGCGGGTTGAATGGATTGGGGTGCGGCGGCGAGAGGAACGTCCGCGCCAGCGGCAGCTCCTCCACGGCCGTCGGGCAGTTCTGCATCTCGGCGGCGATCAGGTCGCGGAAGAGCACGGGGCAGGTCTCCTGGATCCGCGCCAGGGAGGTCCCACCGGCCGCGCCCTCGACGAAGACGCCGAACACGTAATGCGTCAGGTCGGTCATGGGCCCCGAGGTGCACCGCGGCAGGCTCACCACGCCGGCCACCGAGGTGTAGGCCAGGCCGTTCAGGGTGTAGCCGCCGGGCTTCCAGGCGGTGAGCGTCGCGTCCCAGTAGTCGTCGGCGATGGACTGCGGCAGCCCGAGGTCGCCGGCCACCTGGTCGATGGTCCCGCGCAGGATGTTCGTGAACCACCACGGCGCGGGCGTGTCCTGGTTCTGCATCAGGGCGTAGAAGGTGTCGCGGCGGGGCTCGTCGAGCAGGTCGAGGGTCTGGACCCCCTCGTAGAGACGGCCGGCGTCGCGCAGGGTCAGGTGATTGGGGTCGGCCAGGGCCCCGGCCCCGCAGCCGAGGGTGTGGTTCAGCTCGGTGCTGGTCATCTGAGCGATGAGCCGCGCGGTCTGCTCGATGTCCCCCTCGCCGTAGAGCTGGGTGATGCCCTCGGTGGCCGCGTTGTCCGAATCGACCATCATCCGGCGCAGGGTCTCCTGGAGGCTCTGCGTGGTGAAGGGCGCCCCGCCCACGGGGCAGCTCCCGGAGTAGTTCTCCGAGTAGGTCACCGGCTGGCCCAGGCTGGATTCGCCGCTCATCACGCTGCGCATGGCGTGCAGGTGGTGGATGGCCTTGATGGTGCTCGCCGGCTCGAACACGAAATCCGGCTGCAGGTAGGCGAGCGTGGGGCCGTCCACCTCCTCGAGGTAGGCGCCCGTCCAGCCGTCGCTGCCCCACTGCAGGGCCTGGCCGGCGGCGACGGTCAGGTCGTTGGCGTTGTTCAGCAGCACCACGCTGAACCGGCGCTCGCCGCCCACCACGTAGGTGTCGATGTCGGTGATGCGCGACGCGGCCTGGCTGACCAGGTCGGCCAGGCGATCGGCCGTCACCCCGTAATACCACCACCAGGTGCGGGGCGCGTGGAAGCTCTCCGGCACCATGATCGCGTCGAAGGTGGGGCCGGATGGGTCGCGGACCTGGAATTCCAGCAGCCGCATGTCGTTCTGGCTCAGGTAGTCGGTCAGCGTGGCGAGGTCGACGTTGTAGTACCATCCCCAGCCGGTGGCGTCGTCGCCGGCGTTGGCGATCATGATCACGGCGTAGCGGCGGCCGGCGGCGGTGTCGTAGGACTCGATGTCCACCAGGCGGGCGCCGTTGCCGTCGAGGTAGCTGGGGATCGCCTCGACGCGCAGGCCGACGTAGTACCACCAGGCCTTCTGCTGGGCGCCGGTGTTGGGGATCATCACCACGGCCCACCGTTCCTGGTCGTCGACCAGGTAGCGCTCGATGTCGATGAGGCGGCCCTCGTTGTCGGCGACGAAGCGGCCCACCTCCTCGAAGGTCAGCCCGTAGTACCACCACCAGCCCGAGGCATAGACGCCGTCGTTGCGGACGAAGGCCACCGTCAGGCGCAGGGGCGAGGCCGAGTGGATCTCCAGGTCGATGATGCGCACGTCTTGCTCGGCGAGGAACGCGTCCACGTCCGCGACGGTCACGTTGTACAGCCAGTACCAGGCGGTCTGGGTATCGGAGAGCCGGTGCACCTCGGCCGCCGCCGGGGTGGGCGAGAGTGACGCGAGGATCAGGAAAGCCGCGACGGCGGCCAGGGGCCAGCTCCGGGGCCGGGGGGCGGCGGCGGAGCGGCCAAGGGGGTGGATGGGCGGGCGGCTCGGGCCGCGACGACCATCCGGATGGCGAGTGGCGGACGTCTTCATGATCTCGTCTCCTGGCAGGCCGGGGCGCGGGCGCCCCGGCGACGATCGGGGGCGTGAGCCGCTGCGGGAAGCGGCTCGAGGACGCATACCATACCATATTGCTCCTTTTTCCCGACACGAAGATCTCGGCCGCCCGGACCGCCCGCCGAGCCTCCGGACAACCGGCTGCGATTCGCGGTTGTCGTTCCAGGGCGGGCGCCCTATATTCCCGCGCCCCCGGCGCCAGCCGGCCGCCCGCGGATGCGGCGGCGGCCCGCCGCCACCCCTCCCCCGGAGGGACCGTTGAACGTCTGCTTCGTGATGTACCCGTGGGAGCGGGTCTCCCCGGAGACCGACACCACCCTGCGCCTGGTCCACGAGTGCGCCAGCCGTGGCCATCGCGTGGCCATCACCACGCCCAGCGGCCTGACCATCCGGGACAACACGGCCCACGCGTTCTGCCGGGTGATCCAGAACAACCGCGTCTCGAGCAACATCCCGTCGTTCTACCGGCACACCGAGTTCAAGCGCAGCAAGCTGCCGCTGTCGGGCTTCGACGTGGTCTTCATGCGGGCCAACCCGCCCCTGGACAACGTGGCGCTCAACTTCCTGGACTCCGTCCGCGGCGACGCCTTCATCATCAACGACCTCGACGGCCTGCGCGTCGGCAGCAACAAGCTCTACACCACCTCGCTGGCCGATCCCGAGCACGACTTCATCCCGGTGACGCACGTCTCGAAGAACAAGGACTACCTCGAGCGCGCGTTCCGCGAATCGGGCGAGGAGAAGATGATCCTCAAGCCGCTCAACGGGTACGGCGGCCGCGGCGTGATCCTCATCGAGCGGCGCGCGATGGCCAGCTTCCGCTCCCTGCTGGAGTTCTACATCGGCGAGGGCGATGCCTCCAACTACGTGATCCTCCAGGAGTACGTGCCCGGCGCCGAGGAGGGCGACGTGCGCATCCTCATGCTCAACGGCGAGCCCATCGGCGCCATGCACCGCGTGCCCGCCGCGGACGAGGCCCGCAGCAACGTCCACGCGGGCGGCACCGTGCGCAAGCACACCCTCACCCGGCAGGAGAAGGAGCTCTGCCGGGTGATCGGCCCGCGCCTGGTGCGCGACGGCCTCTACTTCGCCGGCCTGGACGTGATCGGCGGCAAGCTCATCGAGGTCAACGTGCTCAGCCCCGGCGGCATCACCCGCATCAACCGCCTCAACCGGGTCCGCCTGCAGACCCAGGTGATCGACTGGGTGGAGTCGGTGGCCGGCGCGCGCGAGCGGTCCATCCAGCGCAAGCACGCCTTCCGCAAGGTGATCGAGGATGAGCACGCGTCCTGAGCAGGTCCTGCTGGACCTGATCGGCCGCGGGGACCCCTTCAGCGCCACCAGCGAGGACGGCGCCATCTCGCTGCGCGTGGACGCCTGGGCCCCCTGCATCGGCACCGCCATCCATGACGGGCACCGCCTGCGGGACGACCTCGCCGCCCGCTGCCTGCTGTCCGACCAGGAGCGCCGGTACGAGGAGGACCCCCATACCGCCGACCTGGTGGGCGCCCTGCCCATCGTCCTGGTCTGCCACGACTCCCGCTACGAGTACGATCTCAACCGCCCCCTCGCGCAGTGCGTCTACACCGTGGCCTGGGGCAAGCGGGTGTGGCGCCGGCCGCCCACCCAGGCGCAGCGGGCGGCGAGCCATGCCAAGCACCGCGCCTTCTACCGCGTGCTCGACGCCCTGATCGAGGCGGTGGCCGGGCGCTGCGGCGGCTGCCTGGTCTACGACGTGCATGCCTACAACCTGCGCCGTCACGGCGAGGCCGCGCCGGTGTTCAACCTGGGCACCAGCCAGATCGACATGCCCCGGTGGGGCCGCCTGGTGGAGCACCTGCGCACGCAGCTGGCGCACATCGCGCTGCCGGGCATCCCGGTGCAGGCCCACTGCGACACCGTGTTCCAGGGCCGGGGCTATCTCATCGCCCACGTCAACGCCCGCCATCCGGACGTGCTGGTGATCCCCACGGAGGTGGCCAAGGTGTTCATGGACGAGGACGCGGGCGAGCTCTACCCCCGCGTCCTGGCCGATCTGGGCACCGGCCTCAAGCACGCGCTCAGCGACACCGCCGCCCTGTTCGCCCGCCGCCACACGCGCCGCCGCCGTGCGCGCCGCGCCGACATGCTCGCCCCGGGCCTGGACCCCGAGCTGCTGGCGGTGGACCGCGCGCTGGCGAAGCTGGCCCGTGGCCTGGAGACGCTGGTCCACGTCACGCCCCTGAACATGGCCCGCAGCCGCCGCGCCTTCCTGCGCCGCGGTACCGCGCCGCGCTTCACCTACCGGCCCCTGGCCCTGGATCCCAACCGCTTCCGCGCGCAGCTCTACCGTCTGCCGGTCGAGCGCATCGGCGACCCGGAGATCCAGCAGCTCTACCACGCGGTGATCGAGAACCTGGCCGCGCGCATCGACCTGATCACCAGCGTGGGCACCGAGCGGTTCGTCTACAACTCCCTGCGCACCTACGGCGAGCCCGACGCCCAGGACCTGGCCAACGCCCGCTTCATCCTGCATGGCGTGGACCCGTCGGCGCCCGAGCCGCTGGACATCGATGCGGTGGCGGCGCAACACCGGCTGCGCGCGCAGGCCCGCGCCTGGGGCATGGACTGCCGGATCGAGCGCAGCACCCGCCTGGTGGCGCGCGCCATGGTGAACAACGCCCGCAGGACCCTGTTCATCCGCACCGACGCGCGCTTCTCGGCCACCGAGCTGCAGGCCCTCGCCCACCACGAGCTGGGCATCCACATGGCCACCACCCTCAACGGCCGCGAGCAGCCGCTGCGCGTCTTCAGCCTGGGCCTGCCCCGCAACACCCTCACCCAGGAGGGCCTGGCCATCCTGGCCGAGTACCTGGCCGGCCACCTCACCCTCGACCGCCTCGAGGGCCTGGCCCTGCGGGTGGTGGCCATCGACCTGATGCTGCGCCACCACGACTTCGCCCGCACGCTGCAGGCGCTCACCGGCGACCACGGCGTCCCGCGCGAGGCCGCCTTCGACCTCGCTGCCCGCGTCCACCGCGGCGGCGGCTTCACCAAGGACTACCTCTACCTGCGGGGCCTGCGCGAGGCCCTCGGCTGCTGGCAGCAGCGGTCGCTGGAGAACCTGATGATCGGCAAGACCAGCCTGGCGGCCCTCGATCTGATCGACGAGCTCCGCGCCCGCGGCCTGGTCA
>CAZWYF010000029.1:8466-10274 GCA_964637835.1 uncultured Fibrobacteraceae bacterium
ACCAGCCTGGCGGCCCTCGATCTGATCGACGAGCTCCGCGCCCGCGGCCTGGTCACGCCGCCACGGCTGGTGCCGGCGGTGTTCACCGAGCCCAGCGTGCCCGACCCGGTGGTGGAGTTCGTGATCCGCTCGATCCAGGCGCCACGGCGGCGGTAGTCCGCTGGTCGCTCAGGCCGCCGGGCTCACCGCCGGCCGCGCGCCCCGCGCCTCCAGCCGGTCCACCTCCCGGCGGGCCAGGCGCACGGCCACCAGGGCGGCGATCCAGTTCACCGTGAAGATGGTCCACCAGATGCCCGGCAGTCCGAGACCCAGGATCTCGGTGGTCAGCCAGAAGAAGGTGACCGGCGCCACCACCTGGCGGAACAGCCCCAGCCACAGCGCCAGCTGCGGCCGCTTGAGCCCCTGCAGCGCCGACTGGTTCACGAAGAGCAGCACGTAGGCGTACTCGAGGAAGGCGGCGATGCGCAGGTAGTATGCACCGACGTCGATCACGGCGGGGTCGTCGGTGAACACGTCCATGAGCGGGCGGGCGAGCAGGAACATGGCCGTCGAGCCCACCAGCGCCACCACCCCGCCGTAGATCAGCGACGTGCGCACGGCCTGGCGGACGCGGTCGTACCGGCCGGCGCCGGCGTTCTGCGCGGCGAGGGTGAGCGCGGCCACGTTCAGGCCGATGGTCGGCAGCAGGATGATCTGCTCGATGCGCGTGGCCACGCCGTAGGCCGCCACCGCCTCCTGGCCCACGCGGCCGAGGAACCAGGTGATGATGAAGATGCCGATGGCCACCGACATCATGTTCAGGCTCGCCGGCACGCCCTGCCCCACGATGGCCAGCAGCGTGGCCCGCTGCGGCCGCCACCGCGCCCCGCCCCCGCGCGCGAGCAGGCCGGTGCGCCGGACGCGCCAGGCGAGGAAGACCACGCCACCGCTCTGGGCGATCACCGTGGCCAGCGCGATGCCACCCACCCCCATGGCCGGCAGCCCCAGCCAGCCGAACATGAACAGGGGATCGAGGAGCACGTTGACCACCGCGGCCACCATGAGGAAGTCGCGGAACGACCGCGTGTCGCCCTGGGCGTTGAGGATGCCGTTGAGCATGTAGACGCCGTAGACGAACCCGCAGCCCGCCAGGATCACCCGGATGTACGCCAGGCAGAGCTCCAGGTAGGAGCCCTCCGCGCCCAGCAGGCGGAAGAGCGCCGGGGTGGCCAGGTACCCGAGCACCATGACGCTGACGGTCACCAGCACGCTGAGCACCAGGCCCTGCGCGGCCACCAGGGCGGCCTCGCGGCGGTCGCCCGCGCCCAGCGCCTGGCCGATGAGCGCGGTGGCGCCGGTGGAGAAACCCGAGCCGGTGGCGATGAGGGTGAAGAACACCGGGAACGAGAGCGACAGCGCGGCCAGCGCCTCGGTGGAGAGCAGCCCCGCGAACCAGGTGTCCACCACGTTGTAGAGCGTGTTGAAGAAGAAGCCCACGCTGGCGGGGATGGCCAGGTGACGCACCAGGCCGCCGACGGGGGCGGTCACCAGGTGGTTGTCGGGACGGTCGGTCACGGGTCGGCTCCGGGGTGCGAGTCCGGGATGGAAGCAAGCGATCAATCTAGCGGAGAAGGACGCCCATCGCCGGGGGGCGCTGGCGAGGGGTTGCGCTGGCGGGGGTTGCGCCGGTCGCGCCGGCTTGCGATCCTGCTCCCAGGCGCCCGGCGGCCGGCCGGGCCCACCCGCTCACCACCGCCCGTCTTCCGGAGGCCCACCATGATCGTCCGCACCGCCGGCGAGACCACCAGCAAGACCACCGTCCGCATCGA
>CAZWYF010000029.1:10374-11565 GCA_964637835.1 uncultured Fibrobacteraceae bacterium
CCATGATCGTCCGCACCGCCGGCGAGACCACCAGCAAGACCACCGTCCGCATCGAGCACGAGCCCTCCGGCTCGGTGATCGAGACCATGGCCCCCCGGGACAACGGTGGCGAGGGCCTGCTCTTCTCCCCCACCGACCTCTGCGCCACCTCCCTGGGCGCCTGCGGGTCGACCATCATGAACATGTACGCCCGGAACAGCGGCATCCCGCTGGCGGGCATCCGGTTCACGGTGGACAAGGAGATGCTGGCCAGCCCGCGGCGCATCGGCAAGCTGACCGTCCGCTACCAGCTCATCACCGACTGCAGCGACGCCGACTTCGACAAGCTCATCGCCGCCGGACGCACCTGCCCGCTGCGGCAGTCCATCCACCCGGACATCATCCTGGACGAGAGCTACGAGCGCGTGGCGCCGGGCCCGGCGCTGGGCTAGCCGATCAACCGCCCGAGCGGATCAGGGCAGCGCGATCCCGCTGCCGGGATGCTCGGCGGTCCAGTCCCGCCAGGTCCCGCGGAAGAACGGCATCGGCTCCAGGACGCGGCCGGCGTGCTCCCCGGCGATGCCCTCGAACCGCATCACGCCCTCGGCGTCCGGACGCGGCAGCCACATCGAACCGGTCTGCTGGTCGTGGAGCACGAAGGTATTGCGATAGGTCCAGCCGCTGGCGCCCAGGGTCAGGACCGTATCGTCGAGGCGACGGCTGCTCACGGCAGCCAGGTCCTCGAGCGGTCAGTAGGTGGCCGCCAGGGCCACGCCGCCCAGATGGTCGTTCACCACCTCGTGGCGCACGAGGGTCGCCAGGCGATACGCGCGCGCGCTGTCGTCCACGGCCACGCCGAGCAGCGTGAAGGCGGAGCCATCGACGGGGTAGCCCGGATCCCCGGGGTGGACGACGGCGGGGTCGGTGATGGGCGGGATGGCGTCGACGCCGATGCCGTGGCCGAAGCCGTCGCGATCGAGCCCCAGCTCATCGAGGGCGTAGCTGATGTCCCACACCCGGCCGTCGATGTCCACCAGCAGATGCTCGGGGCCCCCGGTTCCGGTCGGGCCGTCGTCCCCGCAGGCGGCGAGCAGCACCGCCGTGGCGATGAGCGCCGCTGTCCCCAGTCGCTGATGCATGACACCCTCCTCGTCGATCACGATCGTCTGCCGGACTCGACGATGGGTGGTCGACGGCGCCGATCGCTTACGG
>CAZWYF010000029.1:11665-41764 GCA_964637835.1 uncultured Fibrobacteraceae bacterium
CACGATCGTCTGCCGGACTCGACGATGGGTGGTCGACGGCGCCGATCGCTTACGGACCGGCTCCCGGGGCTCCGCGGGTCAGGGGGGCCCCGCGAGCCCGGCGGGATCCGGCGCGTCGCCGCGGATCTCCGCCAGGAAGACCTCGCCGTAGCGGTCGAGCTTGGCCTGGCCCACGCCGCTGAGGCGCAGGAGCCCCTCGGGGGTGGTGGGGCGATGCAGGGCCATGGCGGCGAGCGTCTTGTCGTGGAAGATCACGTAGGGCGGGACGCCCTGCTCGTCGGCCAGCGACTTGCGGCGGGCGCGGAGCCGCTCGAAGAGGGCCTCGGTGTCGCCGTCGAGCTGGGTCACCTCCGCCGACAGCGCATCCAGCGCGGCGGTGCGACGCTTGCGGGCGCCGCGATCGGGGGCGGCGACGGCGCCCAGGGTGTCGCGCCGCAGCTCCAGCCGCTCCTCGCCCCGGAGCACCGGCGCGGCCGCGGCGGTGAGCTGCAGGCTGCCGTGGCCCTCGGCATCCACGGCCAGATGGCCGCGGGCCACGAGCTGGCGGATCACGCTGCGCCACTCGTTCTGGCTCAGGTCCGCCCCCACGCCGTAGGTGGGCAGGCGGTGGTGGCCCCACCGCAGCAGGCGGTCGTTCTTGCTGCCACGCAGGACGCTGATCAGGTGCTGGGCGCCGAAGCGCTGGCCGGTGCGCACGGCGCAGGAGAGCACCTTCTGCGCGGCCACGGTGCCGTCGAAGGTGGCGGGCGGCTCGAGGCAGGTGTCGCAGTTGCCGCAGGGCTCGGTCAGCTCCTCGCCGAAGTACCGCAGCAGCATCTGGCGGCGGCAGGTGGTGATCTCGCAGTAGCCGAGCATGGTGTCCAGGCCCTGGCGCTCGCGCCGCTGGTGGCGGTCGTCCGCCTCGGACTGCGCGAGCATCTGCCGTAGCAGCACCACGTCCTGCAGGCCGTAGCACAACCAGGCGTTGGCCGGCAGCCCGTCGCGGCCCGCGCGGCCGGTCTCCTGGTAGTACGCCTCCAGGGATCTCGGCAGGTCCAGGTGCGCCACGAACCGCACGTCCGGCTTGTCGATGCCCATGCCGAAGGCGATGGTCGCGGTGATCACCAGGCCGTCCTCGCGCAGGAAGCGCTCCTGGTGACGCTGGCGCACGTCCTTCGGCAGTCCGGCATGGTAGGGCAGGGCCGGGATGCCGTGCTCGTTCAGGAACTCCGCCGTCTCCTCGGTGCGCTTGCGCGACAGGCAGTAGACGATCCCCGCGTCACCCGGGTGCTCGCGTTGCAGGAAGCGCAGGAGCTGCTGCCGGGGCTGCTGCTTCTGGACCACGCGATACTGGATGTTCGGGCGGTCGAAACCGGCCACGAAGAGCCGCCCCCGGCCCTCGAGCAGGCGCTCGAGGATCTCCCGGCGCGTGCGCTCGTCCGCGGTGGCGGTGCAGGCGAGGCGCGGGACGTCGGGGTACCGCTGGCCCAGGATGTCCAGCTGCAGGTACTCCGGGCGGAAGTCGTGTCCCCACTGGGAGACGCAGTGGGCCTCGTCGATGGCGAAGAGGGCGAGGCCGGCGGGGGGCGCGCCGGCGGCGATGTCGTCCAGCAGGTCCAGGGTGCGCTCCTGGAGCAGGCGCTCGGGCGCGATGTAGAGCAGGTCCAGCTCGCCACGGCGCAGCTGCTGCTCGGTGCGGCGGACGTCCGCGAGCGTCAGCGTGGAGTTGAGGAAGGCGGCGCGGACGCCCAGCTGCCGCAGGGCGGCCACCTGGTCCTGCATCAGGGCGATGAGCGGGGAGACCACCACCCCGGTGCCGGGCCGCAGGAGGGCCGGGATCTGGTAGCACAGCGACTTGCCGCCGCCGGTGGGCATGAGGACCAGCGCGTCCTCGCCGCCGGTGGCGTGGTCGATGATCTCGGCCTGGGCGCCGCGGAAGGCGTCGTAGCCGAAGGTGGTGCGCAGGATGTCCAGGGCGGTCGGCATGGGGCCACGGTATGCAGGTTGCGGGCCCGGAGCAAATGGCGGCGCCGGTGCGCCGGCCAGCGGCGAGCCTGGCAGGTTCCGTGACCCGCCGGAGGATGCGGTGTTACCGGAGTGCGATTAGCCTGATTATGGCGCCACTCGCGCGTGATGCCCCGCAACCCGACCCCCCGTCCGGGAGAACCCTCATGCCCTGCTCGCCCAGCCTGCCCCCCCGTCGCCGACCGTTCGCCCCCGCGCGTCCCCTGGTGGGTCTGCTGTTCGCCGGCCTGCTGATCGCCAGCGTCGGCGCCTCGCCCGCGGCGGCGCAGACCGTGGAACTGGCCGTCGAGGGCCTCAGCAACCCCGTCCGCCTGGTCTCCCCGCCGGACGACCCACGCCTCTTCGTGCTGGAGCAGAACGGCCTGGTGCGCGTCTTCGACCGCGATGGCACCGACCGCGGCGTGTTCCTGGACGTGGTCGACCAGTCCAGTTGCTGCGGCGAGCGCGGCCTGCTCGGCCTGGCCTTCGCCCCGGACTACGCGACCAGCGGCCGTTTCTACGTCAACTACACCGACAACGGCGGCGATACCCGCGTGGTCCGCTACCTGGTCTCCGGGGACGACCCCGATCGCGCCGACCCCGCCAGCGCACAGGACATCATCCAGATCGACCAGCCCTACGGGAACCACAACGCCGGCCACCTGGAGTTCGGCCCGGACGGGATGCTCTACGTGGGCATGGGCGACGGCGGCAGCGGGGGCGACCCCGAGAACCGCGCCCAGGACCCCCAGTCGCTCCTGGGCAAGATGCTGCGCCTGGACGTCTCCGGCCCGGACGCCGGCTACGCCATCCCCGACGACAACCCGTTCCTCGGTACCGACCACCGGGACGAGATCTGGGCCGTGGGCCTGCGCAACCCGTGGTGCTGGGGCTTCGACCGCCTGACCGGCGACCTGTGGATCGCCGACGTGGGCCAGAACGCGCTCGAGGAGATCGACTGGCAGCCGGCCGACTCCCCCGGCGGCGAGAATTACGGGTGGCGCCTGATGGAGGGCACCGAGTGCTACGATCCGCCCAGCGGCTGCAACGAGGACGGCTCGCTCACGCTGCCGGTGTACGAGTACACCCACGGCGGCGCGCCCTTCCGCTGCTCCATCAGCGGCGGCTACGTCTACCGCGGCTCGGCCGTGCCCGGGCTGGCCGGCCGTTACCTGTTCTCCGACTACTGCAGCGACCAGATCTGGGCGCTCGACCACGACGCCCAGTCCGGCGCCGTCTCGGTGGCGGAGCTGACCGCGCAGCTCACGCCGCCGGGTGGCTACGAGAACGTGGTGTCCTTCGGCCAGGACAGCGACGGCGAGCTCTACGTGGTCAGCAAGAACGACGGCCGGATCTGGCGCATCGTCGCCGACACCACCGCGGCCGGCGATCTGCCCCAGGCGGTGCGCCTGGAGCAGAACGTGCCCAACCCCTTCAACCCGCGCACCACCATCGCTTACGCGGTGCCCGCGGGCGGCGCGCCGGTGACGCTCGAGGTGCTGGACGTCCGCGGCATCGTCCTGCGGACCCTGGTGGACGGGATGCGGCCGGAGGGCCGCCAGGTGGCGGTGTGGGACGGCGCCGACCAGGACGGCCGCGCCCTGGCCGCCGGCGTCTACCTCTACCGGCTGCGGGCGCCGGGGGTGGAAGAGGTGCGGAAGATGGCCCTGTTGAAGTAGTCCACCGGGGCACGACGCCGCGGCCGGCGCCGAACCGCCGCGGCGCCGCCCCCGGGGTCAGAGCATGGCCACGGCCCGCACCGGCCCGCCGTCCGCGTCGCTCAGGCGCAACGGCAGGGCCAGGAACTGGAACGTCCCGCCCGGAAGCGCCTGCAGGTTGGCCAGGTTCTCCACGATGAGCACCTCGGCGCCCAGCAGCACGTGGTGCACCGGCAGGTCGCTGCTCTCGGGCGGATCCACCGAGCAGGTGTCCACACCGAATCCCCGCACGCCGCGGTCCACCAGCCAGTGCGCCGCGGCGGGCGTCAGGCACGGAAAGCCCCGGAAGTAATCCTCCCCACCCCAGAGCGCTGACCAGCCGGTGCGCAGGAGCACGAAGTCGGCGCCCGCGATGCGCTCGGCCTGGT
The DNA here is from genome assembly GCA_964637835.1 of uncultured Fibrobacteraceae bacterium. Lineage (GTDB taxonomy): Bacteria > Krumholzibacteriota > Krumholzibacteriia > LZORAL124-64-63 > LZORAL124-64-63 > Glo-17. The sequence continues at coordinate 15,735 of CAZWYF010000029.1, forward strand.
CCTGCAGATGGCCCACCTCCACCATGGCCGGCGTGCGGGACGGCGCCATGACCGCCGCGCCGGCGCCGGGCGCGTCGATCACCACGGCCTGCCCGGCGAAGCGGTCGATCCCGTAGGCGTCGAAGGTCACCCCGTCGGGCAGGATGTGCGCCGGCGCGTCGGCGTGGGTGCCGGTGTGCGAGATCATGGTGATCTCGCGTTCCCGGAAGCCATGCTCGGCGATGGTGAAGCTCTCCCGGAAATCCGGCGACGGCGTACCCGGGAAGCTGGGCATGCCCGGGGCGATGGGATGGGTGAGGTCGATCAGCGGCATGGCGCGCTCCTGACGGGAGACGGTGAGGTGTTCCCACCAAGATGACGCCCACCGGCCGCGCTGGCCAGCGATCAGGAGCGGACGGGCTCGTGGCCGAGGATCTGCTCGCTCTCGGCCGGGAAGTGCGTCCGCAGGCAGAGGGCTCCCGGCCATGGCCAGGGGCCCTCGCGAACCCGGCATCCCGCGCGGCTGGCCCGCGGGCTAGCCCTCGCCCGGCAGCCGGACCTGCACCGTGTCCACCTGCACGGTGATGGCCTCGAGCTGCTCCTGCGTGGCCGGGCGCACCTCGTCCTGGTAACGGCCGCCCAGGTGCTTGCTCAGGAACTTCTCCATGGCCACCGCGAGGGCCTTGCGGTTGCCCGGGGCGCGGAAGCCGTGCCCCTCGTCCGGGGCCACGATGTACTCCACGGGCTTGTCCTTCTCCCTGAGCGCGACCACGATCTGGTCGCTCTCGTGCTGCTTGACCCGCGGATCGTTGGCGCCGTGGACCACCAGCAGCGGGGCCTCGATCCGATCCACCGCGTGGAGCGGCGAGCGCTCGATGAGGTCCTGCCGGTCGGCTTCCACCTCGGGGTCGCCCACCCGCTTGTACCACGACCCCTCGAGGAACGGCTTCCAGTACTCGGGGAAGCTCTCGATCAGGGTGATCAGGTTGCTCGGCCCCACGTACGGGACGCCGCAGGCGTACAGATCCGGCGTAAAGGCCACGCCGGCGAGGGTCGCATAACCGCCGTAGCTCCCGCCGAAGATGGCCACCTTCTGGGGATCGGCGATGCCCTCGTCGATGAGCCAGTGCACCGCGTCGGTGATGTCGTGCTGCATGGCGCCGATGCCCCACTCGCGGTTGCCCGCGTTGAGGTACGCCTTGCCGTAGCCGGTGCTGCTGCGGTAGTTCACCTGCATCACGGCGTAGCCGCGGTTGGCCAGGAACTGCGCGTAAGGCTCGTAGCCCCAGTAGTCGCGCGCCCAGGGACCGCCGTGGATGTACATGATCACCGGCAGGTCCTTCGCCTCCTTGCCCCGGGGCAGGGTGAGATAGCCGTGGATGGTCATCCCGTCGCGGGCGGTGTAGCGCACCGGCTTCATGGGCGCCAGGTGTTCGCTGGGCAGGTCGGGACGGGAGCGGTACTGCAGGGTGGCCTCGCCGGAGGCCACGTCGTAGAGGTAGACCGAGCCGGGATCCACGTCGCTGGCCACCGCGGCGAGGATCCGCGTCAGCTCGCGGTCCATGCTGGTGATGGCGATCTCGCCGCGGGGCAGGGCCTTCTTCAGGTTCTCCCACAGGCGGGCGGCCTGCTCGGTCTTGGGGTAGACGCGCACGCGGTCGCCCACGTAGCTGGTGGCCATGAGCTGGTCGGTGCTCGGATGGAAGCTGGCGCCGCCGAAGTCGACCTCGTCCTCGGGGTCGCTCTCCACGTACTGCATCACGCCGGTCTCGGTGTCCATGAGCATGAGCTGCGTCTTGTCCACGTCGCCCACGTTGCTCTCCACGTAGACGTGACGGCCGTCCGCGTGGAAGCGGATGGGGCTGAGGTCCTCCTCGTAGGTGGCGGTGGCCAGCGGGGTGTAGCCCTGCAGGTCCACGCGCAGCAGCTCGCTGCCGCCGCCGGGCGTGGCGCGGATCGCGAGGCGGAGCTGGCCGTCGAGGTCGAACATCCAGCCGCCGATGTCGTCGGTGTTCTCGCGCAGCAGGGTGCGCTCGCCGCTGGCGATGTCCACGCGGTAGACGTCGTGGAAGCTGGGATCGCGGTCGTTCAGGCCCACGATGATGATGCCCGGGTTGTTCTTGGGCACCGAGTAGATCATGGCGCGGACGCCGTCCACGGGGGTCAGGTCGCGGGCGGTGGGCACGCCGGTGTCGGCCACCACCTCGCCGTCGGGATCCACGGCCCAGACGTGGAAGTTCTCGTCGCCGCCCTTGTCCTGGACGTAGAGCAGGTACTGGCCGTCGCGGCTCCAGAAGTAGCCGGGCACCGGGCGCTCGTCGGCGGTCACCGGGCGGGCGGCCTCGAAGGGCTCGTCGGCGCGCTTGAGCCAGATGTTGCGCGCGCCGTTGTAGGGCTTCATGAAGCTGAGCCACTGGCCGTCGGGCGACAGCTGCGAGCCGGAGATCTCCGGGTCGCCGAAGAAGAGTTCACGATCGAGCAAGGGGGGCATGGTCCGGGCGACCTCCTGGGATTCGCTGTCGTTGCCGTCGCCGCAGCCGCCGACGGCGACCAGGGCGGCCAGGGACACGATCCCCAAGACTAACCACAACGGGCGCTTCATGACAGGGCTCCTCCGGATGGGCGGGTGTGGGGGTGGACCGGTCGTGCGATCTCACCTTACGGCGGCGGCGGCAAAAGGTTCTCGCGGAAATGCGAGGCGGCGGCCCGCGAGGGGACCGCCGCCCCGGTGAAGATCGCCCCGGCCGGGCCGGCGCGCCAGTGGCCGGCCGCCCCGCTCAGGGCGCCAGCGTCACCTTCACCGCCTCCTGCCAGTGGCCGCCGCGCGCGACCACGAGGTAGACGCCGGCCGGCGCCAGGCCACCGTCGGGGCCCTGGCCGTCCCAGGCGAATCGCCGCTCGCCGGCGGGCAGGGATCCGCGATGCAGGGTGCGGACGCGGCGGCCGGCGAGGTCGTGCACCGAGACGGTGACCGCCTGGCCGCGGGGCAGCGACAGCGTCACGCTGGTGCGCGGGTTGAAGGGATTGGGCCAGGCGCGGAGGCTGGCGAGCGCCGGCGCGTCGGGTGCGGCGGTGGGCTGCGCGGGCGCGCCGGAGAGGGCGAACTGGCCGTCGGAGACGTTGACCAGGAAGAAGTTGTCGTCGATGTCCGCGGTCAGGCCGCTGAACGACCCCGCCAGGGTGTCGGCGGAGACGGCGGAGACGGTGATGGCGCCGCTGATGCTGATGAGCTTGTGGGCGGCGGGCAGGTCCTGCAGCCAGGGCAGCAGGGTCTCCTGATCCAGGGTATCGGGCAGGTCGAAGCTCTCGGCGTCGTCCAGGAAGCCGAAGATGGCGTCGCCCACGGTGACGTCGATGCCGTAGGTGCCCGGCGTGAGCGGCCCCACGCTCTTCAGGGCGATGAGGGTGGCGTCGAAGGTGCCGTCGGCGTTGGCCACCACGCCGTAGGCGATGGTGCCGACGGTGTCGAGCAGCGCGGCGGCCGAGCCGCCGCCCACGGCCTGGTCCGCCCCGGGCGGCAGCGAGCCGTCCGGCAGCAGGGCCGCGCCCGCGGCGGCGAACGACCCTCCGTAGGACGGGAATGGCGTCTGGACGTAGTCGAAGCTGATGCTGCCGGCGTCATAGAGGGTGTCGGGATCGGCGATCTGGGCGGCGGCCGGCGTGGTCGCCAGCGCCAGCGGCAAGGTGGCCAGCAGCAGCGCCGCCAGCAGCATCCCGGCCGGGTGTGCGGCCGGGAACCGGCCGCGCCCGGGGGCATGGCGGTCACGAGGGGTCATGAGCGTGATCCTCCAGGGTCCTGGGGTCAGGATGGCGTCTCTCCCGGGGATCATACCACAACGGCGCCGCCTCCGGGGCGACGTCCACCCGCCGGCGACCCGGCGCGCGATCAGGCGTCGAGCCGGAAGGAGGCGAAGAAGGCCGCGGCGCCAGGAGCCTCAAAGAGGTTGCCGGCGCGGTCCCAGGCCAGCAGCAGGTAGATGTCCGTGCCCACGAGCAGCCCCCGGATCCAGACCTCGCCCGACGCCGCCGGCTCGCCCGCCTGCACCTCCACCCCCTGCACCGGGCCGTCCTGCAACGGGCGCTGGCGCACGGCGCGCACCTGGAAGCGCTCGAGCACCTCCTCCACCAGCCCCACCACCGAGCGGGCGCCGGGCGCGGCGCCTTCCTCGCCGTGCGCATGGCGCAGGCAGCGGACGCTGAAGCCCGACCCGCGCAGGCCGTCACGGTCGCAGGTGAAGATGAACTCGCGCTGGGCGTCGCGGGTGGGGCCGCCGGAGTCCTGCTTGCGGACCTCGCCGAATCCCGCGGGCCAGAAGATGCGGAACCCGGCCTCGCGGTGGTGCACCTCGCGCCCGGCCAGCGGTGGCGTGGACGGGGCCGCCGCCGACGCGGTGTCGGCGGCGGCGTCGATCATGACCGTGTCGGGATCCACCGCGGCGGCCGCCGTGTCGGCGGCGCCGGAGGTCGCCTCCTGCGCCGCGGGCCGGTCCGTGTGGCCGTCGTCGCCGCAACCGACGAGCAGGGCCAGGCCGGCCACCAGCAGCCCGGCCACCGGGCCGGGGTGTGGGCGGGACGCCGGGCGACGACGTGCGCGCCACGGCATCACGCCCGCCCCTGGTCCAGCACCTGCTCCACCTGGTCGAGGCGCTCGGCGTACAGGGCGAAGACGTCGCGGAACGGATCGCGCGTGGTCATGTCCACCCCCGCGGCCGCCAGGGTATCCACCGGGTAGCGGCTGCACCCGGACCGCAGCACGTCCAGGTAGGCCTCCCGGGCGGTCGCACCGTCGGTGAGGATGGCGCGGCTGAGGGCCACCGCGGCGGAGTAGGCCGTGGCGTACTGGTAGACGTAGAAGTCGTAGTAGAAGTGCGGGATGCGGCTCCAGGTGCGAGGGCTGCGCTCGGAATCGAGCACGGCCTGGGGCCCCCAGTAGTCGGCCAGGATGCCGTGGTAGAGCTCGCCCATGGCCTCGGCGGTGAGGGTCTCGCGCTGCTCGCCCAGCTCGTGCATGCGCAGCTCGAACTCCGCGAACATGGTCTGGCGCACCACCGTGCCGGTCATCTGGGTGAGATGATGGTCGAGCAGGTACAGGCGCCGGGCCGGATCCCGGGTGGTGCGCAGCAGGTGGTCGAGCAGCAGCAGCTCGTTGCAGGTGGAGGCCACCTCGGCCAGGAAGATGGGGTAGCTGCCGTAGACGTAGGGCTGGCTGCGGGCGGCCAGGTAGCTGTGGACGCTGTGGCCCAGCTCGTGCGCCAGGGTGAAGGTGTCCGAGAGCTGGTCCGACCAGTTGAGCAGGATGTAGGGCTGGGTGTCGTAGACGCCGCTGGAGTAGGCGCCGCTGCGCTTGCCCACGTTCTCGTGCACGTCCATCCAGCCCTCGCGGTAGGCCAGGCGCAGGATCCCGACGTAGTCCTCGCCCAGGGGCGCGAGGGCCTCGAGCAGCAGGTCGCAGGCCGCCTCGTAGCCGAACTTGATCTCCGCATCGCCGAAGAGCGGGACGTAGAGGTCGTACTCGCGCAGCTCGTCCACGGCCAGGACGCGCTTCTTCAGGGCGGTGTAGCGATGGACCGTGGGCAGGTTCTCCCGCACCTCGGCGAGCAGGTTGTGGTACACGGAGGTGGGAATGGCGTCGGGATGCAGGGCGGCGTGGAGGCAACCGTCGTAGTTGCGGGCCTCGGCGCGGAAGACGTGGCCCTTGACGTTGGCGTCCATCACCGCGGCCAGGGTGTTGCCCACCTCGCCGAAGGTGTCCATGTAGGCCTCGTAGGCGCGCTGGCGCACGCCGCGGTCGCGATCGCGGACGTACTTGCCGAAGCGCGCGTGGGAGAGCTCCACCTCGTTGCCCGCGGCGTCCTCGATGGTGGGGAAGCGCAGATCGGCGTCGGAGAGGGCGCTGAAGATGCGGCCGGGCCCGCGGGTCAGGTTGCCCACCGCGGCCAGGAGCGCCTCGCGGTCGGCGTCCAGCGTGTGGGGCCGCATGCGGCGCAGGTCGTCCAGGAAATGGGCGTACCGGCGTAGCTCCTCATCCTGCTCCAGGTAGCGGTCCACCAGCTCGTCCGGCAGGGCGAGCAGCTCGGGCTCGAACCAGCTCACCGTCTCGGCGAAGCGGGTGGCCAGGCTGCCGGCGCGGCCGCGGCGGGCGGTGTTGGCCGAGTCGCGCGTGTCCTCGTCGCTGCGCATGGAGGCGTAGACCGACACCACCTCCAGCTTGCGCTGCACGGCGTGGATGGCCTCGATGGCCCCGCGCAGGGCCTGCGGTCCGTCGCCGAGGGTGCCGCGGCGCGCGGCGAGGTCGGGCAGGGCGGCCTCCACCGCGGCGAAGGCCAGATCCCAGGCCGGCCAGCCGTCGAAGACGCGCTCCAGCTTCCACTTGTAGCGCTCGGGGATGGCGTGGCGCTCGGGGGCCTCGCCCTGGCCGGGCTGGAAGACGTCCTGGTCGAGGCGGGGCGGCAGGGACCTGCGGAGCATGGTGTTCCTTTCGCGAGGCTGGGCGGCCGGTTGGCCGACGGGATGACGGCAAAAGGTAAAGCACCCGCGCGTGGGTTGCCAGGACGAGGGGACCGGCGTGGGCGCCCGCGATCGGCTCGGCGGGGCGCGACCGGAACGACCCCTACTTCCGGCGGTAGGCGGCCGGCAGCACGTAATCGTAGAGCGTCCCGTCCCGGCCGAGGGTCTCCGAGTGGCCGATGTACAGGTAGCCGCCCGGGACGGTGTGCCGGTGGAAGCGCTCGATGAGCGCGTCGCGCGTGGGCCGGTCGAAGTAGATCATCACGTTGCGGCAGAACACGGCATCGAAGGCGTTCTTGAAGGGGAACGTGGCGTTCATGAGGTTGTGCCGCCGGAAGATCACGCGGCGGCGGATCTCCTCGGCGATCTGCCAGGTGCCCGGCTGCGGCCCCTTGCGCAGGTACTTGCGCATGAGTTCGCGCGGCATCTGCTGCAGGCGCTCGTCGGCGTAGACCGCCGCCATGGCCGTGCGCAGCGCCACCTGGGAGATGTCGGTGGCCAGCAGGACGGGCGAGAGGCGATCGTGGTCCGCGCCCAGGACCTCCTGCATGAGCATGGCCAGGGTGTAGGGCTCCTCGCCCGACGAACAGCCCGCGCACCAGATGCGGAGCTTGCCGCCGCCCTCCTTGCGCTTGCGCGCCACCATCTCCGGGAGCGCCGTCTTCGCGAAGTGGTTGAAGTGGCTGTTCTCGCGCCAGAAGAACGTGTGGTTGGTCGAGATGCGGTTGGCCAGCTCCTCGAGGCCCTCGCCGGAGCGGTCGCTGGTCAGCCACGTGAGGTAGGCGGGGAAGTCGGGGAAGTTGCGCTGACGCAGCACCTTCTGCAGGCGCCCCACCACCAGGGAGCGCTTCTGGTCGGTGAGGTTGATGCCGAAGTTGTCGTAGACGAGTTGCCGGATGGTCTGGAAATCGCGTTCGGTGATGCCGAGGCCCTCGGAGGCCGGTGCCGTCTTGGTTGCCATGGTCCACCTCGCGGCGATGCGGCCGCAGGCAAGCGGGTGATGTCAGACGCTGATGGGCAGGCCGATCTCCTGCAGGGTCTCCAGGAACTTGCGCTTCTCGATGGGCTTGACCACGTAGCCGTCGCAGGCGTTGGTGAAGGCCGCCATCACGTTGTCGTGGTCCTCGAGCGCGGTGGTCATGATCACGCGGGTGCGATCCGCGTCCGCGATGCCGTGCTCGCGCTCGAGAGCCCGCAGTCGCTTGAGGGTCTCCTGCCCGTCCATGCCCGGCATCATGATGTCGAGACAGACGAGGTCGTACCGCGTGCCCGCCAGGAGCACCTGCTTGAAGGCGCCCACCGCCTCGTTGCCGTTGACCGCCACGTCGCACTCCCCGTGGGACTGCAGGTAGCGGCAGAGCAACCGTCGGCTGATGAAATCGTCCTCGACGACCAGAACTCGCATCTCGGCACTCTCGCTTCGGACCGGGGCGGCGGCACGGCGTGGGGTCCGATCCACGCCGCTGCTGCGGATCGCCCTTACCTTATCGTCGCGGAAGGAACGCCATTTAGCGCGGAAATGCTTCAGAGGCCATGGAGGACCGCCGTTGCCCGAGTTGCCCGAGGTGGAGAGCGTCGCCCAGGCGTTGCGATGGAACCTGCAGGATCGTCGCTGCACCGGCCTGCGCGTGCGCTTCGGCGGCGTGCTGGAGCCCTCGCCGCGCGCGGTGCGGCAGGCGGTGGTGGGTCGGACCCTGGCGGGGGTGCGGCGGCACGGGAAGTACCTGGTGCTGGAGTTCGGCCCCGCCGGCGATGATCCCGGGGACGACCTCGCCCGCGTCATGCTCCACCTGCGCATGACCGGCCAGGTCTTCGTCCTGGAGGACTACCGGCCCGACAAGCACGTGCACCTGACGCTGGACTTCGAGGGACGCGCGGTGCACTACCGCGACATCCGCAAGTTCGGCCGCTGGCGCGTGGTGGGGGCGGACTGGCGGACGCGGGAGCTGGCCCACGTCGGGCCGGACATGCTCGCGGTGCGGTTCGCTCGGTGGCACCCCGTGGTGGCGCGGCGGCGGGCGCCCATCAAGTCGGTGCTGCTCGACCAGGGGGTGGCCGCCGGCCTGGGCAACATCTACGTGGACGAGGCCCTCTTCCGCGCCGGGGTCCACCCGCTGGCGCGGCCGGCGGACCTCTCGCGGGAGACGCTGCACACGGTGCTGCGCGAGTCCCGGGCGGTGCTGCGGCTGGCCATCCGGCACGGCGGCACCACGTTCCTGAACTTCACGGACTTCCACGGCCAGCCCGGCAACTTCCGGCGCGAGCTGCGGGTCTACGGGCGGACCGGCGAGGCCTGCCGGAGGTGCGGGGAGCGAATCGCGCGGCTGGTGGTGGGGGGGCGGTCGGCGCACTTCTGCGGGCACTGTCAGCGGGAGCGGTGAGGCCTGGCGGTCGGGGCGATCATCCGCCTTGCATCCTGCATGGCGGCCTCGTCGGGGCCCCACGGAATTGATGATTGATCAGATGAAAAAGCAACTACTGCGCTTAAGGGTATCATCAACAAAGATAAGGGGTTGATCCGAATCCTGCGCTCTGGTAAGATCCTGCGGCTGCAATGAATGGATATCTCGAAGTCATTCGCATCGACACGATGATCACACGGACGTGTGGAGGATCGGCAAGGGGGGAGGTCAGTTCCGTGCAAGAAGCCCGCGCCTTCGGGGAAGGCACGGGCCATCACGACAGTTTCACGTTACGTCAATCGGGCCGGATTCGCCACCTTCTATCCTGACAGCTATCAAGAACGTGGCGCCGATCCGGCCCTCTTCCGCAGGGGGGCTGCGAAATGCACCAGGCAAAACTCACGACGCTTCTGACAGTGCTGCTGGCGACCGGGGGGTTGCTGGTGGGGGCGGCCGGGGCGGCGACGCTCACGGTCGATGGTGATGGATCCGCCATGTATTCCACCATCCAGGACGCCATCGATGCGGCCGCCGACGGGGATGTGATCGAGGTCGCGGCCGGGACCTACGCCGAGACGCTCCAGATCGACGTGGCGATCACGCTCAACGGCCCCAACGCCGGCATCTCGCCGAACACCGGCGTCCGCGGCCCCGAGGCCGTGATCGATCCGGCTTCCGGCCGCGGCATCAACGTCGATAACACCAACGGCATCGTGGTGATCGACGGCCTGACGATCAACGACACCACCGACGCCGCGTTCTGGCTGGTCCAGCGCACCGGCTTCGCCGCGGATGTGACCATCAGGAACATGGTCGTCAGCAACGTGACCTATGGGGTCATCTGCGCCGACCAGGGCAACAGCCCCTTCCAGCCGCACGCGAACCTGACCATCAGCGACAACCTCTTCGAGAACACGCTGGGAGCCAACATCTCGGCACTGTGGCTCAAGAGCGTGACGGGCGCGTTGACGGTCAGCGACAACGTCATCGACAACACGGGCTATGGCGGCATCCTGCTGGTCGATGACTTCACCGGCACCGCGGTGATCGAGGACAACACCATCTCGAACACGCCGCAGCAGGGTATCCAGCTCGCTGGCGTGGTGAACGATGCCGAGGTGCGGAACAACACGATCACCAGCACCAACACCATCGAGGATGGCGACAAGGGTGGCATCCGGATCTACGGTCCGGAGTTCACCGGCACCGTGAACATCCATGGCAACGCCATCTCCGGCAGCTACAACGGAATCGCCGTCAAGGACGGCATGGACCTCGCGGGCAAGGACATCAACATCTACGACAACGACCTGGCCGCAAACAGCAATCTCGGCCTCTACCATGGGGGAACCGGCGTCCTGAACGCCGAACTCAACTGGTGGGGCGATGCCACTGGCCCCCAGGTCGCCGTGACCAACCCCGGAGGTCTCGGCGCGGGCATCGGCGGCACCGGCGCCGCCGACGTGGACTACGATCCCTGGTGGGCCGACATGGCCATGACGATCACAGGCTCCAACGAGACGGTGCAGAACGTCACCCAGGGTACTACTCACTCCACCATCCAGGCCGCCATCGATGCAGCCAGCAGTGGAGACATCATCGAGGTGGGGCCACGGACGTATGCCGAGAGCGTCAACATCGGGACCAGCGTGACCCTGGCTAGCACGGACGGGGCCGCTGCCACGATCATCGACGGAATCGGCGCGACGGTGATCGACATCACCGCCGACAACGTCACCATCGATGGCTTCACCATCACCAACCCTGATGGCAAGCGCGGCGTCACCGCCCAGAACCGCAACGGCGTCACGTTCACCAACAATGTCGTCACCGCCATCGGGACGGCCGACGCCACGACCAGCGGCACGAACTACGGCATCGCCATCGTGTCGGGCAGCGCGCCGGTGACGAACGTGGATATCCTGAACAACACGTTCAGCGACATCGTCGGTGGTGACTTCAAGAGTGTCGACGCCATCGCGGTGGGCTGGTCGAATGGCGACCACGACATCACCGATATCGTGATCGAGAACAACACGATCGACAACATCACGACCGCCACGGTCGACTACTCATCCGGGGGTCGCGGTGCCTACGGTGTTCTCGTGAACCACGCGAATCCCGCGAACGCCGGCCGGACCGTGGACCTCGTGGTCCGCAACAACACCATCACCAACCTCGAGGGCCTGTGGGTACACGGGATCGGCCTGGAGGGTGATACGCCGAACGCACTGATCGAGGGGAACGTCCTGGACACGTTCATCGATCACAAGGATCCCTCCGATGCCATCGGCGTGTTCTTCGAGGACAACAGCTACGTGGCGACCACCACGATCACCCATAACAGCTTCACCGACATCAGCTGGGGCATCGCCCAGCACCCGACCACGGCCACCGGCGCCGTCGCTGCACCGCTGAACTGGTACGGCGCCGCCGATCCGGCCGCCGTCGCAGCCCAGGTCTTCGGTGACGGCATCGATTACAGTCCCTGGCTGGCGAGCGGCGTGGACGCCGATGGTGGGACTCCTGGCTTCCAGGGCGACCTGAGCAACCTCTGGGTGGGCGCCGGCGGCTCGATCCAGGAGGCCATCGACGCGGTGGTCGGCAGCACGGTGAACGTGGCGGCCGGCACGTATGACGAGAATCTCATCTTCACCAAAGACGTGGAGATCAACGGCCCGAACGCCGCCCTGTCACCCAACACCGACACGCGCCTGCCCGAGGCGATCCTGATGCCGTCCAGCGGCGCGGCCATCACCGGCAACGCCGACGACATCGACGTCGTGGTCAACGGCCTCACCGTGGACATGGGCAACGCGGCCGAGGGCGATCGGTTCATGAACCAGACCAGCAAGACCGGCACGACGTGGACCTTCGAGCACAACGTCTTCCAGAACGCACCCGGCAGCAGCAGCGGCCACTGGCTACTCAACGGTGCCAACGTGGGCCTGGTGTTCACCCTGACGGACAACCTGTTCACCGGGAACGATGTCTCCAACGGCCTTGCGATCTGGGACGCTGACGGCTTCACCATCGACGTCCAGGACAACGTCTGGGAAGACAACGAGTACACGGCCATGAACCTCAACCGGGCTCAGGGCGTCATCAAGAACAACATCTTCCGCGATACCCGGACGATCGACCTCGATGACCCGAACTACCAGTGGTCCAACTTCCAGTCCGGCATGATCCTGGCGAACGAGAACTTCGACCTCGAGATCTCGGGGAACGTGTTCTCGAACGTCCAGTACGGCGTGACCATGTACGCCAACGTCGACGGCCCCATCGCGATCGTCGACAACCTGTTCGAGGACGTGACCATCGCCGCCGTGCGGGCGAGCGACTCGCAGGCGGTCCCGGGCGATCTCGACGACGTGACCGTCACGGGCAATGCGTTCGTCGATTACGTCGGCACCGGCTTCGCCGTCTGGAACGCCCGGTCCGACGAGGCTCCACTGGATGCCACCGGCAACTGGTGGGGCGACGCCTCCGGGCCGTACAACGCCACGTCGAATCCGGCCGGCACGGGCGTCCCGGTGAGCGACTTCGTCCTCTTCGAGCCCTACCTCAACGGCGCCATCATCTCGAGCCCCGACCCGCTGGACCTCACGGCGGCCGCTCCCACCGGCACGACCACCGTCTCCTACCTCGGCGGCCACGGCCCCTGCTACGGCTACTCGGTGACGGTCCTCTTCGATGAGGCCCTCGCCACCGCGAGCATCAGCAAGCCGGCCAGCGGTCCGTTCTCGGGCGTGCAGACGTTCCAGGTCCTGCCCATCACCGGCGGGTACCGCGTGGACGCCGCCCTCGGTGGCGTGCAACCGGGCGTCCCGAGCGCTGATCTGTTCGAGATCGAGTTCACCGCGGCGGGCGGCAGCGGTCAGGAGGTCCTCGACTTCACCGACGTGGAGATCGCGGACTTCGAGAGCGCCCCGGTCACCGACGTGCCCGCCGACGACGGCCTGGTCCGCGTCGACACCGGCCTGCCCGTGATCGCCAGCGCCCTGATCACCGACACCACCATCGGCAGCACGGACTGGGTCAAGGATGGCGACGACATCACCGTCACCGCCACGATCACCGACGGCAGCGCGCTCGCCAGCGTCTCCTGCGACCTCACCGCCTTCGGCGGGGGCGGCGCGGTGGCGCCCGACGGCCCGCCGGCCGCCGACGTCTACACCTGGACCCTGACCGGCGTCGACACCACCCCGGCGGACGGCCCGGTCTCCGCGACCATCACCGCGGTCGATGACCTCGGCAACACGGCCACGGCCACCGACCAGATCACCGCCGACAACACGGCCCCCGCCGCGCTGACCGGCGTGGCCGCCCTGCCGAGCCACGAGGTCGACGGGTCCGATCACTACAACCAGATCCTGGTCAGCTGGGACGATCCGGCCAGCCTCGACGCCAACGTCGCGGGCGTGGAGTTCCGTTATACCGTCAATGCCGACTACCCCGACTACGCGGGTGGGGAGCCGGCGGCGCCGGCCGACCACACGGCGGGCGCCGAGGCCTTCCAGGCCACCACGGGCACCAGCGCCGCGTGGTACCAGTTGCCCGACACGAGCGCTCTCGCTCGCGGCATCTACACCCTGGCCGGCTTCGTCTACGACCAGGCGGGCAACTACGGCCCAGCCGAGGCGGTGTCCGGAGGCAACACCGACGTCGCCACGAGCTACTACCTGGGTGACGTGATCGTCCAGACCACGCCCGGCGAATACGACGGCGAGGTGACGATCTTCGACATCACCACCCTCGCGAACTCGTACGGCAAGCTCCAGGGCGAGGGCGGTTTCAACGACGAGACCGACGTCGGCCCTACCGACGATTTCACCCGCTTCGGCATTCCCGAGCCCGACGGCGAGGTCGGCTTCCAGGACCTGATGATCTTCGCCATGAACTTCGGCGAGGTCGCACCCACCGCGAAGTCCGATGGCGCCATCGGCACCCCGGTCTTCGCCTTCCACCGCACGGACGAGGATACCTGGACCCTGCGCCTGGCCGAGCCCTGCCCCGGCCTGAAGGGTCTGAACCTCACCGCCGACCTGCCCTCGGGCATCTCGGTCACCGTCAATCCCGGCGAGCTGGTCGCCGAGCAGGACGCCCAGGTGTTCCTGCGCAACATCGACCGCAACGGCCTGGATGCCGGCCTGGCCATCATGGGCTTCGGTGTCGGGATCACGGGTGCCGGCGACCTGGTGACCATCAAGACCAGCCAGCCCGTGGAGGATCTCGAGCTCGAGATCACCGCGCGCGACCTCAACAACGAGGAGCTGCTGGTGGAGATGCAGCAGGCCACCGGTGTGGAGATCCCCACCGTCCACAGCCTGGGCCAGAACTATCCCAACCCCTTCAACCCCCAGACCACCATCAAGTACGCCCTGCCCACGGCCGCCGACGTGCAGCTGAAGGTCTACGGCGTCGATGGTCGCCTGGTGAAGACCCTGGTGAACGAGACCCGCGAAGCCGGCCACCACGAGGTGATCTGGCGCGGTGACGACACGGCGGGCCGTCGCGTGGCGACCGGCACGTACTTCTACGTCATCGAGGCGGGCGACTTCCACCAGGTCCGCAAGATGACGCTGGTCAAGTAGGACCGGCCCAACGGGGGGCTCCGGCGACGACCCGGGGCCCCCCACCTCGACATCCGGATCACATCACACGGGGAGGCAAGATCGATGCAACGCTCATGGCGAATCAACCTGACGGTGCTGGCGCTGACGGCCCTGGTCGGCACGGCGCTGGCCGGCGGCCCGGCCGTCGCGCCATTCGGCACCGATGACGGCAAGGCGCCCGCTCGCACCGAGGTGCACGCGCAGAAGGACCTCGGCGACATCCACGACCTGCTCGCCCCCGCCCTCCTCGGCTCCGACTACCTGCTCGGCATGCAGGCCGACATCACCGAGGACAACGCCGGCAACGGCGACCCCGACAGCCCGGACGATCCCGACGACGGCGGCTGGGACTGGGTCTCCACCGTCTTCAGCCACGGACCGGATGCCAGCGCATTCAACACCTACGGCGTCACGGCCCTCGGCCTGTACTGGACCTACCTGCAGGACCCGCGTCCCGAGCACTTCATCACCATGCGGGACGCTGCCGACGGCATCATCGCGCGCACGCCCGCCGAGGTCCGCTCCGGCCCCGACGTGGTCTTCCTGCTGCGCTTCGCAGATCTTCCGGGCTGCCCGGACCCCGCCCTCTACCGCGCCGGCGCCCAGGCCATCTGCGACCGCCACGTGACCGTCTACGGCAGCCTCACCGCGCTGGCCGAGGCCGTCCGCGACAGCCGGGCCGCCCAGGGCTACGCCAACGGCATCATCCCCTGGGACATCGGTCCCTGGGCCGAGGCCGCCGTGCTCATGGACCTGGCCTTCCCGGGCGAGGGCTACGCCGCCGAGGCCGCCGCCATCGCCGAGGTCCTCTGGCTGGACAGCTTCGACGCCAGCCCCGGCCACTTCCAGCCCTTCGGCCCCAACCAGGGCTACGACCCCGCCTGGAGCACCAGCGAGTACTGGTGGTACAACCTGGGCCTCACCGGCCTGATCCGCGCCTTCGTGACCACCGGCACCCACCTCGACGAGATCCCCGCCCTGCAGGCCGCCCTGGTGGACGGCCAGTACCCCGACGGCTCCTTCAGCGACCAGTACGGCGCCCAGGGTGGCGACGCGGATCTGCAGACCACCGCCTACGCCGTGGCCACCATCGCCCGCCTGCTGGACGACACCGCCGCCAACGGCGCGGCCGTGGGCGCCGGCGCCCGCTGGCTGGCCGCCACCCAGGACGCGGCCACCGGCGCCTGGCTCGACACGAGCGGCGAGCACAACACCGAGGTGGGCGGCGAGAGCACCGCGGCCCTGGCCCTGGCCCTCGACAGCGTCACCCCCACCATCGGCGCCACCGTCGATGGTGGCGACCCGGTCGCCTGCGGCGTCACCAAGACCGTCACCGTGAGCTACACGCCGGCGGCCGGCACGCCCGGCCTGCGCGGCTACGAGATGACCGTCGCGATCTCCGGCGGCGTCCTGCTGGACACCACCCAGCCCGACGACCTCGACGGCGACGGCTTCATCGAGGAGAACGGCCTCGAGGACGTCGAGCCCACCGACGCCCAGTTCTTCGTCCAGGACCATGGCGACGGCACCTACACCGTCACCAGCGCCATCCTCGGCGCCACCGACGGACTGCAGACCGCCGGCGACCTCTTCTCGGTGGCCCTGCTCACCGACAGCAGCGGCCCGGTGACCTTCGACGTGACCGCGCTGGAACTCCGCGACCCGGACAACCAGGAGATCTTCGCGGACATCGACGCGGCCGTCGGCTTCACCGTCGACTGCGAGATGCCCGCCGCGGTCACCGGCATCACCACCGCGCCCGGCCACGACCGGGTCCAGGTCAGCTGGAGCCACGACGGCGCCGACGTCGCCAGCTACGCCGTCTTCCGCGGACTGTGGTACGACACCACGCCCGGCGTCTCCGCCTATCCCGAATACGACGACCTCGCCGGAAGCGTCACCCCCACCCGCCCCGCGGACCACGCGGCCGCCGTCGCCTCCGCCGAGTGGGAGCTGGCCGGCACCGTGACCGCCGGCGAGCCGCTGGAGTTCACGGATTCCTGGCCGGATGCCAGCGCGCGCGGCATCTACTACTACGAGGTCTTCGCCGTCGACGCCGCCGCCAACGGCAGCGCCGCCGCGCCTGCGAACGACCGCGCCACCAACTACTGGCTGGGCGACATCGATGCCGACGGCGACGTCGACGTGCTGGACATCGACGCCCTGGGCGACTCGTTCGGCCTCTGCGACGACACTCCCGGCGCGGTGGATGACGACTGGAACGACGATGCGGTGATCGACAACGTCATCGACGTCGGCCCCACCGATGATGTCAGCCGCGTGGGCATTCCCACCACCGACAGCTGCGTCGAGTTCGAGGATCTCATGATCTTCGCCATGAACTTCAGCGTGGTCGACGGGCGCAAGACGCTGCCGGCCATCGCCGACGTGGCGACCCTCGCCTGGCGCCAGGTGGACGCAACCCACTGGGCGCTCCAGCTCACCGGCAGCCAGGGCCTGCAGGCCCTGCGGATCCAGGCGGCCACCTCCGCGGGGGCCATCCGCTCGGTCACCGCGGGCCCGCTGCTCGCCGATCAATCCGGCCCGGTGTTCCTGCGCAACGTGGGCGAGGCGCTCGACGCCAACCTGGCCGTCTTCGGCGAGGGCTTCACCGGCACGGGCGATCTGCTGGTGGTCGAGACCGGCGAGGCCATCACCGCCGACCAGCTGGTGATCACCGCCCGCGGCCTCGACAACCGTGAGGTCCAGGTGAGCTTCACCGCGGCCACCGGCGTGGAGCTGCCCAGCATCTACCGTCTCGACCAGAACCACCCCAACCCATTCAATCCCCGGACGACCATCCGCTTCGCGCTGCCCGAGGCCGCCGACGTGCGGCTCGAGGTCTACGGCGTCGATGGCCGCCTGGTGAAGACCCTGGTCAGCGAGATCCGCGAGGCTGGCCACCACGAGGTGATCTGGCGCGGGAACGACGACGCCGGCCGCCGCGTGGCGACCGGCACGTACTTCTACGTCATCGACGCGGGCGACTTCCACCAGGTCCGCAAGATGACCCTGATGAAGTAGGCATATGGTGCGACAGCCGGCGGGGCGGCGGGCACGCCGCCGTCCCGCCACCGCGGCCGCAGCGTCAGCGAAGGGACTCCGGCGCATGAACCGACGAGATATGATCGCCTCCGGCCTCCTGGCCGGCATCCTCGCCATCGTCGTGGCGAGCGACGGCCTCGCCGCCGTCCACCATGTCCCGGCGGACCAGCCCACCATCCAGGCGGGCGTGGATGCCGCGGCGCCCGGCGACACGGTCCTGGTGGCCGCCGGCGTCCACGAGGAGCAGGTGGTGATCACCACGCCGCTGACCCTCCTGGGCGAGGGCCGCGACAGCACCACGCTGCGGGCGCCCGCCGCCCTGCCCCACGCCGTGGGGACCGCCGAGCTGCGCGCCGTGATCTGCGTGGAGACGCCCGCCACCGACGTGACCGTCCGCGGCCTGACCATCGATGGCCAGGGCCGCCATCCGGAGACCGGCCGGTTCGTGGGGCTGCTCTACTATCGCACCGTGGGACTGATCGAGGACGTCCACGTCACCGGCATCCACGAGGCCGAACCCTCCGATCTGATCTCCGGCATCGGCGTGATGGTCAGCGGCGGCTTCCAGAATCCGCTGCCGGCCATGACCATCCGCGACGTGACCGTGGAGCGGTTCCAGAAGACGGGTGTGGC
Organism: uncultured Fibrobacteraceae bacterium; assembly: GCA_964637835.1. Lineage (GTDB taxonomy): Bacteria > Krumholzibacteriota > Krumholzibacteriia > LZORAL124-64-63 > LZORAL124-64-63 > Glo-17. The sequence goes on from CAZWYF010000029.1 coordinate 33,919, forward strand.
CGTGAGCGGCCAGCTCGCCGACGCGCTGCTCGAACGCGTCGTGGTCCACCCGCTGGACATCTATTCCGACGCCGTCCAGAACGGCATCGAGCTGAGCTTCCTGCCCCAGGTGGCGCTCCGCGACTGCGCGGTGACCGGCGTCTACTACGACGGCACCCCCTATCCCGACTACACCTCCGCGGGCGTGCTCAGCTACTACAGCAACGTCGTTCAGGTGAGCGACTGCGAGCTGGTGGACAACCAGTCGGGGATCTACCTCGTGCACGCCCGGGCCGACGTCCAGCGCACGTCCATCCTGGCGCCCGACGACCTGGCGATCTACTGCCACGGACTGGTGGCCGTCAGCACGGTGGTGCCCGGGGCGCGCGATGCGCAGGAGCGGGTCCCGGCCCCGCGGCCGCTCCTCGAGACCGAGAACCCGCCCGACCGCCCCCAGGGCACCTACCAGGTCCGTGTCCGCGACAGCCGCCTGGACGGCAAGCAGCGCGCCGCCTCGCGCGGCCTCGCGCTCCGCTCGACCACGGCCGAGGCCCTCGACTTCGTGGCCGAACGCTGCGAGGTGGTCGGCTGGGAGACCGGCGTGACCGCCATCGAGAGCAGCATCAGCAACGTCTACGCCCGGCTGAGCGGCTGCCAGATCCAGGACAACCAGAGCTACGGCATCTTCGCGTCCACCGGCTCGCCGGTGGACGCCCGCGGATCCTGGTTCGGGCACTCCACCGGCCCCTACCACCCGCTGACCAATCCCGGCGGCCTGGGCGACACGGTCACCGATCAGGTCCACTACGACCTCTGGCTCACCGGCAACGTCGCCGTGCTCCCGCGTCCCCAGGTGATCTCGCTGGCCGACGAGGACGGCACCGCCTACACCGACACCGTCACCCTCTCCTACCTCGGCGGCGCCGACCAGCCCATCTACGGCTTCTCCGCCGAGCTCGCCTGGGATCCGGACGTGGTGACGGCCGTCGCCATCGAGCGGCCCGCGGCCGGCCCGTTCGCCGACGCCGTCGCGTTCCTGGTGGTGCCCACCGGCACGGGCGCGGTGATCGACGCCGCCGTCGGCGGCGCCCAGGACGGCGCCGAGCGCGGCGAGCTCTGCCGCGTCCGCTTCGCCGCCGTGGGCACGCCCGACTGGACCCGCTCACCCATCCAGCTGACGCTCCACCACGCGCGCGACCGGAACAACCAGGAGATCGGCGGCCTGAGCACCGACGCCGGCGCCCTCGACGTGGACCTCCAGGCGCCGAGCATCGCCGCGCCCGTCATCCAGAACGAGTCCCTTCCCCACACCGACCGTCACGGCAAGGACGGCGACCAGATCTCCGTGCGCGTCAGCACCTCCGATGGCGACCCCGCCTTCGGCCGCACCAGCATCCGCGGCATCGGGCCGGGCATCTTCGGCACCGCGGTGTTCTACGACTTCCCCGACCTCTACATCGCCGGTCAGGCCCTCTGGGCCACCCGTCCGGCCGTCTTCAGCCCTCCGGACGGACCGGCCAGCTTCTGGGTGGAGGCCCGTGATCCCTCGGGCAACTTCTCGGTCCAGCTCGCCGACACCATCATCGCGGACAACACCCCGCCCGCGCCGGTCACCGGCCTGCAGGCGGTCCCCGGCCACAACAGCGTCCAGCTCGCCTGGGACGACCCCGCCGGCGGCGACCTGAACTTCCGCCAGGCCACCGTCCGCTACGCCCGGTGGCAGGACTACCCCTTCTACGACGGCCCGGCGCCGGACTTCCCCGCCGACCCCACCGCCGGCGAGCCCGCCTACCTCGGACCCGACACCACGGCGACCCTGGTCTTCGCCGCCGACGGCAGCGAGCGCGACATCCTGGCCATCGCGGCGTACAGCGAGGACCTGGCCGGCAACCGCTCGCCCCTCGGCGACAGCTCCACCGCCCTGGCCACCAGCTACCGCCTGGGCGACGTCCGCGGCGAGCCGGTCGGCTCCCCCGGCGATGGCGTGATCGACCTCTACGACATCACGCGCCTCGGCGACACCTATGGCCGCGTGCGCACCGAGCCCGGCTTCGACGGAGATTGCGACGTGGCGCCCGCCCTGGGCGGGCCGGCCGGCATCCCGGAGCCGGACGAGAGCATCGATCTCGACGATCTGATGATCTTCGCCGACCAGTTCGCCCTCGACCAGACCACCGGGCAGGCCATCGCCGCGGCCGCGGACCTGGCGGCCGCCCGGATCACGGCCGGCGATGCACCGCCGGCCACCACCACCCCGCAGCTCGCCTGGCGGCGCACCGCACCGCGCGTGTGGTCCCTGGTCCTGGAGGCCCCCTGCCCCGCCCTCAAGGGCCTGGCCCTGCAGGACCCGGCCGCTCCCCACGCCGGCAGCGTACCAGATGGCGTCTCGCTCCGCCTGGAGCCCGGCCCGCTCCTGGTCCAGCAGCCCGCGCCGCATTTCCTGCACGCCGCCGGCGGCGGCCTCAGCGCCCACCTCGCCGTGCTCGGCCACGCCACGGGCGTGATCGGCCACGGCGAGCTGCTCCGCCTGGTGAGCGACCGGCCGGTGGATCTGCCCACGCCCACCATCGACGCCCGGGACGTCACGCTCGGATCGCTACCGACCAGCCTGCCCACCGCCGCACCGGATTCCGATCCCGAAGATCCGGGTCCGGGCGCATCGGGCGCCGTGCCGGCGGTCTTCGCCAGCCACGGCCCGCATCCCAACCCCTTCAACCCGGCCACCGCCCTGGCCTTCGACCTGCCCAGCGCCCAGACGGTGGAGGTGACCGTCTATGCCCTCGACGGCCGCCGCGTGCGCACCCTGCTGCAGGACGCGCTCCCGGCCGGCCACCACACCGCGCGCTGGGACGGCCGCGACCATGCCGGTCGCCCCGCCGCCGCCGGCACGTACCTCTACCGCCTGCAAGCCGGCCCGTGGTCGGCCACCGGCAAGCTCGAGCTGGTGAAATAGATCTCGGCCCGAACGTGAACTGGAGACTGCCATGAATCACCGCATCCCGACCCGCACCCGGACCACGGCGCTCGCCGCTTGCGTCCTGCTCCTGCTCGGCCTCGTGCTCGCCGGCGCCGTCTCCGCCCAGGCCGATCCCGTCCTGCGCTGGGCCCCCGCGGACGCCGAGCTCGCCCCCGGCGAGCAGGTCACCCTCGCGGTGATGCTCGACGACACCCTCGACGTGCGGACGCTGGAGCTGTCGGTGGATTTCGACCCCGCCGTCCTGACCACCGTCTCCGGCGGACCCGGGGCGCTGTTCGACGGCTTCAACCTCTTCCCCGGCTTCGAGGAGACGGCGCCCGGCCAGTGGTACGGCTACTGCGTGATCCTCGGGGCCGACGACTGGGCCACCGGCCCGGGCGAGCTCTTCACCATCACGGTGGAGGCGCTGGCCCCCGGCGTCTCGCCGCTGGAGACGGTGGCGATCACGCTGCTGCCGCCTGGTGGCGGCGACTATCCCGAGACCAGCCTGCCGGACGACCAGGTCCGGGTGCTCGACACCACCGGCGCCCCGGTGCCCGGGGCGGTGGCGCCGCAGCTGAGCCTGGCCCCCAACCCGTTCAACCCGCGCACGCGGCTGACGCTGAGCCTGCCCCGCGGAGGCGCGGCGCAGGTGCAGGTGCTGAACCTCCGCGGCGAGCTGGTGGCCCGCCCCTGGGAAGGCGTGCTCCCGGCCGACCACGACGTGCACGTGGACTGGGACGGCACCGGCATCGACGGGCGCGCCCTGCCGAGCGGCGTCTACCGCTTCCGGCTCCTGGGGCCGCGGGGATATTCGGCCTGGCAGCGGGGGGTGCTCGTCCGCTGACCGGGCGCGCCGTCGCGGCGGGTCAGCGGGTCCGGGCCGGTCGGCGGATCCGGGCCGATCAGCGCCTGGGGTCGTCCAGACAGGTGATGGCCTCGCGCACCGTGTCGGCACGCATCAGCCCCGGCAAGGCCTCCAGACGCCAGTCGGTATCCGGCCGGAAGAGCACGTAGCGGTGCTCCGCCGCGTGCGGCAGCCACAGATCCATCACCGGCTCGCGCTGGACGGTCTGCTCCTCGATGCTCAGCAACAGGCCCGGCACCTCGAGGTCGTGGTGGACCACGCGGTGGACGATGGAGTCATCGTTGCGCAGGGACAGGACCAGGCGCGCGCCGTCGGCCTCTTGCTCGAGATCGATGGTGAACCGCGGCTCGGTATGGGTCAGTTCGCAGCGGCAGCGCAGGCCCAGCGCCCGGCAGGCCTCCGGCAGGGTGGGCGATCCGGACATGATCGGTCTCCCTCCATGCCGACCCCGGAAAGCGGGCCGGCCACCGGCTCCCCCCGGAGCCGACGTCGATCGTGATGCTCGTCATCATGGCGGTCAGAAAATCTCGTTCGAACGATCGGCAGCTTCCCGGCCGACCTGAAGGACCGTATCAGATGGGGGTCGGATGTCAACGCCACCCGCCGGCGACTCACGCGTCCCCGGCGCCCCCCGCATCTGCGGCACCCCCCGCACCTGCGGTGTCCCCGGCGCCCCCCGTCCCCGCCCCGCGCATGTGGACGCCGCCGGCGAGGTAGACCACGTCGTCGCAGCCGCGCTCCTGCAGGATGCGCGCGGCCTCGAAGCTCCGCGGGCCGCGGGCGCAGATCACCAGCACCGGCTGGTCGACCGGCACCTCCGCCGCGCGGTCGCGCAGCTCCTCCAGCGGGATGTTCCGGGCGCCGGGCGGCGCGGGCAGCCCGGCGGCCGCGAACTCCGCCCGGGTGCGGACGTCCAGGACCAGGCGTCCCTCGGCCGCCGCAGCGGCCGGCGCCTGGCCCACGCCGCAGAGCGCGACGTTGCGGGCGGTGGCCGCCAGGGACTGCAGCGGATCCAGCGGCGCGTTGTACGGCGGCGCGTAGCACCACTCGGTGTCCAGGAGGTCGTCCAGACCGCCGTCGGCGCGGAGCAGGGCGGTGAAGACGTCCACGCGCTTGACCACGTCGCCGAGTCCCACCGCCTGCAGGCCGAGCAGGCGGTCGCTGCCGCGCTCGGACACCAGCTCGAGGTAGATGTTCTCGCGAGCCGGATAGAAATGGGTGCGGTCGTGGAAGGCGCCCCAGGTGACCGCCACGTCGAATCCGGCCTCGCGGGCCGCGGCCCCGGTCAGGCCGGTGGCCGCCACGTTGAGGTCCAGCACCTTGACCGCCACGCTGCCGGCCACCGCGGAGAACTCGCTGTCCAGTCCCGCCAGCACGTCGCCGACCACGCGGCCCTGCCGGTTGGCGAGCGAGCCCAGCGGCGCGCGGCAGATCTCGCCGGAGACGTGGTGCACCAGTTCGAGGCAGTCGCCGGCGCCCAGGATGTCGGGGTCGCTGGTCTGCAGGTGGGCATCCACCACCAGACCGCCCAGATCGCCCACCGCCAGGCCGCTGGCGCGGGCCAGTTCCGTGCGCGGCTCGACCCCCAGCGCGGTCACGGCGCGGTCGGCCCGCAACGTCTCCTCGCCATGGTCGCCGGCCACGGTCACCTCGGCGCGCCCATCGGCCGCGGTCCGCGCCGCCGCCACCGCCACGCCGGTGCGCACGGTGACTCCGGCCGCCTCCAGGCGCGCGGTCACCAGGGCGGCCATCTCCGGGTCCAGCAGCTCCGGCAGCAGGCTCGGGGCGGCCTCGAGGATGGTGACCTCGCAGCCCCAGAGATCGGTCAGCGCCACGGCGGTCTCCAGGCCCACGCAGCCGCCGCCGAGGATGAGGCAGGATCCCACCGCCCCCCACTGCAGACCGTCTCGCAGGGCGGCCGCCTCCTCGGGCGTGCTCAGGCCGGTGACCGCCGGGCCGGGTTCGACGCCCGCGGGCAGGCGCGGCCGGGCGCCGAGGGCATAGACCAGCCGGTCGTACATGAGCATGGTGCGCTCCGAGCCATCACCGCGGCGGGGGGCGTCCGCCCGCTCGACGGTGACCGCCCTGGCGTCGCGGTCGATGGCCAGCACCCGCCAGCCCGTCTGCAGGTCGACGCCCTTGACCGTGCGGAAGAACGTGGCGTCGCGCACCGCGCCCCAGCCGGTCTCGCGCAGGGCGTCCAGGCGCTCGATCTCCCCGCCCAGGAAGTATGGCAGGCCGCACGCCCCGAAGCTGACCACCTCGCGCTGGTCGACCACGGTGACGTGGGCGTCGGGCAGCAGGCGACGCGCCCGCGCCGCGGCCTTCAGGCCGGCGGCGCTGGCGCCGAGCACCAGGATCCGGGGGGCGTCCACGGCGGGCCCTACACGCAGCCCGTGGGCTTCTCCAGCCCGGCCACCTTGCAGGCGCCGCGGGCCGGACCGCTGGGGAAGAGCGCGTAGATCTCCTTGAGCTTGAAGCCCGTTTCCTTGCAGAGCTTGCGCACCATCGGCGCCACGCCGAACTGGGCGTGATACTCCCGGATGTAGTTCATGAGCTTCCAGTGGTCCTCGGTCAGCTCCGCCAGGCCCTCGGTGCTGGCCAGGGCGAGGGCCACGGTGTCGTTCCACTGATCCGGGTTCACCAGGAAACCGTCGTCGTCCACCTCGATGCTCACGCCGCCATGGGTCAGTTCGGGCATGCCAGTCCTCCGCTGGTTCACTGCGCGGTGATCTCGCGCAGCGCGTCTGGTTGCAGGAGTTCCACCTCGCGTCGCGTGACGCGGATCACGCCGTCCTCGCGCCAGCGGCGCAAGAGGCGGCTGAAGGTCTCCGGGGTCATGCCCAGGGTGCGGGCGAGATCGGCCTTGCTCGCGGGCAGGATCACCTGCGACGCCTCGCTGCCGGGTGCGCCCTGCTCCCAGGCCAGCTCGAGCAGGCGCGCCGCCAGCCGCGCCGGCGCCGGCCGCGAGGCCAGCGACTCGATCCGGTTGACGAACTTGCGCAGGCGCACGCTCAGCGTGGCCAGCATCTGCAGCAGGATCTCCGGCCGCTCGCGCCCCAGCTTGAGGAACTGGTCGCGGGGCAGGAAGAGCGCCTCGGCCACCGGGGCCGCCGCCGCCGCCGTGGCCGGGAAGGGCCCGCCCTCGAACACCGGCACCTCGCCCACCACCTCGTGCGGGCCGAAGAGATGCAGCAGTCGCCGCGCGCCGTCGGGCGTGGCGCGGAACACCTCCACCTGGCCGCGGGTGATCACGTGCAACCCTGCCGCGGGGGTCTCCTGACGGAAGAGGATCTCGCCGCGATCGTAACGCCGCAACGACGCCAGACCCGCGATGGTGAGCAGCTGATCGGCGCGCAGCCCGGTGAACAGGTCGCACCGGACCAGCAGGTCGGCCTTCAGGCGGGGCGTGCGGCGGAGTTTCTCCATGCGCGCCAAGATGATGCCCGACCTTGACTTGGGTCAAGGCAAACCACGCAACCAGGAGCTATTCTCTCCTCTGAACTCCGAGACCTGGATCCTGTCCGGGAGGCAAGCATGGCCAGGCGCAAGATCATCCGCATCGACGAGGACCTCTGCAACGGTTGCGGAGAATGTATCACCGGATGTGCAGAAGGGGCCTTGCAAATCGTCGACGGAAAGGCGACAATGGTGCGAGAGGACTATTGCGATGGATTCGGTGACTGCATCGGCACCTGCCCCACCGGGGCGCTGAGCATCGAAGAACGCGAGGTCCCCGATTACGACCCCCAGGCCGCTCGCACCCACGTGGCGCGCACGCGAGGCCAGGAGGGGGTCCAGGAATTCGACCGGGCCCAGGCCCGGCATGAACCGGCCCGGCCGCACGGCGGCTGTCCCGGAAACATGATGCGGGTGTTCCCGACGGCTGGCGGCGGCGTCTCCCCCTCCTCCCCCAACCCGTCGTCGACCGGAGGGACACCCGCTCCTCTTTCCCCCGCAGGCCCGGCCGCGCCCACGGCCCCGGCCTCCCCCCCGACACCGCGGCCCCTGGCCGGCGCTGCCCCGAGCGCCAGCGCGAGCGC
>CAZWYF010000030.1:0-40968 GCA_964637835.1 uncultured Fibrobacteraceae bacterium
TGCACACGGTCATCGGCAAGACTTCGCCCGTCGGCCTCCTTTCGACTTGTCTCGCGGGGCGGGCGCCCGCGGGCCGCGTGGACGTCAGCCAGATTCCCTCGCGTCGTTCAGCGAGCGTGGGGCGGAGAGCCTCGACGAGTGGCAACCAAGATGCCCATGAGCGGCATGCCCGGAAGGCATGCGCACACGTCCCCTGGGTCGTCTTGTCTGGTCTGAGGGGCCTCCTCCCTGAGTGACCGACTCTACCGGGATCGATGATCCTCGTCAAGAAGATCTGGCCACGTCTGGCGACGCTCACATCCAGATCGGCCACGGCGACGCCCCCGGCCGGCGCGGCCGCCGGGGTTCTGAGGGGGTCGTGACGCGGTTCCCGGGCGACGAGGCGAGCGACCCGCGACCGGACGCGTCCTTGCGCACCCTGATCGGGTGGCCCTGGGCTTCGGGCGGCTACCGGAGGAGCACGACGCGGCCGGTGAGCGCGCGTCCGTCCACGGTCACTCGCACGAGGTAGACGCCCGACGCCGCGCTGCGACCGGCGTCATCGCGGCCATCCCACACCAGGATCCGTCGACCCCGGGGAGCGGACCCGTCGTGCAGGTCGCACACCCGCGCACCCCGCGCATCGTGAACGGCCGCGCGAACCCGCGCGGGACGTGGCAGGTCCAGCCGCAGCCGCGCCTCGCCCCCCACCGCGCCGAGCACCGCCAGGCGCGGGCCGTCGATCACCGGCGGATCCTCGGACGCGGCCGCGCGTACCGTGAAGCACCGCGCCGGAGCGAGCCGGCCGCGTTCACTGCCGTCGGCGGCGTAGGCGCGCCACCAGTAGGTACCGGGAGGCAGGGGCGCCGGGACGGTCCAGTCGGGTCCGTCGGCACCCGCGGGCAGGTCATCGACGCGGGCGACCATCCGCGTCAGCAACGCGTCGGCGTAGACGCGGAAGCCGTAGGTGAGCGGGTCCTCTCCGTCGGGGTCGGTGCTGCTGGCGACCTCCAGGGTGGGCCGGGCGCTCACCTCCACACCGGCCAGCGGGGCGACCGCCTGCGGCGGTGGCGGGGTCACGTTGCCGTCATGGCCGCCGAGCAGGACCACGTCGTCGATGTCCCAGCCATCGGCCGTGACGGAGAAGTCGCTGGTCAGCTGGAAGCGGAGCCGCAGCGACTGGCCCGCGTACGCGCCGAGGTCGACCGCGGCCTGCTCCCAGGCGGACTGCTCGCCCGTGAAGCTCGCGACGGTGGTCCAGGCGCCCCCGTCGGGCGCGACCTGGACCCGGCCGAAGTCGTACCCTCGTTCGAGCTGGTGCCGGTGCCAGAACGTCAGCAGACCGGCCGGACGGTTGCCGGCGAGCGTCGCGCTCGTCGCGCTGTCGATGGCATGGTCGCCCGCCGGGGAGTCGGTGAGCGCGGTGGGAGCGGAGTGGGCGACCGGACTCGGTCCCCAGGCTCCCTCGAGCAGCCAGTTCGTGGTCGAGGTCAGGTCATCGACCAGGATGGTGTCGCGGCGGCCGACCATGAACTGCAGCGAGCCGGAGAGCGGGCCCTCGCCCCAGTCGATGCTGACCGACACCTGGGCGACGTGTCCGTCGGGGCAGGCGGCGTCCACGGCGATGGGGAAGGGGTCGGCCTGGAGATCGACCGCGGCCATCGGTGCGAGCCGTCCCAGCTTGCGGGATGCGGCCAGGAGCTGCACGTGCGGGTCGTCGCAGGCGAGGGTGATCTGCGTTCCCGCCACCGCCGCACGGGCCGCGCGGTTGGTGACCGTGAACCAGAAGATCCCGCGCTCGCCGGGCTCCAGCAGGCCGCCGTCCCGATCGGACGCCACGCCGTGATCCGCATCGACGTACGGTCCCGCCGCTGGCGGGGTACAGGATGGCGGCGGGTGAGCCGTACATGTAGCCGTTTCGCTCGCACATGATCGCGGCCATCCGCTGCAGCAGCAGCGCGTCCGGCGCCGGGGTCGGCGTGTAGCCCCAGGGGTGGAGGGTGAGGTCGCCGTAGCTGTGGGCGGACAGTGCGGTGACGAACGTGTGCGCATCGATGAGATCCATCATCGCCTGGGTCTCGGGCTCGCTGCCCGCGGCCGGTCCGCGGTAGTTCTGGTCGCCGGGCTCGGGACTGGCGCCCTGATCGTCGTGGCCCACGCGTAGGGGTAGTTGCGGTTGAGATCCACGCCGCGGCTGCCGTCGCCGTTGTCGCGCCGGTTCTTGCGCCACATCCCGCCACCCTGCGGCTCGGTCTGCTCGTTGTACATCAGGCCATCCGGGTTGACGATCGGCACGACGTAGAGCTCGCGGTGGTCCACCAGCCAGGTGGCCACCGGATCGGTGCCATAGCTCTCGGCCAGGTGGGCGACGAACATCAACGCGAACTCGCTGGTGATGATCTCCCGCGCATGGTGCAGGCCGTCGAGCAGGATCTCCGGTTCGTCCTCGTCCACGGTCGGGTTGTCCGAGACCCGCAGGCACCAGATGTCCCGGCCCTCGTGCGATTGGCCGATGGACCACCGGGGCGAGACCACCTCCGGATGCATCCGCGCCAGGCTGTCGGCCCACGCCACCGCCTCGTCGTGGGTATGCCAGACTCGTCGTGGGTATGCCAGATGCCGAAGTCGCCCGCGTCCCTGGTGACCGAACGCGCGGCATAATGGGCGACCAGATCCTCGTGCACCACCTCGAAGCGGAGTCCGAGAGCCCGGACGGTCTCCAGCGTGGCAGGAGTGGCGATCACGTCGGCGCTCACCCCCGGCTTGATCGCGGCGACGTCCAGATCGGGGTGGGCGAGCAGGGCCTGGTCCTGCGGACCGGTGAGCTGGATCCGGATCAAGGCGTGATCGGCGGCGGTGGTGGCCGCGGCGAGCGGCAGGAGCAGGGTCAGGACCAGGACACCCCCGGTCCACACGGGCAGGCTGCGCATGGTGGCCTCCGTTCGGTGCGGAAGCTGACGCTGCGCTGGGCGAACACGCGGGTGCCGTTGAAACCTACCGATCAGCTTCCAGCGGCACAAGGCGCGCCTGTCGGGAGCGTGGTCGCTGATCGCGAGCAGGCGAGAGGTCGAGTCGTTCCTGAACGAAGTGTGCGCCAGTGCTGGACACTTCGTTCAGGAACGCGGCGCGTCCAGCAGGATCGGCAGCGCCGGATCACGGTCGCAGGTAGACCCCCTCCCCCACCCCGATGGGGAGATCCAGCCAGAACCACACGAACACCAGGAACACCCACACGCAGAAGAGCAGCACCGCGTAGGGCACCAGCAGCGACAGGATGGTCCCGATCCCCATGGACTTGTCGTGCCGCCGGACCCAGCCCATCAGCAGCGGGAAGTAGACGTAGAGCGGGCTGATGCAGTTCGTGATCGAGTCGCCCACGCGGTACATCAGCTGGATGAACGCCGGACTGTAGTTCAGCTGGGCCAGCATGGGGATGAAGATCGGCGCGAAGATCGCCCACTTGGCCGACCCGCTGCCGATGAAGATGTTGATGACCGCGACCAGGATCATGAACAGGATGAACATCAGCGGGCCGGTCAGTCCGGTGGACTGCAGGAATTCGGCCCCGTTGATGGCCAGGATGGTGTCCAGCCGGCTCCAGCTGAAGAGGTTGATGAACTGCGCGATCACCAGCATCAGCACGATGTAGCCGGCGAGGTCCTTCATGCCCTTCTCCATGAACTTCAGCACATCGTCGGGCTTCTGGATCGAGCCGGTGATCTTGCCGTAGGTGTATCCGGGCAGAGCGAAGAGGAAGAAGAGCAACGGCACGAGCCCCCGCAGGAAGGGCGAGGGGACCAGGCCGCCGGTGGTCTGATTGCGCAGCGGCGCGCCGGCCGGCACGGTCAGCGCGGCCACCGCGAGGATGAAGACGAGAGCCGTCACGCTGGCCCACAGCACGCCCTTGCGCTCCAGCGGGGTCATGCGGGGCGCTTCCTCGTAGGCCTGCTCCGCGTCTTCGCCCACGGCGAAACCAGCGCACCTGGGAATGGTGAACCGGGAGGCGACGAACGCGCCGCCGAGACCGAGCATCAACGTGGAGACGATCATGAAGTACCAGTTGGCGGTGGCGCTGACCTCGATCGACGGATCGATCTGGGAGGCGACCTGCGTGCTGATCCCGGCAAGCAGGACATCCGTCCCGGCGATGAAGAGGTTCGCCGTGAAGCCCGCGGTCGCTCCCGCATATCCCGCGATGAGGCCCGCGATGGGATGCAGGCCCATCTTGCTGAAGATCAGTGCCGCGATGGGCGGGACGATCACCACGCCCGCGTCCGAGCCGATGTTCCCGCAGGCGCCGATGATGAAGATCACCGGCAACACCACCTTGCGGGGGACGGCGAACGCGACGGTGCGCAGGACGATGGTCAGCAGCCCGCTCTGCTCGGCGACCGAGACGCCCATCAGCATCACGAGCACCATGCCGAAGGGCGCGAAGTGCGCGAAGTTGGTGACCATCTCCTCGAGCAGGCGGCGCAGCCCCTCGCCGGAGATCAGGTTGTGCGTCCGGACCACCTCGCCGGTGCCCGGATCGACCGCGCTGATGCCGATCAGCGCAGCCACGGCGCTGAACATCACGATGAAGAGGGTGATCCAGACGAACATCCAGAACGGGTGCGGCAGCTTGTTGCCGACGCGCTCGATCCACCGCAACAGTCCGCCGGCCTCGTGCTTGCTGGTCTGATCAGTCATGTCATCCTATCGGTTCGGCGCCCCCTGGTCCACCCGGGCTCGCAGGCCGCTCGGGTCGGCGCTCGGTCCTCTCCCTGACGGCGCAGGATCGCGATCAGGAATCGATCCCGCCGGCAGGTACGTCCAGAAGTTCAAACCGCAGATCCCCGCCTCCGAAGGCCACGCGGCGCCGCCGATTCTATCATGCGGGGCCGTTCCACCAAAGCACGAGTCTCCTGGACGCCGTCCCGCGCACGGCGAGTCGCCGCCCGGGACCGTCATGGCCGCGGAGCTTCCGGATCAGAGCCCGAAGAGCTGCTCTGCGGCCGCGGTGGTGACCGCCGCCACCGCCTCGGTGGAGATGCCGCGCAATTCGGCCACCGCCGCGGCCACCTCGGCCACGTGGCGGGGTTCGGCGTGCTCGGCCTCCACGCCGTCGAGGCCGATGGAGGGGGCATCGGTCTCGAGGACCACGCGCTCGAGCGGCACCTCGCTCATGGCCTGTCGCACGCGCGCCCGGGGGCGGGTCACGGCGCCGCCGACTCCCAGGTGCAGGCCCAGCCGCAGGAACTGCCCGGCCAGCTCGGGGGGCCGCGAGAACGCGTGCAGCACGCCGGTCAGACGGGGCGTGAAACGCTGGAGGATCTGGTCCAGCTCCGCGAAGGCGCCGCGGCAGTGCAGGATCACCGGCAGGTCCAGGTCGCGGGCCAGCTCGAGCTGCTTCTCCAGTACCGCCACCTGCGCCGGCAGGGCCGGCTCCTCCACCCTGGTGTCCAGACCGATCTCGCCGACGGCCACCGCGCCGCTCTCGCGCAGGTGATCGGCGAGGTGGTCGAGATCGAGGGGGTGATCGGCCACCCAGGGGTGCAGGCCCAGCGCGGGGCGGACCACGCCGGGGTGGGCCGCCGCCAGGGCGACGATGGGCTCCCAGGTGGCGTGGTCGTACGCCGGGACGATCACGCGGGTGACGCCGGCGCGGGCGGCGCGCTGCAGGACGGCGGCAGGGTCGTCCCCGAGGGGGGCGAAGTTCAGGTGGCAGTGCGTGTCGATCAGACGGGGCGTGTCGGCCATGACCCACGGGCTCCGCGGAAGCAGGTGCGGGGATGACGAGCGCACCGGACGACCCGCCGCGCCGCATCCCAACGATAGTCTCGTTCACCCCGCGACCGCGAGGCCATCGCTCTCGAGTTCTCCCTGAATCTCCGCTTGCGAAACGGTTGCCAGCCTCGCCCGGCGAGGCTATCCTGATACTTGACCTTTGCTGTCGTCTATATATGGCGACGCCGACGCCACCAGCGGCTCACGCACCCCACCCGCCGTGCAGCCGCCAGCCCAGGGGGATTCCATGACCCGCTTCACCCGTTTCACCTCTTTCCACCGGACCGCCATCGGCCTGGGTCTTCTCGCCCTCGGACTGCTGACGACCGCCGGCGCCAGCGCCAGCGCCAGCGTGTTCGCCCCCGAGCCGGGGGTCACGCCGCTGGAGCTGGTCAGCGTGGGCGACGGCTTCAATCCGGCCGATCCGCTCACCGGCCGTGGCACCGTCGAGATGGAGTACCGGATCGCGCGTTACGAGGTGACCAACGCCCAGTACGCCGCGTTCCTGGAGGCCGTGGCCGCCAGCGATCCGCACGACCTCTACAACGCCGACATGGCCGGACCCTTCGGCGGCATCGATCGCACCGGCCAGCCGGGCAGCTATGCCTACGCCGCGCAGGAGGGCCGGGAGAACCTGCCGGTGACGTTCGTCTCGATCTGGGACGCGCTGCGTTTCTGCAACTGGCTGCACAACGGCCAGGGGAACGGCGACACCGAGTCCGGGGCCTACCAGCTCGCCGGCAACACGCTGATCGGGGGCCGCGCCGCCGATGCGGAGTTCTTCCTGCCCACGGACGCCGAGTGGTACAAGGCCGCCTATTACCAGCCGGCCGCCCAGGGTGGCGACATCGACGGCTACTGGCTCTACCCCACGCGGGGCAACAGCCTCGCCGGCAACGAGGATCTCGACGGAGCCAACTACTTCGACGGCGACTTCTTCGACGGGATCCCCTTCGAGGAGGGTCCGCTGTCGCCGGTGGGCTGGTACATCGAGGCCGCCTCCGCCTACGGTACCTTCGATCAGGGCGGCAACGTCTCCGAGTGGCTCGAGACCCGGGTCTCCGGGAGCAACTACGGCATCCGTGGCGGCTCCTGGCAGTGGACTCCCGGCCTGCTCCAGTCCACGTCCCAGGCGTCGGCCGCTCCGGACTACGAGGACATCAGTCACGGCTTCCGGGTGGCCGCACGGGCGCAAACCACCACCGCGGTGGAGGACCGCACGCCGGAGGCGCAGCGGCCCGGCCTGGCCATCTACCCGAACCCCTTCAACCCCCGGACCACGGTGGCGTTCACCATGCGCGCGGCGGGTCCGGCCACCGTCGAGGTGTTCGACACCCGCGGCCGCCTGGTGCGCACGCTCGGCAACGGCCTGCGGGAGGCCGGCGAGCACCGCGTGACCTGGGACGGTCGCGACGACCGGGGCGAGAACGTCGCCGCCGGCGTCTACCTGGTGCGGGTGACCACGCCCGCCGGCGTGACGGCCGGGCGCGCGCTGCTGGTGAAGTAGCCCCCGGCATCCGGCGGGACGGTCGCCGGAGGCGGGGGATCAGTCCCCCGCCTCCTCGCCCCCGATCAGCAGCGCCGCGGGGAAGTCCGCCAGGGCGGTGGCCAGCGGCAGGCTGCGGCGGCCGGGCGCCACGTCCAGCTCGGCGCCGGTGAGCACGTCGACCAGGTGGACGCCGGCGAGCTGGTCGGGCAGGACCAGGACGGTGTCGTCCCAGACCGCGCCGCCGAGGGGCAGTCGGCGCTGCGGCCAGCCGCAGAGCCCCACGGTCAGGCGCGGGGCGATCACCAGGCAGGCCTCGCCCTCGTGGACGCGGGCGAAGGCCACCACGTGGTCGGCGCGGGTCCCGGTGGCCTCCACCGGGAGGTAGTCGCCGGCCGCGAAGAGCACCGGGTACTCCGACCGCAACTGCAGGGTGCGCCAGGTGAGCCAGAGCTTGGCGCGGCCGTCGGCGGGATCGCGCCAGAGGTCGCGGGTCACGGCGCCCGGGCCGCGGCGCTCGGTCTCGGCGCGCAGGCCGGCCAGCAGGGTGGCGCAGCCGGCGTGGTCGACGGGTCGGCGGTTGTCCGGGTCCACCAGGTTGTGCGCCCAAAGCTCGGTGCCCTGGTAGACGTCCGGCACCCCGGGGGCGGTGAGCTTGAGCAGGGTCTGCGAGAGGCCTCCCAGGCGGCCGTGATGCGCCACCCCGGCGAGGAGCGGCTGCAGCTCGCGCAGGAAGTGCTCGCCGGTGGCGGGGTCGAGGGTGCGCTCCACGAAGCGGGCGAGGGCCTCCTCGTAGGCGGCGTCGGGATTGATCCAGCTGCTGTGGCGCTTGCCCTCGCGGACGCTCTTGAGCATGGCCTCGCGCAGGCGCGCGATGAGCTGCTCGCGCTCGGCCGCGGCGGGGTCGTGCTCGGGCCAGATGCCCAGGAGGTTCTGGTAGAAGGCGTACTCGTCGTTGCGGACGGGGGCGAGCGCGCCGCCGGCCTTGCGGCGATGGCGGCGGTTGAGGACGCTCCAGCGCGCGGCGGCCTCGGCCCAGCGCGCGGGGATCTCCGAGAGCACGCTGATCCGCGCGCGGACGTCCTCGCTGCGCTTGCTGTCGTGGGTGGAGGTGCCCAGCATGGCGTGCGGCCAGTGACGCTGGCGCTCGCGGTTGTGATGGTGGAAGGCCGCCACCGAGACGCCCACCTGCTCGGGCTCGCCGCCCACCTCGTTGAGGCTCAGCAGACGGTTGTACAGGTAGAAGGTGGTGTCCTCCATGCCCTTGGCCGTCACCGGGCTGGTGAACTGCTGCACGCGCCGGGCGAAGTGGCGCACCTGGCCGCGCAGCGCGGGGCCCGTGCCATCGGCCACGCGGCCGAGCAGCACGTCCTGCAGGAAGTCGAAGACGCTCTGGTCGGTGGCGAGGCTCCGGCGGCGGGCGCGGGCCACGGCCCACTCCACGTGGCGGACGTCGTCGGCCGAGGGTTCGCCGCCGGCGAGGTAGGTACGGTAGACCGGGAAGCAGGCCACGATCTCGCGCAGCGCCTCGCGCAGCTTGCTGCGGGTGAAGTCGCGGGTGCGCCAGTCGGCCTCGGAGATGCGGTCGAGCTGGTCGGCCAGGACGTTCAGCTCGCTGGCCAGCGAGGTGCGCATGATCAGCTGCTTGCTCTGGTAGAGCAGCTCCTCGTAGTCCACCCGCTGGCCCACGAACCGGGTGTAGGCGCGGTCCAGCGCGCGGGCCTGGTCGCCGTCGACCAGCAGCCCCCCCACCAGGCGCGCGAACTCGTAGCCGGTGGTGCCCTGGACGGGCCAGTCGGCGGGCAGGCGCTCGTGGTCGGCGAGGATCTTCTCGGCCACCACGTAGACCGCGTCGGCGGCCTCCTCGGGCGCGCCGCCGTGGCGGGCCGTGAGTTCCTCGCCGAGGCGGGCGCGGAGCTGGTGGCAGTACCCGGCGGGGTCGTAGAGGCCGTCGAGGTGATCGAGGCGCACCCCCTGCAGCCGGCCGCTGGCCACCAGCTCGAGCACCAGGCCGTGGGTGGCCTCGAAGACCTCGTCGTTCTCCATGCGCAGGCCGGCGAGGTCGTTGATGTCGAAGAAGCGGCGGTAGTTGATCTCGTCGCCGGCCACGCGCCAGAAGGCCAGCCGCCAGGCCTGGTCCTCCAGCAGACGACCCAGCGCGGTGAAGCTCTCCGGGTGCTCGGGCGAGCCATTGAGCGCGGCGACGTTCTCGCCCACCAGCCGGGCGAGCAGCGGGCTGTCCCGCAGCAGGCGCGCCAGGCGACGCTTGTGCACGCGCTGGTCGCGGCCGCGGGCGGCCATCTGGGTCGGGTCCGGATCGTCGCGCGAGGGCAGGGCGGCCAGGGCATCCACCAGGCTGCGGTACTCCTGGGCGATGACGTCGTCCTCGGCGGCGAGGGTGGCCTGCTGATCGGCCGAGAGGGCGAGCACCTGCGGGTAGGTGGCCGGATCGAGAGGGAAGCGGTGCTCCCAGTAGTGGACCGCCAGGGTGCCGGCCTCCGGATCGAGTGCCAGGTGCAGCAGGCCGCGAGCGAGGACCCGGCCGAAGTGGTCCTCGAGGATGGGCAGGATCACCCGGCCGTGCAACTCCGGCTTGCGGGGCCGCCAGTCGATGTCGAAGAACGCGGCGTGGCGCGAGGCGGGGCCGTGCTCCAGGACGTCCATCCACCAGGCGTTGTCGCTGCCGACGCCCATGTGGTTGGGGACGTGGTCGAGGATCAGGCCCATGCCGTGGGCCGCCAGGGCGTCGGTGAGGCGGTCGAAAGCCTCGGGGCCGCCGTACTCGGGATTGACCTGGTTGTGGTCGATGATGTCGTACCCGTGGCTGCTGCCGGGGCGCGCGCGCAGGAAGGGCGAGGCGTAGAGGTGGCTGACGCCCAGGTCGCGCAGGTAGGGCAGCAGCTCGGCGGCGCGGTCGAAGCCATGCTCGGGGCTCAGCTGCAGCCGGTAGGTGGCGCGCGGAACCGCGGGCAGCGGAGGTCCCTTGGGGGTGGGCTCGGTGGCCATGCGGCCGCGGCCGCGCTCGGGGCGCAGGAGGCGGGCGGTGTGCTCGAGGCGCTCGTCGGCCAGCAGCTCGGCGATGGTCACCGGCAGCTTGCGTGGGCCGGCCGCGTCCGCCGCGGCGCGGGTCCCGGCGCCGTCGGCGCCGCCGGTCGTGCCGGTCGCACCGGCGGGCCCCCTGGCGCTGGCAGACATCCCGGCCGGCGCCGGCGGGGCCGCCGGCGCGATCACCCCGAGCACGTCCTCCAGGCGGATCAGCAGCAGCCAGGGCGGGGCCGCGGCCAGGACGGCGTGGACGGCGGCCACGTGCTCGGCGGTGAACTCGGGGGTGGCGGCGGGGTCGGCGGGGTCGGCGGGCAGATGTTCCGGCAGCACGTCCGACGCGGCGAGGATGCCGAGCAGGCGGGCGCGGTCGGCGGCGCGGGTGACGGCGGCGGCGACGCGCGCCTCGGCCGGCAGCGCGGCCAGGTCGCGACCCCGCCACCATCCCGGCAGGGTGGTGCGATGATCGTGATCGACGGCCAGGACGGAGGCCGCCGGGAGATCCTCCAGGCGCGGCAGCTCGCGCTCCGGCGTGCGCGCATGGACCAGATCGGTGCCGACCAGGATGCCCGCCGACGTGAAGGCGGCGGCCAGGTCGAGCGCATCCGCGGGGTCCAGCTCGGCCACCAGGAGGCACCGCTGACGCCGGCTCTCCAGCGCGAGCAGGCCCAGGATCTCCTCCGTGGGCAGCTCGACGGTCACGGTCTCCGCGTCGGCGGCCGCGGGCTCCGCGCCACTGCCGACGCGGCGCCAGCGGGGCCGCAACCAGCGTCCCGCATCCCGCAGGCGCACCGCTCCCGTCTCGCGCATGGCCGCCCGCAGCGCCGCGACCAGGGGGGCGTAGGCCGCCGCCCGCAACCGGTCCGGCCGCAGCGCCGCACCGCCGCCGGTGGTCACCGCCTCCTCGAGGCTCTGGCCACGGGCCAGCCAGGCGTCCACGCCAGCGGGGTCCATGTCCGCGTCCAGGTCCGTGAGCAGCCCCACGCGCAGGCCCAGCTCCTGGCTCCGCCGGCCCACCGCGGCGAGCTGGCGCGACAGCTCCCACTGCACCCACTGGTGCCGTGCCACCGCATCGGCCCGCTGGCTGGCGACGCGGGCCACCGCGTCACCGTCGGGATCCTGCAGGGCCCGCGGCCAGCGCGGCCACGCCGCGCCGTCGTGCTGCTGGACGAGCACCTGATGCACGGCGAAGCGTTCCAGGTCGCGGCCGCCGGCCGCGCGGAAGGCGCCGAACTCCCGCCCCGCATCGGTGCCGGCCTCCAGGTGGTGCGTCCGGAAGTGATCCCAAAGCAGCGGCAGCACCTCCTCCTGCAGGGCCGACACGTCCGCGCCGGCCACGTGGTCGGGCTCGCGGGCGGCGGCGAGGCGGGCCTGGAAGTCGCCCGAATCCACCAGCTCCCGTGCCGCCGGGCAGTCGGCGAACACCGACACCGCGGTGACGTCGAGATGCCTCGGGTCGAGGAAGCGGCGACTCCGCGGCGGCCGACCCGGGCGCTCCGCCGCCAGCGTGAACGACCCCGCCGCCAGGACCCCGGCACCCAGCTCGGCGCTCCCCTCGAGCAGCGCGGCCAGGTCGCTCAGGTCGCCACAGCCCCACTGCCGGCCGGATCGCAGCCCGGCCAGGGGCTGGGCCGGTCCCCAGACGCTCACGTCCTCGCCCTCGAGACTGGGCGGCAGGAAGGCCCGCCGGGGGGTGGCGACCAGGGTGGCGGTGGCCAGCGGCGTCTCGGCGCCACCGTCCGGCCAGAGCTCGAGGCGGTGGTACCCGTCGGGTACCGCGGGCAGCGCCAGGACGTGGCGCCGCCGCCTGGCGCCCCCCGCGGCGCCACCGGCGACCCCGGCCCCGGCCCCGGGCCCGGCCGCCGCTCCGGCCACCGCTCCGGCCACCGGCAGGTCGGCCGGGCGCACGGCGCCCTCCCGCCGGCCGCCATTCTCCAGGTGCAGCACCCAGAACAGGCGCTGATCGGCGTCGACCGACGGCCAGACCAGGTCCACCGCGGGCGCACCCTCGCGCCGGCGCCAGACCGTCACGGGCGCCAGCGGGCCCCCGTCCATGGTTGTCCCGGCACCACACGAATCCGCGAGGTCTTGCAGCCGAACGTCTTCCACGCCTCATCCCTCCCTGCGGCCCCGGGGGCCGGATTCGGTCAACCGCTCCGGGTCCAGACCACCGACCAGGCCGGCAGCCGGCCCCCGGCCAGATCGGCGGCCTCGCCGCCGACGGCCAGGAGCACCTCGCCCGGGGCGCGGGGCAACGCCGCCGCCGCGTCCTGCAGCGCCGCCCGCAGGTGGAGCCCCCGACCGTCCCGGTGCGGCCAGTCCACGGCCACCGCTCCAGGGTCCTCGGCCGCCAGGATGCTGCCGCCGGCCAGCCCGTGGAGCAACGGCACCACGTGCTGTCGGCGCAGCCCGAGCAGCTCGGTGTACCAGGCCTGCCAGCGCGCCGACGCCTCCGGCGACGGCGGCCGCGGTCGGCTGGCCGCGAACGTCTGCGGGGCCATGGGATCGGGAATGCGGGCCTGGACCTCGGGATCGGCGAAGGCCGGGAACCGCGCGAACTCGCGACGCCGCCCCTCCGTCACCTTCGGCGCCAGCTCCGGCCCGAAATCACAGAAGAACAGGAACGGCGTCTGCACGCCCTGCGGCTCGCCCATGAACAGCAGCGGGATCTGCGGCGCCAGCAGCTGCACCGCCACCGCCGCGCGCAACGCCGGCTCGTCCGCCAGGGTGGTCAGCCGCTCGCCGAAGGCGCGGTTGCCCACCTGGTCGTGATTCTGCACGAAGGAGACGAACGCCACCGGCGGCAGGTGCGCGCTGGGCTCCCCCCGCCGCTCACCCTCGCGATAGGGCGACGGCTCGCCCTGGTAGGCGAAGCCCTCGGCCAGCGACCGCGCCAGATGCCGCGCCGGCCGGTCGGCGTAGTCGGCGTAGTAGCCGCCGTGCTCGCCGGTGAGGGCCACGTGGAAGGCGTGGTGCAGGTCGTCGTTCCACTGGGCCACGTAATGGATGGGTTCGCCGTGCTCGTTGCGCGAGAGGTGCCGGGCCTCGTTGGCGTCGTTCTCCAGGACCAGGTGCACGTGCCGCTCCCGGCCCGGACCATCGGCCACCGCGCGCGCCAGCTCGTGCAGGACGTGGGGATCGGAGCGGTCGTACAGGGCGTGCACGGCGTCGAGGCGCAGGCCGTCCAGGTGGTATTCCTCCAGCCAGTACAGCGCGTTGTGGCTGAAGAAGTCGCGCACCGGCTGGTTGCCCTCGCGCTCCACGTCGATGGCCGCGCCCCAGGGCGTGTGGTAGCGGTCGGTGAAGAACTGCGGCGCCGTCAGGTGCAGGTAGTTGCCCTCCGGCCCGAAGTGGTTGTAGACCACGTCCAGGAAGACCATGAGGTCCAGGGCATGGGCGGCCTCGATGAAGGCCTTGAGGTCCTCCGGGGCGCCGTAGCCGGCGAACGGCGCGAAGGGGAGCACGCCGTCGTAGCCCCACCCGCGCGCCCCCGGATAGGCGGCCACCGGCATCAGCTCCACGGCAGTGACGCCCAGCCGCGCCAGCTCCGGCAGCAGGTCCTGCGCCGCCGCGAAGGTGCCCGCCTCGGTGGCGGTGCCCACGTGCAGCTCGTAGAGCACGGCCTCGGCCCAGGGACGACCTCGCCAGTCGTGGTCGTTCCAGACATGGGCCGTCGGGTCGATCACCTCGCTGGCGCCGTGGACGCCGTCGGGCTGCCGCCGCGAGGCCGGGTCGGGGATCCAGAGGTCGGTCGCGGCCACGCGGTAGGCGTACCGCCAGCCCGCCGCGGCCGTGCCGTGGACGTGCTCGAACCAGCCGTCGCCCACGGGGTCCATGGCGACCACGGCGGGCTCGGCGCCGGGCGCGCCGAGCCGCAGTGCCACCGCCTCGGCAGCCGGCGCCCAGAGCCGGAAGCGGCAACCGCCGCCAGGCAGCAACTGCGCCCCGAAGGGCATGTCGTGACGACGTTCCATGATCACACGCTCACGTTCTCCGGGCCCGGCTCGGCGGGACGGCGTGCGGCGATGGCGGCGATCCCCGCCAGCGGCACCCCCACCCAGTCGGGACGGTTGCTCAGCTCGTACTCCAGCTCGTAGAAGGCCTTGTCCAGCAGGAAGGCGTCCAGCAGCGTGTCGCGGGCCTCGGCGTCGGGCGGCAGGAGGTCCGCGCCCTCGACACCCTCGAGGTAGCCGGCCACGAAGGCCGCGCCCAGCCACTGCGACCACGCGCCGCACCAGCCGGCCCGCGCGGCGGCCACCTCCGGCGCCAGGTCCGCCGGCGCCTCCAGCCGCACGGCCTGCGCGGCGTAGTCGAACGACCGCAGCATGCCGGCCACGTCCTTCAGGGGCGACTGCTTCTGGCGTCGGTCGGCCAGCGGCCGCATGGGTTCGCCCTCGAAGTCCAGCAGCAGCCAGTCCTCCCCGGTGAGCAGGACCTGGCCGAGGTGGTAGTCGCCGTGGACGCGGATGCGCTGGCCGGCCTCGCGCAGGCGGGTCAGGTGCTGGAAGCGGGCGAGCAGCTGCGGCCCGGCGCCCAGGACCCGGTCGGCCAGCTCGTGGAGTTCCTCCGGCAGCGCGCCCACGCCGGCATTGAGCACCTCCAGGATGTGCTGGGCCCGGCGCACGGCGCCGTCGGCCACGGTCTCCAGCTCCACGCCCGTCAGCGGCCGCGGGGTGAAGTCGGCCCGGCGCTTCTCCTGCGCCAGGGCGCGGTGGCAGGCCGCGGTGTCGGCGCCCAGCCGGCGCGCCAGCTGCGGGAACGTCCCGGCGGCCTCGCGCAGCGGCGCGGGCATGCTCGCCGGATCAAGGGCCGCCGGCGGCGCCAGCACCGGCGGCGGCGGCGCCGGCCAGCCGGCGGCGGCCAGGTTCTCCAGCGCCGCGCGCACGGCGATCAGGCCATGCTTCCAGCCGTCGCCCTCGTTGGGCACGAACTCCTGCAGCATGGCCAGCGTGGACTCGGCGCCGTCGGGGTCGCGGTAGATCACGCCGCCCTGCACGCGCGGCATGCGCGTGAAGCTGGTGCGCTCGGTCAGGTGCAGGCCGATCTCCAGGTCGGGATTGGGCCCGGTCTCCACCACGCGGAACAGCTTCATGATGGCGGTGTCGTCCAGCACGATGGAGGTGTTGCTCTGCTCGACGCCCAGGTGACGCAGGCGGCGCGCGGCCAGACGCGGCGGCGCGGCCCCGTCGGCGCCACGGACCGGGAAGGCGCGGATCACGCCGCCGTGCTCGGTGGCGAACTCGCGGCCGTCGGCCATGGCGGCGTAGAGACCCGCACCGCTGGTGCGGTCGACCAGGGCGTCGCAGAGCACGCCCGCGCCGGTGGCGGTGCGCAGGCGCGCCATGACGCTGCCCGGCAACTCGGCCGCCACGCGGCCGGCCGCCTTGCCGGTGATGGCCTTCAGGGTCAGCGCATAGCGCTCGTGACCACCGTCCTCGTAGCCGGCCTCGGCCAGGGCGAGGAAGAAGCCGCCGCCCAGCTTGGACCAGTCCACCAGGCGCACGGAGATCAGCTCGCGCGCCTTGCCGCGGTACCAGCGCTGGCGCACCAGGTAGTCCGGCAGCACCTCCTGCTCCAGGACGTAGCGGCTGTCCGGTTCCAGCAGGTCGCCGGGCCGCGCGATGGCGAGCAGGGGCAGCGTCTCGTGATCGGTCTGCTGGATGGCCGCCTGCGACGGGCCGCCGGCGTGGATGGGCTCGGGCTGCGGCTCGAGGCGGAACCAGTAGAAGGCGTGGGCGCCCAGGGTCAGGAAGTAGGGCAGCTCGCCGATGGTGGGAAACTCGGTGCGGCCGATCATCTCCACCGGCGTCCAGCCGTCGAACTCGCGCAGGTCCAGCTGCACCGGCTGGGTGAAGCGGCTGAGGTTGGCCACGCAGAGGATGGTCTCGCCCTGGTAGCGACGCAGGTAGGCCAGCACCTTGCGGTTGTCCGCATCCAGGAACTCCATGGTGCCGCGACCGAACGCCTTGTGCTGGCGGCGCAGGGAGACGAGCCGCCGCATGAAGTGCAGCATGGACGACCGCGAGCGCTCCTGCGCCTCCACGTTCAGGGCCTGATAGCCGTAGACCGGATCCATGATCACCGGCAGGTAGAGCCGGGCCGGATCGGCGGTGGAGAAGCCGGCGTTGCGATCCAGCGACCACTGCATGGGCGTGCGCACGCCGTCGCGGTCGCCGAGGTAGATGTTGTCGCCCATGCCCAGCTCGTCGCCGTAGTAGAGGATGGGCGTGCCGGGGAACGAGAAGAGCAGGCTGTTCAGCAGCTCGATGCTCTGGCGGTCGTTGTTCAGCAACGGGGCGAGGCGACGCCGGATGCCCGCGTTCAGGCGCATGCGCGGATCCGCCGCGTACTCGCGGTACATGTAGTCGCGTTCCTCGTCGGTGACCATCTCCAGGGTCAACTCGTCATGGTTGCGCAGGAAGAGCGCCCACTGGCAGGTGTCGGGGATGGGCGGGGTGCGGCGCAGGATCTCGGTGATGGGTCGGCGATCCTCCTGGCGCAGGGCCATGAAGATGCGAGGCATCACCGGGAAGTGGTAGGCGAGGTGGCACTCGTCGCCCTCGCCGAAGTACTCCACCACGTCCTCGGGCCACTGGTTGGCCTCGGCCAGCAGGAGGCGGTCGTCGAACTCGGCGTCCACCGCGGCGCGGATCTGCTTGATCACCGCGTGGGTCTCCGGGAGGTTCTCGTTGGTGGTCCCCTCCCGCACGCAGAGGTAGGGGATGGCGTCGAGCCGCAGGCCGTCCACGCCGGTCTTCAGCCAGAAGCGCAGGGTGCGGATCACCGCCTGCACCACCCGCGGATTGTTGTGATTGAGATCGGGCTGGTGGCTGAAGAAGCGGTGCCAGTAGTACTGGCCGGCCACCGGATCCCAGGTCCAGTTGCTGCTCTCGGTGTCGGAGAAGATGATGCGCGTCTCGGGGAACTTCTCGTCGGTGTCGCTCCAGACGTAGAAATCGCGCATGGCCGAGCCCGGCTTCGCGCGCCGCGCGGCCTGGAACCAGGGGTGCTGGTCGCTGGTGTGATTGACCACCAGCTCGGTGATCACGCGCATGCCCCGCTTGTGGGCCTCCCGCACGAAGGCCTTGAAGTCCCGCAGCGTGCCGTAGTCGGGATGGATGCCGCGATAGTCGGAGATGTCGTAACCGTCGTCGCGGCGGGGCGACGGATAGAACGGCAGCAGCCAGATCGCCGTCACGCCCAGGGCCTCGAGGTAGTCCAGCTTCTCGATCAGGCCGCGGAAGTCGCCACAGCCATCGCCGTTGCTGTCGCGGAAGGCCTTGACGTGCAACTCGTAGATGATGGCGTCCTTGTACCAGAGCGAGTGGGGACGACGGGCCATGGCGGACGTCCTTCCTGCCCGGGGCTTCCCGGCGAAGCTCACATGTAGTAGTCGAAGTCGTGCTCGGTGCGGACGTGGCGGCGCAGGCGGAAGACGTGCGCCGGCAGCGACGGATCGAGCTCGACGTAGTTGCGCGGCCCTTGCCAGAGGAAGCGCTGGTCGTCCAGCAGGTCGTGCAGCTGGTAGACGTCGCGTGGCCCCAGGTCCAGGAGATCCAGGGGCAGCTCCACCCAGCCGCTGTGACGGTGGTGCGGGTCGAGATTGGCCACCACGATGATCACGTTCTCGCGGCCATCGGCGCCCGGTGCGTGCTTGCTGTAGCAGAGCAGGTGCTCGTTGTCCGTGGCGTGGAAGCGCAGGTTGGCGTTGCGCTGCAGGGCGGGGTTCTCCCGTCGGATGTCGTTCAGCCGGGTCAGCAGCGGCGCCAGGGTGTCGGGCTTGTCCCAGTCGCGGACCCGCACCTGGTACTTCTCCGAGTCGAGGTACTCCTCGCCCGACAGCGCCTCGTTCTCGTAGAGCTCGAAGCCGCTGTAGATGCCGTAGCTCGCGGCCAGGGTGCTCGCCAGCACGGCCCGCACCCGGAAGGCCGCCTTGCCGCCGAACTGCAGATACTGCGGCAGGATGTCCGGGGTGTTGGCGAAGAAGTTGGGCCGGAAG
The DNA here is from genome assembly GCA_964637835.1 of uncultured Fibrobacteraceae bacterium. Classification (GTDB taxonomy): domain Bacteria; phylum Krumholzibacteriota; class Krumholzibacteriia; order LZORAL124-64-63; family LZORAL124-64-63; genus Glo-17. The sequence continues at coordinate 18,276 of CAZWYF010000030.1, forward strand.
AAGTCGCTCACCGGCGGCTGGTTCAGCTCCGTGAGGTACTCCTGCAGCTCGTCGGCCGTGTTGCGCCAGGTGAAGTAGGTGTAGCTCTGGTCGAAGCCCGCCTTGGCCAGCGCGTACATGAGCTTGGGCCGGGTGAAGGCCTCCGACAGGAACACCGTCTGCGGGTACTGCGCCTTGACGCCGGCGATGAGCCACTGCCAGAAGCGGATGGGCTTGGTGTGGGGATTGTCCACGCGGAAGATTCCCACGCCCTGCTCGCACCAGAACAGCGTCACCTCCAGCAGCGCCTGCCACAGATCCTGCCAGTCGTCGGTATCGAAGTTCAGCGGGTAGATGTCCTGGTACTTCTTGGGCGGGTTCTCGGCGTACTGGATGCTGCCGTCGGGTCGCCGGCGGAAGAACGTCGGGTGTTCGGTGACCCAGGGGTGGTCCGGGGCGCACTGGAACGCCAGGTCCAGGGCCACCTCCAGACCCAGCTCGCGGGCTCGCGCGCCGAAGAACGCGAAGTCCTCCAGGGTGCCCAGGTCCGGATGGATGGCGGTGTGGCCGCCGGTCGGCGCGCCGATGGCCCAGGGGCTGCCCGGGTCGTCCGGGCCCGGCGTGAGGGTGTTGTTGGGGCCCTTGCGATGGGCGTGGCCGATGGGGTGGATGGGCGGCAGGTAAGCCACGTCGAACCCCATGGCCGCCACCGCCGGCAGCCGCTCGGCCGCCGCGCGCAGGCCTGGCCCGGCGCCCACCTCGGCGGCCGCCGAGCGCGGGAAGTACTCGTACCAGGCGCCGGTGCGCGCCCGCTCGCGGGCCACGTCCACCCGCAGGACCAGCTGGTAGACGGTCTGGCGGCTGCGGTCGGCGTGGCGGCGCATCAGGCGCGCCAGGTCCGGCGCCGAGGCCAGCGCCATGGCGTCCTCGATCTCCTGCTCGGCCGCCAGCAGTTCGGCGGCGTTCTGCAGCCGGGTGCGCTCCGGCCCCTCGGCGCGGTCGGCGGCCGCCTGCAGCAGCAGGCCGCCCTCCTGCAGCTCCACGGCCACGTCCTGGCCCGCGGCCACCTTCTTCTGCAGGCCGTCCAGCCAGGAACCGAACGGATCGAGCCAGCCGGCCACGGTGTACTGGTGCGGCGCGAGCGCGTCGATGGTGAACTCGGCCTCCCAGCGATCGTTCTGCACGTGGCGCATGAAGATCTCGGTCCACGCCGCGGCGCCGGCGGGACGGTGCCGCAGCACCACCGCGATGCGGTCGTGCCCGTCGGTGATCGCATCGACGCTCACGCGGACGCTCTCGCCCACGGTGCGCTTGATGGGAAAGCGCCCGTGCTCGAGGCAGGGCTGCAGGTTCTCCAGCCAGACGCGGCCGGCCTCGGCCATGACGGGGATGGGCGGTTCGGCATGCGGGCTCATGCAGGCGTCTCCTTCTCGGCGGCGGCGGCGATGACGCCCCGGTAGACCTCGCGGACCTTGCGGGCGATGGCGTCCCAGCCGAACTCGGCCTGGACGCGCCGGCGGCCGGCCAGGCCCATCTCGCGGGCGCGCTCGGGATCGTCGAGCACGCGGGCCATGGCCGCGGCCAGGCCGGCGGCGAAGGCGTCCGGGTCGGTGGGCTCGGGGTCGGTGGACGACCTCGCCGTCAGCGGCACCAGCTCACCGGTCTCGCCCGGCAGCACCACGTCCGGGATCCCGCCCACCCGGCTGGCCACCACCGGCGTCTCGCAGGCCATGGCCTCGAGGTTGATGATGCCGAAGGGCTCGTACACCGAGGGACAGCAGAACACCGCGGCGTGGCTGTAGAGCGCCACGGCGGTCTCGCGGGTGACCATCTCCTCGATCCAGACCACGTGGGGCCGCTCGGAGCGCAGGGTCTGCACCGCGGCCACCACCTCGGCCGCCAGCTCGGGCGTGTCCGCCCCGCCGGCGCAGAGCACCACCTGCACCTCCGGCGGCAGCTGGCGCGCGGCGGCCAGGAAGTGGCCGATGCCCTTCTGGCGCGTGATGCGGCCGAGGAAGAGCACGTAGGGCACGGAGGGATCCACGCCGTAGCGGCGCAGCTCGTCCGGCGCCTCCACCCGGCGATAGACGTCCGGGTCGAGACCGTTGGGGATCACGGTCACCCGCTCGGCCGGCAGGTCGAAGAGCTCCCTGATCGCCCGGCGGTCCGCCTGCGAGACGGCGATCACCGCATCGGCCAGGGTGAGGGTCTGGCGCTCGATCCAGGCGGAGAGGTCGTATCCGCGGCCCAGCTGCTCGCGCTTCCAGGGACGCAGGGGCTCCAGCGAGTGGACCGTCACCACCAGAGGCACGCCGTAGGCCAGGCGCGCCAGGACGCCGGCGAAGTGGGAGTACCAGGTGTGGCAGTGGACCACGTCCGCCGTGGGCGGCATGGCCATCATCTGCAGGTTGGTGTGCAGCGAGTCGAGGGCGCCGCGGGCGCGGCTGGGGTTGTCGGCCAGCAGCGCGGCGCCGTACGGCAGGCCGCGGACGGGCGGCTGCGCGTCGGGCTCCTGCTGATCGCCGAAGCAGAGGACCTCGGTGGGCTCGAGGCGGGCCATCTCGCGGGCGAGGTGCTCGACGTGCACGCCGGCGCCGCCATAGACATGGGGCGGATATTCGCGGGTGAGCATGAGGATGTTCATGGGTGGCGGGACCTCCGTGGCGCCGTTGCGACGGGGCCGCACCTCGCACGGTGCGAGCCGCGGCGTTCCGGATCACACGCTAGCCGCATCCGTGGGACTGGCCAACGGGAGATGTGGCCGAAGACGCGGACTGCCGCTTACGTGAGCACCATGAGAATCTGGCCAGGACATCCCTATCCCCTGGGCGCCACGCACGACGGCGTGGGCACCAACTTCTCCCTCTTCTCCGAGGTGGCCGAGCGCGTGGAGCTCTGCCTCTTCGGCCCCGACGGCCGCGAGGAGCGCCTGGACCTGCCCGAGGTCACCGGCTTCTGCTGGCACGGCTACCTGCCCGACGTGGGCCCCGGCCAGCTCTACGGCTACCGCGTGCACGGGCCGTACGACCCCGCCCAGGGCCTGCGCTGCCAGCCGGAGAAGCTGCTCATCGACCCCTACGCCAAGGCCATCAGCGGGCAGGTGGACTGGCACGAGGCCGTCTTCCCCTACCACTTCGGGCACCCGGACACCCGCAATCCCCTGGATAGCTCGCCCTACGTGCCGCGGGCGGTGGTGATCAATCCCTACTTCGACTGGCGGAACGACTCCTCGCCCGCCCGCCCGCTGGACGAGCTGGTGATCTACGAGGCCCACGTCAAGGGACTGACCGCCACGCACCCCGACCTGCCGCCCGAGCTGCGGGGGACCTACGCCGGCCTCTCCCACCCCGCGGTGATCGGGTACCTGCAGGAGCTGGGGATCAACGCCCTCGAGTTGCAGCCGGTGCACCACTTCCTGCACGATGCCCACCTCATCGACCGCGGCCTGCGCAACTACTGGGGCTACAACACCCTGGGCTACTTCGCGCCCCACGACGAGTACGCCGCCCACGGCCGCCACGGCCAGCAGGTGCAGGAGTTCAAGCAGATGGTGCGCGCCCTGCACGAGGGCGGCATCGAGGTGATCCTCGACGTGGTCTACAACCACACCTGCGAGGGCAACCACCTCGGCCCCATGCTCGGCTTCAAGGGCATCGACAACGAGGCCTACTACCGCCTCACCGAGGACCGCCGCTACTACATGGACTACACCGGGACGGGCAACAGCCTGAACATGCGGCACCCCCACGTCCTGCAGCTGATCATGGACTCGCTGCGCTACTGGGTCACCGAGATGCACGTGGACGGCTTCCGCTTCGATCTGGCGTCGACGCTGGCGCGCGAGCTGCACGACGTGGATCGGCTCTCCTCGTTCCTCGACCTCATCCAGCAGGACCCGGTGGTCAGCCAGGTCAAGCTCATCGCCGAGCCCTGGGACGTGGGCGAGGGCGGCTACCAGGTGGGCAACTTCCCGCCGCTCTGGTCGGAGTGGAACGGCCAGTACCGCGACTGCATCCGCGACTTCTGGCGCGGCCAGGACCAGACCCTGGCCGAGTTCGCCTCGCGCCTGACCGGCAGCAGCGACCTCTACGAGAACACCGGCCGCCGCCCCTACGCGAGCATCAACTTCATCACCGCCCACGACGGCTTCACCCTGCGCGACCTGGTCAGCTACAACGAGAAGCACAACGAGGCCAACGGCGACGAGAACCGCGACGGCGAGGACCACAACCGCTCCTGGAACTGCGGCGCCGAGGGGCCCACGGACCAGCCCGAGGTGCTCGCCCTGCGCGCCCGGCAGCAACGCAACTTCCTGGCCACGCTCATGCTCTCCCAGGGCGTGCCCATGCTGCTGATGGGCGACGAGGTCGGCCGCAGCCAGCAGGGCAACAACAATACCTACTGCCAGGACAGCGAGCTGAGCTGGTTCGACTGGCAGGAGGCCGACACGGGCCTGCTCGCCTTCTGCCGCGAGCTCATCGGCTTCCGGCACGAGCATCCCGTCTTCCGCCGGCGCGGCTGGTTCCGGGGTGGTCCCCTGCCCGAGGGCAAGGTGGACGACGCCGCCTGGTTCACCCCCGACGGCCAGGAGATGAGCGAGGAGAACTGGAGCCACGGCTTCGCCAAGAGCATCCAGGTCTTCCTCAACGGCGAGGCCCTCACCAGCCGCGACGCTCGCGGCGAGCGGATCCTGGACGACAGCTTCCTGCTGCTGGTCAACGCCCACCACGAGCCGTTGCCATTCCAGCTGCCCGATGAGGCCTGGGGCAAGCGCTGGCTGCTGATCCTCGACACCGACACCGAGGCCGGCTTCCTGGCCGAGGACGCGGTGGTGGCCCTGGACGCCGGACAGACGCTGGAGGTCGAGGCCCGCTCGCTGGTGCTGCTGCAGCGGCTGCCGGGACGCTCGGAGAGCGCGGCGTTGCTGGACTGACGGTCACCGGACGCGATACCACCGGACGCGACGACGGCGGACCATCAGGGGTCCGCCGTCGTCGCGTCGAGCGGTCGCTGCGGATCGCGGCCGTCAGGGCGACCCGCTCCGCCCCGGATCGCCGCCGTCTAGTCGAACAGGGTCTTGACCTGGCTCCAGGTGGTGGCGTCCACACCCACGATCACGAAGGTGAAGTTGCCCCGGATGGCGCCCTCGGGCCAGTTCTCGCTGGCGATCTGGATGGCCAGCTCGTCGGCGTCGATGGCGGTGACGAGGTCGCCCTCGTAGTCCATGGTCATCGCCAGCGGCGTGCCCAGCGGCAGGTTCTCGATGACCGTGCCGGCCACCCCGGCTCCCGCGCGCAGCAGGACCGCCGACACCTGCGGCGAGTCCAGGCCGGCGAAGTTCACCGTCAGGTCGGCCATGGTCCCGGCGTCGTTGACGATCAGGGTGGCCTGGCCGTAGGCCGACGCGCCGCTGTCCGGGTGCACCAGCTCGGGCATCAGCTCGGCCTCGTAGACCACGGCCCCCGGGGAAGATACGGCGCCGAGCGCGAGCACGGCGAGGGTCAGGGTCAGCAGTCGCATACGCACCATCTCGATACCTCCGGTACGGAAGAGGAGTTCTCGTTGGTCGCCATGATACCACCGATGGTTTCTGTTTTCTACCCAAAAGAACGCACGATAGAGAAAATTTTAGCGGAACCAGCCAACTCGCACGGCCGCAGCGACCTCCTCTGCCGAATCCGTCGGCGCCCCGCAGGCGCCCTGCCGGCAGATCCAGGCCGCGGGCGCACCGGCCGCCGCGGCCTTGCCCCGCAGGGCGGGCGCCAGTTCCTGCAAGCGCGCCGTGGCGCCCGCCGCCGGCAACGGCACGGTGACCGCGCCGCAGGGCAGGCCCGCCCGCGCGGCCGCGAGCAGCTCCTCGCGGCGCTTCTGGCCCGGCGACCCGGCCACCACCACCTCGTGGAGCGGGCCGGCCAGCCGCAATGCCGCGGCCAGCCAGCCGGCCATGTCCAGCCCGGCCCGCGTGAGCAGGCCGGCATGGGCGCGGAGCTGGTCGCGGGCCTGCCCCCGGGCCGGCTCCTGTCCGGTCACGGCGGCGAACGTCACCATCGCCTCGAGGGCTGCCGACGCCCCGCCGGGGGTGACGTTGTCGAAGAGGTCCGGCCGCCGCCCCAGCGGGCCGGGCGTGTCGTCGGCGGTGGTGAACCAGCCGCCGTCCGGCCGCCGGAAATGGGCATCGACCCGCCCGAGCAGTTCCTGCGCCCAGGCCAGATGGTCGGGATCGCCCGTGGCCTGGAAGAGGTCCAGGAGCCCCACGGCCAGGTGGGCGTGGTCCTCGAGCACGCCCGGTCCGGTGGGGCGCGCCTGGTTGCTCGCCCGCCAGAGCCGGCCGTCCTCCATGCGATGCACCCGCCACAGGAAGGCGGCGATGGCCTCGGCGCGCTGCAGCAGCCACGCCTCGCCGGTGGCCACCCAGCCGCGGGCGAAGGCGCTCAGCGCCAGTCCGTTCCAGGCGGTGACCACCTTGGCGTCGCGGCCTGGCGGCGTGCGCTGCGCGCGGACGGCCTGCAGGGCGGCGCGGTGGCGGTCGAACAGCCCGGCCACCTCCGCGGCGGGACGACCGTGCCGGGCGGCCACGGCCGCGGGGTCGGCCCGGCGGGTGACCACGCTGGTGCCGTGCTCGAAGTTGCCCGCCGCGTCCACGCCCAGCAGGTCGGCCAGGACCGGGCCGTCGTCGGGCCCCACCGCGGCGGCGAGCTGGGCCGGGGTCCACACGTAGTAGGTCCCCTCCTCGCCGCCGCTGTCGGCATCGTAGCTGGCATGGCAGGCGCCGTCCGGGTCGGCCATCTCCCGGTCCAGGAACCGGAGCGTATCGAGCCCCACGGCCGTGAAGTCCGGCCGTTCCAGCGCCGCGCCGGCCTCCAGGAAGAGGGTGGCCAGCTGGGCGTTGTCGTAGAGCATCTTCTCGAAGTGCGGCACGGTCCAGCGGGGGTCCACGGTGTAGCGGTGGAAGCCGCCGCCCACGTGGTCGCGCAGGCCGCCGCGGGCCATGGCCTCGAGGGTGACGTCGAGCATCTCGCGCGTGGTGGGGTCGCCGCCGCGCCGGTACCACCAGAGCAGCGCGCGCCAGCGGGGCGGGACGGGGAACTTCGTGGTTCCGGCGAGGCCACCGTGCTCGGCATCGAAGCGCCCGGCCGCCTGTTGCGCCGCGGCGGCCATGAGGGCGTCCGCGTCGACCCCCGCCGCGTCGGCGGCGGCGCCGGGTTCCTCGGCCCCGGCATCCTCCAGCAGCAGCTCCGGATCCAGGTCCGCCACCAGGCGCTCGGCGACCTGGCCCGCCTGACGCTCGAGGTCGGCCCGGCGGGTGGTCCACAGCTCGTGGATGCGGGCGAGCAGCCCGAGGAAGCGGTCGTGCGGGATGTAGGTGCCACCGAAGAAGGGTTGCTGCTGCGGGGTCAGGAACACGGACATGGGCCAGCCGCCATGGCCGGTGAGCAACTGCACGGCCTCCATGTACAGGGCGTCGACGGCCGGCAGTTCCTCGCGGTCCACCTTGATGCAGACGAAGTGGCGATTGAGGACCTCGGCCACGTCATCGTGCTCGAAGACCTCGTGCTCCATGACGTGGCACCAGTGGCAGGACGCGTAACCGCTGCTCAGGAAGATGGGCCGGTCCTCGGCGCGCGCGCGAGCGAGAGCCTCCTCGCCCCAGGGGTACCAGTCCACGGGATTGCCCGCGTGCTGCTGCAGGTAGAGCGAGGCCTCCTCGCGCAGGCGGTTGCCGGTGCGGCGGACCTCGGCAGGGGTACGCGGGGCATGGGTCATGGCGTCGTCATCCTCGGCAGGGCAGTCGGTTGGCGGCATCCCGGCGCATTGATCCTTGCGACCGGGGCGATCAGGTGTTTCAATATGTATACCCTTACAGTCTTGTTTACACCAGGGCGCCACGCGCCGCGCCCCTGGTCCCCGTCCCGGCGACGACACGGACCGGACGGGCAACCGTACAGGAGACAGCGCCAGATGATCAACCTCAGCCAGGGCGCCGTGACGGAGTTCCGGCGGCTGATGGACGAGCAGAACCTCCCCGGGGCCGTGATCCGCATCGGCGTGGAGTCCGGCGGCTGCTCGGGCCTGCAGTACTCCATGGACTTCGACGATGCCGTCCGCGACGACGACACGGTCTTCGAGCAGGACGGCGGCCTGCGCGTGGTGGTCGCGCAGGAGGAGCTGGTGTACCTCGACGGCCTCCAGGTCGATTTCACGAAGAAGCTCATGGGCGGGGGCTTCCGGTTCGAGAACCCCAATGCCGCACGGAACTGCGGCTGCGGGACGTCGTTCCGGGTCTGAGGCCTGCTTTTATGGGATAATCTCGACCCGGAATGGTCGCTTATATCGGGGTGGCAATCCCGGATAAAAGGTCGTTAAATAGTCGGCGGACCGAGGCGATCGGTCCGCCCTGAATGCCTCCTCGGCCCCGCCCCACGGGCCAGGCTGTCCACGACGACCTTCAAGCCACCGGGATGGTGTCCTCTTGGCTGACGACCACACCCGCGCGTCCGACGCGCCCGGAGACGACTCCGCGCGCGAGGGCCGCAACGGCGGCCGCTTCCTCTTCCCCCGCTGGACCAACCTCATGGGCCCGGCCTCGGCCCTCATCGCCGTGGGGGGGATCATCTACCTGACGGTCCTGGTGACCGCGGTCTTCCACCCCCGCAACTCCGCCATCGGCTACGCGCCCGAGCAGCCCGTGCCCTTCAGCCACGCGCTGCACGCCGGCGAGCTGGGCATGGACTGCCGTTACTGCCACAGCACGGTGGAGCAGGCGGCGCACGCCGCGGTGCCGTCGGCCGAGACCTGCATGAACTGCCACCAGACCATCCACACCGAGAGCGCCAGGCTCCTGCCCATCCGCGAGTCCTACGCCACGGGCGAGCCGGTGGCGTGGGTCCGCGTGCACGATCTGGCCGACTACGCCTACTTCGACCACAGCGCCCACGTCAACGCGGGCGTGGGCTGCGTGAGTTGCCACGGCCGGATCGACCGCATGGAGGTGGTCAGCCAGCAGGAGGCGCTGACCATGAGCTGGTGCCTGGATTGCCACCGCGACCCGGAGCCGCACCTGCGCCCCCGCGACCAGGTCACCAGCATGGAGTGGGTGCCCGACGAGGACCCGGCCGTCCTCGGCGCGAAGCTGCGCGAGATCCACGACATCGACCCGAGCACCGACTGCACGGCCTGTCATCGCTAGGTCGCCAGCTGCCGCGGCGACGACGGAGGATTCCATGAGCAAGGCGAACAGCACCGATCTCCACGGCCGCGGCTACTGGCGCAGCCTCGAGGAGCTGGCGCAGAGCGACGCGTTCCGCCACCAGCTGGAGAACGAGTTCCCCGGCGGCATCGAGCCGCCGTCCGACGGCGTCTCCCGCCGCCGCTTCCTGCAGATCATGGCCGCCTCGGCCGCCATGGCCGGCCTCGCCGGTTGCCGCTGGCCGGAGGAGACCATCGTCCCGTTCGCGAAGCGCCCGGACGCCTACGTCCCGGGCACCACGCGCCACTTCGCCACCGCCTGCGAGCAGGGCGGCGTGGGCTGGCCGCTGCTGGCCACCAGCTACGACGGCCGGCCCATCAAGGTGGACGGCAACCCGGACCATCCCTGGAGCCTGGGCGCGTCCACGGCCCAGCTGCAGGCGAGCGTCCTGGACCTCTGGGACGTGGACCGCAGCCGCGCGCCGCGTCGGCGGCGAGGCAACCAGGAAGTGACCGCCACCTGGGAGGATTTCGCGGACTTCGCCGACGAGCACTTCGGCGGCCTGGCCGGCCGTCGCGGCCAGGGCCTGGCCTTCCTCCTGCCGGCCACCGGCTCGCCGACCGCGGCGCGCCTGCTCGCGCAGCTGCGCGAGCGCTTCCCCGCCGCGCGCTGGTACGAGCACGAGCCGGTGAGCGACGCCACCCGGCGCGAGGCGACCGGGGTAGCCTTCGGTCGTCCCCTGCGGGACGTCCCCCACCTGGAGAAGGCCCGCGTGATCGCGGACTTCGACGCCGACCTGCTCGGCTCCCATCACGCCAGCCTGCGCAACGCGCGCATGTTCGCCCGCGGCCGCAAGCCGGTCCGCGGCGAGATGAACCGCCTGTACTGCCTGGAGAACGGCCTGAGCTCCACCGGCTCGGTGGCCGACCACCGGGTGCCCGTGGCCCGCAGCCAGATCCTGGCGGCCCTGGCCGCCGTGGCCGCGCGCGTGTTCCTGGACCACGGCGTGGCGCTGCCCGCCGGGGCCGGCCTGCGCACGCAGGATCTGGCCGCCTGGCGCGACCGCGCGCCGCAGCCCGAGGTGCTCGACGCCCTGGCCGCCGACCTCGCCGCCCACCGCGGCGCCAGCCTGGTGGCCGTGGGCGACCGGCAGCCCCTGGCCGCCCACCACCTGGCCCACGTGCTCAACGCCGCCCTGGGCAACCTGGGCGAGACGGTGACCTTCCTGGAGGCACCCGCGCCGGCGGCGGGCCTGCCCGAGCTCACCGCCGCGCTGCAGGCCGGCCGCGTGGGCACCCTGGTGATCCTCGGCGGCAACCCCGTGGCCACCACGCCGGCGGACGTGCCGTTCGGCGAGGCGCTGGGCAAGGCGAGCACCAGCATCCACCTCGGCCGGCACCGGGACGCGACGGCGGCCCGCTGCACCTGGCACCTGCCGCGCACCCATTACCTCGAGAGCTGGGGCGACGCGGTGGCCGCCGACGGCACCGTGCTGGCCATCCAGCCGCTCATCGAGCCCCTGCATGGCGCCCGCTCGGATCTCGAGGTGCTGGCCATGCTCGCCGGCGACCCCGCGCCGCGCGGCCACGACCTGGTGCGCACCACCTTCCACCGGCGGGCCGGCGGCTCGGGCGAGGCGCCGGCGGGTGATCCCCGCTTCGAGGAGCGCTGGCGCGGGTTCCTGCATGACGGCTTCGCGGGCGAGGCGGGCGGGGCGGTCGCTCGGCCCGGGCTGAGCGGCGCGACCCTGACGCTCCAGCCCACCCCCGCGCCCACGGCGCAGAACCTCGAGCTGGTGATCGCCGCCGATCCCTGCCTCCACGACGGCCGGTACGCCAACAACGCCTGGCTGCACGAGATGCCCGACTTCGCCACCAAGGTGGCCTGGGACAACGTGGCGGCCATGAGCCCGGGCACCGCCGCGGCCCTGGGCGTGCAGACGGGCGACCTGCTGGAGCTGGAGTTCCAGGGCCGCAAGCAGGAGATGCCGGCCTACATCCTGCCCGGCCAGGCCCCCCACGCGGTGACGGTGACCCTGGGCTACGGCCGCCAGGACGCCGGCCGCGTGGGCACCGGCGTGGGCCACGACGCCTACGCCCTGCGTCCGGCCGACGCCCTGCACGGCGGCCCGGGTCTGAAGGTCCGCCGCACCGGCCAGACCTACGAGCTGGCCTGCACCCAGGACCACCACGCCATCGACCCCACCGGCTACCAGGAGCGCGAGCGGCGCGTGGGCGCGCTGGTGCGCGGCGCCGAGCTGGATCACTACCTGGCCGACCCGGAGTTCATCGACCACCAGGGCATCCACCATCCGCCGCTGGTCTCGCTCTGGGAGGAGAAGCAGTACGACGACGGCCACAAGTGGGGCATGTCCATCGACCTGTCCACCTGCATCGGCTGCAACGCCTGCCAGATCGCCTGCCAGGCGGAGAACAACATCCCGGTGGTGGGCAAGCAGGAGATCGGCTACAGCCGCGAGATGCACTGGATCCGGGTGGACCGCTACTTCACCGGCGACCCGGAGGACCCGCAGATCGCCGCCCAGCCCGTGGCCTGCGTCCACTGCGAGATGGCCCCCTGCGAGCAGGTCTGCCCGGTGAACGCCACCGTGCACACCGAGGAGGGCCTCAACGCCATGGTCTACAACCGCTGCGTCGGCACGCGGTACTGCGCCAACAACTGCCCGTACAAGGTCCGGCGCTTCAACTTCTTCAACAACCTGGACGACCTCACCGAGCACGAGAAGATGCGCCTGAACCCGGAGGTGACGGTGCGGGCGCGCGGGGTGATGGAGAAGTGCACCTACTGCGTGCAGCGGATCCAGAGCGCCAGGATCACGGCCAGGAACGAGCGGCGACCGCTGCAGGACGGCGAGATCACGCCGGCCTGCGCGCAGACCTGCCCCACCGAGGCCATCGTCTTCGGCGACCTCAACGACCCCGGCAGCAAGGTCAGCGCCGCCCGCGCCGAGAAGCGCAGCTACGACCTGCTGGCCTATCTGAACATCAAGCCGCGGACCAGCTACCAGGGGCGGATCCGCAACCCCCACCCCACGCTGGCCACGCCGTACGAGTCCAAGCACGGGTACGGCAAGGATCACGGCGACCACTAGGTCGCGACACCGCGGCGCCTGCGGGCGCGGCGAACCGTAGCGGAGCCTGACGCATGAGTAGCGCGCGAGCGTCCACGGAGATCGACAACACGGGGTTCGACCCCACCCGGCCCACCGAACTGGTGCTCGGCGGCGAGGACTTCACCTCGCTGACCGACAAGGTCTGCGGGATCGTCGAGCAGCCGCAGCCCCCGAAGGCCTGGTACGCCGCCCTGGCGATCACCGTCGGCCTGACCGGCGTACTGCTGGCCATGCTCGGCTACCTGATCATGACCGGCGTGGGCGTCTGGGGCGTCAACAGCACCGTGGGCTGGGGCTGGGCCATCGTGAACTTCGTGTTCTGGGTGGGCATCGGGCACGCCGGCACGCTGATCTCGGCCATCCTGTTCCTGCTGCGGCAGAAGTGGCGCACCTCCATCAATCGCTTCGCCGAGGCCATGACCATCTTCGCGGTGGTCTGCGCCGGCATCTTCCCGGCGGTGCACGTGGGCCGCATCTGGCTGGTGCACTGGCTGTTCCCCATCCCCAACTACCAGGCCATGTGGCCGCAGTTCCGCAGCCCGCTGCTGTGGGACGTCTTCGCCGTGGGCACCTACGCCACCGTCTCGCTGCTGTTCTGGTACACGGGCATGGTGCCGGACCTGGCCACGCTGCGTGATCGCGCCAGGGGCAAGTGGCGCAAGCTGGCGTACGGGTTCTTCGCCATCGGCTGGCGCGGCAGCCACCGCCACTGGCACCGCTTCGAGAAGGCCTACCTCATCCTCGCCGGCCTGGCCACGCCCCTGGTGCTGTCGGTGCACTCGGTGGTGTCGTTCGACTTCGCGGTGAGCAACCTGCCGGGCTGGCACACCACCATCTTCCCGCCCTACTTCGTGGCCGGCGCCGTGTTCTCCGGCTTCGCCATGGTGGGCACGCTGCTGGTGCCGGCGCGGCAGTGGTTCGGCCTGAAGCACTTCATCACCAGGCACCACCTCGACAACATGAACAAGATCATCCTGGCGACGGGCAGCATGGTGGGCTACGCCTACGCCATGGAGTTCTTCATCGCCTGGTACGGCGGCAACCCCAACGAGAGCTTCGCGTTCGTCAACCGCGCCTTCGGCCCCTACGCCTGGGCCTACTGGATCATGGTGACCTGCAACGTGATCTCCCCGCAGCTCTTCTGGTTCAAGCGGATCCGCCACTCGCTGCCGGCCATGTGGATCATCTACATCTTCGTGAACATCGGCATGTGGTTCGAGCGCTTCGTGATCACCATCACCTCGCTGAGCCGGGACTTCCTGCCCTCGAGCTGGCAGTACTACGAGCCCACGGTGGTCGACATCCTGACCTTCCTGGGCAGCTTCGGCCTGTTCTTCACGCTGGTCCTGCTGTTCATCCGCTTCCTGCCCATGGTGGCCATGGCGGAGGTCAAGACGGTGATGCCGGCGGCGAGCGTGCACGGCGGCCCCGCCCACCCGGTGGGCGACTACCACGGGGACATCCCCCGCGGCGACCACGGCCCCATGGGCAAGGAGGTGCGCCCGTGAGCCAGAACGACCCCCGCTTCCACGGCCTGCTGGTGGAATTCGACGACGCCCACGACCTGGTGGACGCCTGCCGCAAGGTCCGCGACGCCGGTTTCCAGCGCTGGGACGCCCACACGCCCTTCCCGGTCCACGGCATGGACGACGCCATGGGCATCCGCGGCACCCGCCTGCCCTGGCTCATCCTCGGCGGCGGCCTCACCGGCCTGGTCCTGGCCCTGCTGATGATCTGGTGGATGAACGCCCAGGACTACCCCCTGGTGATCAGCGGCAAGCCCCTGTTCGCCTGGCAGGCCGCCGTGCCGGTGACCTTCGAGCTGACGGTGCTGTTCAGCGCGCTGGCCACCTTCTTCGGCATGTGGGGGCTCAACGGCCTGCCGCGCCTGCATCATCCGCTGTTCAGCAGCGAGCGGTTCGCGCGCGCCACCGCCGACCGCTTCTTCATCGTCATCGAGAAGGACGACCCGCGGTTCGACCGCGAGCAGACCCGGGCGCTCCTCGAGTCGCTCGGCGGCCTGGCCGTGGAAGAGGTCCACGACCAGGCGGAGGACTGAGATGCCGAACCTGCCCCGACCGCTGCTCTTCATCGGCCTGATCCTGGTGGCGCTCTCGCTGGTGCCCATGGCCTGTATCGTGAAGAACTGGAACGACCCCACCAAGGAGTCGACCCGCATCCAGATCATCCCGGACATGGACACCCAGCCCAGTTTCAAGGCCCAGACGGTCAACACCTTCTTCGACGACGGCCTCGCCGCCCGCCAGTGGCCCGAGGGGACGGTGGCGCGCGGCCTGCTGCGCGACGACGCGCGATACTACCGCGGCCTGGAGCCGGACAGCACGTACACGGCGGAGTTCCCGGTGCCGCTGACCGAGGCCCTGCTCGCCCGCGGCCAGCAGCGCTACGACATCCACTGCGCCACCTGCCACGGCCTGGGCGGCGCCGGCGACGGCATCACCCACCTGCGGGCCGAGAACCTGGAGCAGGGCACCTGGACCCCGCCCACCGACCTGGCCTCCCAGGCGGTGGTCGAGCGGCCCCACGGTCACCTCTACAACTCCATCACCAACGGCATCCGCAACATGCCGGCCTACGGGCACCAGATCACGCCGGAGGACCGGTGGGCCATCGTGGCCTACATGCGCGCCCTGCAGCGCGCCCGCAACGCCAGCCTCGAGGACGTGCCCGAGGAGCACCGCCGCAACCTGCGCTGAGCGGTCGGCCGCCGCGCCGCCCCCCGTTCCGGAAGCTGACGCCGAACCCAGGAGAGACGACCCGTGACCGAACCCAGCCTTCCCAGGATCTCCGACACGCTCACCGAGATGGGCCCCCTCGGCACCCGGCTGTTCCGTCTGGGCCTGGTGGTGGGCGTGCTGGCCCTGGCCGGCTCGCTGGCCCTGGGCCTGAGCGAGGGCGACCACCTGCGCCACTTCTCCTTCAGCTGGCTGGTGAGCTACGCCTTCTTCCTGAGCATCAGCCTGGGCGCGCTGATCTTCATCCCCATCCAGTTCGTGACGCGCGCCTCGTGGTCGGTGGTGATCCGCCGGCTGGCCGAGGTGGGCGCCATGGCCCTGCCCTTCATGGCGGTGGGGCTGCTGCCCATCCTGCTGAACATCCCCGAGGTCTACGAGTGGGCCAGCGATCATCCGCATCACCTGACCCCGGAGCTGGCCGCCCACAAGGCGCCCTACCTGAACACGCCGTTCTTCCTGATCCGCTGGGTGATCTACTTCGTGGTCTGGACCGCGCTCGCGGTGTACTTCTGGCGCACCAGCCGCAAGCAGGACCAGACGCATGACACCTCCCTGACCCTGAAGATGACCAACGTCTCGGGACCGGCCATCATGCTCTTCGCCCTGACCTGCACCTTCGCGAGCATCGACCTGCTGATGACCCTCGACCCGGTGTGGTTCAGCACCATCTTCGGCGTCTACTACTTCGCCGGCGGCTTCGTCACCTTCTACGCCGTGCTCACCCTGGTCACCATGGGCCTGCAGCGCAGTGGTCGACTGGAGAACCTGATCTCCATGGAGCACTTCCACGACTACGGCAAGCTCATGTTCGCCTTCACGTTCTTCTGGGCCTACATCGCGTTCAGCCAGTACATGCTCATCTGGTACGCCAACATCCCCGAGGAGACGGCCTGGTACCTGGTCCGCTCGCAGGGCGGCTGGCGCACGCTGGGGCTGGTCCTCGCCGTGGGGGCGTTCGTGATCCCGTTCGCGGGCCTGATCTCCCGCTTCGCCAAGCGCAACAAGGCGCTGCTGGCCTTCTGGGCGGTGTGGATCTTCATCATGCAGTACTTCAACCTCTACTGGGTAGCGATGCCGGTCTTCAGCCCCGATCATGTCTCCCTGGGCGTGATGGACCTGCTCACCTTCCTCGCCGTGGGCGGCCTCTGGATGGCCCTGCTGGCGCGGCTGGCGAGCAGCGCCAGCCTGATCCCCAAGGGCGACCCGCGCCTGTCCGAGTCGCTCATGTTCGAGAACGCCTGACCGAGATCACCGCGAAAGGACGCCGACCATGGCCGCGGCCAGGGAGAACATCGACAGCGCCATGATCACCACCATCGGGATCCTGCTGGTGGTGTTGACCTTCGTCCTGGTCCTGCTGGTGGAGGGCTGGTTCTACAAGGCCCAGCACGACGAGTATCTCCGCAAGGTAGTCGCGCCGCGCAGCGAGGCTCTGGCCTCCGCCGTGGCCGACCAGCAGGAACGGCTCCACAGCTACCGCATGCTGGACAGGGACGCCGGCAAGGCCGCCATCCCCATCGGACGCGCCATGGAACTGGTGGTCCGCGAGGGACTTTAGACACGGAGAGAGTCGGCGCCGCGTGGGCCGGGACACCGTCCCCGCAGCCGCCGCGCCAGACCGTGCGCCACCACCGGAGAGGACATTGCCATGCCCCTCGTGACCCGTCTGCTGCCGCTGGGCCTGCTGGCCCTCGCGCTGGCGGCGTCCGCCCCGGCCCAGGACGACCTCACCGGCGGCGAGATCCGCGGCGAGCCCCTCCCGGACGAGCTGCAGAACGTGGGCGTCACCGAGAAGCTGGAGAACCAGGTGCCGCTGGATCTGCAGTTCGAGGACGCCAACGGCCAGAAGGTGACCCTCGCGAAGTACTTCGACGGCGCCCGGCCGGTGATCCTCAACCTGGGCTACATGGCCTGCCCCATGCTCTGCGGCCTGGTCTCCAACGGTCTGGTGGACGCCCTGCGCGAGATGGACCACACCGCCGGCGAGGAGTTCCGCGTCCTGACGGTGAGCATCGACCACACCGAGACGCCCACCCTCTCGAAGATCAACAAGCAGAAGTACCTGAAGGCCTACGAGCGCCCGGCCGCCGCCCAGGGCTGGCACTGGCTCACCGGCCGCGAGGATCAGATCCGGCAGCTCACCGAGGCGGTGGGCTTCGGGTTCGAGTGGAACGAGCAGCGCCAGGAGTACGCCCACGCCGCCGTGCTGGTGGTGCTGTCGCCCGATGGCCAGGTGATGCGCTACCTCTACGGCATCCAGTTCGACCCGCGCACCCTGAAGCTCTCCCTGGTGGAGGCCGCCGACGGCAAGACCGGCAGCAGCCTCGACCGGTTCCTGCTCTTCTGCTTCCAGTACGACCACGAATCGGGCCGCTACGGGCCGGTGGCCCGCAACATCATGAAGGCCGGCGGAGCGATCACCGTGCTGGTGATCGGCGGGCTGATCCTGGGCCTGCGGGTGCGGGAGAGACGGTCGCGCGCGGAGGCCTGACCCCGCCCGGATCAGGCCCGGCGACGGCTCCGGCACCGTTCCGCGGATCGGCCGCCAGCGGGCCCTGGCGGGCCGCATGCGCCCTTTTCGCGCGGTCTCGCGAATCGGCTGGCGAGGGGTTGCTATCCCGACTTTTTGGGTCGATATTCAAGTACAGTTTCGACGGACCCGGAACCGTCGCCACCCCGAGGAGTACGCTCTCTTGAACGCCTTCCTGCCCACCGCTGCGGCACCGCTGCTGGCCGCGCTGAGGCCGTTCCTCGCCCAGTTGCCGGAATCTTTCTGGATGCCGGAGCAGGCCTCCAGCAAGGCCAGCGAGGTCGACACGGTCTTCTACATCATCTACTGGCTGTCCGTCTTCTTCTTCGCGATCATCGTCGGGCTGATGACCTGGTTCGTGATCCGTTATCGCCGGCGCCGGGCGGACCAGACGGCCGAGGAGGCCCCCAACCACAACCTGGCCCTCGAGGTGATCTGGACGGCGATCCCGGTGATCGTCTCCATCGCGCTCTTCGTGGTGGGCTTCAAGAGCTTCATGAACATCGCCACCCCGCCGCGCAACGCCTACGAGATCAGCGTCATCGGGCAGAAGTGGAACTGGTTCTTCACCTATCCCAACGGGTACGTGAGCGACGAGCTGCACGTCCCGGTGGACACGCCCGTCGAGCTGGTGATGACCAGCGAGGACGTGATCCACTCGCTGTGGATCCCCGCCTTCCGCGTCAAGAAGGACGTGGTCCCCGGCCGCTACACCAAGACCTGGTTCGAGGGCGAGGAGCCGGGTACCTACCCGCTGCTGTGCACCGAGTACTGCGGCACCGGCCACTCGGACATGCTCTCGGTGGTCACGGTGCACGAACCGGGCATGTTCGAGGTCTGGCTGGAGAAGGCCAGCAACCTGCTGGACACCATGCCCCCGGCCGAGGCCGGCGAGATGCTGGTCCAGCGCAAGGGCTGCGTCCAGTGCCACAGCCTCGATGGCTCGGCCAACGTGGGCCCCACGTTCCGCGACCTGTACGGCCACGCGGTGGCCCTGCGCGGCGGCGGCGAGGTCACCGCCGACGAGAACTACATCCGCCAGTCCATCATCGAGCCCATGGCCGACCTGGTGGCCGGCTACGAACCGGTGATGCCCACCTACGCGGGCAAGCTCAAGGACCAGGAGATCACCGCCATCATCGCCTACCTGAAGTCCATCTCGAGCCGCGGCGAGGACGACGAGCCGCAGTCCGGCGCCGAGCCGGCGTCGGGCGCCGACACCGGGGCCGACCCCGCCAGCGAGGGCTCCCAGGGCGCCAGTTCCAATGCCGCGGAGGTGCGTTAGCATGAGCACGGGCACGACCACCGCCGGCCGGCTGGCCGGCGCCGCCGACCACGACCACGGCGGCAACTACCTCGACTGCGAGAAGGGGATCCGCTCCTGGATCTTCACGCTGGACCACAAGCGCATCGCCGTGATGTACCTGGCGACCATCCTCTTCTCCTTCCTGCTCGGCGGCATCTTCGCGCTGCTGGTGCGCACCGAGCTGCTGACGCCCACGCAGACCATCATGAGCGCCGACGACTACAACCGTGCGTTCACCCTGCATGGCGCCATCATGACCTTCCTGTTCATCATCCCGGGCATCCCCGCGGCGCTGGGCAACTTCGTGCTGCCGCTGATGCTCGGCGCCAAGGACGTGGCCCTGCCGAAGCTGAACCTCGCCAGCCTGCACGTCTACCTCATCGGCTCACTCATGGCCGTCGCCTCCATCCTGCTGGGCGGCGTGGACACCGGCTGGACCTTCTACACGCCCTACTCCACCACCACCAACGGCGCGGTGATCATGGTCACCCTGTCGGTGTTCGTCCTGGGCTTCAGCAGCATCTTCACCGGCATCAACTTCATCGTCACCGTGCACAAGATGCGGCCGGCGGGCATGGGCTGGTTCCGCATGCCGCTGATGCTCTGGGCGCTGTATGCCACGGCCATCATCCAGGTCCTGGCCACGCCGGTGCTGGCCATCACCGTGCTGCTGCTCATCGCCGAGCGGGCCCTGGGCATCGGCATCTTCGATCCCGCCCTGGGCGGCGACCCGGTGCTCTTCCAGCACTTCTTCTGGTTCTACAGCCATCCGGCCGTCTACATCATGATCCTGCCGGCCATGGGCGTGATCTCCGAGGTGGTCTCGATCTTCAGCCGCAAGAGCATCTTCGGCTACAAGGCCATCGCCTACGCCAGCATCGCCATCGCCATCTTCAGCTTCCTGGTCTGGGGCCACCACATGTTCCTCAGCGGCCAGAGCGAGCTGGCGACGGTGGTGTTCTCCGCGCTCACCTTCTCGGTGTCCATCCCCTCGGCGGTGAAGGTCTTCAACTGGCTGAGCACCATGTACCGCGGCTCCATCAAGCTCGACGTGCCCATGGTCTACGCCCTGGTCTTCATCTTCCTGTTCGGGATCGGCGGCCTGACCGGCCTCTTCCTGGCCACCCTGGCCACCGACGTCCACCTGCACGACACCTACTTCGTGGTGGCCCACTTCCATTACACCATGATGGGCGGCACGATGATCGCCTTCCTGGCCGGCATCTATCACTGGTGGCCCAAGATGTTCGGCAAGCTGTTCTCCCAGAAGTGGGGCAACATCGGCGCCGTGACCGTGTTCATCGGCTTCAACGCCACGTTCTTCGCCCAGTTCGTCATGGGCGCCAAGGGCATGCCGCGGCGGTACTTCAACTACCCGCCGGAGTTCGAGATCTACCACCAGATCTCCACCATCGGCAGCTACCTGCTGGCCATCGGCCTGTTCATCGCCGCCGGCAACCTGATCCACAGCCTCATCGCCGGCCGCCGCGCGCCGGTCAACCCCTGGGGCGGCGCCACCCTGGAGTGGCAGGCCGCCTCGCCGCCCATCCATCACAACTTCGCCGGCTCCCTCTACCTGAGCGACCCCTACGACTTCAGCGCCCTGCGCTGGAACGATCAGGAGCAGGCCTACGTCCTGGACACCGACGACCGGACGCATGACCCGAAGGAGCCAGCCACCACATGACCGCCTCCGCCACCCCGCGCTACCAGGGCAAGCACCGGCTCGCGCCGTACTTCGACACCCAGTCGCAGCAGTACGAGAGCCACAAGCTGGGCATGTGGATCTTCCTCGTCACCGAGGTCCTCATGTTCGGCGGGCTGTTCTGCGCCTACGCCATCTACCGGGCCAAGCACCCGGAGATCTTCCTCTTCGCCGACACCCTGCTGGACAAGAACCTCGGCGCCCTGAACACCGTCGTCCTGCTGTTCTCCTCGTTCACCATGGCCTGGGCGGTGCGGGCGGCCATGCTGGGCCAGCGCAAGCTGCTGATCGGACTGCTGGCGACCACCCTGCTGTGCGCCTTCGGCTTCCTGGGCGTCAAGTCCATCGAGTACACCGACAAGTGGAAGCACGGCATCTACTGGGGCCAGAACTTCGACTACGAGCAGGTCCGCGACTACGTGGCCTCGAAGAAGGACGCGGGCGGGCATGGAGACGGGGACGCGGCGCACGGGGACGTGGCGCCTGGCGAGGCCGCGGCGGGCGAGGCCGCGGCCGGTGGCGCCGCGGTGCGCGCCGACCTGGCCGAGGCCGCCGCGGTCACCGTGGAGCACGGCCACGACCCGGGCGGCATCCCGCGCAACCTGCACATCTTCTTCGGCATCTACTTCGTGATGACCGGCCTGCACGGCATCCACGTGATCGCCGGCATGGTGGTCATCGGCTGGCTGCTGAAGCGCGCCATCGCCGGCGACTTCGGCGCCCAGAACTACACCGCGGTGGACCTCGGCGGCCTCTACTGGCACCTGGTCGACCTGATCTGGATCTTCCTCTTCCCGCTGCTCTACCTGATCCACTGATCGGCCGGGCAGCCACGGACCTACGGAGCGCGACCATGCACGAGACCGGCCCCCTCGACCCCAAGGACACCGGCAGCGTCTACGACGAGCCCGGCGGCGGCGAGCTCCATCCCCACCCCGTCCCGCTCTGGCTGCTGGCCGGGGTGTTCATCGCGCTCATCGGCCTGACCGTCGCGACGGTGGCCGTGACCAGCGTGGACCTGGGCGCCCGCGGCAACCTCATCGTCGCGCTGCTGATCGCGCTGGTGAAGGGCGTGCTGGTGGCGGAGGTCTTCATGCACCTGCGCTGGGACAAGCCGTTCTACCGGATCGCCCTGCTCGGTGCCGTGGCCTTCGTGACACTCTTCATCGCCATCTCCATGCTGGACGTGACCACCTATCACGGGGATCTCATCCCGGGGCACGCGCCGGAGATCACGCAGTAGGCAGCGCGGGGCGCCCCGGTGGGGGGCGCATCGCCGGCGCCCTCGTCGAGCCACTGGTCCATGTCCTGGTGCGGTGTGAAATCCGTCGGACACCAGCCGGCCGGGCTCGTGGCCGGCTCGCCACCCTCGCAGATGAAGAACCGCTCGGCGTGCACGAGACTCCACGCTGGCGACCACTTGCCTCCATACCGGTCGAGACTCCAGGCCGCTCCCGGAAGGAACGCTGCCGTGAAGCGCTGACGTTCTGAACGATGTGTGCGCCATTGCTGGACACTTCGTTCAGGAAGACCCGGCCACTCGATCAACCGGGGCATCCGAAAGCCCCGGTTGATCGAGCGACCGGGGCAGCCGATCATCTCGACGTCGTGATAAATTTTGTCGTCAAATACCGCCCAGGTACACCGCTGGTGGGCCTGAGCGGCATCATCCGTCAAGTCGGAGCGCCGGAGTCCAGGCGCCCAGCGATGGAGATGGCGCAGGACGCGCCAGCGGTCGGCCGTCTCGGGGACGCGGTGGACCACGGCCACCAGCGCGGCGACGGCGAGCAGCGCGCCGGCCGCCAGGTACCTGGACTCGTCGCGGTCCAGGAGATTCGTGAGCGCCAGCAGCAGCGACTCCCGCACCACCAGCAGGGCGGGACGGCGGAGATGCGGCTGCCTGCGGGAGAGCGGGTGAATCGCCTGTGGAGTGGAGACAGATGATGGACCGCGGCGCGGCTGCGCGGGCTACGCGGGACTCACTCTGCGGCATCGCTCACGGACGGGGAACATTGACGGACCATAAATGTCTTCTCGGCAAACACTTATAGAGATCTCCACCCTCGGGGATTCGAAATGAGAACGCTTTCACCAACA
>CAZWYF010000031.1:0-1459 GCA_964637835.1 uncultured Fibrobacteraceae bacterium
CGGCGCCCGGCGGCCTGGCGCCCGCTCGCCGGGCTGCTGATCGCCGGACTCGCCCTGCTGATGGCCGGCTGCGGCAGCAACCGCTGGCAGGGCGGCCCCCTGCCGCTGGACGACCCCGACGCCCTGCAGACCATGGTCCCGGAGGATCCCGCGGCGGCGGCCGACTTCTACACGCGCCTGGCCGAGGCCCGGTACTTCGCCGGCGAGTACGACGCCGCCGCGCGCACCGCCGAGCGCGCCCTCGAGCTGGTCCCCGGGCACGGCGGCGCGCGGTACGTCCAGGGCCTGCTCCTCGAGCACCAGGAGCGCTGGCGGGAGGCGCTGGCCATCTACGCCGACGCCGACGACCACGCGGCCATGGACCGGGCGCTGCTCCAGCGCATGCGGTCGCGCCAGGCGGTGGTCAACCGCGAGATCCTGCGGCAGAACAGCCGGGTCGCGGTCCAGGAGGAGGAAGCCCCGGACACGTTCCTCTCGCCCAGCACGCTGGTGGTCCATCGCTTCCAGCCGCTGGGCGCCACCCGGACCGACTCCGTCCTGGCCCTGGGCGTCACCGACTTCCTGACCAGTTCCTTCGCCCTGATCGACGGCCTGACCGTGATCGACCGCACGCGGCAGGAGCTGCTCGCCGAGGAGATCGCCCGCAGCCGCGGCCTCGCCTTCGACGAGCGGACCCGGCTGACGGCCGCCATGGTGGGCGCGGGCCTGTCGATCTCCGGCGAGGTGGGTCCCGCGGCCGAGGACCCCGACCGGATCCGTGCCAGCTACCTGCTGGACGATCTCAACGCCGGTCCCGACGCCGGTCGCCACCTCGAGGTGACCACCTCCGACCGCTATCTCCTGCAGGACCTGGGCAAGCAGGTGGTCGCCGTGGCGAAGGACCAGCTGCAGCTCTCCCTGCCCCGGGAACTCGAGGAGCAGCTCGCCCGCCCCCCGACGCGCAGCCACGGGGCGTTCCTGGCCTACGCCGAGGGGCTGCTGCTCGAGGAGGAGGGGCGTTACCCGGCGGCCCGGCAGGCGTTCGGCCGGGCCATCCGGATCGATCCCGGCTTCGGCCAGGCGCAGCTCGGCGCCGAGCGGGTGGCCGGCGTGGGCGCCGCCGGCGCGGCCGTCGCCCTGGCCGAACCGGTCCTCGCGGCCCTGCCCCCGGCGGCGGACCTGATGAGCGGCGTGCTGGATCTGACCAGCATGCAGGTGGACGAGCTGCTCGGCAGCCGCCACCAGGAACCCGACGAGACCAACGTGCTCGCGGCCACGATCCTGATCGAGATCGTCGTCAACCCTCGCTGACGGCGGCGTCGGCATGAGCCCACGCCCGGACCGATCCGCGCCACTGGCGAAGGAGCAAGACCGATGACGCGAACCGAGGCCGTCGAGAACACCCGCCGCGCCGCCGCGCGATCCGCCGGCCTGCTGGCCATGATCCTGGTGGCCGTCCCGGTGGCCGCGGCCGCGGCCG
>CAZWYF010000031.1:1559-37631 GCA_964637835.1 uncultured Fibrobacteraceae bacterium
GCCGGCCTGCTGGCCATGATCCTGGTGGCCGTCCCGGTGGCCGCGGCCGCGGCCGGCGCCGCGACGCCGTCGGTGCGGACCTCCCTGATCAGCCAGCAGTGGAGCCTGGGCCTGACCGACGGCAGCGACTTCCGCCAGACCGTGCTCGCCACCCAGGTCCACGCCCCGGGCCTGGTCCACGAGGCGGTGACGCTGGACCTCTACCTGCCCTACTCCTGGACCACGGACGACCCCGTCGACGCCTCCATCTCCAGCGTGGGCGACACCCAGCTGCGCGGCAGCTGGCGGTCGCCCTCGCGCCGGTGGAGCGTCACGGTGGGGATGGACCTGCCCACGGGCAAGACCCCGCTGTCGGCCAGCGAGTACGTGGTGGCGTCGCGGATCCTCGCCAGCCGCGTGCTCGACTTCTACGTCAAGCGCGTGGGCGAGGGGTTCGACGCCATGGCCTCGGTGGCCCACTCCTACCCCATCGGCCGCAACACCGTGCTGGGCGTGGCGCTGGCCGGCTTCCTCAAGGGCGAGTACGACGTCGCCGCCGACCTCGGCCTCGACCCCATCGTCACCGAGCCGGGCCACCGCCTGCACCTGTCCGCCTCGCTGCTGGCCCGCGAGCACGATCGCGATCCGGACTGGGATCTGCGCGCCAGCGCCACCCTGCAGCTCGCCGGCGACTCGCGGCTGACGCAGCGCGACCTGGCGACGCTCGACGTCGCGGAGGGCGTCCAGGGCACGCTGGAACTCGACCACGGCCGCCGGATCGGCCGCGAGGACCGGCTGCGGGGCTTCATCTACCTGCTGGGCCGCGAGCAGACCGCGGTGAGCGGCCAGGACCTGCCGGCCATCGAGATCCTCGGCATCGGCACCCGCTGGATCGCCGAGTTCGGCGCCAGCTACACGCGGCCGCTGCCGGAGATCGCCGACCTCACCCTCTCCCTCGCCCACGCCGTCTACCAGATCGAGGCCGCCGACGACATCAACAGCAACGTGACCACCATCGAGCTGGCCGCCGCGCGGCGACTGTCCGACCGCGTGGCGGTGTCCGGCGAGGCGGGCTTCGGGTTCGGGAGCACGCCGTGGTCCGAGCTGGCCGACCTCGGCACCTGGGAGCGGCGCGATCTCACCGGCTGGAGCCTCGGGGTGTCCGCGCGCTGGTCCTGGTGACCGCCGGCGATCAGCGCCCGCAGCCGCGGGCGATGGTCGGGGCGCGCGCGGCGTCGAAGCCCGGCAGTGCGGACTCCTCCTGCGCCGGCAGCCCGGGCTCCGCGCGCTGGTCCGGACCGATCTCCACCAGCAGCCTCCGCGCCTGCGGCGGCACCGTCAGCCGGAACCACCGCTTGCGGTCCGGGCCGCCGGGATCCCAGGGGTTCCAGGCGCTGTCCGCGGCGGGGTCGTCCGGACAGGCCACCGCCAGGCAGTACTGCTGCCCCGGCGTCAGCAGCACGTCGTAGCGCTGGGTGAAGCCCATGGCGTCGGGACTGACGCCCCGGATCCGCGTGGACTCGCTGTTGATCAGCAGCACGGGCAGCTCGGTGCCCTCGGGGCCGCAGCTCCGCGGCGGCGCCAGGTTCACGACGCGCACCTGGACCAGCGCGGGGTCGGGGTCGGGGTCGGGCGCGGGGGCGGGGCCGGGCTCGCCGGCGCGTTCGCGCAACGTGTGCCGGACCGGCGGCGGGTCGCCCGTCGCGGGGATGGTCAGCCGCGTGCGCCAGGTCTCGTGGCCGGCCTTGCCGATCTCCACGTCCACCGCCGTGCGGATGGAGCCGTCGCCGGCGAGCGGGCAGTACGACAGCTCCAGGCGCCCGTCCCGGTCCGCCTCGCGCGCCGGCTCCTGGCCCAGCCGCACGGTGGCGCCCGGCGTGGTCTCGATGGGGATGGTGACCGCCAGGGATCGCCGCTCGAGCGGCTCGGGACCCGCGTCCGGAAGGCCCCCATCGCCGAACGACAGCCGGACCGTGCGCGCGGCCGGGACGCGGGCGAGGTCGTCCGCCGCGATCCGCAGGCCGTCCGGGCCGGTGGCGTACACGCCGCGCTCGGCCTCGACGATCAGCTCGCAGGCCTCCGCATCGACGCGGGTGGTGGGCGTCGACGTCGTCCGCGGGCCGCGCAGGTGGAGGGTCGCCGGCAGCGGCTGCAGGTCGGCGGCCTGGAGCCGCAGCACGCCCGCGGCGTCGGTGCGGCCGATCAGGACGGAGTCGCCGTCGGCGGCGTGGAAGACGTCCACGTCGGCCAGCGGGACGCCTGCCGGATCGAGGACGCGCAGCTCCAGGCCTGGCGGCGGGGCGCCGCGTTCGCAGCCGGCGAGCAGCGCGAGCGCCAGGAGGCCGGCGCGGATGCCGGCGCGGATCATGGCGCGGGCGCCGGTCCGGATGCCGGTGCGGACGCCGGCGCGGGCATGGGATCGCTGGCCGCGGAGGCGGCGTCCGGTGGGCGGCGAGGTCGGCATCTCTCCTGCCAGGGGCTAGCGGCTGGCGGCCATCTTCTCGGCCCAGGCCGGCGGTGCGAGGTCGATGAACCGCAGCCGGACCTCGCCGAGATCCAGCGAGGAGCCTGGCGGCAAGGGGACGTACTGCGGCAGGGAGCGGGGATCCGCCGGCGCGCTCTTGTTGCAGACCCGCGGCCCGCCCGGGCGCATGAGCAGCCGGCAGACCACGTCCGGGTCGTCCTCGGCGGCCACCTCGATCCGGCCCGACGTGCGGCGCGCGAGGGAGACCGGCCGGTCCCGGTCGCGGACCTCGAGGTAGGCCAGGAGCTGGTCCGGCGCCCGGGCCTCGGCCAGCTTGCCGGCATCCACCCAGAGCAGCCCGCGCAGCAGGGCCGGCCCGCTGAACGCGTCCACCTCCGGCCACAGCGACGGGCACACCGGGCAGTCGCGGCCGCCGGGCGGCAGGAGGTGCCCGAGGGGGCAGGTCTCCAGCCGCTGGACCGCCTGGCCGCAGGCCTCGCAGACGGTGGCCCAGGGCTTGTTGTCCGCGTAGCAGTGGGAACACTTCATGACGTGGGCTCCGTCGCCGGCGGGGTCGGTTCCGCCCCCGACGGCCCTGGCCCGGTCGCCGGGGTCCCCGGTCGCCGCACGATGCGCAGCCGGTAGCGGCTGCGCCGGTCGGCCAGGGCGGGGTCGCCGGGCTCGCCGAGGCCGTCCATGAGCACCACCGTCTCGTCGCCGTCCACGCGGTGGGACGGCGGCGTGCCGTCGGGATCCTCGCGGCGCAGCCAGGAGCCGGCGCCGGCGAGGTAGACGCCGTAGCGGGAGAAGTCGGTCAGGATGGTGCCCCCGCGCGGGTCCATCTCGATGGTCAGGTGGGGGCGGGAGATGTAGCGATACATCTCGCCGTGGGGGAAGTGATGGCGGTGGGCGGGGGCGATGCTCGTGCCGTCGTGGCGCAGGACCTCCTCCAGCCGGGGCTGCCGGGGACGACCCACCAGCAGGACCTCGCCCGCGCGCAGGGGATAGACCGTCCCCAGGCGCGGATCCGGGTCCGCGGCCGCCTCCTCGTGGGCCTCGGAGTAGATCACCACCACGCCCAGGACCGGACGGTCGCCGGACGGCGGCGCGGGCGCCTCGCGCTCCGGTGGCGCCGCGGCCGGTTCGGGCGGGCGCACGCGCGTGGAGTCGTGATCGCCGGGCGGCGGCGCCCCGGCGGGGGCGCGGTCACGGCCAGCGGGGGGCGGGCCGGGCTGGTGGTCGGGATCACGCGATGCCAACGGATCCTCCTGCGGCGTCGACGGGTTGGTCCGCGCACCTCGGTGCGCGACTCGGCGGTCAGTGTACATGGGCCCCCCCTCCCTGGCAACGAGGACTTGACTGGCCCGGTCTTCACCCTTGACTGGCCTGGCGACGGTCTGGTCTAATGGCGCCGTACGCGATCGAGGGCTCCCCCGCGCACGCTGGCGGGGCCGTGCAGCCTCCCCAGGGGACAGCCCGGTTCCCGGGGTCCAGGGAGCTTCCCGGACAAGCTTGCCAGGCAGACATGACATTTCCTGATCCCATCCGGTTGCAGCCGCGGCCTGGACGTGAGGCGGATGCTCGGCTCGCCGTCGATCCGTTCACCCGCCTGTCCTCCGACGCCCATCCCCTGCGCGCCTACCTCGGTCGCCTCGACCTGGTCGGCCGCACCGTCGTGCCCCACCTGACGGTGCTGGTGGAGCCCAACGAGTATCCCCGGCCGCGGTCGGGGAGCGCGCGGCCGCCGGTGGGCCAGGGGCAGCTCGCGCGCATCTGGGAGCAGGGGCTGCGGCACCACCGGGCGCTGCGGTCGGACGCGGTGGTGGCCATCGAGGAGCGGGCTTTGCCCGGGACGCCGGACGTCCCGCGGCACCCGCCGCTCTTCTACTGCCTGCGGACCGGCGCCTACGGCACGCCGCGCTGTCCCTCCTGCCTGGGCGAGCTGCATACCTGCCGCGACGAGGCGCTGCTGCGGCGCTGCGGCCTGCCCTCGCACGAGGCCAGCCTCGACCGCTTCCTTCACTGCGCCGCCTGCGGCGAGAAGAGCCGCGGCGAGAAGGTCTTCTACACCTTCTCCCTCGACCGCCTCGACGGCGTGGCCGCCGACGTCACCGTGCGCCGCCGCTCCGAGCTCTACCGCGACCTCGGCGCCCGGATCACCGGCACCGAGGAGGCCATCGCCGACCATCCCTGCGCCACCTGCGAGCACCGCCCCACCTGCTACCCCGCCGGCCGGCACGTCGACGACCGGCTGCCGGCGGAGGACCTGCTCTTCCCGCTGGCCTACTACGATTTCCACTGGCTGCCGCTCGAGCCGCTGCCCCTGGATTTCCGCGAGACGGTGGCGCTGCTCGGCGGCGCCCGCCCCGCCGACGTGGACACCCTCGCCGCCGACCTGGACCAGCCCACGCCCCTGCGGCAGGAGGTCCTGCGGGACCTCGACCGCGCCGGCCGCCAGTTCTTCTTCGCCGGGGACGCGGCGGGGCTCTTCCACCTCGAGGCGCTCTACCTCAAGCTCATCGCCATGGCCGGGCTGGTGGGCGGCGCGCTCGACCACCTGGTCGCCACCGGCCACGCCCACCTCGCCCTGACCCCCGACCGCATCCGCGGCCAGCTGGTCCCGGGCGCGGCGTCCATGCCCGACCGGTGGGGCCTGGTCCTGAAGATCGGCGACCTGCTCACCGCCGCGCCGCCGCTCGAGCTGGACGCCGGCCGGGTCGCCGACGAGCCCACCGTGGTCAACGTGCCCTATCCCTGCCCGGAGGCGTTCCTGCCCGACGCCGCCCGCCAGCCGCAGATCGAGACCCTGTGGATGCGGCTGGCGCTGGAGGACCTGCAGATCGACACCGCCGGGGCCCGGCCGCGGGCGACCATGCGCGCGCGGCTGACCGCGCCCGACCTCTACCGCGCCGACGCCCACGGCGGGCACGACCTCGTCCGCGTCGAGCTGGCCGGCGGGCCGGCCGGCGACCAGCGGCTGGTCTTCGCCGGCACCCGCCAGGAGGCGATCCCCGGCGGCTTCACCTTCGCGGGCGCCACCGCCCCGCTGGACGAGCAGGATCTCGCCCTCGCGCGGACGGCCGACCAGCTCGCCGCCGCCAACGTCGAGGTCACCATCGCCCACGTCTTCGCCGCCCCCGCCGACGTCCTGAGCCTCGGGCTGCTGCTGCTGCGCATGGTCCTGAGCAACGACGCGCAGAGCGTCGACCACGTGGACGCCCGCCAGGCGCAGGCCATGGCCGAGGCCGCGGCCGGCGGCGCGCGGGCCGGCGACCAGGAGCGGCGCCAGACCCTGGCCGCCGCCCTGGCCAGCGGCGGCCTGGACGCCGACCCCGCGTCGGTGCTCCATCGCCAGGACGACCGCCAGGCCGTGGCCGCCGCCATCCCGGCCGATCTCTGGGACGACGTCCTGGACCTCGCCCTGCGCATGGCCTCCAGCATCGAGGGCTACAGCATCTGCGCGCGCCAGGACCATTACGACGGGGACGACCCCGCCGCTCCCCTGCGCCGGGTGCTGCAGGCGCTGACCGACCTCGCCGCCCGCGCCCGGGGCTCGCTGGTGGGCTCCGCCGGGCGCAACACCGCCGTGCAGGTGGTCTGCAGCGATTTCCTGGCCGACCTGAAGCAGGCCCGCGAGCCCGCGCCCGAGGCCGGCGGCGCGGACTTCGCCGACCAGACCTACGTCTCGCCATCTCCCCCGCCGCCAGCGAAGCCGTCGCCATGAGCCATCACGCCGCATCGCCCCGCCCGCCGGACCCGTCGCCGCAGGCGCTGGTCGCACGCCTGCGCGAGATCCTCGATTCCGGCGACCACCCGTCGGAGAACCATCGCCGGGCCGCCCTGCGCCGGGCGCTGCACGAGCACGCGGCCGGCCTGACGGCCGCGGAGATCGAGGACCTGATCGCCGCGGTGCGGAGCCGGTTCCCCGACCGTACCTTCGAGAGCCAGCAGGCCGCGCGCAGCCTCGCCGGCCAGGCCACCGAGCTGCAGCGGCAGCTGACGGCCGCCGAGCGCGAGCGCGACGAGCTGAAGCGCAAGCACACCGAGCTGCGCGCGCTCATGGCGCGGCTGCTGCAGGCGGCCAGCGGCGAGCCCGAGCCCCCGGCGCGGGTGCCGAACAACCTGGAGCCGCTGGTGGCGGTGGCCGCGCAGCTCTTCGCCTTCGTCCGGGCGCAGGACCAGACCGCGCGGTCCATCGAGGAGGTCCTCGGCCAGGCGCCGTCCGCCGACGCGGCGGACCTGGGCGCCCTGTTCGCCCGGCTGCAGACCGGGCCGCCGCTGACGGCGGACGAGCGGCAGGCCGTGGGCCGGCGCCTGCAGACGCTGCAGCTGATGCCCGGCGCCCTGATGACCGGCGCCCAGCAGTCCTGGAAGGGCGGGACCCGCGAGGTGCTCGAGCGCCTGGACCCGAAGACCGTCGGTTCCAGCGTCCTGGGGCTGCGCAACTACCCCGCCGTGCTCAAGGCGGTCGAGGAGGGGTTCCAGACCTTCTGGAACGAGTTCGACCGCAACGTCGATCACTTCTACCGCGGTCGATTCGAACGGGTCTACCGCGACAAGATGGAGCAGGGATCGTGAAAGCCACGCCGAACCCCACACCCGCCCGCCGCCGCGCCCGCTCGCTCGCCGGCGGCCTCGCCCTCGCCGTCATGCTCCTCGGCCTCGCCGGTTGCGGCCAGCGGTACATCGCCGTGGAGCTGGATCGCCCCGAGAACCTGCCCCAGCCCGTCTGGGTGGGCGTGTACTTCCTCAGCCAGGAGTCCGCGCTCGAGAACTACAGCAACGCCGAGCTGGCCACCGAGTCCCGCGTCGAGGGCGCCGACGGCGTCGTGCACGAGCGCGTGTTCGCCATCAAGCCGGGCGACCGCCGGCAGATCGAGCTGCAGGAGTACGACGAGCGGATCGGCTGGGTGGAGGTGGCCGCCGGCCTGCCCGACCGCTGCGCGCGGCAGCGGATCGCCGTGGAGTCGGGCGCCAAGCTCCGGATCATGATCACCGTGACCGAGACCTGCATCGAGCTGACCACGGACTGAGCGCCCGCCGCCCGGTCCGTGCCGCAGCCAGTCGCCCACAGGAGGTCCACCCCGTGGCCCGGTATCATCGCATTCTCTGGAGCGAGGGGCTCTTCCTCACGCCGCACCTGTTCCAGCAGTCCGACCTCTTCCACGCCGACCAGCAGGTCGAGCGCACGGCCCTGGGCCTGCGCTTCCCCTGGGGCGTGCGCTCGCTGGAGATCGACACCGAGCTGCTGGCCACCGGCACCTTCCGGCTGCTGGCCTTCCGCGGCCTGCTGCCCAGCGGCCTGTCGGTCCGCGTGCCGGACATCGATCCGGGCCCGCCGCAGCTGGAGTTCGGGGAGTCCTTCGACCTGCGCGCCGACCACGTGGACGTCTACCTCGGCGTCCCGCTGCGCCGCAGCGGCTGGCCCAACTGCCGCCTGGCCGAGGACGCCGCCGAGGACCGCTCGGAGGTGCGCTACTCCGCCCGCGCGGCCACGGTGGACGACGAGAACACCGGCCGCGGCGAGCGCACCATCCAGCGGGCGGAGCTGAACCTGCAGCTGCTGCTCGGCACCGACGCCCGCGACAACTTCGAGTGCCTGCCCATCGCCAGGGTGGAGAAGAGCGCCGCCGGCGGCTTCCGGCTGGTGGAGTCGTTCGTGCCGCCGCTGCTGGCCCTGGAGGGCTCGCCGCACCTGCAGCAGCTCTGCCGCGCGGTGCTCGAGAAGCTCGTGGTCACGTCCTCGGAGTGGGCCGCGGGCTTCGCCGAGTCGGGCACCGACGCGCGCGACATCACCCCGGCCAACCTGCGGCGCTTCCTCATGTTCTCGCTGATCAACGGGGCCATCCCGCGCCTGGCGCACGGCCGCGAGACGCCCGCCATGCATCCGGAGCAGGTCTACCTGGACCTGGCCACGCTGGTGGGCCAGCTGACCACCTTCCACGCCTCGCAGCACCACCCGCGCGACATCCCGGCCTACGATCACGACGCCCCCGGGCCGGTGTTCAGCCGCCTGTCCGGGCTGCTGGACGAGCTCCTGCAGCAGAAGAGCGGCCTGGGCTACCACGTGGTGCCGCTGCAGGCCCGCGGCGAGGGCCGCTTCGAGGCGCGGTTCGAGAAGGACGGCCTGCTGCAGCCCACCGCCGCGGTCTACCTGGCCATCGGCAGCGACGAGCTCGAGGAACGCGACCTCACCGCCCAGGCCATGCGCATCATCGTGGCCAGCCCCGAGCGCATCGAACAGAAGCTGAACCTGAACCTGCGCGGCCTGCCGCTGCAGCTGGTGACGGTGCCGCCGCCGGCCATCCCGCGGCGTCGCAACACCTGGCTCTTCCAGCTCGACACCCGCGGCAGCACGGCCGAGGCCGCGCGGGACTGGGAGGCCATCGTCGCCAGCCGCGGCCTGGCCATCGACGTGCCCCGCGACCTGGCCGGCGCGCGCCTCGAGCTGCTCGGCCTGGAGGGTGCCTGATGAATCCCGAGACCACCGCCGGTACCGACCGCACCGGGCGCCTCGCCCGCGCCGCCGCCCCGCTGCTCTCGCTGCTGATCCTGCTGCGGCGCAGCCGCGACCTGGACGCCTTCGCCGAGCTGCCCCAGACCGTGGACCAGACCTTCCAGGAGTTCCGCCAGGCGGCGCGCCAGGAGGGGGTCCCGGCCCAGGACATCGACGACGCCAGCTACGCCATGGCCGCCGCCCTGGACGAGACCATGCTCTCCGCCCGCTGGGCCGGCCGCGAGGAATGGCAGCGCAACAACCTGGCCCGCCGGTACTGCAACGACGAGTTCGTGGGCGACGGCTTCTACGACAAGCTGGCCGAGATCCGCCGCGCCACCACGCCGCGCCGCGAGGTCGAGGAGATCTTCTACTACTGCCTGATCTCCGGCTTCCAGGGCCGCCTCATCGAGGTGCCGGTGGAGCGGGACGACCTCATCGCCGACCTGGCGACCCGCGTCGGCAGCTCCTCCGAGAAGCTCGCCCCCCACGGACTGCCCCATCGCGAGGGCGGCGCGCTCGCGCCGATCAAGCGCTTCCCGTGGCCCATGGTGGCCATCGCCTGCGTGGTCGTCCCCGTCCTGTTCTGGCTCATCAGCTGGAACGTGCTGGACGACCACGCCGACGGGATCGTCGACGAGCTGAACCCGAAGATCGAACGAGCGCTGGGGGAAGACTGAGATGCTGCTGAAGATCCTCAAGACCACGCTGGCGCCCTTCGGACTGCTCCTGCTCGTGGTCATCGCCCTGTTCCTGGCCCGCGCCCGCTTCCCGTTCCTGCGCGCGGTCCCGCTCTGGGTCTTCCTGCTGATCATCGGCGGGGTGGTGGCCGTCTGGGTCCTGGTCCTGGTGCTCAGGTGGCTCGCCGAGCGGCGCCGGGCCCAGGCCATCGAGAACGGGATCATGCAGCAGGCGCAGACGGGCCTGGACCAGGCCGCGCCCGCGCACCGTGCGCAGATCGAGGAGCTGCAGGAGAAGCTGACCCACGCCCTGGCCCAGCTCAAGCAGGGCCCCGGCGGCAAGAAGGCGCTCTACACCCTGCCCTGGTACATGATCATCGGGCCGCCGGCCATCGGGAAGACCACGGTGATCAAGAACTCGGGCCTGTCGTTCCCGGGCATGAGCCGCGCGGAGGCCATGAAGGGCGCCGGCGGGACGCGGAACTGCGACTGGTGGTTCACCTCGGAGGCCGTCCTGCTCGATACCGCCGGCCGCTACGCCTCGGGCCTGGACCGCAGCGAGACCGAGCGCGAGTGGTTCGCGTTCCTGGACCTGCTCCAGGACTACCGCAAGCACGGCCCCATCGACGGCCTGATCCTCGGCTACAGCATCGAGGACATCTACGAGCAGGACGAGCACCAGCTCATCGACGGCGAGAAGGGCGCCCGCGAGATGCGGCGGCGCATGGACGAGATCCTCGACCACCTGGGCTGGACGTTCCCCGTCTACATCCTGTTCACCAAGTGCGACCTCATCGCCGGCTTCACCGACTACTTCTCCTCCTTGCCGCCGTCGGAGCGCTACCAGGTGCTCGGCGCGGTCTTCGAGCCCGACCCCACCGGCAACCAGGCCGCGGCCGAGCGCTTCTCCGGCGAGTTCTCCACCCTGCTCGGCAACCTGCGCGAGATCCGGCCCCGGCGCATGTCCTCGGTCTCGCAGAGCGAGAACTGGGGGCGGGTCTTCGTCTTCCCCGAGGAGTTCGCCAGCCTCCAGTCCAAGATGGAACTCTTCATCGAGACCCTCTTCGAGGCCAACCCCTACCGCAAGGACGTGCCCATCTTCCGCGGCACGTACTTCTCCAGCGGCATGCGCGAGGGCAAGCCCTTCGACCTGGTCATGGAGAAGATCCAGGCGCGCCTGGGCGGCCAGCCGGCCACCGACCTGGTCGAGGAGCAGGAGCGGGAGGAGGGCGCGTTCTTCGTGCGCGACCTCTTCGCCCGGGTGCTGCGCGCGGACCGCAACCTGGTCCGCCTGACCGGCTCGGCGGCGCGCCGCCGCACGCGGATCTCCCTGGCCATCTCCAGCGTCTTCGCCGCCCTGGCCATCATCGGCTGCCTGAGCGTGGGCCTGTCCTACAGCCGCCTGCAGGACCGCATGGACACCACGGCCGGGCGCGCGGACGAGCTGCTGGACACCTCGCAGGCCCGCTCGGCGGTGGAGGAGCTGGCGATGCTCGAGCAGCTCCGCCGCCAGGTCAGCAGCGACTGGCGGTCGTTCCCCCTGACCGCCGCCGACAAGGTCCGCGTGGCGGCGCGGGAGCTCTACTTCACGGCCATCAGCGAGCGCATCCTCGCCCCGGCGGAGAAGGGCCTCTCCCGGCGCCTGGCGCAGGCCATGCGCCTGGACGGCGCCGAGGTGCGCCAGACCCTGCGCGCGGAGCTCATGCTGCTGATGCCGCAGGAGCGCGAGCGCATCGGCTGGGACGCCGGGGACCTCGCCGACGCCCTGGCCGGCTACGTGCTCCGCGACGACGCCACCGACGAGGTGGCGCGCCAGCACCTGACCTCGCTGGTGGAGGAATTCCTGGCCATGGGCCGCCCCCTGCCGGGCGTCGAGCGCCAGTTCGAGCTGCGTAGCGGCAGCCGGCGTCTCGCCGCCAGCCATCAGGCCGCCGAGTTCTACCGCGACGTGGTCGAGCGTGCTGGCGACGAGGCGCCGTCGCTCGGCCTGGAAGATCTGGTCGAGGCGGGATTCCTCCTGCGTTCGCCGGTCACGATCCGCCCCGCCTTCACCCGCGCCGGCTGGGAACGCTCGGTCGATCCGGCGATCCGCAGCGCGCCGGCCATGGTCGAGGCCGACAACGCGCTCATCGCCCTCGCGGGCGGCGAACCCACCGCCCAGCCGCCGAGCGCCGAGGAACTGCTCGAGTTCTACGAGCGGCAGTACATCCACGAGTGGACGGAATTCCTGGAGTCCGTCAGCTTCCGCTCGTATCTCGGCTGCCGGGACTACCGCGAGGACCTGCGCAAGCTGCGGCTGTCCGGCCCCTCGCCGCTCTTCAACCTCCTGCGCAACGCGGCCGCCACCGCCGAGCTGGACGCCTCGCTCCTCGAGCCAGGCAGCCCGTCGGCCGCGGCGGCCAGCGCCATCAACGAGGATCTCGCTCCCCTGCTGGCCCTGGTCCACGACGGCGAGGGGCATACCGCTCGCCTCGAGGAGTACGCGGTCGAGCTGCGGGCCGTCCACGAGGAGGTGGACGCCTGCGGCGAGGACGCGACCTATGCCGTCAACCAGGGCAACCTGCGGAGTGCGACGCGCTGGCTCGAGGACTTCGCGTTCTCCCACGGCCATACTCCGGTCGCCGAGGCGCTGACGGAGCTGCTGGGGCGTCCCGTGGAGATCGCCGACGAGGTGATCAGCAACGTCGCCGGCGAGCGCGCCCGCCAGGATCTCGCGGAGACCTGGCGCAAGCTGGTCGGCGACCAGCGGAGCGCCCTGCGCGGCGCCTACCCGTTCGCCCCGGGCGCGGACGAGGCCATCGACCCGCGCGCGGTGGTGGAGTTCTTCGGCCCCGGCGGCCGCCTGGCGGAGTTCGCGGAGTACGCGCGCAGCAGCAGCGCGCGGCATGGACGGGCCGTCGACCGCGCACTGGCCGCCGCGGCGGAGATCCGCCGCGAGCTGGACATGACCGACCAGGCGTTCTCCGCCCAGTTCACCATGGTGCCGCTGGAGGTCCGTCCCCTGGACACCCTGCGGGGCGAGAACAACCTGCGGATCATCGACACCGTGCGCCTGATCATCAACGGCGAGGAACTGGTCTGGCGCTTCATGGACGCGAGCAAGACGTTCACCTGGAGGTCCGACGACGAGAACCTGGATTGCGCCGTGGTGCTCGAGTCCACCGACCCGCGCGAGGAGATCACCTCCATCCGGCGGGGCGGCACGGCCTGGAGCATCTGCCAGCTCTTCGACCGGGCGCGGATCGCTCCGGACCCCGAGCAGACGGACGCCTACCGCGTGGTCTGGACGTTCCCCGACAGCGACGTCGAGGTGGCCTTCCGCATGACCACGCGGGAGAACGTCGAGCCGTTCTTCAAGGCCGGCTCCCGTTTCCGCCAGTTCAGCCTGCCCTCCGGAGTGTTCGACCAGTGATGCAGGCATCCGCGCAGCTCCAGATCGAGGGCATCGGTTGCTACGGCAAGCTGCCGCTGAGCCGCGAGTTCGTGGCCGAGGGCAGCGTGCGCGGCAGCGCCGGCCTGGACCGCTGGCTCGAGGAGGGCGTGGGCCTGGCCAAGTCCCGGCTGGCGAGCCAGAGCGCGGCCTATCTGGGGACCTTCCCCCGCTACCGCTTCTTCTGGAACGACGGCCGCGGGCAGCTGCTGGCCGGCGTGATCTGCCCGAGCCAGGATGCGGCGGCGCGGGCCTTCCCCTTCGCCCTCTTCGCCAGCCTGCGTGGCCAGGCGGCGTCCGCGGTGGACGCCGCCGTGCAGGTGCACCAGCTGCAGGAGGATCTCGCGCACCATCTCGGGCGCATCGCCGCCGCCGCCGATGTCGCCTCGGTGCGCGCGGTGGTCCAGGAGGCCGGCCGCGCCGTGGCCTGCGATCCCGGCGCCATGCGCGAACGCTACCAGCGGGCGCTGGATGCGCCGCAGCCGGCGGACCTGTGGGCCGGCCACCGGGCCGCGGACGCCGCCGGCGATCCGCGCCACACGGTGATGCAGGCCCTGGTCGAGACCCTCACGCCGCCCGGCGGCGATCACCAGCGCGCCTACCGCGGCGGCGTCCGGTATCCGCTGCCCCGGGACCGCGACCCCGCCGCGGACATCGAGGGCCTCTTCTGGCTCGACCTCTCCGAGCGCGTCCTCGGCCGCTCGCTTGTGCCCAGCTGCTGGTTCCGCGCGCCGGGCGAGCCGACCCACGACCGCCGCCATCTCTACGTCTTCCTCTCGGCGCCGAGCGGCGTGCAGTGGCTCGGCCTCATCGACCAGACCAGCAGCCTGGAGTCCATCAGCGCCCTGGACCAGCCCTACGGCACGCGCCCGGCCGCCGAGCGCATGGCGCCCGACCTGCGCGCCCTGGTCGAGGCGCCGGCCACCACGTTGCGCGACTACCTGCAGTGGGCCACCGGCTCCTGATCCCCCGCCGGCCTGGCGGCCGGCCTCCCCCGCTCCGCGAAGGGACACCGCCATGGCTGATCGCCTGCACTTCGATATCGCGGCCGCCGGGGCCGGCGCGCAGGCGTCGCGCCGCCGCTCACCGGAGGCGCCGTTCCGGATCCTCGTGCTCGCCGATCTCGGCGGCCCGGATGCCATCCGCGAGGAGCCCCTCGATCGGCGCCGGCTGCACGCCGTGGACCTGGACACCTTCGACGGCCTCTTCCACCGCCTCGCGCCGCGGGTGCGCCTCGGCGAGCACGTGCTGACCATCGCCAGCCTGGACGGCTTCCATCCGGACACGCTGGACGGCGCGCTGCCCGACCTCGCCCGGCTCGCGGATCTGCGCCGGCGCCTGGCCGACCCGGCCACCTTCGCCGCGGCGGCCGCCGAACTGGGCACGGCCGGGCCACCGACCGCCCCGCCCCCGGCTCCCGCGGCGGACGGCGCCGGCGCCGACGGGCCCGCCGCCCCTGCCGAGGACGATGCCGCCACCCTGGATCGCCTGCTCGGCCACCAGCCCGAGCGGCCGGCGCCGCCGCGCACGGGCGTGGACCTGGACGCCCTGATCGGCGAGCTGGTCGCGCCGCACATCGTCCCGGACGCCGACCCGCGCCAGGACCTGCTGCTGGCGGGCGTGGCCGAGGCCAGCGCCCGGCGGCTCGGCGAGGTCCTGCACGACCCGCGTTTCCAGCAGCTGGAGGCGTCCTGGCGCGCGCTGGACTGGCTGGTCCGGGAGCTGGAGCTGGGCGAGGTCGTCGAGCTGCATCTGCTGGACGTGAGCTGGGACGAGGTGCGCGCCGATCTGCAGGATGCCCGCGACGCCGGCGGCGAACCCGCCCTGGCGCGCCGGCTGCTGGAGCCGGGATTCGACGCCACCGACGGGCCGGCCTGGTCGGTGATCGTCGCCGACCACGGCTTCGGCCCCGGCCCCGAGGACCTCGCGCTGCTGGCCGGGCTGGGTGCGGTGGCCGCCATGGCCGGCACGCCGCTGCTCGGTGGTGGCCGGCCCGAGCTGCTGGGGCTCGCCTCCTTCGCGGGCGCGGAGGACCCGGCCACCTGGTCGGAGCTGCCCGCCGCGGACGCCGAGCGCTGGCGTGCCCTGCGCCATGCGCCCGTCGCCCGCTGGCTGGGCCTCCTGCTGCCGCGCGTCCTGCTGCGACTGCCCTACGGCGAGCGCACCGATCCGGTGGAGGCCTTCCCGTTCACCGAGCTGCCCGGCGGCGCGCCGCCCCACGAGGCCCTCCTGTGGGGCAACCCGGCCCACGCCGGTGCCCTGATGCTCGCCCGCGGCCACACCGACCGGGCCGCGGGGGGAGCCGGCGATGACCGGGTGCTGGACGACCTGCCCGGATTCGCGTTCGAGCAAGGGGGCGAAACGGCCCTCCAGGCGGTGGTCGAGGCCCGGCTGGGCGACCGCGCGGCCTCCCGCGTCCTGGCCCTCGGGCCCATCCCGCTGCTCGGCCTGCGCAACCGCAACGCGTTGATGATCGGCCGCTTGCAGAATCTGGCCGATCCGCCCACCGCCCTGCCGGGGATCTGAGCGAGATACCGCGCGCCGCCGTTAAATACGATTGACATGGTCCGCCAACGCGCCTAAGCTCCGCTGACGAATCTGGCTATCGTTCTTGAAGTTCTCGCATCATCGCCTGGCCGCCTACCCGCGGTGGCCGAGGCGGCCTGCGAGGGGAACCGCCGGACCGGCGCGGTCCCCCGCAAGCGCCACTGAACCTTGCTCGACGAGCGGAATCGCCGTGAATCAAGTGATCAGCATCGACGACCTCCTGCAGGACGTCTCGCCCGATGCCCCGTGTGGACTCGACCTGGAGTACGACCCGGAGTTCGTGGCCATGGAGCAGGCCGCCCGGGGCCGCGAGGAGCAGCAGTTCGGCGACTCGGTCCTCGAGGCCGAGGGCCCCGACTGGCGCGCCGTCAAGAAGCAGGCGCTCGCCCTCTTCACCCGCACGCACGACCTGCGCGTGGCGGTCTACCTGGCGCGGGCCCTGACCGTCACCGACGGCCTGGTGGGCCACCGTGACGGGCTGTGCCTCGTGCGCGAGCTCATCGCGCGCCGCTGGGACCAGATGCACCCCCTGCTCGATCCCGACGACGACGATCCGCTCATGCGGACCAACACCCTGCTCAACCTGTGCGGGCCCGACACCCTGCTCGGCGAGCTGCGCCAGGTGGAGCTGGTCCAGGCCCGGGGTCTGGGGCGCTTCACCTTCCGTGATTACCAGGTGGCCGATGGCAAGCTGCCGCCGGCCGAGGATGGCGAGGCGCCGTCGCTGGGCGACATCGAGGCCGCGTTCCTGGCCTGCGAGCCGGAGGATCTGCAGGCGAAGACGGCCGCCGTCATGGAGGCCATCGCCGCCACCCAGGCCATCGACGAGGACGTGACCACCCGCGTGGGCGTCGGCAACGCCGTCTCGCTCACGCCGCTGGTGGACCAGCTGCGGGAACTCAACAGCATCCTCTCCGAGGCCCTCGCGCGCCGCGGCGAGGACACCGCCGGTGGGGGCGCCGCGGGCGCCGCCGCGGGGGCGGATGCCGCCAGCGCGGCGGCCGGGGCGCCGGCGGCCGGCAACAGCCCCGCCAGCGCGAGCAGCGGGGAGATCAACTCGCGCGAGGACGTGATCCGCATCCTGGACCGGGCGTGCCAGTACTACGAGCGCCACGAGCCCGCCAGCCCGGTGCCGTTGCTGCTGCGGCGGGCCAAGGGGCTGGTGCACAAGGATTTCCTGGAGATCATGCGGGATCTCGCGCCCGGTGGCGTGCAGGACGTGGAGAAGAT
Organism: uncultured Fibrobacteraceae bacterium; assembly: GCA_964637835.1. Classification (GTDB taxonomy): domain Bacteria; phylum Krumholzibacteriota; class Krumholzibacteriia; order LZORAL124-64-63; family LZORAL124-64-63; genus Glo-17. The sequence continues at coordinate 18,386 of CAZWYF010000031.1, forward strand.
CAAGGGGCCCGACGCCGGCTGAGTCCGGGGCGGGTCCCGTCATCACGGGCTGAAAACCGGCTCGGGAAGCGGCCGCGCGTGCGCGGCCGCGGAGCCGTCAGGAGGTGGCCGGTGGCCAAGGCAAGCAGTCAGAAGTTCATCGCGCGCAACCGCGCGCCCCGGGTGCAGATCGAGTACGATCTCGAGCAGTACGGCGCCGAGAAGAAGATCCAGCTGCCGTTCGTCATGGGCGTGATGTCGGATCTGTCGGGCAAGTCGGAGGTCCCCGTGCCGTCGGTGGCCGATCGCAAGTTCGCCGAGTTCGACGTCGACAACTTCGACGATCGCATGAAGGCCATGAAGCCGCGGGTCGCCTTCGCGGTGCCCAACACGCTCACCGGCGAGGGCAACCTGAGCGTGGATCTGACCTTCGAGAGCATGGAGGACTTCTCGCCCGCGGCGGTCGCCCGCAAGGTGGGGGCGCTCAACGAGCTGCTCACCGCCCGCGAGCAGCTCTCGAACCTGCTGACCTACATGGACGGCAAGAGCGGCACCTATCCGCTGATCGAGCGCATGCTCAAGGACCCTTCCCTGATGCAGGCCCTGGCCTCGGCGCCCAAGCCGGACGCCGAGACCACCGAGGACAAGTGAGCACCCGTCCGGTGAGGAGTGATCGAGATGGCTGAAGAGAAGAAGCAAGACGTCGCGCCGGAGCAGGAGGTCCTGGAGGCCGGTGAGTTCGCATCGCTCCTGAACAAGGAGTTCAAGCCCAAGTCCGATCGGGCCAAGGAGGCCGTCGAGGGCGCCGTCAACACCCTGGCCCAGCATGCGGTGGCGGAGGCCGGGTTGATCTCCGACGACGCCATCGAGACCATCGAGGCTTTGATCGCCGCCCTGGACCAGAAGCTCACCGAGCAGATCAACCTGATCCTGCACCACGAGGATTTCCAGCAGCTCGAGGGCGCCTGGCGCGGCCTGCATCACCTGGTCTCCAACACCGAGACCGACGAGATGCTCAAGATCCGCGTCATGAACATCTCGAAGAAGGATCTCGCCAAGACGCTCAAGAAGTACAAGGGCACGGCCTGGGACCAGTCGCCCATCTTCAAGAAGGTCTACGAGGAGGAGTACGGCTCCTTCGGCGGCGAGCCCTTCGGCTGCCTGGTGGGGGACTACCACTTCGATCATGGCCCGGCCGACGTGGAGCTGCTCAACGGCATGGGCCAGATCGCCTCGGCCAGCTTCGCGCCGTTCATCGCCGGCGCCGACCCCCGGCTGATGAACATGGACAGCTGGCAGGAGCTCAGTGCGCCCCGCGACCTGAGCAAGATCTTCACCACGCCCGACTACGCGGCCTGGAACAGCCTGCGCCAGTCCGACGACTCGCGCTACATCGCGCTGGCCATGCCGCGCTTCCTGGCCCGCCAGCCCTATGGCTCGCGGGGCGAGCCGGTGGAGGAGTTCGCCTTCGAGGAGGAGACCAGCGGCGGCGACCATTCCCGCTTCACCTGGGCCAACTCCGCCTACGCCATGGCCGTGAACATCAACAAGGCGTTCAAGCTCTACGGCTGGTGCACCAAGATCCGCGGCGTGGAGGACGGCGGGGCGGTGGAGGGTCTGCCCACCCACACGTTCCCCACCGACGATGGCGGCGTGGACATGAAGTGCCCCACGGAGATCGCCATCACCGACCGGCGCGAGGCCGAGCTCGCCAAGAACGGCTTCATGCCGCTGCTGCACCGCAAGAACACCGACATGGCCGCCTTCATCGGGGCGCAGTCGCTGCACAAGCCGGCGGAATTCGACGACCCCGACGCCACGGCCAACGCGAACCTCGGGGCCCGGCTGCCCTACCTGTTCGCCACCTGCCGTTTCGCCCATTACCTGAAGTGCATGGTCCGTGACAAGGTCGGCAGCTTCGCCGACCAGAATCAGATCCAGAAGTACCTGCAGGGCTGGATCATGAACTACGTCGACGGCGACCCGGCCAACTCCAGCGACTCGATCAAGGCCAAGAAGCCCCTGGCCAAGGCCGAGGTCCGCGTGGAGGAGAACCCGGAGAACCCCGGCTACTACCGGTCCACGTTCTTCCTGCGACCCCACTACCAGCTCGAGGGCCTGACGGTCTCTCTGCGGCTGGTCTCCAAGCTCCCGGCCGAGAAGGGAGCCTAGACCGTGTGGCCCCGCGGACTCTCCGCGGGGCCGCGCGACCATGACCCACGACAGAAGTGCATCGCCGTGCGGACGGTGAACGAGTCCTGTTCCGCCCCGGTGGGTGACGACCGCTGAAAGGAGATTCGCCATGGCGGTTGATATGTTTCTCAAGCTGAGCGGAATCGACGGGGAGTCGAGCGACTCCACGCACGCGGGCGAGATCGACGTGCTGGCCTGGAGCTGGGGTGCGTCCCAGTCCGGGACCATGCACCTGGGGACCGGCGGCGGCGCCGGCAAGGTGTCCGTCCAGGACCTCTCGATCACCAAGTGGGTGGACTCCGCGAGCCACAACCTGCTGAAGCATTGCCACAACGGCGCGCACATCGACGAGGCCGTGCTGACCGTCCGCAAGGCCGGCGGCTCGCCCATCGAGTACATCATCCTGACCATGCGCCACGTCCTGGTCTCGTCCGTCTCCACGGGCGGGAGCGGCGGCGAGGACCGGCTGACGGAGAACATCTCGCTGAACTTCAAGGAGTTCGATTACGCCTACACGCCCCAGCTCCCCGACGGCACCGGCGATGCCGCCAAGGAGTTCAAGTGGGACATCCCGGGCAACGTCGAGCTCTAGGCCGAGACGCGAGCTGACACGATCCCGGTGCGCCGCCCCGCCGGGCGCGCCAGATCGGCAGGGGCCCCGGGGACGCGGTGATCTGGGGCCCCTGTTCCGTCCATCCCTCACGCCAGCCCCCCGGGGAGACCGATCATGACCGACCAGTGGCTAGCCGCCGGAGAGATCGACGAGGCCCGGCGCCGCGTCGAGGAGCAGATCCGCAAGGAGCCGGCGGTCTCCCGGCACCGGATCTACTACTTCCAGCTCCTGGTGATCCTCGGCCAGTGGGAGCGGGCGCTCAACCAGCTCAAGGTCCTCGAGGAGCTGGACGCCGAGACCATCCCCATGGTGGTCACCTACCGCGAGGCCATCCGCTGCGAGCTGCTGCGCGCCCGGATCTTCGCCGGGACGCACTCGCCGGTGATCTTCGGCGAGCCGGCGGAGTGGACGGCCCGGCTGGTGGAGGCGCTGCGGCTGACGGCCACCGGCGAGGCGGCCCACGGCGCCGAGCTGCGGGCGGAGGCCTTCGAGGCGGCCCCGGCCACGCCGGGCAGCCTCGACGGCCAGGCCTTCCAGTGGATCGCCGACGCCGACACCCGTCTCGGCCCGGTGATCGAGGTGGTGCTCAACGGACGGTATGCCTGGGTCCCGTACGACCGGATCGCGGCCATCGCCATCGAGCCTCCCGGCGACCTGCGCGACTCGGTCTGGATGCCCGCGCATTTCACCTGGGCCAACGGCGGCGAGACGGTGGGGCTGATCCCCACCCGCTATCCCGGCAGCGAGGCCAGCGAGGACACCGCGCTGCAGCTCGCGCGCAAGACCCTGTGGGAGGACGCCGGCGCGGAGACCTTCGTGGGACTGGGCCAGCGCCTGCTGACCACCGACCAGGAGGACCACGCCCTGATGGACATCCGGGAGATCCGGCTCGGCGGCGCGGCCGCGGACGGGCTGCAGGGCTGAGCGCATGGTTCGCGTCGCCCCCCAGGACCGCCTGCAGCCATCGCTCCTGGACCGCCTCACCGATGACGATCCGGGCACGCGCACCGAGGCGCGCGATGGCCACGTCCTCTCGCTCAACGAGCTGCGGCAATGCGTGCTGCGGGACCTCTCCTGGCTGCTGAACACCGGCAACCTCGAGGCCCTGGTGGACCTGGAGGACTATCCGCTGGTGGCGGCCTCCACGCTCAACTACGGCATCCCCCACCTGGCCGGCACGCAGGCCTCGAGCGTCGAGGTGCGGGACATGGAGCGGCGCCTGAAGCAGGCCATCATCCGCTTCGAGCCGCGCATCCTGGCCGAGACCATCAAGATCGAGCTGAGCCTCGGGCGCGGCATGTTCGGCCACAATGCGCTGACCTTCCTGATCGAGGGGATGCTCTGGGCCGAGCCGGTGCCCTGGCATCTCTACCTGAAGACCGAGGTGGACCTGGAGATGGGCACCTTCGTCGTGCAGGAGCACGCGGGGCGGGACGAGTGATGGATCCACGGCTGCTGAAGTACTACAACCGCGAGCTCGAGCACGTGCGGACCATGGGCGCGGAGTTCGCCGAGCAGTATCCCAAGATCGCCAGCCGGTTGCGCCTGGAAGGCCTGGAGTGCGCCGACCCCTACGTCGAGCGCCTCCTCGAGGGCTTCGCGTTCCTCGCCGCGCGCGTCCAGCTCAAGCTCGACGCGGAGTTCCCCCGGTTCACCCAGCACCTGCTGGAGATGGTCTACCCGCAGTACCTCGCGCCCACGCCCGCGGCGGCCCTGGTCCAGATCGAGCCCGACCTCTCCGAGGGCTCGCTGGCCGACGGCTTCCTCTTGCCCCGGCACACGAGCCTGCGCGCCGCCATGGTCGCCGACGACCTCACGCCCTGCGAGTTCCGCACCGCCCACGATCTGACCCTCTGGCCGCTGCGCCTGACCGCGGCGGAGTACATCGTCAACCTGGGGGAGTTCGCCCACCTGGCCATCCCCGGCGCCCGGCGGCCGGTGGCGGGGATCCGGCTGCGCCTGCAGACCACGGCGGGCTGCGCGTTCTCCGACCTCGCCCTCGATCGCCTGCCGCTCTTCCTGACCGGCCCGCAGTCGCTGCCCATGCGCCTGTACGAGCTGATCCTCGCCCGCACGGTGGCCGTGGTGGTCCAGCCGGGCGAGACGCCGGCGCCGTGGCACGACATCATCGAGCGGGCGCCCGTCCGCCAGTTCGGCTTCGAGGACCACCAGGCCCTGCTGCCGCCGGACCGCCGCACGTTCCAGGGCTACCGGCTGCTGCAGGAGTACTTCATGCTCCCGCAGCGGTTCATGTTCCTGGAGTTCGTCGACCTCGGCCGCGCGGTGCGGCGCTGCAAGGGCCAGGAGCTCGAGCTCATCGTGCTCCTGAGCGAGGCGGACGCCCAGCTGAAGACCGCCGTCGAGCCGTCGCTCTTCCAGCTCTTCACCGTCCCGGCGATCAACCTGTTCCCCCGGCGCACCGACCGCATCCACCTCGACGAGCGCCACGAGGAGCACCTGGTCATCCCCGACCGCACGCGCCCGCTGGACTTCGAGGTCCACACCATCGAGTCGGTGGCCGGTTACGGGGCCCAGAACGAGCACGTGAGCGACTTCCGTCCCTTCTACAGCCCGGGCCGGAGCCTCGACCAGGAGACCGGCAGCGCGTTCTACACGGTGCACCGGACCCCGCGCCTGCAGCCGTCGCGCGCGCGGGCGCAGGAGGCGCGCTCGCGCTACGTCGGCAGCGAGGTCTCCGTCTCCCTGGTCGATCGCGAGCAGCGACCGGCCCGGACCGGTCTGCGGCAGCTCGCCCTGAAGACCCTGTGCACCAACCGCGACCTGAGCCTGTTCATGGCCACCGGCCGCGGGAACGGCGATTTCACGCTGCAGACCAGCGCCCCGGTCCAGGCCATCCGCTGCCTCATGGGCCCCACGCGCCCGCGGCCGCCCTTCCCCGAGGGCGAGGCGGCCTGGCGCCTGGTCAGCCACCTGAACCTGAACTACCTGTCGCTGACCGACCACGACCAGGAGTCCGGCGCGGTGGCCCTGCGCGAGCTGCTCGCGCTCTACGGCCACGTCGGCGAGGCCGCGGTCCGCAAGCAGATCGATGGCGTGCGGTCGGTGAGCTCGCGCTCGGTCTCCCGGCTGCTCACCGGCGACGGGCCCAGCGTGTTCGGCCGCGGCATCGAGGTCTCCCTGGTCCTGGACGACGACGCGTTCGAGGGCCTGGGCGGGTTCCTGCTCGGCGCCGTGCTCGACCGCTTCTTCGCCCGCTACACCGCCATCAACTCCTTCACCGAGACGGTGGTGCACACGGTGGACCGCGGGGAGGTGATCCGGTGGCCGCTGAGACTCGGACGCCGCCACGTGATCTAGCGTGGCTGGCCGCCCTGGAGGCGGAGCCCTACCGGTTCGGCTTCTACGCGGCGCTGCGTCGCATCGAGGCCACCTTCGACGACCACGCCCGGCTCGGCGAATCGAGCACCGCGGCGCAGGACCCCGTGCGCCTGGGCCAGCAGCCGACCCTGCGCTTCGCCGCCTCCGAGCTGGCGGACTTCCGCCGCGACGGGGCCGACCACGCCGGCCGGCTGCGGGTGCTCTTCCTGGGGCTCTTCGGTCCCAACGGCCCCTTGCCGCACCACCTGACCGACCACGCCCTCAGCCGCGAGGTCAACGCCAAGGACCCCACCTTCGCGGCCTTCGCCGACATCTTCCACCACCGGATCCTGTCGCTGTTCTACCGCGCCTGGGCCAACGCCCAGCCCACCGTCAGCCACGACCGGCCGCAGGCCGACCGCTTCGCGATGTACGTGGGCGCCCTCTGCGGCCTGGGGTCGCCCGCCCTGCGCGATCGCGGCCTGGTGGGCGACGAGGTGCGGCTCCATCATGCCGCCCTGCTGGGCGGCCAGACGCGCCACGCCGACGGCCTCGAATCCCTGCTGTCGGGGTCCTTCGACGCCCCGGCGGAGGTCACGCCGTGGGTGGGCCAGTGGGTCCGCCTGCCCCGGCAGTCGCAATGCCGGCTGGGCCACGACCCCGCCAGCGGGACCCTCGGCCAGACCGCCTTCCTGGGCGACCGGGTGTGGGACCGCGGCCAGAAGTTCCGGATCCGCCTGGGGCCGCTGCCCCTGGACCGGTACCGCGAGCTGCTGCCGGGCGGCGACCGCCTGCCGGCACTGGTCGAGCTGGTCCGGACCTACGTCCACGACGAGCTCGCCTGGGACCTGCAGCTCTCCCTGGCCGGGCAGGAGATCCCGCCGGCCCGCCTCGGCGTCCACGGACGCCTGGGCTGGACGGCGTGGCTGCCGGCCGCCCGGACCGATGACGTCGACCTCGACGTCGATGTCGACGATCTGGTGTTCGACCCCCAGGCCGCCGGGACCAGGGACCGGAACCATGAATGACACGGGCGGCGCGTCGCTCGCCAGCGACGCCCGCATTCCGCCTCGCTAAACCACCGGGAGTGACCGGACATGGCTGAGATCAACCGCGCCGCATTGTTCGGCAAGCTGAATTCGCTGGGCTACAAGGCCATCGAGAGCGCCACGGTCTTCTGCAAGATGCGTGGCAATCCCTACGTCGAGCTGGTGCACTGGATCCACCAGATCCTGCAGGTCCGCGACTCGGACCTCCACCAGATCATCAAGGAGTTCGGCCTCGAGCCCTCGCGCCTGGCCCGCGACCTCACCGAGTCCCTGGACCGCCTGCCGCGGGGCTCCACCTCGGTCTCCGACCTCTCCTCCCACGTCGAGGAGGCCGTCGAGCGCGGCTGGGTCTATGGCTCGCTGCTGTACGGGGAGTCGCAGGTGCGCACCGGCCACCTGGTGGTGGGCATCCTCAAGACGCGGGGCCTGCGCAACGAGCTGCTCGGGATCTCCGCCGAGTTCGAGAAGGTGAAGCTGGACAGCCTCACCGACCGCTTCGCCGAGATCTGTGGCGGCTCGCCGGAGGAGTCCCTGCACGCCACCGACGGCTACACCACCGGCGGCGGGGCCGCGCCCGGCGAGGCCAGCGGCGCCATGACCCCCGCCCAGATGGGCAAGCAGGAGGCGCTGCGGCAGTTCTCCGTCGACCTCACCGAGCGCGCCCGCGCGGGGGAGATCGACCCCATCGTGGGCCGCGACCAGGAGATCCGCAAGATCGTCGACATCCTCATGCGGCGGCGTCAGAACAACCCCATCCTCACCGGCGAGGCCGGCGTGGGCAAGACGGCCGTGCTCGAGGGCTTCGCCCTGCGGATCGCCGCCGGCGACGTCCCGCCGCCCCTGCGCGACGTCAGCCTGCGGGCGCTGGACATCGGCCTGCTGCAGGCGGGGGCCAGCATGAAGGGCGAGTTCGAGAATCGCCTGCGCCAGGTGATCGAGGAGGTCCAGTCCTCGACCACGCCCATCATCCTGTTCATCGACGAGGCCCACACCCTCATCGGCGCCGGCGGCGCCGCCGGGACCGGCGATGCGGCCAACCTGCTCAAGCCCGCCCTGGCCCGCGGCACCCTGCGCACCGTGGCGGCCACCACCTGGGCCGAGTACAAGAAGCACATCGAGAAGGACCCGGCGCTGACCCGGCGCTTCCAGGTGGTCAAGGTGGACGAGCCCACCGAGGAGAAGGCCATCCTGATGATGCGCGCCATGGCCTCCACCCTGGAGAAGCACCACCGCGTGCAGGTCCTGGACGAGGCCCTCGAGGCCGCGGTCAAGCTGTCCAGCCGGTACATCCCGGACCGGCAGCTGCCGGACAAGTCGGTCAGCCTGCTCGATACGGCGTGCGCCCGGGTCGCCATCAGCCAGCACGCCGTGCCCGCCGAGGTGGACGACTGCCGGCGCCGCATCCAGGCGCTGCAGACCGAGCTGGAGATCATCGCTCGCGAGGGCGCCGTGGGCGTGGACACGCGGCGCCGTGGCGACGTCGCCGCGGACGCCCTGGCCCAGGAACAGGCCCGCCTCGAGGAGCTCGAGGCCCGCTGGCAGTCGGAGCAGGACCTGGTCGAGCGCATCCTCGAGCTGCGCCGCAAGCTGCGCGGCCGCGCGGGCACCGTGGAGGGCGACGCCGACGCGGACGCGACGGCCGCCGGGACCGAGGCGGTCGGCAACGAGGAGGCCGGGGCGGACGAGGCTGACGCGCCCGACGCCGACGCGCCCGACGAGGCGGCGGCCGACGCGGACGCGGCCGACGAACTCGACCCTGCCGCGCGCGAGGCGGCGCTCGAGGAGCTGCGCGCGCTGCAGGGCGAGCTGACCGGCCTGCAGGGCGACCACCCGCTCATCCTGCCGAGCGTGGACGAGCAGGCCGTCGCGGCCATCGTCGGCGAGTGGACCGGGATCCCGGTCGGCCGCATGGTGCGCAACGAGATCGAGATGGTGCTCAACCTCTCCCGCACGCTGCAGCAGCGGATCATCGGCCAGGACCACGCGCTGGCCATGATCGCCCGCCGCATCCATACCTCGCGCGCCAGCCTGGACCACCCGGGCAAGCCGGTGGGCGTGTTCATGCTGGCCGGGCCGTCGGGCGTGGGCAAGACCGAGACCGCCCTGGCCCTGGCCGAGACCCTCTACGGCGGCGAGCAGAACCTGATCACCATCAACATGAGCGAGTTCCAGGAGGCCCACACCGTCTCCACGCTCAAGGGCGCGCCTCCCGGCTACGTGGGCTACGGCGAGGGCGGCATCCTCACCGAGGCGGTCCGGCGGCGTCCCTACAGCGTGGTGCTGCTCGACGAGGTGGAGAAGGCGCACAAGGACGTGCACGAGATCTTCTTCCAGGTGTTCGACAAGGGGCAGATGGAGGACGGCGAGGGCCGGCTCATCGACTTCAAGAACACCCTGATCCTGCTGACCTCCAACGTGGGCACCGACCTGATCATGGGCATGTGCCAGGATCCGGACCTGATGCCCGACGCCGAGGGCCTGGCCAAGGCCCTGCGCGAGCCGCTGCTGAAGGTGTTCCCGCCGGCGTTGCTCGGCCGGCTGGTGGTGATCCCCTACTACCCGCTCGGCGACGACGTGGTGGCCGCCATCACCCGCCTGCAGCTCGGCCGCATCCAGCGCCGCATCGAGGCCAACCACGACGTCCCCCTGGTCTACGACGACGCGGTGATCGACCTGATCGTCAGCCGCTGCACCGAGCTGGAGAGCGGCGGCCGGATGATCGACGCCATCCTCACCAACACGGTGCTGCCGGAGATCAGCGAGGAGCTGCTGACGCGGCTGATGGAGGCCCGGCCCATCGAGCGGGTCCAGATCGGCGTCCAGGACAGCAACTTCGTCTACTCGTTCGACTAGCGCGCGGAAGGACAGGCGACCATGGCGACCAGCGACCCGCAGGGCGACCGCCCCGCCCCGAACCTCGGCTGCTTCCACGGCGCTGCGGCGCCCGCCCGCGTGCTCGAGGGCTGGCGACACCTGGCCGGGCTGCCGGAGGCCGCGCGGGGCGACCTCTGGCAGATCCTGGGCGCGGCCATCCTGCAGCCCGAGGCGACGGACCTGCGGGCGGCCATCGAGGCCCTCGCGCGCGCGCACCAGGTCCCGGCCGCCGCGGGCCTGGCGGCCCTGGAGGCGTGCGACGTCCTGCTGGCCGGGGCCGCCGCGGCCAACCTCGAACCCGACGCCCTGGCCCAGGACCTCGCCAGCCTCGCCGACGGCGCCACCGGCCCGCCGGCCGCCGAGCTGGTCCAGCGGTACCGCGAGGTGCGGCCGCTGCTGCGCGAGCGGCTGCTGGAGGCCACGCTGGCCGACCACGGCAAGGTGCTCACCGGCCTGGACTGGCGGGTGGACGAGGTGACGGCGTCGGACCGCGGCGTGGCCGACCGCCCCAGCGTGGTCTACCTGACGCTGCGCTACCGCGAGGGGACCGAGGAGGGGCGCCTGTCGCTGCAGCTGACGCCCGCCGCGCTGCGTCACCTGCGGGCCTTCACCGAGCGGTTCGGCGACCGCTGACCGCGCCGCGCCCGGCCGCCGCCGCCATCGCCGCCGCCGCCATCGCCGTCGCCGCCATCGCCGCCATCGCTGCCGCCGCCATCAGGGCGCGATGATCACCTTGGTCTGGCTGGGCGCGATCTGCGCGCCGGCCGGCATGTTGGCGTTGGAGCCGTTCTGCCCGGTCATGGCCGTGAGGTGGATGAGGTCCTGCCCCTCCACCTTGACCTTGGAACTGCCCTTCTTGAAGCCCACCTTGCCCATGTTCATGCCGGACACCACGCCCTTGTTGACGCCGGCCTCGTCGCCGCTCGAGCGGGAGATCTCCGACTTCTTGGTCACGGCGTCCTTGCCGGCCAGCTTGACCTTCTTCGAGGTCTTCTTGGCCTGGTTGACCATGCCCACGTTGGGGTAGGGCACCGGGATGGGCGGCGCCGGGGGCGCCGGCGTCAGGCAGACGTCGGGAAACGCCAGGCACTGACCGCCGGCCTTGTTCGAGGCGGGGAAGATGGCGACCATGCGGCACCTCCTGCGGTTGCCGGCCTCAGCCGAGGTTGATCTTCTCGCCGTCGAGGTTGACGTCCTCGCTGGCCTTGATGTAGGCCCGGCGTGCCTTGAGGTGGTACGCGGCCTGGACGATGGTGCGCACCCGCCCGGCGCGGAGCTGGACCAGGTGCTCGACGGTGCGGTAGACGTTGCCGGCGCGCGAGACCACGGTCTGCGCGACGGTCTCCAGACGCCCGGTGACCAGGCGGGTCCACTGCAGGGCCGCATCGAGGCGACGCCCGCGGTAGGTGGCCTCGTCGATCTCGAAGCGGCCGGTCCGCGCCGCGATCGCCACCTCGGCGGCGTCCATCCGGGCGCTTCCGCGCTGCAGGTCGAGGCGGGCGCCGGTGCCCGCGGTCCGATCGCCGGCGCCCAGGCGGACCTGCCCGGAGGCCTGCGCCTGGATGTCGGGCGCGGCCAGCCGGATGCTCTCGCGGGCGGCGAGGGTCAGGCGGCCGGGGACGGCGAGTTCCAGGTCATCGGCCTGCAGGTCCACCCGCGCGCGGTCGGCGTGGGGCTCGTACTGCAGCAGCAGGTCCCCGCGGCGCGAGTAGACGCGGATCTCGCTGCGCGCGCCGGCCTGGTCGACCTCCACGCGGCTGCCGTCGCCGGTCTGCAGGCGCACGGTGGACGTCGCGTCCGCCTCGCGTCGCGAGACCACCCCGAGCACGAAGAGGCCCCGGGCCTCCTGGCCGCCCACCAGGACCACGTCGCCGGTCTGGGGGTCGGGCACTGGCAGCTCCGGGACCGTGGCCGTGGCGGTCCGCCCCGCGGCATCTTCCAGCAAAATGGGCAGGCGGCGGTCCGCCATCATGGGGCCCAGCACCACGGCGGGCCCGAGGTGGCCGGCGCCGGCGGCGGCGGCGAGCTGATCAGGTTCGATACGCATGTCCATCTCCTCGATCACGCTGGTCGGGCGGCGGGGGACGCCAGTCCTCCGCGGCGGCGAGATCCTCGTCGGTGAGGTCGGCCCGGGTGCGGTCGGCCCCGGACCACCGGGCGCCCCGGTCGTCGATCCGGTGCAACACGGCCTGCACGAGGTTGGCGTTGGTGAAGTCGGCGCCGTGCAGCACCGCGTGCGAGAGCACGGCGTAGGGCATGATGGCGCCCAGGAAGCGGGCGCCGTCGCAGCGGGCGCGCTCGAACTCGCCCCGGTCGATGCGGGCGGCGGTGAGGTCGGCGCGGGTCAGGCACGCGGTCACGAAGCAACCGCAGCGCAGGTCGGCCTGGCGCAGGTCGGCGCCGGTGAGGTCGGCGCCGGTGAAGTCGCCCGTGCGGCAGGTGGCCTGCCGCAGGATGGCGCCGGCGAGGTCGGCCGCGGCGAAGCAGACCTGGTCCAGGCGGGCGCCGGTGAGGTCGGCGCCGGCCAGGCGGGCGCCGGTCAGGTCGGAGTCGGTGAGGTCGACCCCGGCCAGGGGCCGGCCGGCGAGGTCGACGCCCTGCAGGTTGCAGAGGATCAGCCGGCAGCCCGTGAGCGTGGCGCCGGCGAGATCGGCCGCCGCCAGCTCCACCCGCTCGGCGGCGGCGTCCTGCAGGTCGGCCTCGGCGAGGCACGCGCCCGAGAGGTCGCAGTGCGAGAGCGTCGCGCCCCGGAAGCTGGCGCGCCGCAGGTCCGCCCCGGTGAAGGTGGCGGCCGTCAGGTGGGCGCCGGCGAGATCGGCGCCGGCGAGCGCGGCCCCGGCGAACTCCGTGTCCTCGATGCGGCAACCGGCGAGGCGGGCGCCGTCCAGCCGCGCGCCGGTGAAGTCCAGGCCCGTCAGCGCCAGCCCCGAGAGGTCGAGGCCGGGCAGGGTGCAGCCCGCCAGGACGGTGTCGGCGAGGGTGGCGCCGGCGAGGGACGCGTCCGTCAGCGTGCAGTCGCGCAGCACGGCGCCGGCGAGGTCCGCGCCGTCCAGGCGCGCGCCGGTCAGGTCGCACTCGCTCAGCTCGGCGCCGCCGAGCCGGGACCCGTCCAGCCGGGCGCCCTGCAGGTCGACGCCGTGGAGGCGCGCGCCGGACAGGTCGCGGCCGGCGAGGTCGGCGCCGGCGAGCCGCGTGTGCTCGAGGATGACGCCGGCGAGGTCGTCGGGCAGGCCGGCGGCCGCGGCGAGGTCGACCCGCACGAGGCGGGCGCCGGCGGCGGCCGCGGCGGCGAGGTCGGCGCCGGCCACCGAGGTGTCGAGGATCCGGGCGCCGTTCAGGTGGGCGCCGGCGAGGCGGGCGCCGTCCGCATGGCAGCCGTCCAGGGTCGCCTCGCGGAGCGCGGCCCCGGCGAGGTCGGCCTCGCGCAGGTCGCAGGCCTCGAGCCGGGCGCCGCCGAGGTCGGCGCCGGCCAGGCGCGCGCCGGTCAGGTCGACGCCGTCGAGGCGGGCGGTGGCGAGGATGGCGCCGGCGAGGTCGCTGCCCGCCATGGTGGCCGTGCCGGTGGGGTAGGGCGGCGGATCATCGGCGCCGAGGGCGTCGACCAGGTCGGCCGGCAGCAGCCGGGGGTGGCGCGTGGTGGCGCTGGCGCGCAGGCCGGTGAGGTCGGCGCCGGCGAAGCCGGTCCCCTCGCAGCGGCAGTTGGCCAGGACGGCGTCCTGGAGGTTCGCCTGCCCGAGGCGGGCCTGCCCGAGGTCGACCTCGTGCAGCTCGGCGAGGCCGAGGTCCGCGCCGGTGAGGTCGGCGCCGCGCAGGTCGGTGCCCCAGAAGACCGCGCCGGCGAGCCGCACCCCGGCCAGGTCGGCGCCCGCGAGGTCGATGGCGTGGATCCGCACCCCGGCCAGGTCGGCGCCGGCCGCGACGGCGGCGAGGAAGCCGTCGCGGGTGTGGAAGGCGTCCTGGCGGGTCTCGGGTCGCGGTCCGTCGTGCATGCCGTCAGCTCCGGTCCTGCTTGGTGCGCTTGAGGTTGGCGCCCTGGCCGACGGTGTTCTGGAACACCGCGTCCAGGAACTCCACCTCGAACAGGTTCGAGCCGCCGAGGTCGGCGTCGGTGAGGTCGGCCCCCTCCAGGCTGCCCTGGAAGAGGTCGAGGCGACGCAGGCGCGCGGCGCGGAGGTTGGCCCCCGGCAGGCGCCCGAAGCGCAGGTCGGCGGCGTCGAGGACCGCCTCCTGCAGGTCGGCGTCGGTGAAGTCGGCGCCCTGCAGGCTGGCGTGGGCGAGGTCGGCGCCCTTCAGGACGGCGCCCGGCCACAGGGATTCGGGGGCCTGCAGCTCGCGCAGCCGCGCGCCGCCGAGCTCGCAGCCCTCGGTGGCGCGCAGGCCCGCGGCGCGGGCCCGCTCGAGGCACACGCCCGGCGCGTGGACGCCGGCCCAGTTCGCGTCGGCCAGCGAGGCGCCGGTGAGGTCGGCGCCGGCGAGGCTGGCGCCGGTGAAGTCGGCGCCGTCGAGGACGGCATCGCGCGCGTGGGCGGCGTCGAGCAGGGCCTCGACCAGGCTGGCGCCGGGGGCGTGCAGCCCGGTGAGGTGGGCGCCGGTCAGCCGGGCCTGATCGCAGACGGCATCGGCGGCGCGGGCGCCGGCGAGGTCGGCGCCGGCGAGGTCGGCCCCGGTGAGGTCGGCGCCGGTGAGGTCGGCGCCGGCGAGGCTGGCGCCGGCGAGGTCGGCGCCGGCGAGGACGGCCCCCGTCGCCTGCAGGCCGGCCAGGTCCAGGCCGCGCAGCCGGGCCCCGGCGAGGGGCTCGCCGGCCTCCAGTCGACGTTCCACCTCCGGGCGGTCGAGCGGCCCGGCGGCCGCGGCGTCGGCGTCGCCGCGGTCGGCGTCGGGCGTGCCGGTGGCGTCGAGCGTGCCGGTGGCGTCGAGCGTGCCGGTGGCGTCGAGCGGTCGGTCGGCCCACCGGCGCGCCCCCGGGGGCAGGCCGTCCGCGGGGTCCGGCTCGGGTTCGGGCTCCAGGCCCCAGGCGCGCTGGTATTCGGCCACCGCCTCGGTCAGCAGCAGCCTCGCCTGCGCGTCGGTGAGCGCAGGGTCGGCCAGCGTGCCGGGGGCGATCAGCAGGTGCCGGATGCCGGTCAGGTCCTCCGACGGGACCGGCGCGACGCCACGCCACACCAGGACCAGGGTCCCCGCGTCGGCATCGATCCAGAGCGTGTCCAGGTTCAGGGGCACCTCGCGCAGGGCGGTGGGCTGGTCGGGTCCGGGCGCCTCCTCCTCGAGCCACGCCTGGACCCGGTGTCCGGGCAGCCGGCAGCGCCGCAGGGGCCGGTGGGGATCGAGGTTCTCCAGGGCGATCTCCTCGTCGCCCCGCAGGTAGCCGTCGACGCGCTGGTCGACCGGCGCGGCGTTGAAGTGCTCCCAGTCGAAGTCCCGGGCCACGGCGGGGAAGCGCACCTCCTTCCAGTCGCCCTTGTAGGATCCGACGCGGGAGAAGCGCTCCTGCCACATGCGGCCGAGAGGGCCGAAGCCGGCCGGCGGCGGGGTGTCGGACTTGCCGCTGATCAGGCGGGCCGGATCCTCGACGTTGGGCAGGGGATGCACCTTGTCGCCGGCGGCGTCCTTGACGGGGCCGTGGCCCTTGCCGCAGGGATTGGGCCGGTAGCCGGGACCGCCGAAGGCGTGCTCGTAGCGCAGGGGCAGGCGGCGGAACGGCTCGGGGTCGGTCCAGCCGCGCATCATGCCCTGCCAGCGCCGGTCGCCGATCACCGCGAGGCTCTTGCGCAGGGTGCCCACCGCCAGCGTGACGCGGGCCATGGGGACCGGCTGGTCGCCGGGGGCATGGCAGTGGCCCACCAGCAGGACGTCCGCCCGCGGCTTGTAGGGGGCGAAGTCGTTCTCGTAGCGCGGGGCGCCCAGGCCCTCGTCGTCGTCGGGGTAGGGCTCGTCGCCGGTGGGGAAGAGCTGCTCGTCAGCCAGGGCGACCGCCTCGCCGTCGCCCTGGCCGACCGCCTCGCCATCGGCCAGCGTGAAGGTGCCCTTGACGATGACGGTGAGCGAGTGGGCCGGGAAATCGACCCGGCCGGGCAGATAGGCGAAGCTGAAGGGGCTGAGGTTAAAGGCTTCCATGGCTCCCCGACAGCCGCCTGGCATAGATGATCAGGAAGACCAGCACCGGGATCAGGCTGATCACCACGACGAGCAGGATCCGGTACTTGCCCCTCATCAGCTCGCCCCTCGCTTACTTCAGGACCTTGAGGTTGGGGTGCTCGAGGTTGCCGCCCTTGATCTTCATGAGCTTGGTGTCGTACTCGACGTTCGGGGCGCTGTAGTGGACGTTGCCGCCGGAGGACGAGAGGTCGATGTCCTCCTTGGCCTCGATGCGGAACTCCTTGTCCGTCTCGATCTTCACGCCCTTGTCGGCCGACACGGTGATCTTCGTCTTCTTGTCCTTGCCCACGAAGATCACCACCTGCTCGTCCGTCACCGCCACCTTCGAGGTGACCTCGTCGTGCGCTGGCGGGGACACCGATTCGCCCTTGATCGCCCCGATCGAGGCGACCATCCCGGCGAGCACGCCGACCGCCGTGACGGCGTCGCTGTCGGCATTGCTCTTGGCCCGGTCCAGGTCGACGGTCACCTCGTCGAGCTGGTTGCCATCGCGGTCGCGGGCGGCGGCCAGCGTGTCGCCGTCGGCCCAGCTCATCAGGCCGCCCGCCGCCCCGGCGGTGCCCATCAACGCTCCGGAGAGCGCGGCGAAGACCATGGACCCGGTGTCGATGGCGGACATGTTGCGGCTCTTGGACGACTTGCCCCAGGACAGCGAGATCTCGTCGTCGTTGGACCGGAACTGGGTGTGGTCGTTCTTGCCGCCGCAGGCGATGACGTCGCGCCGGGAATCGAGCACGATGTCGCTGTCCGAGGTGCGCGAGTAGTCGCCCTTGGTGTACTTGAACTCCCGCGACCAGCCGTAGGACGCCTTCCAGGAGCCGGCCAGCGAGACCTCGCCGCCCAGGGTGACGCTCCCCTTCATGCCCACGAAGCCGGCGAGGGCCATCCCGACGCCCACCGAGACGTCCGCCCCGCGCTTGTGCGCGAACGACGTCCCCAGGGTGATGGACGTGGTGTTGCCCTTGACCTGGGAGACCTTGCTGCCCAGGTGCAGCGCGTAGGTGTCGCCGAAGGTGAAGCTCTCCGAGGAGCTCCGCGTGAACTTCTTGTCGCTGCGGCCGAGCTGGAACATGGAGCCGTGGGAGGGGCTGAAGAGCGTCATGTGTTCCTGGCCGGCGGTCCCGTCGAACCGGATCTCGTTGCCGTAGTGGTCGCGGATGATGCTCTTGTACTTGCTGGCGGGCAGCTCCAGGGGGGGCATCTGCTCCGCGTTGTAGACCCGTCCGGTCACCAGCGGCCGGTCCGGATCGCCCTCCAGGAAGTCGACGATCACCTCCTGCCCCACGTGCGGCAGGTGCATGGCGCCCCAGGTCTTGCCGGCCCAGGCCTGCGAGACGCGCAGCCAGCAGGAGCTGTTCTCGTCCGAGGCTCCGTGGCGGTCCCAGTGGAACTGGACCTTGACCCGGCCGTACTGGTCGGTCCAGACCGTCTCCCCGGAGGGCCCGACCACCATGGCGGTCTGCGGGCCCTGGACCTCGGGCTTGCGCGTGCGGCGCGGCGTGCGGTAGGGGACCTGGGCATCGATGGCCACCAGGCGGCCCTCGTAGGTGACGTTGCCGGCGCCCGGGTCGCCGGTCTCGTAGCCGCCGGCGGCGAGGACGTGCTCGGCGGAGACCACCAGGTACTCCTTGTTCTGGTCGGCGCGGGGGTGGTCGGCGAGGTCGAACAGGGCGCCGGCGTGCAGGCCGCGCGCGGTGCCCCGCGCAGCGTGGGTCTCGTGACCGGCGGTCAGCTCCTCGAGGCGGTACTTGGCGTAGTCCTCGCCCACGCCGGTGTCGGTGTACTGGCCCGGATAGTCGAACACCTTGTAGTCCGCGCCGGCGTGCTTGCGGGTGGTGGTGGCCGCGGCCCGGATGTCGCTGCGGGGAGCCTCGAAGTCGTAGTCGTCCAGGGTGTAGGACGTGGGCTGGACCTGCTGGGAGATGCGCCAGGACAGGAAGCGGTCGAGGTCGGACGCCTCGTCGGTCTGCGGCGGGTAGAAGGGGATGGTCTCGTAGCCGGGCACCGGCGCGTGGGCGGTGTAGGAATCGGCCAGGACCAGCGTGTGCCGGTCCTGCTCGTGCTTGAACCAGTAGTAGATGCCCTCGCGCTCCATCAACCGGCTGACGAACTCGAAGGCCGTCTCGCGGTACTGGACGCAGTAGTCCCGGGCGGCGTAGCTCCCGGTCAGGGCGTCCTCCACGTCGGAGAACCCCAGGTCGCCGAACACCGTCTTGATGATCTCCGGGACCGACTGGCCCTGGAAGATGCGGCAGTCCGCGGTCCGCGTCAGGAACCAGAGCCAGGGCCGCAGGCGCAGGTGGTAGCGGGCGAACCGGCCCACGACGCCCTCCTGCGACAGCTCGCTCACCACGCCGTGGAAGTGCCGCTGCCCGCCGCCGGCGAGGTCGAGGGTCACGGTCACCGCCTGGCCGAGCAGGTCCTCCAGCTTGATGGCGTGGTCCTCGCTGATCACCTCCAGGGCATGGTCGAACATCTGGCCCAGGGCCTCGGTCGCCTGCATCCGGTAGAACAGCAGGACGTCGTCGCCCAGCGGACTGGTGACCGCGATCGGTCGGTCGGCTTGCATCGGCGGGGCTCCTTGGCGAGGTGAGGGTCCGCGGCCGGCGATGGCCCGGAGCCCGGTACCAGATTCCCGACGGAATCGCTCCCCTGTCGGGCGCGGATCCTAGCACCGGGCGGGGGCGGGCGTCAACTCGCGCGGCCGCGCCGCGATCGCCGCGATCGCCGCGATCGCCGTGATCGCCGCGCCGTGGCGCCGCTAGGGCCGGCCGCGCACGGTGGCCGACGGCTCGCCGTCGGCCTGGGTGCCGGTCATCGGGCACACGTTGTCGATGAAGACCTGCCCGACGTAGTTCCCGGTGATCTCGCCGCTCACCGCGACCACCACCGACTCGATGGTGTAGATCTCCGGGAACGTGAGCTCCCACCACGACCAGGAAGCGGTGAGCCAGCCGCCCGGATCGACCCCGGCCTGGTAGGTGTACCACTGCGGCTCGCCCGAGATGTCGTCGCGGACCAGCAACCGCAGCTCGACGCCGGGGATGTCCCCGCCCTGCAGATC
>CAZWYF010000031.1:37731-40359 GCA_964637835.1 uncultured Fibrobacteraceae bacterium
CGTCGCGGACCAGCAACCGCAGCTCGACGCCGGGGATGTCCCCGCCCTGCAGATCCACGAAGAACGCCAGGCTCATGCCGTAGGCCTGCTGCCAGTCGAAGTCGTCGCTCAGGTCGCCGGACCAGGCCTCCCAGGCCCAGGAGGTGAACGAGGGGTCGGGATCGATGAGCTCCGGCCCCGGCGGCAGGGTCAGCACCACCGAGCCGTCGCCCGGGTTCTGGTCCTGCCCCGGCGTGGTGTAGGCGGTGGTGTCGTCGACCCAGACCTGGTCCAGCCCGTGCGCGAGGACCGTCTCGCAGCCCTCGGGCCAGCAGCCGGCCACCCGCCAGTCCCAGCCGGCAGCGTCCTCGAGGAAGAGCTCGCAGCCGTACGCCCAGTAGCCCACGGCCTGCCAGCGGATGTCTCCCAGGTACTGCTCGGTCTGCTGGGAGTAGACCGAGATCCAGGAACCCAGGTTGCCGTTGTCGCTGGCCGTGAGCACCACCTGGACCGTCGCCGACCCCAGCGGTTCGAGGACCACCTCGCTCGCGGGCGAGAAGCTGATCATCTGGCTCGAGCTGACCAGGCTCAGCGCCAGGGGGGTGTCCACCAGGTTGCGCAGCTCGAGGGACAGCTCGGTGGCCTGCCCCACCTCCACGGCGCCGAAGTCCAGCAGGTCGGGGGTCGCCAGGAACGGCGGCCCGATGGCGAACTCCTCGCTCTCGAAGAGCTGCTCGGTGTCCCGGTTCATCACCACGACGGTGTAGGCGTCGTTGCCCTCGGCGCCCCAGTCGCCGTCCACGAACCACTCGTACGAGCCGTCGTTGGGGGTGCTGTCGGCGATGGGGGCGACGTAGTAGCCCCACTGCCGCAGCCAGATGTCCACCAGCTCGCCGCAGGCATCGGACGCCGTCCAGGTGACCTCGAAGGTCCCCTCGAGGTGCACGGCGCTGTCGGCCACCGGCGCGGTGACCGCCATGGTGCAGACCGGATCGCGTCCGCGTCCGCGCATGACCACCTCGCCGCAGGCCGCCGTGCCCGGGTCGATGGCGCAGACCTCGTCGCGCTCGGCGGTGGGGGTGAAGCGCACCACGACCACGTGCTCCTCGCCCGGCGCGAGGAGGTAGGAGCCGATCCCCTGCTCCACGGTGTACTCCGGGCCGCACCCGGCCAGGTCCACCAGGCCGCCGAGTTCGCCCGCCACGCCCGAATGGGCGATGACCAGGGTGTCGACGGCGGACTGGCCGAGGTCCACGACGCCGAAGTCCAGGGTGTCGGGGGTGACCGTGCACTGGGCCTCGGGCCGCTCGAGCACCTGCAGCCGGACGCGTCCGGGGTTGGAGAGGTTGCCGCGGTCGTCCCGCACGCGATAGCGCAGGCTGTCGATGCCCACGAACCCGGGGTCCGGCGCGTACGCGATCAGCCCGTCGCCCACCCAGAGGACCGTGCCGTTGGCCGGCCCGGCGGTCACCGCGAGGGAGCCGACGTCCAGCGCGCCGTCGTGGTCGATGTCGTTGGCGAGCACGTCGACGCGCACCTCGTCCAGGGCCACGGTGGCCGTGTCGCGATGCGCGCGGGGCGCCCAGGGGCAGGCCTGCGGATCGGTGTCCAGCGCCAGCGGCAGCGAGAGGTCGCCGTCGAGGGCGAGGAAGCGCACGCTGCCGGGCAGGAGGCAGAGGCCCGAGGGCAGGCCCCGGTCGGGCGCCATGAGGTAGAAGAGGATGTCCGCGCCGCCGGGGATGGCCTCCAGCGCGCCCGAGGCGGTCCGCGCGGCCACGCGCAGGTTGTAGATGGGCTCCGCGGGGACGGCCGCGTCGATGAGGCGTAGCTGCACCAGCACGGAGTCGGGGTCGCCGAGGTCGAACAGGCGCGAGCCGGGATCGAGCAGCACCTCGGCGCCGAGGGCCGACGTGGCCATGAACGTCAGCTCCAGTCCCGCGATGCTGGCCAGGTTCTCCACCTGGATGGGGAACAGGCCGGCGCTGGTGTCGGCGGGGTCCTCGGCGGGCACGGCCAGGGCCGTGCTCGCGATGCGCCCCTGGACGGCGACGCTGTCGGTGAGGGCGGCGGCCGGCGTCATGACCACCGCGACGTCCTGCCGCCCGGCGCCGGGCGCCAGGGCGAAGGTGGCCTGGCCCTGGTACTGCGGCGTCCGCGTCAGGACCCGGTACCAGGTGGGCTCGGCGATCTCCGGGACGCCCAGCACGATGGGCTCGCCACCCAGGGAGCTGTCGGCGTCGGTGAAGTCGGGATCTCCCCATCGCGGCCGCTGCGTGAACGCCGCGCTGGCCTCGGTGCCCAGGGTGAAGATCATGGCGTGGACGGCGACGCTGTCGGCCAGGTCCGCCTTGTCCGCCGGGAAGTGCAGCGAGAGCCCGAAACCGGGGGCGCGGTCGCCCACGGGGGGCTCGCTCATCTCGCAGGCGGTGCCGAGCCAGACCAGGGCGCACACGCTGGCAAGCAGCAGCAAGGACCAGAGACGGCGCAGGCGGGGGGGCGATTGCATGGGAGGGCCGTCCTCGACGGTGACAGGGCGAAGGTCACGACTGGACCGGGTCAGGTTAGCATCGGGTCCGCTCACCGTCAATCCGACCGGCCGGCGGGCGAGGCGGCGGCCGGGACCTGCGGGCAGATCCCGTCCAGGTGGAA
>CAZWYF010000032.1:0-39913 GCA_964637835.1 uncultured Fibrobacteraceae bacterium
AGCGTTCCCTCCGGTCGGCGAACTCCGCAGCAGAAGGGGGCCCGTCCAGGGCCCCCTTCGCGAGGACATCGCCGACCGGAGGGAACGCTCCCCCCACCCCCCGGAAAGATCACCGCTTCCCGTAGTTCGGCGCCTCCTTGGTGATCTGCACGTCGTGCGGATGCGACTCGATCATCCCCGCCGCCGTCGTCCGCACGAACCGCGCCCGCTCATGCAGCTCCGCGACCGTCTGGCAGCCGCAGTATCCCATGCCCGACCGCAGGCCACCCACCATCTGGTAGACCACGTCGTGCGTCCGCCCCTTGTACGGGACCCGTCCCTCGATCCCCTCGGGGACCAGCTTCTCCACCTCGTGGACGTCGCCCTGGAAGTAGCGGTCCTTGCTGCCCTTCTGCATGGCGCCCAGGGACCCCATGCCGCGGTACGACTTGTACACGCGCCCCTCGAAGAGGACCTTCTCACCCGGCGACTCGTCCGTGCCGGCGAGCAGGCCGCCCATCATCACGCAGTCGGCGCCGGCGGCGATGGCCTTGACCGCATCGCCGCTGTAGCGCACGCCACCGTCGGCGATCACCGGCACGCCGGCCGCGTGGGCCACCCGTGAGACCTCGCGGATGGCCGTGATCTGCGGCACGCCCACCCCGGCCACCACGCGCGTCGTGCAGATGGATCCCGGACCGATGCCCACCTTGACCGCATCGACGCCCACGCCGACGAGGGCCTCGGCCGCATCGGCGGTGGCGATGTTGCCTGCCAGGACCTGCTGATCGGGGTACTTCTCCTTGAGCATGCGCACGGTCTGCAGGACGTTGCCGGAATGGCCGTGCGCGGTGTCGACCACCAGCAGGTCCACGCCCGCTTCCACCAGCAACTCCCCGCGCAGCATGGTCTCCGCGCCCACGCCCACCGCGGCGGCCACCCGCAGGCGCCCCAGCTCGTCCTTGCTGGCCAGGGGGTAGTCCAGCTTCTTCTGGATGTCCTTGACGGTGATCAGCCCCCGCAGCTCGCCGGCCTCGTTGACCACCAGCAGCTTCTCGATGCGGTGGTGATGGAGCTTCTCGGCGGCCTCCTCGAGCGTGGTCCCCTCGGGCACGGTGACCAGGTTCTCGCTGGTCATCACCTCGCGGACCGGGCGGGTGGTGTCCCTGACGAACCGCAGGTCGCGGTTGGTGAGGATGCCCACCAGCTTCTCGCCCTCGGTGATGGGCACGCCGGAGATCTTGTAGTGGGCCATCAGGTCGAGGGCGTCGGCGATGGCCTCGTCCGGGCCCATGGTGATGGGCCTGGTGATCATCCCGGATTCGCTGCGCTTGACGCGCTCCACCTCGGTGGCCTGGGCCCGCGGGTCGAGGTTCTTGTGGATCACGCCCACGCCGCCGGCGCGGGCCATGGCGATGGCCATCTCCGACTCGGTCACCGTGTCCATGGCCGCCGAGAGGAACGGCACCCGCAGCGTGATGCGCGAGGTGAGCCGGGTGCTCGTGTCGATGGCCGAGGGGATGACCTCGCTGAACGCCGGCACCAGCAGCACGTCGTCGAAGGTCAGGCCCTCGGGCAGGATGGGCGGGGCGTCGCGTCGGTCGGGATGGCGGTCCATGCGCGTGGCCTTCCGGGTCGGCGCCGGCCGGCGTCGGCCGGCGCCCGGTGTCCGCCGGCCGGTCAGGGTTTGAGCACCCCGATGAACGGCAGGTTGCGGTACTTCTCCTCGTAGTCCAGGCCGTAGCCCACCACGAACTCCTTGGGGATCTCGAAGCCCCGGTAATGGACCGGGACCTCCTTCTCGCGGGCGGCGGCCTTGTCCAGCAGGGAGCAGACGCGGATGCTCCTGGGCGAGCGCGTCTGCAGCAGCTCGACCAGGTGGCTGAGGGTCAGGCCGCTGTCGACGATGTCCTCGATGAGGATCACGTCGCGGTTGGTGATGTTGGCCTTCAGATCCTTCTCGATCTTGACCACGCCGGTGGACTTGGTGCCGCCCTCGTAGCTGGAGACGGCCATGAAATCCACCTCGTGCTCGATCCCGAGGGCCCGGGTCAGGTCGGCCAGGAAGATGTAGGCGCCCTTGAGGATGCAGACGAGCAGGGGCAGCGAGCCCTGGTAGTCGCGGGTGATCTCGTTGCCCAGCTGCTGGATGCGTCGGTCCAGCTCCTCCGAGCCGATGAGGACGCGGTCGAGCAGCGGCAGCCGCCGCAGATAGTCCTGGTCGTCGTAGGTCACGTCGCCTCTCCGTTCTTCTGGCCGGCGGCCTGCTCCTCGCGCCAGCGCCGCCGCGACCGGATGATCTCCTGGATCTTCGAGGTGATCAGGTCGATGGCCACCTTGTTGTGGCCGCCCTCGGGAATGATCAGATGCGCATGCCGCTTGCTCGGCTCGACGAACTGCAGGTGCATGGGCCGCACCACCTCGCGATACTGCCGCACCACCGATTCCAGGGTGCGTCCGCGCTCGGCGATGTCGCGGGTCAGGCGGCGGATCAGCCGCTCGTCGTCGTCCACGTCCACGTAGAGGCGGATGTCCATGAGCTCCCGCAGGTCGGCGTTCTCCAGCACCAGGATGCCCTCGACGAACACGATGTCCGCCGGTTGCACGCGGCGGACGGCCCCTGTACGGCTGTGGGTGGCGTAGTCGTAGATGGGCACGTCCACGGCCACGCCCGTGCGCAGGTCGCCCAGGTGCCGGATGAGCAGCTCGGTCTCGAAGGCCTGCGGATGGTCGTAGTTGATGCGCTCGCGCTCGGGGGGAGGGACCTCGGAATTGTCACGATAGTAGGAATCGTGGTGCAGGATCTCCACCGTCTTGCCCGGGGCGGTCTCGCGCACACGCGCGGCGACCGTGGTCTTGCCCGACCCCGAGCCCCCGGCCACGCCGATGATCACCGGCGGCAACGGATGGACGATCTGCTGCGGCATGGCCGAAATCTATCGGGGCGACCGGCCGGTGTCAACGCGGCGGCTTTTTGCCTGGCGCGCGCCGCAGCCGCTCGCTAAGCTGCGCACGCCACCTGTCACCCGCATGCCCCCCCGGAGCGACCCTTGTTCAGCAACCTGGTCTCCCTGCTCGGCGTCGTCGTGCTGCTGGCCCTGGCCTGGTCCCTGAGCAGCGACCGCCGCGCCTTCCCCCGCCGCACCGTCTTCTGGGGCCTGGGCCTGCAGTTCGTCTTCGCCGTCCTGCTGCTGCGGACCGCCTGGGGACAGGCCGTGTTCGCCTGGCTGCGCGGGGCCGTGGTCCAGCTGCTGGCCTTCACCGACCCGGGGGCCGAGTTCGTCTTCGGGCCGCTCTTCCGCACCGGCCCGCAGTACGTGGAACACCTGGGCCGCAGCGCGAGCTGGTGGCAAGGGGTCGACCCCGCCACCGGCGCGCCGGTGACCCTGGGCATCGTCTTCGCCATCCACGTCCTGCCCATCATCATCTTCTTCACCAGCCTGATGGGCATCCTCTATCACCTGGGCGTGATGCAGCGGCTGATCCACGGGGTGGCCTGGGTGATGCAACGGACCATGAAGACCAGCGGCGCGGAGACGCTCTCGGTCTCGGCCAACATCTTCGTGGGCCAGACCGAGGCCCCGGTGGTGATCCGCCCCTATCTGGGCGGGCTGACCATGAGCGAGCTGATGGCCGTGATGACCGGCGGCTTCGCCACCGTGGCCGGCAGCGTCATGGCGGCGTACGTGCGCTTCGGCGTGGACGCCGGCCACCTGCTCACCGCCAGCGTGCTGTCGGCCCCGGCGGCCCTGGTCATGGCCAAGATCATGCGACCGGAGACCGAGACCCCGCGCCCCATGGCCGAGGTGACCCTGCGCGCCGCGTCCGAGCACGCCAACGTGCTGGAGGCGGCCGCCGCCGGCGCCAGCGATGGCGTGAAGCTGGCGCTCAACGTGGGCGGCATGCTCATCGCCTTCATCGCCCTGGTGACCATGGTGAACTTCGGCCTGGGCTGGGTGGGGACCTCGCTGCAGGAGATCTTCGGCTGGCTCTTCGCCCCGCTGGCCTGGACCATGGGCGTGCCCTGGGCGGAGGCCCGCACCTTCGGCAACCTGCTGGGCACCAAGGTGGCGGTGAACGAATTCGTGGCCTACATCGAGCTGGTCCGCGCCACCCAGGACGGCTCGCTCTCCCCCCGCAGCGTGGTGATCGGCACCTACGCCCTGTGCGGTTTCGCCAACTTCTCGAGCCTGGCGATCCAGATCGGCGGCATCGGCGCCCTGGCGCCCGAGCGCCGTGGCGACCTGGCGCGCCTGGGCCTGAAGGCCATGTTCGCCGGGGCCTTCGCCTCCTGGCTCACCGCCTGCGTGGCCGGCGTGCTGGTGGCGCCCTGAGCGGCGGCGGCGGCCCCGACATCCAAGATTTTCCGCGGAGGACCTCAATGCCGCGCTTGCAATTGACCCCCCGTTCTGCTTACCCTTTCCGCACCAGTCTGGTCGTCCGGATCACCGACCTCAACTACGGCGGGCATCTGGGCAACGACCGGCTCCTGGCCCTGCTGCACGAAGCGCGTGTCGCGTTCCTCGCCGAACACGGCTGGAGCGAGCACGATTGCGCCGGCACGGGCCTGATCATGACCGATGCCGCGATCCAGTATCGCGGCGAGGCGTTCGCAGGCGACCGGCTCACGATCGAGGTCGCCGCTGGCGAACCGGCCCGGACGGGCTTCCGCTTCTTCTACCGGATCATCCGCCACCGCGACGAGGCGCTCATCGCCGTGGCCGAGACTGGCATGGCCTGCTTCGACTACGACCGTCGACGCGTCGCGCCCCTGCCAGAGGTGGTCCACAGGCTCTGCGAGGAACATTGATGGCGTTCAGCGAGCACCCCGGCGATCTCGAGCGGGAACTGGCTGTCAGCGACGGCGGCGTGGGCAACGGCGAGGGTCAGGGCTCTGGCCGCAACAACCGCCGCGGCCGCGGCGGCAAGGGCGGCGGCAAGAGTGGCCAGGGTGGCCAGGGCGGCCAGGGTGGCCAGGGCGGCGGTCGACGCCGCAAGCCCGCCCAGGGCAGCGGCAAGGGCGGCGGCAAGGGCGGCCAGGGCGGCCAGGGCGGTGGCGACAAGCTCACCAGCCCCCAGAACCCCCAGGTCAAGGGCCTGATCCGCCTGCGTCACCGGCGCGCCCGCGACCAGCAGGGACTGACGGTGATCGAGGAACCGCTGGTGCTGCGTCGCGCCTGGGAAGCGGGCTATCCCCTGCAGACCGTCTTCTACTGCCCGGAGCAGATGTCGCCGGCGGCCAGCGAACTGCTCGAGGACCTGCGGGCCGCCGTCCAGGTGGGCCAGACCGACGTCAAGCTGGTGGCCCTGGGCGCCAACCTCCTGCGCAAGGCCGCCTACCGCGACCAGCCCGACGGCCTGCTCGCCATCGCACCGCAGCAGCGGCGCACCCTCGAGGACCTCAACCTGCGGGATAATTCCCTCCTGCTGGTGCTCGAGAACGTGGAGAAGCCCGGCAACCTGGGCGCCGTGCTGCGCATCGCCGACGGGGTGGGCGCCGACGCCGTCCTGGTCACCGGCGAGGGCACCGACCTCTACAACCCCAACGTCCTGCGCGCCAGCCGCGGGGCGTTCTTCTCCGTCCCGGCGGTCCACTGCCACGTGGGCGAGGCCCGCGACTACCTCCACGAGAAGGGGCTGCGCGTGCTGGCCACCACCCCGTCCGCGGACCTGACCTACACCGAGGCCGACCTCGCCGGACCGGTGGCCCTGGTCCTCGGCTGCGAGCACGACGGCCTCAGCGAGGCCTGGCTCAAGGACCCTGGCAGCCAGGCGGTGCGCATCCCCATGCAGGGGCGGGGCGACTCCCTGAACGTGTCCACCGCCGCGGCGGTGATCCTCTACGAGGCCATGCGGCAGCGGGCCGCCGGCCCCGCCTGAGGTCATGGACAACACGTTCTACAACGCCTTCGACATGGAGCAGCCGGAGCCCACGTCCCGGGACTACCGTACGCCGTTCCGACGTGACCGCGATCGCCTGATCCACAACGCCGCCTTCCGGCGCCTGCAGAGCAAGACCCAGGTCTTCCTCTCCGGCGAGTACGACTTCTACCGGACCCGCCTGACCCACAGCATCGAGGTGGCCCAGATCGCCGGGTCCATCGCCCAGTATCTCAACCATTCGGCCGCCCCCCTGGAGCCGGGCTTCGCCGTCGACCCCGACCTCTGCGAGGCCGCCTCCCTGGCCCACGACATCGGCCACCCGCCCTTCGGCCACGCCGGCGAGGCCACCCTCCACCGGCTGATGGCGCCCCACGGGGGATTCGAGGGCAACGCCCAGACCCTGCGCCTCATCGGCCAGACCATCTTCACCTCTGGCGGGGACCGCCGGGGGCTGAACCCCACCCGCGCCCTGATCGATGGCGTCCTGAAGTACAAGACGCTCTGGGGCGACGTCCCCGATCAGCGCAAGCATTTCCTCTATCGCGATCAGCAGCGCTTCCTGGACTTCGTCACCGCTGGCCGCCCGTGGCCCGCGGACCTGCCCCCGGGCGAGGCGCGCAACGGCTTCCGCAGCCTCGAGTGCCAGATCATGGACTGGGCCGACGACACCGCCTACTCCATGAACGACATCGTCGACGGCGTCAACGCCGGCTTCATCGAGCTGGGCGGTCTCGAGCGCTGGGCCGAGGAGCACGCACGGCCCGAGGACGCCGGCTCGGTGCAGTACCTGCGCGACGCCCTGCGCCGTGGCGACATCGAGCGGGCCATGAACCGCCGCATCGGCCGTTTCGTGGAGAGCGTCCGCCTGGTCGAGCGCGACAGCTTCCTCGGCGACCTCAGCAACCGCTGGCGCCTCGGCATCACCGTCGATCCCGATGCCCGCCGCGAGCAGCAGCTCTTCGCCCGGCTCTCGGTGGACCTGGTCTTCCGCTCGCCACAGGTCTGCCAGCTCGAGCACAAGGGCGCCTTCATGCTCACGCGCCTCTTCGAGACCCTCTGCGCCAACTACCTCGACCACGGCGCCCCGCGCCTGACGCTGCTCTCGTCGGACTTCGCGGTCGAGGTCGCCCGGCCCGATCTCGACCGCGACGCCCGCGCCCGCGTCCTCTGCGACTACCTCGCCGGCATGACCGACGCCTTCGCCAGCCGCATCTACAAGCGCCTCTTCGACGCCGACTTCGGTTCCATCGTCGATCTGGTCTAGCATGCACGCGCCCCTGGTCTTCGCCGGTCGCGAGCATCATCTGCGGCGCTGGCCGCTGCGCCGCGATGACCCCCTGCGCGCCTGGGACACCGCCGATCAGTACCTCCTGGACACCCTGGGCACCGACGACCCCGGCCGGATCCTGGTGATCGAGGACGACCACGGCGCCCTGGCCGTTCCGGTGGCCGCCGGGTTCGCCACCACCGATCGCCGCGCCGGTGCCGGCGGCCGCGCCCGCGCCACCGACGACCATGCGGGCGGCGACGACGGCGGCGGCGGCAACGACCCGGCCCGGCCCCCGCTGGTCTGCTGGCACGACTCCCACCTCGCGCACCTCGCCCTGCGCCACAACCTGGAAGCCGTCGGCCTGGCGCCCGGCGCGGCGGCCTTCGTGCCGGCCACCGTCGCCCCGCCGGGCCGGTTCGACACCGTGCTCGCCCGTTTCCCCAAGAGCCTGGCCGCCTGGGAGGACACGCTGCGTCGGCTGCGCCCCCACCTCGCGCCCGGGACCCGCATCATCGCCGGCGGCATGATCCGGCACACGCCCCGGCGCGCCTTCGAGCTGCTCACCGCCATCCTCGGCCCCACGCGCACCAGCCGGGGCTGGAAGAAGGCCCGCCTCGCCGAGACCGTCCTCGACCCCGACCTGATCCCGCCGCCGCCCGCACCCGATCCGGAGGTCCTGCTCCCCGGCACGGCGGTCCGCCTCCGCACCACGGCCGGCGTCTTCGGCCGCGACCACCTCGATGCGGGAACCCGCGCCCTGCTCGCCCATCTGCCGGCGGGACTGGACGGTCGCCTGGCCGACCTCGGCTGCGGCAACGGCGCCCTGGCCATCGCCCTGGCGCGGGCCTGCCCCGCAGCCGAGATCCTCGCGGTCGACAGCTCCCACCGGGCAGCGGCCTGCGCCAAGGACAACGCCCGCCGGGCCGGTCTCCGTCCGCCGCGGCTGACGGTCGCGGTGGACGACGGCCTCGCGAGCGTCGCCGCCGACGTGCTCGGTGCCGTGGTCTGCAACCCGCCCTTCCATCAGGATCGCAGCGTGGGCGATGCACTGGCCTGGCGCATGTTCACCCAGGCCCACCGGGCGCTGGCGCCAGGGGGCGAGTTGCGCGTGGTGGGCAACCGGCACCTGGACCATGGCCGCCGCCTGGCGCGGATCTTCGGTGGCTGCGAGCGGCTCGCCACCACCGGCAAGTTCGAGGTCCTGACCGCCCGCCGGCGCTGACCACCCGGCGACGGCGGACGACCTCGCCGCCACTGTGGCCTTTCGCGGCGCGCAGGGTGGGATTATCCTCTGCCCCGGCGCGGCGGGCGGCCGCCCGCCGCACCACCCTCAGCCCGGGACGGCTCCATGCACACCGACCTCATCCATTTCCTGAAGGGTCTGGCCATGGGCGCGGCCAACGTGATCCCCGGCGTCTCCGGCGGCACGGTGGCCCTGGTGGCCGGCATCTACCAGCGCCTGATCGAGGCCCTGCGGGGCCTCGACCTGGTGGCGCTGCGCATGGTGCGCCGTGGCCTCTGGCGCGACCTCGCCACCCGCGTGGACCTGCGCTTCCTGGTCTTTCTCGGGCTGGGCGTGGCGGTCAGCCTGGTGAGCCTGGCCCGGCTGCTGAGCTGGTCGCTGGAGCGCTTCCCGGTGGAGACCTGGGCCTTCTTCTTCGGGCTGATCCTGGGCTCGGTCTGGTTCGTGGGGATCACGGTGGCGCACTGGCGCGCCGGGACCGTGGCGACGTTCGTCGCCGGTCTGGCCATGGCGGTGGGCATCGCCCTGCTGCCGCCGGCCGCCCCCAACCCCCACCCGGTCTACCTGATGCTCTGCGGCGTGGCCGCCATGGTGAGCATGATCCTGCCGGGGTTGTCGGGCTCCTACGTGATGCTGCTGCTGGGCAACTACAAGCTGGTGCTCGACGCCATCGGCGAGGCGCGGCTGGTGGTGCTGCTCTGGGTGGCGGTGGGAGCCGGGGTGGGCCTGCTGAGCTTCGCGCGGGTGATCTCGTGGCTCTTCCGCCGCCACCGCGACCTGACCATCGCCCTGCTGACGGGATTCATCCTGGGATCGCTGCTGATCATCTGGCCCTGGAAGGTGACCGGCGCCGACCTCGAGAACGTCAGCGAGTACGCCTGGCGACTGCCCGACCTGGCGCAGCCCGCCACCTGGGGCCAGTTCGCGCTCATCCTCGCCGGCGGCGCCGCCGTCTGGCTCCTCGAGCGCTCGGGCACGGTCACGCCCGCCAAGGGCACCGGTCCGGGTCAGCGGCGGAGCGCGGCCTGAATCCGCAGGAACTCGCCCATGTGCTCCATGGTGACCATTCCCACCACCTGATCGCGCAAGTCGGTCACCGGCAGGGTGCGGCAGTTGCCCTCGCCGAGCCGCTGGAAGACCGCTTCGACCATCTCCCCGAGGTGGGCCGTGCGGTAATCGGTCTGCATGGCCTCGCGCACCCGGGCACCGGGCCCGGTGTCGTGCAGGGCGCGGAGCATGTCCTCTTGACGCAGGACGCCCACCAGCCGCCCGTCCTCCAGCACGGGGAAGTCCCGCTGGCTGGACCCGAGGGTGACCTGTACCGCGCGCAGGAGCTGATCGTCCACCTCCAGGGTCTCGAAGTCACGCATCATCACCCGCTGCAGGGGGATCCCCCCCAGGGAGCTCTTCATCATGACCATGCTCGCCTCCTGGGCCGCGCCGATCCACACGAAGAAGGCGATGAACAGCAGGAACGGGTTCCAGAGCAGGCCCACGAATCCGAACACCAGGGCCAGGGCCTGCCCGACGCCGGCGGCGATCCGGGTGGCGCGGGTGTAGTCCATGCGCAGGGCCATGAGCGCACGCAGCACGCGCCCGCCATCCATGGGGAAGGCGGGGATCAGGTTGAAGCCCACCAGGAACAGATTGACCAGCATGAGGCGCTCGATGAACGGGCCCCGGGCCCAGCCCAGCTGGTCCACCGGCACCAGCGCGCCGGAGATCACCAGCCAGAGCAGCAGCACCGCGGCGATCGCCACGTTCACCGCCGGTCCGGCCAGGGCCACCCGGAGTTCCTGGCGCGGATCCTCGGGCATGCGCTCGAGCCGGGCCACGCCACCGATGGGATAGAGCACGATGTCCCGGGTGCGGATCCCGAAGCGCGCGGCGGCCAGGGCATGGCCGAACTCGTGCAGCAGCACGCACACGAAGACCAGCAGGATGAAGCCGAGCCCGCCGAGCACGGCGGCGACCGAGCCGCTCGCCAGCCAGGCGTTGACGCCCAGGAAGGCCAGCAGCAGCAGGAACGTCAGGTGGATGGAGACGTCGATCCCGCGGTAGCTGCCCACGCTCAGCGACCAGCGCATGCCCTTCCCCTCTCGTGTGGCCGGTGGACGGTACCCCGCCCCGCGACGGGGCGGGGCGCTTATTGTTGAGTTCAACAGTATGGTTTGCTCCCGGGTTCCCGGCCACCGTCGGAAATGGCGAGGCCCCGGGGCGGCGACCTGCGCCCCGGGGCCAGACCAGCAGGAGCGGGTCGGCTCAGCGTTCCCAGGCGCAGACCACCACCTCGGGCACCACCTCGTCCTCGCCCTCCCAGTAGACCGCCGCGTCGCGCCAGCGCTCGAGACCGGTCAGGACGCCGCCGCGCATGATCGCCACGCGACCAGCGCCCAGCCAGACCAGGGTGTCCATCATGGGATCGGCCGCCGCCCGGACCAGGACCGGGCCGAGATAGCGGCCGTCGGGAGCGAACTCGTCGAGGCGCAGGAAGACCCCGTCGGGCAGGTCGCGACCGCTGGCGGCATGCCGCACGAAGAGGTGGCCGCGGTCGTCCACGAAGAGGCTCTGGACGGCCATCTCGGACCCGGCGAACCGCAGGGGCAGGTCGAGACCCGAGTTGCGGTTCCAGGAGTCGGCCAGGGCGAGCAGGCGGTCGCGCTCGCGATCCGTCCGCGGTGGCGCGGCGTAGTCCGGACGCCCCACGGTCCGCTCGTGGACGCCGTCGGGACCGTGGACGTCGATGGCGTACTCGTCGCGGCCCCGGGGCACGTGGACCCGGCCGTCCGGGCCGACGGCGTGGGCGAGGAGGAAGGAGCGCAGGACGTCGTGCTCGCGGATCTCGCCCTTGCCGGTGAAGTCCATGGTGAACGACGCCTCCCGCAGGCGAGCCCGCAGACGGCCGTCGGGATGGTAGATGTCCAGGCTCTGGACGCGGTCGATGGTCCCGCTGGCCTGGTCGAAGACGCTGGTGGCGGTGGCCGCGAGCAACGATCCGCCGCGGCAGAGCGCACCGTAGAGCACCAGCACCCCTTCCTGGGGACCGTCGGCCCCGAGGAGGAAGGACCCGTCGGGGGTCCCGTCGGGGGTGAGTCGCTGGAAGCGGGCGCGGATCATGTTGCCGGCCGCCACGCCGCCGTCCGGCAGGATCACCAGCCCGTTGGGACGCTGGAACTCGCCCGGCCCCTCGCCCTCGCGACCGAGGGTGCGCAGGAACTCGCCTTCGGGCGAGAGCATCACGATCTCGCTGAGCTGGTTGTCCAGCACGTAGACGTTGCCCGCCGCGTCCTGGGCCACGCCGCAGGGGATGCCGAACATGACGTCGGGATCGTCGTCGCCGCCGCGGCTCCACAGCGGCGTCAGGGTCACGGTGGTCCGGTGGCCGTCGGCCGGTGCGGCGGCCAGCGGGGCCGGCGTGGCGCCGACCACCCCGGCGAGCGACGTGGCGAGCAGGAGGATCATGATCATGGTGGCGAGGCGGCCCATGGCAGCGGTCCTTTCGTCTCGAGTCCGGCCAGCTGCCCCTGCCTACGCGGTGGCGGACGCCGGGTTGCACGCCGGGGACGGTGGCGCTCGCCGGGCACCGGGCTTATTCTGCCGCCATGATGGTCAAGATTCTCGATCTCCCGTGGCCTCGCATGGTCCCGAGCGGTCCGGCCACGCACCGCGCCCGTGGCCTGCTGGCGCTCGCCAGCGGGGCGCTGGCGCTCGTCGGGGCGACCGCGGCCGTCGCCGCTCCCACCGCTTCGGCCACCGGCGAGGGGCCGACACCACGCCGCGTGACGGCCAGCGTGCACGTGGCCGCCGCCGCCGCCGACAGCGCGACCTTGCTGTGGAGCTTCGATCTGGCGCCGTCCTGGCACCTTTACGGCCCCTACCGCAACGACACCGGCCTGCCACCACGGATCGCCCTGGAGCTGCCGGCCGGCTGGCAGGCGGGTCCGCTCTCGTGGCCAGCGGCCGCGCGCCATCTCCTGGCCGGAGAGATCCTCGACCACGTCTACCACGACGGGCTGGACCTCCTGCAGACCGTGCGATTTCCCGCGGACGCGCCGGCACGGGAGCTGGTCGCCGAGCTGCGGTGGCTCGTCTGCGCCGACATCTGCGTGCCCGGCGACACGACCCTGACCGTGACGCTTCCCGCCGCCCCGGACCCGGCGGTCCGGGAACGCCACGTCCGCGTCGCGGCGGCCGTGCCCGGCGACCTGCCGGCCTCCCGCTACACGGCGCGGCGGGATCCTGACCGGATCACGCTGACGGTCCCCGGTGCGAAGCGCCTGCGCCTGCTCCCGGCCGCGGCGGGCCCCCTGCTCACCGATCTGATCGATGATGGCGAGGTCGCTGGCGAGGTGCTCACGCTGGGTCTGGAGCCCGGAGCCGCCGGCCGGGGCCCGCTGGAGGCATTGTTGTTGATCGACTACCACAATGGAGGCCATGCCCGCGGCTGGCTCACCGTCCCCTGACATCCGTCATGCTCACCCCGCGACTCGAACCTGGAGGTTGGTCCCGATGATGATGTCCGCTACCCGGCACCGGCGCGTGCCCGCCCCCCGGATGCTCGTGTCCCTGCTGGCCGGGTTCGTGGCCCTGCTCGGCGGAGCGCTGGGCGACGCGCACGGCGCCGTGAACCCCGGCGACCAGGCACCCGACTTCACCCTCACCGACACCGAGGGCCTCACCCACACGCTGAGCGACTACCTCGAGGCTGGCCGCACGGTGGTGCTGGAATGGTTCAATCCCGACTGCCCGTTCATCGTCAAGCATCACCAGAACGCCCGGACCATGAACCAGACCTACACGCAATACGTGGATCAGGGGGTGGTCTGGCTGGCGATCAACTCGGGGGCGCCAGGCAAGCAGGGCGTCGGTCTGGAACGCAACCGTCGCGCGCGCGCCCAGTACGAGATGCCCATGTCCGTGCTGCTGGACGAGAGCGGGACGGTGGGCAAGGCCTACGGGGCCAAGACCACTCCGCACATGTTCGTGATCAAGCCCGACGGCACGGTGGTCTACAACGGGGCCATCGACAGCGACCGCTCGCCGGCCACCGTGGGCGACACCATCCACGTCGCCGACGCGCTGGCCGCCGTCTTCGCCGGGCACGCGGTGCCCACGGCCCGGACCCAGCCCTACGGGTGCAGCGTGAAGTACGCCGACTGACCGGCGAGATCAGACCAGCCTGACCAGCACCGCCCCCTTGGGCACGGTCTGGCCGGCCTCCACGAGGACGGACTCGACCGTGCCCTCCCAGGGGGACTGCAACTCGTTGCGCATCTTCATGGCCTCGAGGACCACCACGCCGTCTCCCCGCCGGATCCGCTGGCCGGGACGCACCAGGACGCGCACCACCACGCCAGGGATCTGGGTGGTGACCGCGGAGGTGTCGGCCGGTCGCCAGGGCTCGCGCTCGCGGGCCTTGCGCGTCAGGCGCGTGAGGTAGTCCGTGCCGTCGACGTGGAAGGGGATCAGCGGCTGTTCCTGGGGGCCGCCGGGAATGTCCACCATGTCCGTCGCCTCCTGCCGCTAGAACGGCGGAATCCCGTGCTTGCGCTCGGGGCGGATCTCCGTCTTGGTGGCCGACACCTGGATGGCGTGGACCAGGAAGTCGCGCGTCTCGCCAGGCTGGATCACCGCGTCGACGTGGCCGTCGCGCGCGGCGATGTACGGGTTGGCGAACTTGTCCTGGTACTCGCGGATCTTCTCCTGCCGCATGGCCTCCGGATCGCTGGCGCCCATGATCTCCTTGCGGAAGATGATGTTGGCCGCCCCCTCGGGTCCCATGACGGCGATCTCGGCGAATGGCCAGGCGAACACGAAGTCGGCCCCCAGGTGGCGCGAGCACATGGCGATGTAGCCGCCGCCGTACGCCTTGCGCAGGATCAGGGTGATCTTGGGGACCGTCGCCTCGCTGTAGGCGTAGAGGATCTTGGCGCCGTGACGGATCACGCCGGCGTGCTCCTGGTCCACGCCGGGCAGATAGCCGGGCAGGTCCACGAAGCTCACCAGCGGGATGCTGAACGCATCGCAGAAGCGGATGAAGCGCGCGGCCTTGTCCGAGGCGTCCACGTCGAGCACGCCGGCGAGGTAGGCGGGCTGGTTGCCCACGATCCCCACGGTCCGGCCCTCCAGCCGGGCGAATCCGATGACGATGTTCCGGGCCCAGTGCTCCTGGATCTCGAAGAAGTCGCTGTCGTCGCAGACGGCACGGACGGCGTCGCGGACGTCGTAGGGCTTGCGGGGATCGTCCGGGACGATCTGCTCGATGTCGAACTCCGGCCGCGGCGGCCGCGGCGGGAATTCCTCGCTCGGCTTGCGGTTGTTCCAGGGGATGAAGGTGACCAGCTTCTTGATCTGCTCGAAGCATTCCTGCTCGCTCTCGGCGTAGAAATGCGCATTGCCGGAGACCTCCGCCTGGACCCGGGCGCCGCCGAGTTCCTCCATGGAGACCTCCTCGCCGAGCACGGTCTTGATCACCTCCGGGCCGGTGATGAACATCTTGCTGATCCTGTCCACCACGAAGACGAAATCCGTCAGCGCCGGCGAGTAGACCGCCCCGCCCGCGCACGGCCCCAGGATCACCGAGATCTGCGGGATCACACCCGAGGCCAGGGTGTTGCGGTAGAAGATCTCGCCGTAGCCGGCCAGGGAATTGACGCCCTCCTGGATGCGGGCGCCGCCGGAGTCGTTGATCCCGATCAGGGGCACGCCCATCTTCATGGCATGATCCATGATCTTGGTGATCTTGCGCGCGTGGGCCAGGCCCAGCGAACCACCGGCCACGGTGAAGTCCTGGGCGAAGCAACACACCGGATGGCCCTCGACGGTCCCGGTGCCGGTGACCACCCCGTCGCCAGGAAGCTTCTTCTGATCCATGCCGAAATCCCGGCAGTTGTGTTCCACGAAGAGGTCGTACTCGTGGAATGATCCTGGATCGCACACCTGGGCCACGCGGTCGCGCGCGGTGAGCTTGCCCTGGGCCTGCTGCTTCTGGACCGCCTTCTCGCCTCCGCCCTCCATGAGCGAGCGGGTCCGGGCGAGGAAATCGTTGATCTTCTGACCTAGCGACATGAGGGAGCCTCCAGGCTCGTGGCGCCGCGGACGAGCGCTCGCCGCCGAGACGAAAAAACCGGACCGCAGCCCGGCAACGGTGGCAGGTCAACCTGCCGAAACGTTGCGCTGCCCGCTGGCGGGGGTCAAGCGAATCTCGAACCGACCTGGTCGCGCGACAGCGGGCGGTCGTAGTGGAAACCCTGCACCAGGGGGCAGGCCAGGCGCTCGAGGACGGCGGCCTGCTCGGCGCTCTCGACGCCCTCGGCCACGATGTCCAGTCCCAGATTGCGTCCCATGCCGATGACCGCCTCGACGATGGCCGCGTCCCGGTTGTCGTGGTGGATCTCGCGCACGAAGTCCGGCGCGATCTTCAGCCGCTGGATGGGCAGCCGGCGCAGGTACACGAGCGAGGAGTAGCCGGTGCCGAAGTCGTCGATGGCCAGGCTCACACCGTCCTGGCGCAGGGCGGTCAGCGTGGCCAGCGCCACCGTCGCGTCCTGCATGAGGGTGCCCTCGGTGATCTCCAGCTCCAGATGCCGCGCGTCCAGGCCGGTCTCGGCCAGGATCCCGCGCACCAGTTCCACCAGCCCCGGTTCGGCGAACTGCTTGCCCGAGAGGTTGACCGCCACCCGCAGATCCGGGAACCCCGCCGTGATCCACTCCCGCGCCTGGGTGCAGGCCGTCCGCAGCACCCAGGTGCCGATGTCGTGGATGATGCCGGTCTCCTCGGCCACCGGGATGAACCGCGCCGGCGGAATGGTGCCGCGTTCCGGGTGCTCCCAGCGCAACAGGGCCTCCACGCCCACCAGGCGGCCGGTGGCCAGCTCGTACTGCGGCTGGTAGACCAGACGCAGCTCCGCGCGCTCGACGGCCTGCCGCAGGCCCGCCTCCAGCTTCATGCGCTCGAGCACGCGCTGGTGCATCTCCTCGCTGAAGAACTGGTAGCGATTCCGGCCCCGGGCCTTGGCCGCGTACATGGCCATGTCGGCATGCTTGAGCAGGGCGCTGACGCTGTCGCCGTCATCGGGATAGAAGGCGATGCCGATGGACGGCGTGGTGTAGACCTCGTGGCCGTCGAGGGTGAAGGGGCGCGCGAGCTGTTGCATGATCTTGCGGGCCACCGAGACCGCGTCGCGGTCGCTCTTGACCGCGGGCAGCAGGAGGACGAACTCGTCGCCACCGAGGCGGCTGAGGGTGTCGCCCTTGCGGATGCAGCTGGACAGGCGCTCGGCGATGCCGCGCAGCAGCTCATCGCCCTGGTCGTGGCCCAGGGTGTCGTTGACGTCCTTGAAGTTGTCCAGGTCGCAGAAGAGCAGGGCGGCACGGCGCTGGGAGCGGCGGGCCGCGGCCAGCGTGCGGCGGAGCTGCTCGAGGAAGAAGGCCCGGTTGGGCAGCTTGGTCAGCGCGTCGTAGTAGGCGATGCGCCGGATCTCCTCCTCGGTGCGCTTGCGCTCGGAGATGTCGGTGACCGAGCCGATGTAGCCGGTGAGCTGCTGGCTGGTGTCGAAGACGGGCTCCGCCTGGACGAACACCCAGGTGGTCAGGCCGCGCGGGCGGCGGAAGCGGCACTCGGTCCGGAACACCTGCTCCTCGGCCACCGCGAGCTGCCAGCCGCGCAGGACGCTGTCGCGGTCATCGGCGTGCACGGCGGAGATCCAGCCCTCGCCCGCGGCCTGGGCGGTGGTCAGGCCGGTGATCTCCCGCCAGCGGCGATTGACGTAACGGCAGCGCGTCTGCCGATCGCAGCGGAAGATGCCCACCGGAGAGGACTCGGCCATGATCTGGTAGCGGCGCTCGCTCTCGCGCAGGGCATCCTCGGCCAGCTTGCGGTCGGTGACGTCGCGGACGGTGGAGATCATCAGCCCCTGCTCGGGCAGGGGAGTGTTCTCGGCGCAGACGATGCGCGTGGTGCCGTCGCGGCCGCGGACGCGGATGTCGTCCCAGGACATCTGCTTCAGGCCGCCCTGGCCCATGTCCGCCAGCAGGCGACGCTGCAGCTCGCGGCGCTGCTCCGGGTCGGGACAGAGACGGTCGAGGAACCCGGCCAGGTCGGAGACCCCGGCGCTGTTCCAGCCGCCGTAGATCTCCTGGAAACGATTGTTCACGTAGCCGACGGTGGACATGTCCAGCGAATGGATGGCCAGCCCCACCGGCAGGTTCTCCAGGACGGTCTCGATGAAGTCGTTGCGGCGCCGGAGCTCCGCCTGCAGGGCGCGTTCGCCATGGTCGATGGGCAGGCCGAAGCCCACCAGGCCGCGCACCTCGCCAGCCTCGGTGGGCATGACGCCGTAGCAGCACGACAGGGCCAGGCGGCCGCCACCTGGCAGCGCCAGATCCAGCTGACGCCAGCCCCCAACCCCGGGATCGCCCAGTCCCGAGAGCATGCCGCGCAGCGCGGCCTGATCCTGGTCGCCGAGTCCGGGCAACGGCTCGCCTACCAGCTGATCGAGATCGACGCCGAGCAGATCGGCCAGCGCCTGGTTCCCGTGCAGGATCCGCCCCTCCCGCTCGATCGCCACCACGGCCAGGGGCAGGCACGCGAGCATCTCCCGGGCCAGCTCGGCTCGGGGACCGGGATCGGACGCGTCGTGGGGACGGGGTTCCGGGCGCGGCTGCATGACGGCTCGCCTCCTTGCGGATGGATGCGACCTCCGGCCGGTCCGGCGGCCCTCCTGGCCCGGACGCGGTGGGGTCTCCCTGGCAGCATAATGCAGGGCGCGCGGCCGGTAAAGCCGCGCGCCGCTGCTCGCAGGACGATCCCGCCGTGACGGTCGCGGTCAGCGCCGGGCCGCGGCCGCCCGCTGCGGATCCGGCTCCGGCGCCTGCCGGGCCAGGGCCGCCGCCTCGCGCATCAGCTCCACGGCCTTCTCCAGCTGCGGATCCTCGCCCGCCAGGAGCTCGGCCGGCCCCATGGGCACCAGGTGGTCCGGCACGCACCCGCCGTGCTCCTGGTTCTTGTTGTTGCGCGCGAGGTCGCTCTCGTCGCCCCACACGTACCAGCCACGGAAGGGCAGGCGCACCCAGCCGCCGTCCAGCGTCTGCCAGCCACCGGTGGAGATGACGTTGCCGCCGGTGGTCTGGCCCACCACCGGGCCGCGGCCGATGGTCTTGACGGCGTGGCTGAAG
Source organism: uncultured Fibrobacteraceae bacterium (assembly GCA_964637835.1). Classification (GTDB taxonomy): domain Bacteria; phylum Krumholzibacteriota; class Krumholzibacteriia; order LZORAL124-64-63; family LZORAL124-64-63; genus Glo-17. The sequence goes on from CAZWYF010000032.1 coordinate 18,552, forward strand.
ATCTCGGCGTTGGAGTAGCTGCTCTCGTTGCAGATCACGGCGATGGGCCGGTTCCAGCGCTGCATGGGCAGGCGCTCGGCATCGGGATAACCCACCTCGCCACCGCGCGGAACGGTGTAGGCGTGCACCGGCTGCGTGAGGATGGTCAGCAGCAGATCGGTGGTCCAGCCGCCGCCGTTCCAGCGGACGTCGATGATCAGGGCGTCCTTGCCCGCGGCGGCGGCGTGCAGGTCCCGCTCGAAGACCTCCACCTCGCGCTGGCCCATGCCCTGGATGTGGACGTAGCCGACCTCGCCGCCGGAGAGCTCCTCCACGCGGGCACGGTGGGCCTTGACGTCGCGCTCGTAGATGGCCTGCCGCACGGCCCCGAACGTGGCCGGCCGTAGCTGCACCAGGCGCTCCTCGCCATCACGTTCGTGGCGGACGAGCACCGGCTCGCCGCCGGCGGCCGTCAGCGGGGCGTAGAGGTTGCGGTCGCGGCCGACGGGCTCGTCGTCGACGGCCAGGATCACGTCGCCCGCCCGCAGGCCGTCCTCGCCAGCGCGATCGGCCGGGCCATGAGGGATCACGGACGCCACGCGCAGGCCCTCGCCACGGTGGGCGGGATCGAGCTCGAGGCCGAGCCAGCCGGGGCCGCTGCGCTGCCCGCGGCCGCCGGGGTAGTAGCCCATGTGCGAGGCGTTGAGGCTGCGCAGCATGATGTTCATGACGTCGGCGAAGTCGTCCTCGTGGTCGACGCCCGCGACCAGCCGCAGGGCCTTCTCCCGCTGGGCCGGCCAGTCGATGCCGTGCATGGCCGGGTCGTAGAAGCGATCGCGCAGGGTGCGGTAGGTCTCCTCCACCACCTGGCGCCAGAGACCGGCGCGGTCGAGCTCCAGGCGGGCCCGGAAGGAGACCGTCTCCAGGTCGCCGCCGGACAGCGGCACGTGGGCCGGCCGGCCCTTGGCCAGCAGCCAGACGGTCTTGCCGTCGGCGGCCAGGTGGGCGGCGCGGTCGCCCGTTCCGCCGCGCGTCAGGGGTTCCATGTCCTCGCCGAATCGGTCCACGGTGTAGAGATCGCGCTCGCCGCCCACGGTGGCGCCGAAGGCGATGCGGTCGCCCTGTGGATGGATGGCCACCACGCGCTCGTCACCGGGCAGGCTGGTCAGGCGACGCACGCGCAGATGGATGTCATCGAGGTCGATGGCGATGGGCTCGGGCCGGTCGGCCGTCTTCTCCTCGGACTGCTCGCCGTCCGCGTCGTCGGCGGCGGCGGACTCGTCCTTCCGGTCGCGGGTCTTCTCCCAGATCTTCCACTCTTCCTCGGAGCGCTCGTCATCGGCCCGGGTGAGGTAGCAGAAGACCACGTCGGACTGGTTGCCATGGCGGCGGCTGGTCCAGGCCAGCATGCTGCCGGACTGGTTCCAGACCGGGCCGTAGTCATAGTCCGGGTGCTGGCTGACGTTGACAGCCTCGCCCCCGTCGGCGGCGACCAGCCAGACGTCGGTGTTGAAATCCGGGCCGGTGCCAGCGGCGTAGGCGAGCCAGCGGCCGTCCGGCGACCAGCTGAAATCGGGCTGGTCCCAGCCCTCGTAGAGGATGCGGCGATCGTCGCCATCGGCGTCCATCACCGCCAGGGCGGCGTGGCCATGCCGGTAGGCGATGCGCTGGCCGTCGGGCGACCACACCGGGTCGAAGGCCTCGACGCCCTCGGGGGTGAGCCACTCGATGCGGTGGGCGCGGGCGTTCCGCAGGAGGCTGGTCTCGGGGTCGTCACTCAGCAGCAGGCCGATGCGGCTGTAGGGGATGCCGTCGTCCTCCACGCGGTCGCTGACGAAGACCAGGGTGTCCGCGGAGCCGGGACGGAAGTCGATGCCGCTCTCGCGCCACGGCGAGGGCAGCGCCACGGTGGCCCGGCCCTCGAGCTCGCGGTTGACCAGGACCAGCTCGCCACGGATCACCATGGCGATCTCCTCGCCACCGGCGGCCACGGTGAGCTCGTCGGCGTCGCCGCTGGCGGTGTCGAACTCGCGGGCGTCCAGGAGCTGGTCGGCGGCGATGGTCACTTCCAGCTCACGCAGCGTCCCGGTGGCGGTCTCGAGGATCCAGAGCGTGTCGCCGGCCTCGCAGACGATGCGCGAACCGTCACCACTGATGCGGGCGTTGCGGACGCCTTCCTCGCGGAAGTCGGTCAGGCGCTCGCTGTCGACACCGTCGGCAGTGCGGCGCCAGAGGTTGAAGGCGCCGGTCTGGTCGTCCTCGCCTCGCCAGTAGAGGGCGTCGCCGGGGCCCCACATGGGATCGGTGTCGTAGCCCAGGCCGTCGGTCAGGCGCTGCGGGGCCTGGCCCGGCTCGTGGAGCCAGATGTCCGGCTGGTAGGTGCCCCGGTAGCCCACGCGGCCGAAGCGGGCGTCGCCCACGGTGAGCAGATAGCGATCCTGCTCGGGATGGACGGCCACCTCGCTGGCGAAGAGATCGAACATGCGCAGGGGCGTGCCGCCGGTCACGGGCACGCGCTGGATCTGATCGCGCACCGGATACTGCCAGGGACGGCTGCTGGCGAAGAGGATGGCCGCGCCATCCGGGGTGAACGCGCGGGGCAGATCGGTGCCCGGTGCGAAGGTCAACCGGGTGGGGCGCCCCCCGCGGGCCGGCATCACGTAGACGTCGAAGCTGCCCTCGCGGTCGGAGGCGAAGGCGAGCCGCTCGCCATCGGGCGAGAAGACGGGGTCGCGGTCGTAGGCCGGGTGGGCCGTCAGGCGCTCGGCCCGACCACCGGCGGCGGCCACGCGCCACAGGTCGCCCTGGGCGCTGAAGACCACGGTCTTCCCGTCGGGCGAGATGGCCGGGCGGCGGGGGAAGAAGGCGGGCTCGGCCACCGCCACGGCGGCGACCAGCAGGCCGGCGAGCAGACAACAGACGCAGACGACGGAACGCATGGATTCTCCTCGGGTGATCGCGGCGGCTGGAGGCCGCAGGGTCGGCGGGCGGATCAGCGGCAAAGATACGTGATGAGGGGGCGATCGTGACAGGATTTTCGACGGCCCGCTGTCCGCGGGCCGCGGCCCGGGCGCCACCGGCGTCGGGCGGGCCAGGCGGCCGGTGGCCGCCGCCCGCCCGGCGCTGGCGCGGAATCAGCTCCGCTGCTGGCGGATCAGGTTCAGCGCCGATCCGGCCCGGAACCAGGCCACCTGCTCGGTGGTCAGCGAGTGCCTCAGCTCGACCCGGTCGCTGCGGCCGTCGGTGTGATGCAGGACGGCGACGACCACGCTGCCGGGCGCGAGCTGGTCGAGGTCCTCGAGGTCGATCCGGTCCTGCTCCTGCACCTTCTCGTAATCGGCCGGGTCGGCGAAGACCAGCGGCAGGATGCCCTGCTTCTTGAGGTTGGTCTCGTGGATGCGGGCGAAGCTGCGCACGACCACCGCCGCGCAACCCAGGTGCCGCGGGCTCATGGCCGCGTGCTCGCGGCTGCTGCCCTCGCCGTAGTTGTCGTCGCCCACGATCACCCAGTGCCGGCCCGCGGCCTTCAGGCTGCGGGCGACGTCAGGCACCCGGCCCACCTCGCCGGTGAGCGGGCTGCGGGTCTGGCCGGTCTCGCCGTCGAAGGCGTTGACGCCGCCCAGGAGCATGTTGTCGCTGATGCGGTCGAGGTGGCCGCGATACTTGAGCCACGGGCCGGCCATGGAGATGTGGTCGGTGGTGCACTTGCCCTGGACCTTGACGAGCAGATCGAGACCCTGGAAGTCCGCCTCCCGCCACGGGGCGAAGGGCGCGAGCAGGGCCAGCCGCTCGCTTCGTTCCTGGACGACCACCGCGACGGTGGAACGGTCCGCCGGCGGCTCCTGGTAACCCTCCTCGGCGAACACGAAGCCATCCGCCGGCAGGTCGGGCGCCGGCCGCGGCGGCGCCAGGCGCACCTCCTCGCCATCGGCGGTGGTCAGCGCGTCGGCCATGGGGTTGAAGTCCAGCCGGCCGGCGAGGCCATAGGCCACCACCACCTCGGGACTGCCGATGAAGGCGTGGGTCTCGGCGTTGCCGTCGTTGCGCTTGCGGAAGTTGCGGTTGAAGGAGGTGATGATGCTGTTGCGATCGCCCGCCTGGATGTCGTCCCGCTTCCACTGTCCGATGCAGGGGCCGCAGGCGTTGGTCAGCACGGTGGCGCCCAGCTTCTCGAACACCGCGAGCTGGCCGTCGCGCCGGATGGTCTCGTAGATCTGGTCCGACCCCGGAGTGACCAGCAACGGCGCCTTCATCTGCAGGCCGGCGTCCACGGCCTGCTGGGCGATGTCGGCCGCGCGGCTGATGTCCTCGTAGCTGCTGTTGGTGCAGGAACCGATGAGCGCGTAGGTGAGCTCGACGGGGTAGTCCTCCTGCGCGCAGTCCTGCGGCATGTCGCCCACCGCGTGCAGGACGTCGGGGCTGTGGGGGCCCACCAGGTGCGGCTGCAGCGCGGAGAGGTCGATCTCCACCACGCGATCATAGAACGCCTCCGGGCTGGCCTCCACCTCGGCGTCGGCACGCAGCAGGTCGAGGTTGGCGGCGGCGAGGTCGGCGAGGTCCGCACGGCGCGTGGCGCGCAGGTAGTCCTGCATGCGCTCGTCGCCGGGGAAGATGCTCGTGGTGGCGCCCAGCTCGGCGCCCATGTTGGTGATCGTGGCCTTGCCCGTGCAGCTGATGGCCTCGCAGCCGGGCCCGAAGTACTCGATGACGTGGTTGGTCCCGCCCTTGGTGGTGAGCAGGCCGCAGAGCTTGAGGATCACGTCCTTGGGGGCGGTCCAGCCGCCGGGGGCGCCGGTCAGGCGCACGCCGGTGATCCGCGGGTGCAGCACCTCCCAGGGCATGCCCACCATGACGTCCACCGCATCGGCGCCGCCCACGCCGCAGGCCGCCATGCCCAGCCCGCCGGCGTTGGGGGTATGGCTGTCGGTGCCGATCATCAGGCCGCCGGGGAAGGCGTAGTTCTCCAGGACCACCTGGTGGATGATGCCCGATCCCGGCCGCCAGAAGCCCATCCCGTAGCGGGCCGCGGCGCTGGCGAGGAACTGGTAGACCTCGCGATTGGTGTCCAGGGCCGCGGCGCGATCGGCCTCCGCTCCCTGATAGGCCAGCAGCAGGTGGTCGCAGTGCACGGTGGTGGGCACCGCCGTCTGGTCCCGGCCGGCCTGCATGAACTGCAGGATGGCCATCTGGGCGGTGGCATCCTGCATGGCCACGCGGTCGGGCGCCAGGGCGAGGGTCGCCTCGCCCCGGGCCAGCTCCTGGCCGGCAGGATCGACCAGGTGGCCCAGGAAGATCTTCTCCGTGAGGGTCAGCGGACGACCGAGGCGCTGCCGGACGGTCTCGAGGTTCTGGCGGGTGGTCTGGTAGGCGCGACGGACCATCTCGGCGGTGGTGGCAATCTCCATGCGGGATCTCCTCCAGGACAGGCCACGGGGGCAGCGGTGCGGAGCGGGATTTCGAGGCAGGATAATCGAATTCCGGGGGCGCGCACGTGTCCTGACGGCTCCGGGCCGCGCACCCGCGGCACGGCCCCTCGCAGCATGGGCCCGTCGGACCCTCAAGTTCTCCTCATTCCAGACGAAGGAGCCCGCATACACGCCACTGACCGCTCCGCCCGGGGAAGAAGCACACCGGGGAGCGGGAGCCGGCGTCAGCACGGCCAAGAGCCCGAGACCGTCTCGAGAAGGATGTCCGCCATGAAGCTGAACCTCCGCGACCGCTTCCTGCTGCCCACCGCCGCCGCGCTCCTGCTGGCGTTCGGCGTCTACCTCATCACGACCACCATCCGCACCGGCGACGCCCTGCGGACCTCGGTCCACGACGAGATGGAACAGGTGGTCGCGCTGGTCCAGCAGAACGTGGTGGGCTGGCTGCATCACCGGGACCTGGACGTTGCCCGGTGGGCGGGCCTGACCACCATCCAGGACGCTCTGCGCCACGACGACCCCGACGCCGCTCGCGCGGCCAACGAGCTGCTGAGCGAGCTGGCGAGGCGGACGGAGGACTACGAGTCGCTCCACCTCATCGGTCCCGACGGCGTCGCGGTGGCCTCCACCGCGGAGGGATCGGTGGGGACGCTCGACATCAGCGGCCGCGGCTACTTCCAGCAGTGCCAGCGCACCGGCGACCGCGTGATCTCCGAGCCGCTCGCGAGCCTGGTCACCGGCGCGCCCATCGTGGTGGTCTGCTATCCCGTCCCCGCCGCGGGCGGGACCGGCGCCATGCTCGGCGTGGTCGACCTGGGGCGCTTCGCCGCCAGCGTGGTCGATCCCATCGCCGTGGGCGAGACGGGCTACGCCTACATCTGCGCGGCCGACGGCACCTTCCTCGCCCACCCCAATCACGACCTCATCCTGCAGTCCTCCATCACGCAGTGGGACTTCGGCAAGCAGATGCTCGCCGAGCAGAACGGGCTGATCGGCTACGACTTCAAGGGGTCCGCGCGCGAGGCGGCCTTCCGGACCGACCCCGGCACCGGCTGGCTGTTCGGCGTGGGACTGGACCGGGCGCAGATCTATGCCGCCGCCGATTCGCTGCGCAACTTCGGCATCCTGCTGACGGTGATCGCCCTGGCCGTGGTCTGCGGCGTGGTCTACCTGGTGGCGCGCAGCGTCACCGGGCCGGTCAACGCCATGATCACCGACCTGAACGCGGGCTCGGAGCAGACCGCCTCCGCCTCGGCCCAGATCGCCAACGCCAGCGTCTCGCTGGCCGAGCAGTCGAGCGAGCAGGCCGCCGCGGTCCAGGAGACCTCGGCGAGCCTGCAGCAGATGACCGCCAACGTCCGCACCACCACCGCGGCCTCCGACCGCTGCCAGGAGCTCATGCGCTCGGCAGAGACCACGGTGACCGAGGGCCTGCAGACCATGCAGGAGATGGTCGCGGCCATCGGCAACATCAAGAACAGCGCCGACCAGACCGCGAAGATCGTCGGCACCATCGACGAGATCGCCTTCCAGACCAACCTGCTGGCCCTCAACGCCGCCGTCGAAGCCGCGCGTGCCGGCGAGGCGGGCAAGGGCTTCGCCGTGGTGGCCGAGGAGGTGCGGAACCTGGCCCAGCGCGCGGCCGACGCCGCCAAGGAGACCAGCGCCCTGATCGAGGATTCGGTGACCCATTCCGAGCGGGGCGTGAGCATGACCGAGCAGACGCGCCTGGCCTTCGAGCGCACCGCGGACAACGCGCGCCAGGTGGGGGAGCAGGTCGAGGGCATCGCCGGAGCGGCCCGCGAGCAAGCCGATGGCATCGACCAGATCAACAAGGCCGTGGTGCAGCTGGATCAGACCACCCAGAACGCCGCGGCCAATGCCGAGGAGTCGGCCTCCGCGGCCGAGGAGCTCAACGCCCAGGCCGCCCAGCTCCAGGCGGTGGTCTCGCGGCTGCATGGCCTGGTGTCGGGCCAGGCGGACCGGCACGGCCCGGACACGTCCGGATGGAGCGACGCCGAGCTCCATGCCATGGCCGACACGGCGGGCCCGCGCCGGGAGACGCCGCGGAACCGCCAGCCGGCCTAGAGGCGGCCCGGCGGCGGCTTGACCGCCATGGACAGCCGCATCACCTTCGACGCCACCCGGCGAACCACCGGGTGGCGTCCGCCTGTCCCCCGACCGGAGGCACCTGATTGAAACCACAGCTGCTGGCACTGATCACCGCCGCCGCCTGGGGCATCGGCGGCTACTTCGAGAAGCGGGGCCTGCACCTGGGCGACCTGCCGCCCCAGGTGGGCATCACGCTGCGGACGGCCGTGGCCCTGGTGGTGCTGACCGCGGTGAGCTGGCCGCAGCTGCGCCTGATCGCCCACGCCGGCGGCCGCTCCCTGACCTACCTGGTGGTCGGCGGCGGCCTGGTGGCCGGTTCGCTGGGCATGCTCTGCTTCTACGCCGCGATCAAGGGAGCGCCCCTCAACCGCGTGATGCCCATCGCCTTCACGTCGCCACTCTTCGGCGTGCTGGCCGCGCTGGCGCTTGGCGGCGAGGCGCTCACCCCGCGCACCGGGCTGGGGATCGTCCTGACGGTGGCCGGGATCATCCTGTTGACCCTCTAGCCCGGAGCATTCACGAGAGGGCCTGCGGCGACCCACCGGCCGGCATCGTTGCCGGTGGACGTCGCGGCAGCTCCACGGTGAACTCGCTGCCACGCCCGGGCTCGCTGCGGACGGTGATGGATCCGCCGTGGTCCTCCACGATACGCCGCGCCGTGACCAGCCCCCACCCCAGGTGCACGCGTTCGCCATCGGTGTGGAAGTCGGGCTCGAAGAGCTGCGCGAGGCGCTCGGGGGGAATGCCCCGACCGGTGTCGTGCACCTGGACACGCACGTGATCGGGCCCCGCCATGCCGGTGGTCAGGGTGAGCGTCCCCATGGCGCCCATGGCCTCCACCGCGTTGCGGATCAGTGCGAGGAAGAGCTGGTTGAGCTGTCCGGGATAGCAGAGGATCCGCGGCAGCTCCCCGTACTCCCGCACCAGCGTGATCCCCTCCGCGCGACCCTCGCACATCACGGTCAGGGTGGTGTCCAGCAACTGGTGGACGTCGGCCTCCTGCAGGTCGGCCCGGTCGAGGGCGGTGAAGCGCTTCAGGCCACCGAGGAGTTCCTCCAGCCGCGCGGCCGCGGCCGCCGTGCCGCGGGTGCTCTGCTCGATGGCCCGCAGGGCGCGCCGCAGGCGGGGGTCTTCCTCCGGCCCCGGCCCGCAGTCCCGCTCCGCGAGCCGGTCGCGCAGCACCGCCGCGCTGCGGGTCGCCAGGTCGCTGCCGGAGAGCAGGGCGCCCAGGGGCGAGTTGAGCTCGTGGGCCAGGCCGGCCACCAGACGACCGAGGCTCGCCTGCTTCTCCGCCTGCAGGACCCGGTCCTGGGCCCGGCGCAGGTCCGCCTCGGCCTGCTTGCGGCCGGAGATGTCCGCGATGGTGCCCACCATGCGCCGGGGCGAGCCGTCCGGCTGCCAGGCCACGGTGCGGCCCTTGACCTCCACCCAGGCCCAGCTGCCGTCCTTGCGCCGCAGCCGCGCCTCGAAGGAGGCCTCCTGCCCCTCTGGCCGCCGCTCGTTGAACAGGCGGCGGAGCGCTTCCTGGTCCACGCCGGCCATCATGGCATCCATCTCGGCCATGGTGGTGGGCTTCTCCCTGGGTTCGTAACCCAGGATGGCGGCGAAGCGATCGCTGCAGTAGAACGACCCCTGCGGCAGGTGGATGTCCCAGATGCCGTCGTTGGCCGCATCCAGGGCCAGCGCCAGGCGCTCCTCGCTCTCGCGCAGGGCGTGCTCGATCTCCTCGCGCCGAGCGATGTCCGCCTCCAGGGCGTGCTGCATGTCGCGGAAACTGTCGGCGAGCTGGCCGAGGTCGTCCCCCGAACGGTAGTCGATGGCCTGATCCAGGTTGCCCCGGGCGATCTCTCCGGCCGCCACCCGCAGCTTGCGCAGCGGCCGGACCACCGAGACGATGGCGCCGCCGGCCATGAGCAGCAGGACCGCCAGCGCGCCCACCGCCAGCAGGGTGATCTGACGGACCCGCGTGCGCAACCGGTCGCCGGTCCCGGTCATCGCCTGCCGCATCTTCAGCACCTGCGTGGAGGTGAGCCGGTCGAGCTGGTCCTGGAGATCCCGGTAGGCGTGATTCATCTCGCCGGCCTGGGCGAGCAGCTGGGGGTCGGCGGTGGCGATGTCGTCCTGGGCGATGAGCTGCAACGTCAGACGACGGGCCAGGGCATGGTAGCGAGCGAAGGCCGCCTCCAGGCGTGACAGCTGCGATGGCTCGACGGTGGCGACGTCCTCGCCGGCGGCCAGCAGCTCCCGGAAACGGGCGGCCATGGGATCGGTCTCGGTGACCAGGTCGGGATCGCTGAGGCTGACGGCGGTGTCCAGACCGTGGCGGATGCGCAGGGCCTCGAGCTGCAGGCCGTGGCTGAGGTTCACCGCGGTGAAGAAGTCCGACTGCAGGCGTTGCAGCAGGGAGGTGCCCTCGCGCAGGTTCAGGAACGCCACCACGAAGATGGCCGCGAAGGCCACCGCCGTCAGCAGCGGCAGCGCCAGGATGCGATGGGTGAAACGCACGGACCACCTCCCCGGCGGCTACTCCAGGGCCAACAGCTTGAGGCCGGCGGTGTCCGCCGGAGCGGGCAGGAAGCCGATGGCGCCAGGCGTCTCGCGCACGTAGTCGGCCAGGGCCTCGGCCCGCTCGAAGGCCAGGGGCGGTCGGCCCTTGCCCGTGAAGACCATCCGCTTCCAGTAGACGCTGAAGCTCTCCGGCGAGCGACCGAGCACCTCGCGGACGAAGTATCCGTGGACGGGTTCCCCGTGGAAGAGTACCGGGTGGATGGAGCGGCCATCCTCCCAGCGCGTGGTCTTGCCCAGGTAGATGCGCCGCAGTTGCTGGTACGAGAGCGTGTCCGACGACACCGCCGGGTGGGCCACCACCTCCACCCGGGGCGGATCCGCCACCGTGGGGCACGCCGCGACCAGGACCATCAGGATGGTCAGCAGCACGGACGATGGCGGTCGGACGGGCATGGCGGCTCCCGGGCCGGTCAGAAGTGGAAGGTGGTCTTGGCGGTCCAGACCCGCCAGTGCTCGGTGGCGATCTCCCCTGGCGCCAGTTCGTCGCGGTCCACCAGGGCGGCGCCGTCCATGTGGTGGTACTCGAACTTCAGCAGCCAGTGGGCGCCGAGGTCCAGGCGGACGGCCAGCGCGAGGTCGTGCTGCCAGGCGTAGTGCCGGGGCAGGCCCGCCGCGCGGAAGCTGGCGCCGTCACGGTCGTCGTGGTCGGGATAGTACGTGGACCAGTAGGTCTGCAGGGCCCAGCGCTGGCTGGCGCGCCAGCCCAGGCTGGCATACCAGCCGAGGCTGGAGATGTCGCCGAAGCGCATGCGCGAGATCTCGCCCGCCAGGGTCCAGGCGTCGCGCTGGTATTCCAGCGAGGTGGTCATGACCGTGCGCAGATCCAGGTCCTGGTCCACCAGCAGCGTCCACGGGACGTGGGCCGGCACGACGCTGCCATCGCGCAGCAGCACGTCGTAGCGCACGCGGCCGTCCACCTCCGCGTCGCCCACCATGTGGGTGGTGCCCAGGCGCAGCCCCGTGACCGGCGTGTTCCAGATCAGCGACCCGCCCAGGATCCAGGGGACCGAGAGGTCGGCGTCCTGGATCATGGCCACCTCGGCCGAGGCGCTGTCCGCCGGCAAGCCGTAGAGCGCGGCCGTCGCCCCGGCCACCGCCTCGCGGCTGGCCGCGGCGGCCTGGCCGATGGCGCGCGCGACCTCCGCGTGGCCCGATTGCGGCACGTTGAGGCTGCCGGCGGCCAGCTCGTAATCCAGGTCCCCCCAGCCGCCGAGCAGCAGGTTGCCGTACAGCCCCATGCCCTCGTAGGCGATGAGCAGCTCGCGGTCCTGCTCGGCATACACGCTCTGGGGCAGCAGCACGGCCGTGCGTAGCATGTCCACGTCGCGGGCCTGGTTGTACAGGCCATAGGGCAGCTTGATCTTCCCGGCGCGGAAGCCCAGCTGGTCGCGCCAGCGGAAGTCGCCGTAGGCCCAGTCCACCACCACGCTGGGGCTCTCCTCGCGGCCGAAGTCCCGGCCGAGCAGCTGGATGCCCACGTGCAGGCGGTCGGTGGGCTCGGCGGCCACGATCACCGCGGCCTCGTTGAACGCGCCGGAGCCTTCGCTGGCATCGGCGAGAAGGTAGTCATTGTCCTCGGTATTGAGGTAGCCCTGGCTGACGAAGCCGCCCAGGTACAGCTCCGAGGGCAGCTCGGCGGCCGGGGCGGACGCCGCCAGCGTCAGGCCGACGAGCAGCCCGACCAGCCATGGCAGTGGCGCGTGGCACGGCAACCCTCTCTCCCCTCGTCAGGTCAGATGAACGCCCGCAGGATGTCCTGCTGCAGGCTGTCGAGGCGGCCGGCGGCCTGGTCGGCCTCGGCGATCTTCTGCTGCAGCGCGCGCAACAGGTGCCGGCGCTCCAGGGCGTTGCGGATCACCAGCAGCAGGTGGGCGTTGTCCCACGGCTTCTCGATGTACTGGAAGAGCCCCACCTCGTTGATGGCGCGGATGGCGTTCTCCTTGTCCGCGTACCCCGTCAGCAGGATCCGGGGCGCCCAGGGCTGTTCCTCCTTCAGGCGCGCGAGCAGATCGATGCCGTTCATGCCGGGCATCAGGTAGTCGGAGACCACCAGGTCGAGCTGATGCTCGCCGGCCACCGCCAGCGCCTCCTCGCCCCCCCGGGCGGTGTGCACGCGGTACTCGGTCTCCAGCTCCATCAGCGCGGTCAGGCTGGAGAGGACCATCTCGTCGTCGTCGACCAGGAGCAGGCGATTGTCGCGTTCCTCGAACTGCATGGTCATCCTCGTCCGGCCGCGGCGAGGCCGGGATCTTCACGTGACGGGAGCTCAGACGGCCCGGGCCGCCAGCTGACGGAGGCGCCGGGCCACCGACAGGAGCAGGCTCTGGGCCACGGTGATGTCCTCGGCCATCAGGTCGGCGACGTCATTGCGGTCGATGCGCAGCAGGCGACACTCGCCGGCGGCCACCGCGTCGACCATCCGCGCCTCGGGCTCGAACAGCGCCCAGACGCCGAACACCTCCCCGGGTCCGGTGCGGGCCAGTTCCTGGCTGCCGCGGCGCAGGATCACCTCGCCGTCGACCACCAGGTACATCGCATCGCCGCCGTCGCCGGTGCGGAAGACCACGTCGCCGTCGCCGAAGGTCGCCTCGGTGGCGATGGCCGCGATGGCCGCCAGCCGCTCGCTGTCGACCGCATCGAAGTGTTCGACCCCCTCGAGCAGGATCGCCTTCTCGATGGTGGTGAGCATTGTACTGGTTCTTTCGCCGGAGTCCAGGACCAGGCGGGCGGTCTCCGCCGCCACCGGTGGGCCGGCCTCGGCCAGGTCCCGCAGGTCCTTGCGCAGGGGGGGCAGATCGATGGGCTTGACGGCCCGCGCCGCACAGGCGGCGAGCCAGGGCTGCTCGCCGCGGATCAGCTCCCGCAGGGCCGCGCGGCGAGCCGGCCGCCCGCGCGGTCGCGATTCGCCGAGCAGCCCCTGCAACAGGACGCGATGGCGCGGCGAGAGCAGGTTCTCCAGGAACTCGAGGGCATCCCCGCGCCGGGCACGGTCCGGACCGTTCCAGCGCAGCCAGGCGCCCATGATGTCGCGGACGTCGTAGCGCAGCGCCAGCAACTGGAACGTCCGCGCGAGCCGCGACCGCCGGCTCTCGGCCAGGCAGCGGCGCAGGAGGCGTTCGGCGGGAGTGTCGTCGGCGGGGCCCAGGCGGGACTCCAGGTCCAGCAGGCGGCGGGCGGCAGCGGTCTCGCGGCCCAGCATCCGCTCCACCGAGCGCGCGGGGAAGTGCAGCGAGGGCCGCCGCTCGCGCAGCCGCAGCAGGACGGGGATGAGGCCGGCGCGCACCGGTTCGGCGGCGGTGTCGGCATCCTCGAGGATCAGGTCCACGGTCCGCTGGTAGGGCAGGCGCGAGAGGCCGCGCAGGGCGGCGCTCCGGGCGGCATCGGTGCACCCCGGCCGCGCGGCCACGGACATGAGCGTGGGCACGGCCACCGGGCCGTAAGCGGTCAGAGCCCGGCGCGCCCAGTGGCGCAGGTCCCGGTCGGCGAGCAACCCGGCCAGGGGCTCGAGGTGGGTGCGATCGGCCTGCCGACCGAGGCCCACCAGCGCCGGACCGGTCACCGCGGTGGGCTGGCCCGTCAGCAGCACCTGCAGGCCGTCCAGGGTGCCGGTCCAGATGCGTCCGAGGTACTCCGCCAGCGCGGCGCGATGCCGCAGGGTGGCCGACGGCGCCGACAGGGCGCCCGGCACCTCGGCCGGCGGCAACAGCGCGGGCACGTCCTCGCCGGCCGGGCGCCGGGCCAGGTAGTCGAGGACGGACGCCCGGGCATCCGGCCCCAGCACCAGCGCGGCGCGGAGTTCCGCCTCCCCGCCATCGGCATGCAGGTAGGCCGCCGCCAGCCGGCCGGTGTCCGGCTCGGGATCGGCGAGCAGGGGCCGGATGCGGTCGCTCAACCCCGGCAGGGGCGCCTCCACGGCCAGGGCCACCGCCCGCTGCCGGACCGCCGCGTCGGCATGGCCGAGGCAGTCGACGACGCCGGCCGGCAGATCCTCGCGCGGGACGCTCCGGAGCATGGCCAGCGCGTAGGCCACCTCCCGGGGATTGGCCGACCGGAGGGACGCCGCCAGGGTGGCCACGGCACCGGGGTCGCGCAGGCTGGTGCGCAGGTCCTCGCGATCCAGTTCGCGCCGCGCCACCGCACGCCGGAAGGTGGCCACGTACTGCCGGCGCAGCCGCAGGGCCAGCAGCGCCCAGACCACCACCAGCGCCAGCGCCACCACCACCGTCCCGCGCAGCGAGACACCGAGGGCCGCGGTGCAGAACCAGAGCAGCAGGCCCGCCAGCCCCCGCGCGCCCCGCTCGACGAAGGTGTCCAGGAACACCTTCACCCGGCGCTTGAGCCCCAGCGGCAGCGGCAGGAACAGCAGCTCGCGGCTGGTCTTGTCCAGGCTGTACTTGAGCCCCATCTCGCTGGCCCGCACCGTGGCCGCCACCGGCAGCAGGGGAGCGACGAGCAGCCCCCCCAGCCCCACGGTCAGCACCGTGGGCAGGACCAGCACCGCGCCGCCCACGCCGAGGCTCCGCAGCAACCGCGAGGTGAGCAGGAGCTGCAGCGCCAGGGCCAGCAGGTTCATGCGGGCGTAGAAGCTACCGAGGTAGGCGAGCAGGTCTCCCTGCCCGGGATGGGCCGCGCTCGCCACGGTCTTGAACTGGAAATCCACGAAGGTGGAGACCACCACCGAGACCGAGACCAGGCCGATGATCAGACGCAGGTGCGGCGAGCCGGCCAGATCGCGCCCGAACTGCCGCACCGGATGCGGCACCGGGCGCCCCCGCGACGACGGCGGCGGTTCGGCGAGGCTGCGGCGACGGCGCAGCAGCAGGGCGCTGAGCAACCCCACCGCGGTCCAGATCCCGGCGCAGGCGAGCACCAGCAGGAGGACCCCGGAACCGTCACGGCCGGCCAGCCAGCTGGCGATTCCGCCACCGGCCACCGCACCGACGATGCCGGCGAGGCTCAGGAGCGGAAACAGGCGCTTGGCCTGCCGCGCGTCGCAGACCGCGTTGCCCACGAGCCAGAACTGGGCGGTGATCAGGCCTCCGGCCACCGCCACCCAGGCGTAGAAGAGATAGACGACCACGGGCCACTCGGTGGGCAGCAGCCAGCGCCACACCAGCAAGCCGGCCACCAGCAGGGCCACGCTGGCGGCCAGCAACCGGCCCAGCGCCCAGCGGCGGCTCGCCCGGCTGTAGGCGACGGAGACCGGCACCGCCAGCACGGCCGAGACCACGAAGGCCAGGGGCAGGTCCGCGGACGAGAGGACCGAGAGGAAGTAGCTGTCGCGCGCCGGCTTGAGCAGGTACAGGCCGCAGAGCGCCAGCGCATACGTGACCACGAGCAGGCCGGCGAGTCCGCGCTCGCCCTGCCGCAGGGATCCCAGTCGCCGTCTCAGGTCCGGCATCATCGGTTCAGGCCACCGGCAGAAAGACGGTGAAGACCGCCCCGCCGCCGGGAGCGTTGGCGGCCACGATCCGGCCGCCATGCTGGCGCACGATCCGCGCGCTGATCAGCAGCCCGAGTCCGGTCCCCTCGTCTCGCGCCTTGGAGGTGCACGCCTCGGTGAAGAGGCGGTCGATCAGCTCGGGGGGGATGCCCGGGCCGTCGTCGGCCACGATCACCTCCGCCTGGCCATCGTGCTCGCGCACGGTGACGGTGATCCTGCCATGTCCGGCCAGGGCCTGGATGGCATTGCGCAGCAGGTTGAGGAAGACCTGACCGAGCAGCGAGGCGTGGCCGCGCACCGTCGGCTGCGCCTCGAAGCGGCGCTCGACGGTGATGCCCTGCTTGAGGTCGAACTGCAGGAGCAGCAGATCGCCCTCGATCAACGACACCAGCGCGAGGGGCTCGGCGGGGCGCTCGGCATCCGGACGACCAGCCAGACGGAGTTCCCGCACCAGATCCTGCAGTCGTTGCCGGGCGGTGCCCACCACCGGCCAGCCCTGCTGCATGTGCGCGAGGATCTCGCGGAGCTCGGCCTGGTCCTGCGGACCGATCGCCGGGCGGTCGGCGACGTCCTGCAGCTTCCGCTGGCACCGCTCGAGGCTGTCGAGCATGCTGCCGAGCGCGCCGAGCGGGGTGGTCATCTCGTGCGCGATGCCCAGGAGCAGCTCGCCGAGGTTCTGCAGGTGATCGCGGCGTTCCTGCTCGGCCGTGGGTTCCGGGGAATCAACCATGGACGCCTCCCTGGGCGATCTGCTGGACCTCGTCGGTGGTCAGGTTCCGGCTGGCGCCGGGGGCCAGCGGCCCCAGATCCAGCGGACCGAGTCCCGACCGCACCATGCTGAGGACCTCGTGGCGGAGGGTGGTGAACACGGCCCGGATCTGCCGGTGGTGGCCGCGGAGCATCGCTACCTCGAGCGTGGTGCGGCGCGGCTCCTCGCGCGTCACCTGCACGTGCAGCGGCCGCACCGTGCCGTGGGAGGGCAGGTTCACCCCCGAGCGCAGCAGTCCGAGCGCCATGGCGTTGACCTGTCCTCGAACCACGATCCGGTAACGGCGTTCCAGATCCGGGCCCTCGGCGATGCGGCTGTTCCACCAGAGGTCGTTGGAGACCAGGAGCAGACCGCGAGCGCGCACGTCCAGACGGCCCGCCGGCTCCAGCCCCACGGCGTCGGGCGGCAGCAGGTCGCCGATCCAGCGCCCGGCCTGGCGGCGATCCTGGCAGTCCACGCCCGGGGGCTTGTGCAGGGCCAGGTAGAGCCGCGGCACCTCGCAGAGCCGCGCGCCGTCGAGCCGGATGTCGCTGGCCGGCCCCACGGCCAGGCCGGGATCGCGCGCCGGCTCGCCATCCACCGTCACCCGCCCGCCGCGGACCAGCGCCACGGTACGCGGCCGCGCCCCGTAGCCCGCCTTGGCCAGCACGCGCGCCAGCCCTTCCGGTCGCGGCGGGCGCCAGGACCCGTCGGGACGCCGGTACTGGGGATAGGGACACGAGGGGTGCGGCACCGGCTGGGACACGCGCTCGGGATTCCTCTCTGACGCCGGGCGGCGCCGTGGTCAGACGCTGGGGAAGGAGTCCTGGCGCACGTCGCGCCGCAGGTCGGCCACCTCGAACTCCCCCGCGAAGAGGGTGCGCTCGGCGGCGTCGAGCTGTTCGTCCAGGCGGCCAGCCGACCCGGCCACCGCGCCCACGAGCAGGAACGCCCGCTGCTGGAGGTCCGCCGGCCCCACCTGCGCCACGGCCAGCCGCTGGTTGTGCAGCCGCTGGACCAGCGAACGCAGGGCCTGGCGGCGATGCTTCATGGACACCGCATCGCGCAGCCGCAGGTCGGCCAGCAGGGTACCACTGTGCAGACGGACATCGTCCATGGAGACCTCGCGTCGGGCGTGGGCCGGGCCGGGTTCCGGCGGGAAGACTAGCGCACCGGCGCGGCGCTGTCACGTGCGGCGGCGGGAGGCGGCCGCCGGCGGCATACGCCCGGGAGGCGCCGCGGGCCCCGACCGATCCGGTCGGGGCCCGCGACGAGCGGCGCGCGGCGAGAACGCGCTACTTGGCCAGCACCAGCTTGTGGCTGGTGACCTGGTCGCCGCTGCGCAGCCGGGCGACGTAGGTGCCGGAGGCGAGGGGACGACCGCGGTCGTCCTGGCCCTGCCAGCGCACGGTGTGCTCGCCCGCCCCGAGGTTCGCGTCCAGGAGCGTGCGGACCTTGCGGCCGGAGAGGTCGTAGATCTCCAGGCGGGTGTGCCCGCTGCCGGCAAGCGCGAATCCGATGCTGGTGCTCGGGTTGAACGGGTTGGGATGGTTGCCGGTGATGGCGAGGGCGCGCGCCACGTCGCCCACGGGCGTGGTGCCGGCATCCACCATCTCCACGTCCAGGGAGTAGGAGCGGTTGGCGCCGCTCTTGGCGGCGTTGCCGACGATGATGCCCACGGAGTAGACGCCGCCGAGATCGTAGGGCACGTCGAAGACGACATCATTGTCGGGATCGAGGTCCACGGTGTACATGGCGCCGGCGTGGGTGGCGTAGCTCTCGTTGACCACGATGCCCAGGGTCATGCGGGCGGTGTCGTCCCCGTCGAAGGTCACGCGCAGGTTCTTGCCGGGCTGGTCCACGAAGAGGCAGCGGATGAAGTTGGCCGCCAGGCGGGTGACCGAGCCGTTGTAGCTGCTGGGGTAGCTGTACACCGTGCGCTGCGGGCTGCCGGTGGGGTAGATGTCCGACTCGGCGTAGCCGTCGTCCAGCAGGAAGCGGGCGCCGGTGGCGAAGTTCCAGGTGGTGAACTCGTTCCAGGCGGTGGTCAGGTCGACGCCGTGGTCGAGGAACAGCTCCTCGTACGAGTCCATCACCGGCTGGGAGGTGTGGGTCTTGCGGTGCTCCCAGAAGTCCACCACGAACTGCACGCCGTGGGTCTCGCTCTGGTAGTGCTGCCAGACGCAATCCTCGTAGCTGCCGGTGCCGGTGCTGCCGCCGTCGAGGGCCACGTCCGGGTCGGCGATGGGGCTGCCGAAGCTCAGGTAGTTGAGGTAGTCGTTGACCTCGGGGTAGGCGATCTCCTCCATCCAGGTGGCGTCCACCTCCACCCAGCCGCTCTCGCTCCAGCGGCTGCCCGCGTACTGGGTGCTGTGCTTGAACTCGTGAGCGGCGGTGACCTTGGCCGCGCCGAGGGCGTCGCCTTCGGGGTCGTCGTTGGGCGGGTAGCCGATGAAGTCGTTGTCCAGGGTGATCCGGGTCATGCCAGGCGGGTAGCTCAGGGGCTGGGTGAACCCGTACACACCCTCGAGGTCCGCCAGGTAGACGGACATGTAGGCGGTGTCGTCCTGGAAGGGCGGCATCTCGAAGCCGAGCTGGTTGCACTCGAAGTCCAGGGAGTAGTCCATGTACTCGGCGATGTTCTCGACGAAGTCGGGAACCGAGTTGCCGTTGGCGTCGCCGGGCGGCACGGCGTCGCCGCCGGCGGTGTAGTAGTTGATGCGGAACAGGCCGCTGGGGCTGAAGTGATTGAGACGGTTCTCGCCCTGCGGAGGCGCGAGGTAGGCCTCG
This sequence comes from uncultured Fibrobacteraceae bacterium, assembly GCA_964637835.1. Lineage (GTDB taxonomy): Bacteria > Krumholzibacteriota > Krumholzibacteriia > LZORAL124-64-63 > LZORAL124-64-63 > Glo-17. Next base: position 37,618 of record CAZWYF010000032.1, read on the forward strand.
ATCTGGTTCACCACGTCGCCCCGCAGGGCGTCGCGCAGGCCCAGGTATTCCTGCACCAACACGGTGCCGCACTTCATGGGCGCCTTGGAGGTGGGCTGCAGATCCTCGGGCAGCTTGTCGCGATCGAAGGCGTACTGGAACTTGAGGAGCAGGGCGTCCTCGGCGGAGATCTCGCCGCGGTCGACCCGTTCCTGGACGATCTGCAGGAACTCGGCGGCGCTGTCCACGGCGGCCAGCGCGGTACCCGAGCCGAGCAGGACGAGGGCCAGGGTCCCGATCATGAGCCTGAACTTCATGGCAACTCCTTGCAAGGCAATGACTAGAACGACCACATGCGAGTCCGGGTGTGAGGTCCAGACGCGGAGCCGGCCGCTCGCGCCGACGGATCACGGAACGGACTGGAACGCGGAATGCTTGACGTCGGGGGATTATATCAAAATCGTGAGGGCTTTTCACCCCTCGAAATTTCCCGCGAAACCGCGTTGTTTCGCCGCGTGCCCGGTTGTGGTAGTGAAGATGTCGAGCCGAGGAGCAGACGCTGGGAGTGAAAATGCACATGATTCCTCTTGATCGCCACCCTTCCCGGCGCCGGACGCGCCGGGGCGTGGCTGGCCTGCTCGCCGGCCTCGCCCTGACCGCCGCATTGACGGCCGGGTGCGAGCGGATCGAGGAGTTCGGCCGCTACGGCGGCCCCGAGGGCCTCGCCCCGGCGGTGCCCAACCCGGCCGTGGAGCGCGATCTCGATGCCATCGTCGGCATGGGCACCATCCGCATGCTGACCCGCTACAACGCCACCAGCTACTTCGTGCATCGCGGCGGCGAGGCCGGCTTCGACTACGAGCTGTTCCAGCGCTTCGCCCGGCCGCGTGGCCTGGCGGTGGAGGTGGCGGTGCCCGAGCCCGGCGAGGATCTGGTCAGCCTGCTCAACAGCGGCGCGGGCGACGTGATCTGCGCGGGGCTGACGCTCACCGCCGAGCTGGACCAGTACGTGGACGCCACGCGGCCGGTGAGCTTCGTGCAGAAGGTGGTGGTCCGGCCGCCGGGGTCGTCCCCCGCCACCCGGCTGGCCGACCTCGCCGGCCTGACGCTCACCGTCCCCCCCCACGACCCCTACCTCGGCGAGCTGATCCGCCTGCGCGAGCGCGAGGATCTCGAACTGACCGTCCAGCCGGGGCTGCCGCTGGTGGAGGTGGAGGAACTCATCGCGCGGATCTCCCGCGGGGACCTCGCCGCCACCGTGGCCGACGACGCGGTGGTGGAGGCCGTGCGATCCTACCTCGACGGCGACGTGGTGGTGGGCCCGCCGGTGGGCGAGCGGCAGGCCGTGGTGTGGCTGGTGCGCCGCAACAGCCCCCAGCTGCGCGCCGCACTCAACGCCTACCTGCGCGACAACTTCCGGCTGCTGCCCGGGGGCACCGAGCGGCGCAGCCGGGACTACGGCATCATCTACGACCGCTACTTCCGCAACCCGCGCTCGATCCGGCGCTTCCAGCAGGAGGAGGACCGGCCGGACCTGAGCGGGCGCATCTCGCGGTACGACGAGCTGATCCGCGAGCAGTCCGAGCGCCACGACCTCGACTGGCGGCTGGTCACTGCGCTCATCTACCAGGAGTCGCGGTTCTACGCCCGGGCCGTGAGCAAGGCGGGGGCGCGCGGGCTCATGCAGGTGATGCCCCACGTGGCCGGCGCCCAGATCGACAGCCTGTTCATCCCGGAGGCCAACCTGCGCGCCGGGCTGCGGCTGCTGCAGACCACCTGGGACGGCTTCGCCTACCTGGACAGCCTGGAGCGCCTGCGCTTCAGCCTGGCCGTCTACCACGCGGGGATCGGCCACGTGACCGATGCGCGGCGGCTGGCCATGGACGCCAACCGCGATCCCAATCGCTGGAAGGGCGGCCTGGCCGAGACGCTGCCACGGCTGGCCCAGCGCCGGTGGTACGACCAGACGCGCCACGGCTACTACCGCGGCGACGAGACCGTCCGCTACGTGGAGGAGATCCTCGGCCGCTACCGCATGTACATGCGCCTGGTGCCGCGGACGCCCGAGGCGGCCGCGGTGACGGCCGACACCCTGGCCGCCGATACCGCCGACAGCGCCGCCTTCGCCGCCAGCGGCGACGCGGCGTCGCCGGACGAGCCGGCCGGCGACGCGGGCGCCGAGGGGCCGAGCCGCGCGCCGGATTAGCCAGGCTGGCCGGTGGTGCCGCCCTCGCCGGGGTGGTCTTCCGGGCCGTCGGCGAGAGTTGTGCCCCGAAGAATGTTGACATCCCCTGGGAGCCGGAACGGTCCGGCTCCC
>CAZWYF010000033.1:0-22818 GCA_964637835.1 uncultured Fibrobacteraceae bacterium
CCCCGCGGCCGGCGCGGTGTGGCGCCTGGCGGGACGGCCATCGTGGTGAGCGGCCATCGTGGTGAGCGGCCGGCGTGGTGAGCGGCCGGGGCCAAGGGATGGGCTTGTCTCTACTTGACTAGCCGCTCCATATCACTTCATCAGGAGCAGCTTGGTGGTCTGCTGGCGCTGCTCGTCCCCGAGCCTGAGCAGGTAGGTGCCGGTGGGTTGGAGCCGCCCGCGGTCGTCCCGGCTGTCCCAGACCAGCTCGTGCCGGCCGGCCTCGAGCCGGTCGGAGACCAGGGTGCGCACCAGGCGGCCCTGGAGGTCGTAGACGACGGCCTGGACGCGGGTGGCCGCCTGCAACGTGAACTGGATGGTCACCCGGGGGTTGAACGGGTTGGGATACACCTTGCCCACGGTCAGCGCGTCCTGGGGGATGGTCGTGGCCGGGTTGGCCTGCACCTCGCCCAGCTCGAACCAGTCCGCGCCGCCGCGGCGCGCCTCGAGCCGATAGACCACGACCCCGCCGTCGAGGTCCGGCTTGTCCACCGCGACGTAGGAGCCCGGCTCGCCGGCCTCCTGGTAGGGGACGTCCCAGGCGGGGATCGCCGGGCCGTCCAGGAAATGGCCGCGGAGCCGGTACTCGTGGGGCTCCTCGGCGACCACTTCCCAGGTGAGGGTGATCTGGTGGTAGTCGATGCGGGCGCTGAAGTCCCGCAGCTCGATGGCGGCGTGGTCGCAGCCCACGGGCAGGGCGCCGATCAGACCCCGCGGATGGCCGTCCGGCGCGCAGGGCGAGTCGCCCTGCAGACGGAAGTCGTCCAGACTGCAGAAGAGCGGGTCGGCCGAGAGGTTGTCGTTCTGGTCCGCGAGCCCGGCGATCTCGCCGACCCAGTCGCCGTCGGCGTTGCCGTAGATGTCGGTGGCGCCCACGTAGAGCTGGGCGATCTCGCCGGTGACCGAGGCGCCGTCGTTGAAGGCGACGATGCTCCGGTCGAGGATCAGGCTGCCGCCGCGCACCATGATGGCGCCGCCGCTCTCCCAGGCGCTGTTCTGCACCACGGTGCAGTTCGTGAAGGTGGAGGCGGCGTCCGCCAGGCGCACCGCCCCGCCCTGACGCGCGGCGTTGCCGGCCAGGACGCTCCGCACGAAGGAGATCACCGCGGAGTAGTCCGCGAAGAAGGCCCCGCCGATCTCCTGCGGCGCCACCGCGTCGTTGCCCAGGAACGAGGAGTCGTTGAACCAGCAGCGGGACCCGGCCCGGGAGGAGACCCCGCCGCCCCAGGCGCCCACGTTGTCCTCGAACCGGCAGCGAGCGAACTTTCCCCGCGAGTCCGACCGCAGGTCCACGGCGCCGCCGCCGCCAGCGGCGCCGTTGTCGGCGAAGAGGCAGTCGCTGGCCTGCAGATCGCCCCAGAGCACCTGCACGCCGCCGCCATCGGACACCGCGGTGTTGTCCACCACGTGGACGTGCTGCAGGATCACCCGCGAGTTGCTCACCAGCAGGGCGCCGCCGCTCTGGTGGTAGCCGATGGCCCCGTCGGCGCGGCCCCCGGTGAGGGTCAGGCCGATGAGCGTGACCTCCTCGAGGTTCTCCGCCCTCAGCACGCGGCCGAGGCCCTGCGCGTTGAGGACCACGGCGCCGGGGTCGCCGGGATCGCCCACCACCGTCACGCCCTCGACCAGCGCCACGTCGCGGACGTGGTACTGCCCGGGGGCGATGATCACGCGGTCGTCGCGACCGGCGTACTGGAGCGCCTCGGCGAGGCTGCTCACGTCCCCGGGGACGTGAACGTCGATGGCGCTGGCGGAAAGGGGCAGGAGCAGGAGCAGGGCCGGGACCAGGGCGGCGAATCGCCGCGCGATGATCTTGATTTTCACGGTCTCGTGAACCTCCGTGTCGGTTCCCCCGGGGCGCGCCAACGCACGGAGGGTGCCATCTGCCGGCCGGAGCCCGGGAGTTCCGTCTGCACGGACGCCTGGCCGCGGCACTTGTCTCTGGCTGGTGGCGGAGGAACCGTTCGACCTGCTAGAATAGGGATCGGATCCGGATGATAAAGACAAGAATCTGGTCACTTGCGATCCCGGGAAGGTAACCCCATGCGAACGCGCGCCCTGGCCACCCTGGCGGTGCTGCTCTTTTTCGTGATCGGCCCCGCTGGCGCCGATGACACGGCCCCCCTGGAGGTCCGCGTCGAGTGGCGGGCGCCCACCACGGGCTCGCTGGTGGTCCTCTGGGAACTGCAGATCCGGGTCAAGCACGGCCCGCCCGAGGTCTTCGATCCCATCCTCATCCCCGTGGACGAGGACGACCCCGACGCGGGCGCCCCCCACGGTTCCCTGCAGCAGTTCACCCTGCCGGCCGGCCTGCTCTCCCGCGACGTGGTCTACGAGGGACGGATCCGGGGCTTCGATCTGCAGGACCGCGCCGGGCCCTGGACGCCCTGGACGGAGGCCTGGTTCGCGACCCCCGACCCCGAGGACGACAGCGAGTCGCCTTGACGCCCCCGCCCATCCGGCGCGACCTTGGTCCGCCCACCGCGTCATGGCGGCGCGGTCGGCACTCCGGCAGCGGAAGGACCTCCACGTGCGAGTCGGGATCATCGGCCTGAAGTTCACCGGCAAGACCACCCTGTTCAACGTCATCACCGGCGCCGGCCTGCCCACCGGCCAGGGCGGCGTGGAACCCAACCGGGCCATGGGCACGGTGCCCGATCCGCGGGTCGATCGCCTCGCCGAGCTCTACCGGCCGAAGCGCACCGTCCACGTGCAGATCGAATGGGTGGACGTGCCCGGATTCGCCCCCGGTCCCGGCCATGACGGCGCCCGCGAGTCCACGCGCTTCCTGGAGCACGCGCGCCGGGTCGACGCCCTGGCCCAGGTGGTGCGGTGCTTCGACGGCGGCCACGGCGCGCCCGATCCCGAGGGCGAGCTGGCCACCGTGGCGCTGGAGCTGATCCTGGCCGACCTCGGCGTGGTGGAGAAGCGCCTGGAGAAGCTGCGCAAGGAGCAGCGCCTGAAGGGCAAGACCGAGCATCCCCTGGAGCCCGCCCTGTTCCAGCGACTGCAGGCCCAGCTCGAGTCCGAGGGGCCGTTGCGCGACCTGGAGTTCAACGCCGACGAGCGCAAGCTCCTCTCGGGCTACTCCCTGCTGACCCTCAAGCCCATGATCGCCGTCCTCAACCTGGCCGAGGGTGAGGAGCCCGACCCCGCCGCGGTGGCCGCCGCCGAGGAGGCGGGCGCCCAGGTGGTCTCCATCTGCGCCGCGGTGGAGGAGGAGCTGGCGGAGCTGGCGCCCGGGGAGGCCGCCGAGTTCCTGGCCGACCTCGGCATCGCCGAGCCCGCCGCCCACCGCATGATCCGCGCCGCCTATGCCGCCCTCGACCTGCACAGCTTCTTCACCGTGGGCCCGGACGAGTGCCGCGCCTGGACCGTGCGCCGCGGCGCCCTGGCGCCCACGGCCGCCGGCGTGATCCACTCCGACCTCGAGCGCGGCTTCATCCGCGCCGAGGTCTGCGCCTACGACGACCTCGTCGCCGCCGGCACCCACGCCGCCGCCAAGGCCGCGGGCAAGGTCCATCTCGAGGGCAAGGGCTACGAGGTCAAGGACGGCGACATCATCGAGATCCGGTTCAACGTCTGATGAGGCGGCGACCGGCCGAAGCCACCGGGCAGCGCCTCCTCCTGGCGGCCGCGCTGCTGGCCGCGCTGCTGGCCGCGCTGGCGGTGGCCGGCTTCTGGGCGCTCTTCTGGCAGCAGTCGGCGGGCAGCGCGCTGGTCCAGGTCCCCGTCCTGGACGAGGCCTGGTACCTCCGGGAGGCCGCCCGCCTGCGGGAGGCCGGCGGCCCCGGCGACCGGCCCCTGGTCATGTCGCCCGGCTACCCCGTCCTCGTGGCGGCCACCGGGGCGCCCGCACCCGACGCGCACGGCGTCCTGCCCGCGCCGCCCCGCGCGCTGGTGGCCGTCCAGGCGCTCCTCTGGCTGACAACCGGCCTGATCATCGCCGCCGCCGTCCTGGCCGCCGCCCGCCGCGCCGCCGGACCCGTCGCTCCCCGCGGCGGCGAGGACCGCCCCGCCGCCGGCCCCGCGGCGCTGGCCGTCCCGGTGGGCGTGGCGCTGACCGCCGCCCTGCTCTTCCTGCTCTACCGGCCGGCCGCCATCTACGCGCGCTGTGTCCTGCTGGAGATCCCGCTGGCCGCCCTGGTGGCCGCGGCGATGGCCCTGGTGGCCGGCCATGGACCCTCCCGCCGCCAGGCCGCCGCCGCGGGCCTGGCCCTGGGCCTGGCCACCCTGCTGCGCGCCCACGTGCTGGTCCTCTTGCCGCTGCTGCTGCACCTGATCTGGTGGCGGCCCGCGCGCCCGGCGCCCTCCCGCCGGGCCGCGCGCGCGATCACCCTGGCCCTGGCCGCCGCCCTGGCCCTGCTGCCACCCGCCCTGGCCTCCTGGCACAACACCCGCGTGCTCGGTCGTCCCGCCGGGCCCAGCCTCAACGCCGGCATCAACCTCTACCTCGGCCAGGTCTCCACCGACGGCTTCTTCCCCGTCCTGCCGGACCTGGACCTGGAGGACGACCCCGCCGGCCGCGACTACCTCGCCGCCCGCCGGGGCGAACCGGTGCCCGACGCCGGCCTGGCCGACCGCGCCTGGCTGGCCGAGGCGCGCCGGCTGATCCTCGCCGATCCGGTGGCCGCCGCCGGCCGCTGGCTCGAGACCGTCCACCGGCACCTGCAGGCGGTGGAGATCGCCCAGGTCACGCCGCTGGCGCTCTGGCCGCAGGCGGCCCCGGTGCTCCGGGCCCTGGCGGCGCCGTGGTCCCTGACGGCGGTGCTGGCCGGCGCGGCCCTGCTGGCGCTATGGCCGGCCCGCCGCCCCCCGGCCCGGCCCGCCAGCGAACCGTCCGCTGCCCTGGGCAGCCTCTGGCGCGCCGCCTGGCCCTGGCTCCTGGCCGCCGCGCTGCTCGTGGCCGTGCAGGGCCTGTTCTTCATGGTCTCGCGCTATCGCCTGGTGCTGGTGCCGCTGCTGGCGGTGCCCGCCGGCCTGGGGCTGCTCGGGATCCGGCTGCTGCTGCGCCAGCGCGCGTACGGGCGCCTGCTCGCCGTCGCGGCCGGCGCGGTGGTCCTCGCGATCCTGGCCCAGCCCTGGGGCCTGCGGGACGACCTCGCCCGCCGGACCGCCCTGCAGGAGGCCAACCTCGCCCGCCGCCTCCTGGTCCGCGCGGAGCAGGAGGCCGTCCCCGGAGATCGTCGCCGCGCCGAGGATCTCCTGGCCAGCGCCACCGCGGCGGTCCCCGCGCGGACCGACCTCTGGCGCCTGCGCGCGGTGAACCTGCACCGCCTCGGCCAGACCGACGCGGCCTTCGCCGTCCTCGCCGACGGCGCCATGCGCGCCGCCGACCCGCGCCCGCTGGCCCTGCTCCGCGTGGGCCTGCTGCGCGCCACCGGCCGCCTGGACCAGGCCGAGGCGCTGCTGCTGGCCGAGCTGCGCACCACCCCCGAGGACCCCGACCTGCTGCACGACCTCGCCGTCCTGCGCGGCGAGCGCGGCCGCTGGCTCGCCGCCGCCGAGGCCGCCCGCCGCCTGCTGGCCGCCGCGCCCGAGGATCCGCGGGGCTGGCTCGACCTCGCCGTCAGCCAGGCCCGCCGCGGCGATCGCCAGGCCGCCGTCCAGACCCTCCGCGAGGGCATGGGCCGCGTCCCGGACGCGCGGGGCCGCGGCCTGCTGGCGGAGAACCTCCGTCGCCTCGCCGACGCCGGCGACGGGACCGATCCCGGTCGCCAGGATCGATCCCGATAAAAAAGTCCGCTGGGTTTCCGCGGCCGGCGCGTTCAGGGAATCGAGAACGCCAACCCCCGCGACCGGGGGCCCGCAGGCCCCACCCAGGAGGAGAATCCATGACCAGCCGCACCCGCACCCTCATCGTGATCACCATGGTGGCCGCCCTGGCCGCCACCGCCCTGGCCCAGCCCGGTCGCGCGCCCCGCGCCGGCGGCCGCGCCGGCGGCCCCGGCCAGTGCGAGATGGGCCCCGGCCCGCGCCTCGAGCGCATGGCCGAGGTCCTGGACCTGACCGAGGCCCAGCAGACCGCCATCGCCGATCTGCACGAGAAGACCCGCGCCGAGGCCACCGAGCTGCGCAAGGAGCTCGCCCGCCTGCGCAACCAGAAGCACGGCGAGATGCTGAAGGACGACCCCTCCGAGAAGACCCTGGTCTCGCTGACCGAGAAGATGGGCGAGGTCCGCACCAGGCTGCAGGTGCAGCGCCTGGAGACCCGCCTGGCCGTGCGCGAGCAGTTGACCGCGGAGCAGCGGGATCAGATGCTGCTCATGGGCCCGCGCCACGGCAAGCGCGGCGGCCGCCACGGCGGCCTCGGCTGCGACGGCGGCCCGTGCGACGGTTCCGGTCGCGAGGGCCGGCGCGGCGGTTCGCGGCAGGGCCGCGGACCGGGCCGGAGCCTGTAGACCGGCAACCACGGTGGAAGACCGCGTGTCCCACGACGACGACACCCTGATGCTGAGCATCGCCACGGGCGACGAGCGGGCCTTCCGGCTCCTCGTCGCCCGCTGGGAAGGGCCGGTCTTCCGCTTCCTGGTGCACATGCTCGGCGTGGAGGAGGAGGCCCGGGACCTGACCCAGGACACCTTCCTGAAGGTCTGGGACCGGGCCGGCCGCTACCGCGCCGAGGGCCGGTTCCGCAGCTGGCTGCTGCGCATCGCCGGCAACCAGGCCCGCAGCCTCCTGCGCCGCCGCAAGATCCTGCGCTGGGTGAGCTTCGACCTCGCCCGTCACGACCGATCCACGGCGGACGACGATCCCCACCGCGGCCTCGAGCGCCGGGAGACGGTGGCCCGGGTCCGCGCCGCGGTGGCCGACCTGCCCGATCGCCAGCGCGAGGCGGTGGTGCTGCGCCGCCTGCAGGGCCTGCGCTACCAGGAGGTCGCCGAGATCATGCAGACCACGGTGCCGGCCATCGAGTCGCTGCTGCAGCGGGCGGCCGTCACCCTGCGCAACCGCCTGGGCCCCGACCTGGGCCCCGACCTGGGTTCCGACCTGGGCTCCGACCTGGGCCTGGCGGCCGGCGCGGACGCACCCGGCGACCGGACGGCCGCCACGCGGAAGGAACAGTCATGACCCACGTCCATCAGCGCCTGCAGGCCTACCTCGACGGCGAGCTCGCGCCGTCCGCGGCCCGGGCCGTCGAGGACCATGTCCGCCAGTGCGCGGACTGCCGCGCGGAACTGGAGGCCACGCGCGCCGCCTGGCTGGCCGTGGATGCCGCGACCCGCCCGGGGCTGTCGCGGTCGGTGTGGCCGGAGCTGGCCGCGCGGCTGGAGGAGCGGCGGGCCGCCGGGCCCTGGACCTGGACCCAGCGCGGCCTGGCCGCCGCGGCCGCCGTGGCCGGCCTGGTGGTGGGCCTGAACCTCGGCGGTCCGGCCGCCACCGGGGTGGTGGCGAGCGAGCCGTCGGTGGTGGCCGCCGAGGCCGATTACCTGGAGACGAGTCTGCCCTCCCTGGACCAGAGCTGGCTCCTGGTGGCGGACCGGGACGAGGACGCCGGATCATGAAGACACGTGCCCTGTGGATCGCCCTGCTGCTGTCGCTCAGCCTCAACGTGGGCCTGGGTGTGAACCTCTGGCGCCGGGGCCAGGCGGCCGCGCCGGAGGCGCCCCCGTCCGGCGCGGAGCCCGGGGCCGCGACGGAATCCTGGCGCCAGGGCCCGCGCGATCCGCAGCAGGCGGTGGGCATGCTCCGCCACCGCCTGGAGCGGTTGCAGCGCCAGCTGGGCCTGACCGGCGCCCAGCGCGATTCGCTCTGGCAGCTGCACCGGCAGCTGGGCCCGCAGGTGCTCGAGCAGCGCCGCGCGCTGATGGAGGCCCGCCACGCGCTCCACGGACTGCTCGACGCGCCGGCGGTGGATGCCGGGGCGCTGGGCGAGGCGCGCCGCCGGATCACCACCCTGCAGGGCGAGCTGGATTCGCTGGTGGTCGCGGTCATGCTCCGCGAGCGCACCATCCTGACCCCCGAGCAGGCCGAGCGCTACCGCGGACTGTTCCCCTTCGGCGGGCCCGCCGGCCGGCCGGACCCTCACCCCGCCGGGCGGGGGGGCGGGCGGCACCGCAACCGGACACCTTGAGGGGCCATTTTCCTTGACACCGAGTCGCCGAATCTCTTACGTAGTCGGTGAGTTGACGGGGTCCGGAGCACATCCTCGGCAAGGCCCCGACCCGTGTCCGCGCCCCGCGTGGATCCCCACCCAGCCCTGGATCATTCCGTCCCCCGATCGCCGAACCCCGGAGTGATCCCGAGGGGAGTCTTCGATGACCAAGTCGCGCATCGTCCTGCTCGCTCTGTTGACCGTCCTGGCGGTGATGGCCGTGCTGGCCGGGTGTCGTTCCGCGCACACCACCAGCGCCATCCTGTACATCGAGCAGGAGCAGTACCAGAAGGCCATCGACGTGATCGACGAGGGGCTGCATTACAACCCCGATGATCCCGAGGGCTACTACTTCCAGGGCGAGGCCTACAGCCGCATGGCGCAGCAGGCCATCGACGAGAACGACTACGTCGAGGCCAAGCACGCCTTCGAGCGGGCCTACCGGAAGTACACGCAGGCTCGCCGCATGGCCGGCGAGGACAGCGAGATCCCCGAGATGGCGAACGAGTCGCTGGACATCAACTACCGCAACACCCTGCGCGACGGCTCGCAGCTGTGGCGCGAGCAGCACTACGAGGAGGCCGAGGGCTTCTTCCGCCTGGCCTACGCCGCGCTGCCCGACTCCCTGGACTCCATCAAGAACATCGCCAGCATGAAGATCCAGCAGGCCGAGGTCAGCGCGCCGGACAGCGCGTCCATGCTGCGAGGCGAGGCCCTCGAGCTGCTCGACACCGTCCTGGCCGACCGTCCCCGGGCCTACCGCCTGCGCGCGGACAAGGCCTACGTGCTGACCCAGCTCGATCGCACCGACGAGGCCCAGGCCATCTACGACGAGCTGCTGCGCGATCACGGCGACGACCCCACCCTGCTGCTCGACGTGGTGGGCCTGTACAACAAGCAGCAGCGCTACGAGGAGGCCGGCGACCTCTTCCTCAGGGTGGCCGACATCTACCGCAACGACACCGACCCGACCAACGACGCCCAGCTCAAGGGGCTCTACTCCGAGGCCGGCTACAACTACACCCTGGCCCAGAACTATCCCGCCGCCCTCGATGCCTACAACCTGGCCAGCGAGCAGGATCCCAACGACACCCAGATCCTGGCCCAGCGCGCCCAGCTCCACCTGCAGTACGGTCAGGAGCTGCTGAGCCGCGCCGCGGACCTCGCGGTGGACCAGCCGGAGCGGGCGGACGAGCTGGAGGCCCAGGCCCGGGCCACCCTGCAACGCGGCGTGGACGTGGGCAACGCGCTGGTGGCGCTGGCGCCCAACAACGCCGACGCGTTCTACTTCCTGGCCAACACCCAGGCCCTGCTCGGCGACGAGACCGCCTACAACGAGAACATCGCGACGTACAACGAGCTCCAGGGGAACCAATAGAGAGACCATCATCGGTGGCCCGCGGCGGGCGGTGGCGTGACCGCCCGCACGGGCCAGCTCCTTGCAGGATCCCGCCGGCGAAGGTTACGTATTGACAGCCTCGACCGGCGGCCCCGGTGGCCGGAGGACCCCGCGGCCATCGCCCATTTCACGCAGGACCTTTCGCCTACTCACCTAACCACAGCCTCAGTACTGGGCACGGAACTCCGCCTGGTCCCCATGGGGGACGCGTTCGGTGCCGAGACTCGCCGGGCCCATCCGGGCCTTCCCGGGAGCAGACAATGGATATCAAGGAACTGCAGGAGATGAACATCCGCGAGCTCGTGGATTACGCTCGCGACATGAACATCGAGGGCGTCGCCACCCTGCGCAAGAGCGAGCTGATCTTCAAGATCCTCGAGGGTCAGACCGAGAAGAACGGCTTCATCCACGCCGAGGGCGTCCTGCAGGTCCTCGCCGAGGGCTACGGCTTCCTGCGCGCCGCCAAGTACAACTACTTGCCCGGCCCGGACGACATCTACCTCTCGCCGTCGCAGATCAAGAAGTTCGACCTGAAGACCGGCGACACCATCAGCGGCCAGGTGCGGCCGCCCAAGGAGAACGAGCGCTACTTCGCGCTGTTGAAGGTCGAGTCGGTCAACTACATGGATCCGGAGGACGCGAAGAAGGTCACCCTCTTCGACAACCTCACGCCGCTCTATCCGGAGGCCATGATCAACCTGGAGTTCAAGCCCACCAACCTGACCACCCGGCTGATCAACCTGCTGGCGCCCATCGGCAAGGGCCAGCGCGGCCTGATCGTCTCGCCGCCGCGCGCCGGCAAGACCGTGATCCTGCAGACCATCGCCAACGCCATCACCGCCAACCACCCGGAGATCCACCTCATCGTGCTGCTCATCGACGAGCGCCCCGAGGAGGTCACCGACATGGCCCGCTCGGTGGATGGCGAGGTGATCAGCTCCACCTTCGACGAGCCCGCCGAGCGCCACGTCCAGGTGGCCAACATGGTGCTGGCCAAGAGCCGGCGCCTGGTCGAGAGCGGCAAGGACGTGGTGATCCTGCTGGACTCCATCACCCGCCTCGCCCGCGCCCACAACGCCGTGGTGCCCCACTCGGGCAAGATCCTCTCGGGCGGCGTGGACTCCAACGCCCTGCAGAAGCCCAAGCGCTTCTTCGGCGCCGCGCGCAACATCGAGGACGGCGGCTCGCTGACCATCATCGCCACGGCGCTGGTGGAGACCGGCAGCCGCATGGACGAGGTGATCTTCGAGGAGTTCAAGGGCACCGGCAACATGGAGCTGGTCCTCGATCGCAAGATCGCCGACCGCCGCATCTACCCGGCCATCGACATCTTCAAGAGCGGCACCCGCAAGGAGGACCTGCTCATCGACCCGAAGGATCTCAACAAGATCTGGGTCCTGCGCAAGTACCTGAGCGACTACTCGCCCATCGAGGCCATGGAATTCCTCACCGACAAGCTGGGCAAGACCAAGGAGAACAAGCAGTTCCTCGCGGCCATGAACGCCTGATGACGGCGGTTCGATCACCGGCCCCGAAAATTGGACCTTGCCCCACGAACCGTGGTATATTTCCTTGTTGCCTCCTGGACGCACAGGACTGCAACTGAGGTCAGAGGACGATGAAAGAGAAGATCCACCCCAAGTACATCGACTGCGAGATCACCTGCCTCTGCGGCAACGTGATCAAGACGCGGTCCACGCGCCCCAAGCTGAACGTCGAGATCTGCTCGAACTGCCACCCGTTCTACACGGGCCAGCAGAAGATCGTCGACACCGCCGGCCGTGTGGAGCGTTTCCGCAAGCGGTACGAAGGGGTCAAGTACGGCGGCAAGAAGTAGGTCGCGGCCGCGCCGGCCCGCCGGCCATCGGTTCGCACCGGCCACCGACCTGCACCACGCCTGAGATGATCGCGAGGGCGCCGGGCCGCCGAACCCGGTGCCCTCGTTTCTATGCCGGCGGTGGGCATGCCTCCGCCGCCAACGCGAAGGATATGCCGTGAGCGACACCCAGTCTTCCCGTCCCGAGGAGCGGCACGCGCCCGACGCCGCCGGCTCCGGGGCCCAGGCCGCGAGCGCGCCGCCCGCCGGCCGCCTGCCCGAGGAGCATGCCGAGCCCGAGGCCCGCGGCATCGAGCAGGCCCGCCAGATGGACCTCGCCGTGGGCGGTCAGGCGGTGATCGAGGGCGTGATGATGCGCAGCCCGGGGATCATCGCCACGGCGGTGCGCAACCCCGAGGGCCGCGTCGTCATCCGCAAGAAGCCCTTCAAGAGCGTGGTGGCGCGGTTCAAGTGGCTGAACATCCCCGTCTTCCGCGGCGGCGTGCACCTCATCGAGACCATGGGCCTGGGCATCGACGCGCTGATGTTCTCGGCCGACCAGTCGGTGAGCGAGGACCGCGTCGACGCCGAGCAGGCCCCGCTGAAGGACCGCATCTGGATGTGGGCGACGGTGGTGTTCGCCTTCATCCTCAGCCTGGGGCTCTTCTTCTACCTGCCCCTGATGATCACCGACTGGCTGGGGGCCGAGGGCACGTTCTGGTTCAACATCGTCGATGGCATCATCCGCGTGGCGCTGTTCGTGCTCTACCTGCTGGCCATCAGCCGCATGAAGGACATGGCGCGGGTGTTCGAGTACCACGGGGCCGAGCACATGTCCATCCACGCCTTCGAGCACGGCCGCTCGCTGGATGCGGACGGGGCGCGGGACTTCACCACCCTGCACCCGCGCTGCGGCACCAGCTTCCTGTTCTTCGTGATGATCATCTCGGTGGTGGTGTTCGTCTTCCTCGGGCACCCGCAGAACGTGGGCGAGCGGCTGCTGCGCCTGGCCTTCGTGCCGGTGATCGGCGGCCTGGCCTACGAGGCCATCAAGCTCTCGGGCAAGTACTGCGACGCCTGGTGGCTGAAGCCGGCCATCGCGCCGGGCCTGTGGCTGCAGAAGGTCACCACCAGCCGCCCGGACGACAGCCAGCTCGAGGTGGCCATGGCCGCGCTGCGGGCCGCGCTCACCCCGGAGGCGGAGAACTTCCGGACCCGGATCTACTACGACCTGCCGGACGAGGCGCCGGCCGCCGCCGCCGCGGGCGCCGATCCCGGGCCGCCGGCGGCCCCCGCCCAGCCCGGCGAGACCGGAGGCGCGGCGTGAAGGGCAACGTGGAGGCGCTCCGGCGGCGCTTCGCCGAGCTCACCGGACAGATGAGCGACGGCGACGTGTTCAAGGACCAGGAGCGCTACCGGGCCCTGGCGCGGGAGCACCGCCGCGTGGAGAAGCAGCTCCAGGCGGGCGAGCGCTGGCTGTCGCTGGTCAACCAGGTCGAGGAGAACCGCGAGGTCCTGCACCGCGAGAAGGATCCCGACCTGCAGGAGATGGCCCGCGAGGAGCTGGCGGCGCTCGAGCCGCAGCTCGCGGAGGCCGAGCAGGTCTTCGAGACCGCGCTGTTGCCCCACGACCCCAACGACGACCGCGACGCCATCCTCGAGATCCGCGCCGGCACCGGCGGCGACGAGGCCGCCCTCTTCGCCGAGGACCTGCTGCGCATGTACCTGCGCTACGCCGAGCGCCAGGGCTGGAAGACCGAGCTCATCGACGGCACCGAGGGCACCTCCGGCGGCTTCAAGGAGGTGATCTACGCGGTGCGGGGCGACGGCGCCTTCGGCATGCTGCGCTGGGAGAGCGGGGTGCACCGCGTGCAGCGCGTGCCGGCCACCGAGAGCCAGGGGCGCATCCACACCTCGGCCGCGTCGGTGGCCGTGCTGCCGGAGGCCGAGGAGGTGGACGTGGCGATCAACGAGGCCGACCTCCGCATCGACGTCTTCCGCGCCAGCGGCCCCGGCGGCCAGTCGGTGAACACCACCGATTCCGCGGTGCGCATCACCCACGTGCCCACCGGCCTGGTGGTCCAGTGCCAGGACGAGAAGTCCCAGCACAAGAACCGGGCGAAGGCCATGCAGGTGCTGCGGTCGCGGCTGCTGGAGCAGGCCATCGCCGAGCAGGAGGCGGAGATCGCCGCCGAGCGCAAGAGCCAGGTGGGCACCGGCGACCGCTCGGCCAAGATCCGCACCTACAACTATCCCCAGAGCCGCGTCACCGACCACCGCATCGGCCTGACCGTCCACAGCCTCGACGCCATCCTGCAGGGCGAGCTGGACCCGGTGGTGGAGGCCATCCACGAGTACCGGCGCAACGAGGCCCTGGCGGCCAGCCGCGGCGCGTGAACACCACGGGCCAGGTCAAGACCGTCCGCGAGCTCATCGCCCTGTCCGCCGGCTACCTCGAGGAGCGGGGCGTGGACTCCGCGCGGCTGAACGCCGAGCGCCTGCTGGGCGACATCCTGGGCCTCGCCCGCATCGAGCTCTACCTGCAGTCCGATCGCCCGGTCACCGGCGAGGAACTGGACCGCTACCGCGACCTGATCCGCCGCCGCGGCCAGGGCGAGCCC
Organism: uncultured Fibrobacteraceae bacterium; assembly: GCA_964637835.1. Lineage (GTDB taxonomy): Bacteria > Krumholzibacteriota > Krumholzibacteriia > LZORAL124-64-63 > LZORAL124-64-63 > Glo-17. The sequence continues at coordinate 13,971 of CAZWYF010000033.1, forward strand.
CTGCAGACGCTCATCGGCACCACCGGCTTCCACTGCCGGGAGTTCAAGGTCTCGCGCGGGGTGTTCATCCCGCGGCCGGAGACCGAGCTGCTGGTGGAGGCGGGCCTGGAACTGCTGCGCCCGGCCGATCACAGCCTGCTCGGCCCGCGGGCCGTGGAGGTGGGCTGCGGCAGCGGCGTGATCGCCATCAGCCTGGCCGCCGAGGTCCCGCGCCTGGAGGTCTGGGCCACCGACGTCGACCGCGCCGCCGTGGAGCTCACCGCGCAGAACGCCGTCCGCCACGGCGTGGGCGGGCGGGTCCACGTGCTGCCTGGCGACCTGCTGCAGCCGGTGCCCGCGCACCTGCGCGGTGCGCTGGACCTGCTGGTGAGCAATCCCCCGTACATCCGCCGCGCCGAGCTGGCCGGCCTCCAGCGCGAGGTCCAGCACGACCCGGTGGCCGCCCTCGACGGCGGCGAGGATGGCCTGGACGTCTACCGCGCCCTCCTGGCCGCGGCCCCGCGCTGGCTGCGCCCCGGCGGCTGGCTGGCCGTGGAGATCGGCGCCGACCAGGGCGAGAGCGTGCCCGACCTCTGCCGCCGCGCGGGCCTGGAGCAGGTCTCCTTGCGGCACGACTACAACCAGCATCCGCGGGTGGTGCTCGCGCGCCGTCCGCCGGGAGAAGCCTGATGGATGCCTTCCACATCGAGGGTCCCACCGAGCTGCTCGGCGACGTGCGCATCGCCGGCGCCAAGAACGCCGCCCTGCCGGTGATGGCCGCGGCCCTGCTGGCGCGCGGCGAGTCGGTGATCACCAACGTGCCCGATCTGCGCGACACCCGCTTCTTCCTCGACCTGCTGCGGGAGCTGGGCTGCGGCGGCGAGCTGGGCGCCGGCACCCTCACCGTCGACACCTCCGCCGGCGTGCGATCGAGCACCGCGCCCTACGACATCGTCCGCAAGATGCGCGCGAGCATCTACGTCCTCGGGCCCCTGCTCGCCGCCCGGGGCGAGGCCCGGGTCTCCCGACCCGGCGGCTGCGCCTGGGGCCCGCGCCCGGTGGACCTGCACGTGCGCGGCCTGGCGGCCCTGGGCGCGCAGATGAGCGAGGAGCACGGCTACATCGTCGGGCGCGCCCCGGGCGGCCTGCGCGGCGGCCGCTTCCGCTTCGATCCCGTGTCGGTGGGCGCCACCTGCAACGTGCTCATGGCCGCGGTCCTGGCGCACGGCGAGACCGTCCTGGAGAACTGCGCCCGCGAGCCGGAGGTGGTGCAGCTGGGCGAGGCGCTCATCGCCGCCGGCGCGCGCATCGCGGGCCTGGGGGAGCGCACGCTCACCATCGAGGGCGTCGACGGCATCGAGCCGTTGCGCTGCGCGGTGATCCCCGATCGCATCGAGGCCGGCACCTTCCTGGCCGCCGTGGCGGTGGCCGGGGGCGAGGTGCGTCTGGCGGGAGTGGAACTGGAGCACGTCGAGCCCATCGTGGGCGTGCTGCGCGACCTGGGCTGCGAGGTGGTCGGCGAGGAGGGGCTGCTGGTGGTGCGCCGCCCGGGCCGCCTGCGGCCGGTGCACGTGGAGACCAGCCCGTTCCCCGGCTTCCCCACCGACATGCAGGCCCAGGTGATGGCCGCGGCCGCCCTGGCCGACGGCGTCAGCTTCATCACCGACACCATCTACCCCGACCGCTTCACCCACGCCGCCGAGCTCGCGCGCCTGGGCGCGAGGATCGAGGTGAAGAACGGCACCGCCACGGTGATCGGCACCGACCGGCTCATGGGCGCCCCGGTCATGGCCACCGACCTGCGGGCGTCGGCGGCCCTGGTCCTGGCGGGCATCGCCGCCCACGGGCGCACCGAGGTGCGCCGGGTCTACCACATCGACCGCGGCTACGAGCGCATCGAGCAGCGGCTGGCGGCGCTGGGGGCGCACATCGCGCGCGTCCGCGAGTGACCGCAGGGCCGGACGAATATGCGCGACAGGACGGCGGGATTCCCCCATGATCGGGCGGAACCCGTCACCGGAGGTCGCCATGTCCGGTCCCCAGACCATCCGTCCGCTGGCCCTGCCCGGCTCCCCGGTCCTCGCCCTGCCGACCCTGGTCGCCCTGCCGACCCTGGCCGCCCTGGCCGCCCTGACGGTCCTGGCCGCCTTGACGGTCCTGGCCGCCCTGACCGTCCTGATCGCCGCGCCCGCCTCGGCCGAGTACCTCGGGAACATCGCCCTCGACACGCCCCGGGGCAGCTTCCTGCCCCACGGCCAGCCCGTCACCGTCTCCATCGATTACCGGATCGACGACCCCGCCGGCCGCCAGATCCTCGTGGCCCCGTACACCGACGGCGCGCAGACCCCGCAGAACACCACCTCGCCTTCCGGCATCCTGCCGCCCGGGACGGGGACCGTGCTGCGGAGCTTCAGCATCGACGGCGGCGAGACCATGGTGGACGCGGTCCGCGTGACCATGCGGAGCGCGGACCTCACCGAGACGCCGCTGGAGATCCTGGTGCCGGTGAGCTACCGGTACGGGCCGCACGGCGTCTTCGACATCCAGCCCAGCACCTCGCCCCACAGCAGGCTGCGCCATGGCGCCGACCTCGCCGTCACCTTCCAGTACGCGGTGGACGCGGCCGGGTGCCGGATCCTGGCCCGGCCCTGGAGCGGCAGCAGCGAGCCCGCCGGCTACACGGCCACGCCCGCAGAGCCGCTGCCGCCGAGCGGGTCGTCCAGCCAGAGCTTCGCCTTCGACGCCGACGCCGGCATCACCCACATCCGCTTCCTGGTCCACGACGGCGACACCGACGAGCTGCTCGCCGAGTTCCGCCATCCCTTCCCCTGCGCCTGGCGGGCCTGGGGCCTCCATGGCATCGCGTTCGATCAGGACGACAACGCCTCGCTGCACCATGACCAGCCGCTGGTCAGCTCCTTCGTCCTCGACCACCAGGAGCCCGGCGGGCTGCGGGTCGAGACCGCGTGCATCCAGGACGGCGAGGTGGTCGCCGGCAGCGTGAGCGAGCCCGGCGAGCTGGTGCCGGCCGGGATCACCGCGCTGACCCGCTCCACGCGGGTGGCCAGCGGGACGCAACCGGTGCACGCCATCCGCTTCACGGTGGCCACCGCCGGGGCGCCGGTGATGGCGTTCGACGTGCCGCGGCACGTGGTCTACGGGCCGCACGCCATCCAGGACGTGGTGTTCACGCCGGCCCCGCCGGCGATCCTCGCGCACGGCGAGCGGCTCGAGATGACCTTCGACTACGTCACCGACGCGCCGGCGGGCGTGCGGATCTTCGCGCGGGCGGCCTACGAGGAGCAGGTGCTCTTCGGCATGGTGGGCGCCGGGTCGCCCATCTACCCGGTGCCGTCGGGCAGCGGCGACTTCTGGATGCTGTACGGCCAGGACGCCACGGCCAACAGCATCCGGCTGCGCATGACCTCCGGCGACCAGGCCGAGACCTACCTGGAGTGGTTCGAGCCGGGCTGGTTCGTCTGGTCGGGCGCCGGGGCGGTGACCGGCGTGGAGGATTCCCCGCCCGACGCGACCGCGGTGGCGGCGGCCCCGACGCTGGGCCGTCCCTACCCCAACCCGTTCAACCCGGTGGCCACCATCCCGGTGACCATGCCGCGGACGGGCATGGCCCGGCTGACGGTTTACGATCCGCGGGGCCGCCTGGTGCGGACCCTGCACGACGGCCCCCTCGCCGCCGGGGCCCATGGCTTCATCCTCGACGGCGCCGCCCTCGGCAGCGGCACCTACCTGGTGCGGCTGCGCACCGGGGCGGGCGTGGCCACCGGGCGGCTGCTGCTCGTGCGGTAGCCGCGGCCGTCGTCGCGGCCGGTCCCGGCGGTCGCCAGTGGCGGCCACCAGTGGCGGCCACCGGCGTCGTCGCCGGACTACTTCACCAGCACCATGGCCCGCTGGCCCGCGCCGGCGGCCGTCTCCACGCGGCAGCGGTAGACGCCCGAGCCGACCGGGGCGCCGTCCTGGTCGCGGCCGTCCCAGCGGACGGTGTTCAGGCCCGGCGTGCCCTGCCCCTGGAAGCTGCGCACGCGGCGGCCGCCGAGGTCGTGGATCACCACGGCGTAGGGGCCGGCCTCCGGCAGCTCGAAGCGGATGGCGGTGGCGGCGTTGAAGGGGTTGGGGGCGTTGGGCAGAAGGCGCGGGCCGGCCGCCGGGATGGCCGGCGCGGGGTCCACGCTCACGGTGGTGCCGCCGCCGGTCCAGACGATGTCGTCGATGGCCAGCTCGCAGGGCGTGCCGTCCTGCTCGAGGATCACGAAGGGGTAGCTGAGCATCCGCAGGTCGATGGCCGTCCCGCGCAGGGCGCTCACCGGGATGGATGCGCGCCGCCAGGTGCCGTCGCGCACCAGGCCGAAGGTGGTCTGGTGGGCGGGGAAGGTGACGTAGTGCTGGTTCCCCCAGCTGTCGATCACGCCGATCTCGAAGGTGACGTGGGCGGGGATGCGGATCATGAACTCCAGGTGGCCGTCGCCGAACGCGGAGAGGTTCAGCGGCTGGTGGGCCATGATGCCGGCGCCGAACCAGCCCAGGCCGGCGGTCTGCCAGGCCAGGGCGTGCTGGCCCTCGTAGGGCGCGATGGTCCCCCCGGTCAGGGTGCCCTCCCAGACGTAGATCGCCGACGTGACGCCAGCGACCAGCTCGCCGTCGGTGGGCGTCTCCTCGGTGTAGACGCCGAAGACGCCGTGCTCGGCCGCCGGCGGCCCCAGGCGCACCTCGCCCTGGCCGTTCCACTCGTACACGCGGATGTAGTCCACCAGCATCTCCGCGGGCAACGGCATGGTCACCGGCAGGCCGCTGCCGGGATCGCCCAGCTCGTAGGCGTCGGTGAAGGCGCCGCCGATGGCCAGGTTGGCGAGGAGGTAGAACGGGGCGCGGAACTCGTCGGACTCCTGGTCGATGGCGAAGGGATGGGCGTAGAGGTCGTGCTCGAGGCCCTGGTCGATCACGGTCATGCGCAGGCTGTCGTGGTCCCAGTAGAGGCGATAGATCAGGAAGCGCTCCACCAGGCCCTGGTCGAGGTCGTAGCGGGGACGACAGTACTCGTCGGCCGGGTCCCAGGAGAGGCTGGCCGCGCCGGAGGGATTGTCGGGGGAGACGGCGGCGTCGGTGTAGAAGATGGCGTTGGCGGCCACGCACTGGTTCACCGTGGCCTGGTCCTGGCCGTCGCCGCCGTTGTGCTCGTCGTGCAGGTCGCGGAAGGCCTCGCGGGCGCCCATCTCCATCATGTCGATCTCGCCGTTGCGCGGCCAGGCGAAGTTGGCGTCGCCCAGCAGCCAGACGGCGGGCCAGCCGCCCAGGTCGAGGTCCGGCACGCGGACGCGCGCCTCGATCATGCCGTACTGCACGGTGACGTGGGAGCGCGACATCACCCGGCCCGACGTGTAGCTCAGCGGGTTGCCCCACTGGTCCACGATGCCCGGGCCGGACTGTTGCCGGGCGGTCAGGCGCAGCGCCGTGTTGCCGGGCTCGCCGGGCACCGGGGCGATGTCGACGTTGTCCTCGGCGTAGTACTGCAGCTCGCCATTGCCCCAGCCCCAGCTGCCGTTGCCGGTCAGGACGATCCAGTCCTCCAGGTCGGTGAACTCCTCCTCCCAGAGCAGCGGGCCCACCTCGGCGGCGGCCGTGGCGGCCAGGAGCGTCAGCGCGAGGGCGGTGGCGAGGGCGGTGGAGAGGGTGGTGGCGAGGGTGGTGGTGGGCGGGTACCTGCGGGTGATCATGGGGGCACTCTCCGGCCAGGGGTCCGGCCCGCGAGCCCGGGGCCCGCGGCGCGTGATCGGCCCCGGGATGATAACACTTTGTACGGAAGCCGAACAACTGGAACCGGCAATCCGTTCGATTCCATGGGATTTCAGATTATTTCAAAGAAACCGAAAAAAGACTTTGTACGGAAACCGAACTTAGTGTATGCTGTCCCCGAATCGCATCCTCGCGATGCGACCCGGGCGGGCAGACCCGCTGCCATGACCCGGGCCCGTACCAGAATCAGGAGGCCAGTCATGAAGTTGCGAATGACCATCATCCTCGCCGCCATCGCCCTCTTCGCCGTCGCCGTCCAGGCCGAGCCCGTGGACCTCGCCGAGAACGGCGGCTTCGAGACCGGGGATTTCGAGGGCTGGTCCCTCTTCCCCACCGGCGATGACCAGTTCACCATCGTCTCGCCCGGCTCGGAGGGCGACTACGCCGCGCGGATCTACAACACCGTCGACGCGTCGGCCGCGCTGATGAAGAACGCCAACGTGGGCATCGGCGTGGTCGAGCCCAACATGGAGATCACCATCAGCTTCGACGCCCGCGGTTCGTTCGGCGCCGGCGGCGTGGCCTTCGCCGAGCTCTTCTCCGAGCTCGAGGACGAGGGCGTCTCCGCCTCCGAGATCCTGGGCGGCGGCCCCCTGGCCCTGGACGCCGATCCCGAGGTCTGGACCAGCTTCACCTTCACCACCACCACCGGCCCGGACGTCGGCGGCGGCGTGACGCTGCAGCTGACCGCCACCACCGCGGCCGATCCCGCGAGCATGGCCGACGTCTACTACGACAACATCAGCATGGTCGTGGACGCCACCGTGCCCGTGGAGAGCATGACCTTCAGCGACGTCAAGAGCCTGTTCTAGTCCAGGATCCTGCGATTCGCCGCAGCGAAGGGCCACCCTCCGGGGTGGCCCTTCGGCGTGGGTACGCCCGGGGGCCGCGGCCAGCTCGCCCCGCGCCTCGGACCCGCCCGCCGCTGCCGGCCAGATCGCCGTGGCCCGGCGGCCGCACGGTTGTTATGGTCCGGCCGTCCGGCATCACCGTCCAGGATCCGCCAACCGCCCGGGAGAAGCCGTGAGCGGACCACCTCCGTCCAGGCCCACTGGACCGCGCGCGGCCACCGCCGCGATGGCCGGGCACCTGACCCTGCCGCTGGCCCTGGCCGCACTGCTGGGGGCGGCCGCGGCCCTGCTCGTCCCCCTGCTCTCCCCGCTGCCCGGCCACTCGGGCGACACCATGGAGTTCCAGCTCATCGCCGAGCGCTTCGGCGTCCCGCATCCGCCCGGCGCCCCGGCCTACACGGTCCTGGTCCACGGCTGGCGGCACCTCCTCGGCTTCGCCACCGCCGCCCTGGCGGCCAACCTGCTGTCGGCGGTGCTGGCCCTGGTCATGCTCGTGCTGGCGGTGGAGCTGCTGCGCCGGTGGACCGTCCCTGCGCTCATCGCCGCGCTGGCGCTCTCGGGCCTGTTCGCCTCGCCCCTCTTCCTGCGCCTGGCGACGGTGGCCGAGCTCTACGTGCCCGCGCTCGCGGCCACCCTGGCGTGCCTGCTCTGCGTCGAGCGCTGGCGGGACGGCCGAGACGCCCGCTGGCTCCTCGCGGCCGGCGCCTGCTGCGGGATCGGGACCGCCATCCATCCCCAGGTCCTGCTGGCCGCGCCGGCGGCGGTCCTGCTGGCCGTCGCGGAGGATCCCGGCCTGGTCCGGCGCCGGGCGGCCTGGCAGGCGGTGGCCGTGACCCTCGGCGTGCTGGCGGCGCTGACCGGCGTGACCGCGGTCGCCCTGCGGCACCCCGCCACGCCGTTCACCTGGACCGATGCCGATTCCCTGGCCGACGTCCTGCGCTTCCTGACGGGCTCCTCGCTGCGCGCCGGCGCCGAGCCGCTGACGGCCGGCGAGATGGTCAGCCAGCGGTTGCCCCGGGTGCTCGGCGCGGTGCTCGGGCCGCTGCGGTGGCTGCTGCCCCTGGCCACGGTCGCGATGGCGGCGCGATGGCGTCGACCGGAGGTCTGGGCAGTGGGCTGGCTGCTCCTCGTCAACGTGGCGTACGTCGTCGTCTACCCCGTCTGGGACGCCGAGGATTTCGTCCTGCCGGGGCAGCTGGCGGTGGCCATGCTCGCCGCCATGGGGCTGGCGACGCTCTGGCCGGGCGGCGCGGTGCTGCCGCGGGGCGGTGTCCGCCTCGGCGCCGCGGTCGCCGTGGCGGGTCTGGGCCTGACGCTGGGCGTCCAGCAGTGGCTCCGGATCCCCGAAGCGCGGGCGCTGGCCGCCCAGCGTACCCTGGATGCGTCGTGGGCCACGCGCGCCGAGCGGCGCCTCGAGCTCGCCGCCGGCGGGGTGATCGCCTCGCCGGTCTGGGACGACTCGGCCGCTCTCTGGTACCAGGTGCTGGTCCATCCGGAGCGCCATCCGGACGTGGCCGTGGTTCACCATCCGGCGCCCGCGGACGTGATCGCCTACGTGCGGGATGGCGCGCCGCTTTGGCGGCCGCAGGAGCGCCGCCTGGTCCCGCCCGGGCGGGATCTGTTCGTGGTCCGCGAGGCGTTCGCCGAGGCGCTGGTGGACTCCGGCCTGGTGGCCTACGCGCTGGATGCCGACCTGCACCTGATCCGCGCCGCGGTGGACACCACCGTGACGGACCGCTGGCCACAGCTGGCCCCGCAGGCGCGCGTGGCCGGACGCTGCCGCTGGCGCCTCGCCAGCGGCTTCGGTCCGCAGGAGCACTGGGGGCGCTGGCTGCTCGCCGACCGGGGGCGGGTGGAGCTGCGCGACGTGCCCGCCGGCGCGGTCCTGGTCCTGGCGGCGAGCTCCTGGTTGTCCGGTCAGCCGGTCCAGGAGGTGGCGGTGTGGCGGGACGGCGAGGTGGTCGGCCAGGTCTCCGTGGACACGCCGCCCTGGCAGCCCGAGCGGTTCGTGATCCCCCTGGCGCTGCCGGAACCACGCGACCGCCTGACGCTGGAGCTCCGCTGCGAGCCCTTCGCCGCCCAGGGCGACCGTCCGCGCGGCCTGCCCATCTCCGGGTTCGCCATCGTCGCCCCGGATTCCGGCTGAGGCCGGCGGGGCGGTCCGCTCCCGCCGCAGCCCACCCGCCGCTGGCCACCCGCCCGCCCCCGTG
>CAZWYF010000033.1:22828-36475 GCA_964637835.1 uncultured Fibrobacteraceae bacterium
CAGCAACATCTCGACCCTCCCCCGAAGGTCCGCAACACGATTCATGTCCTGCTGCCCCCGTGACTATCTTCCGGGACGACCCCGCCACCCGCAGCCCCGGAAGAGGTCGTCCATGCCCCAGTCCCGGCACTACATCCTCGGCGCCGCCGGTCACGTGGACCACGGCAAGACCGCGCTGATCACCGCGCTGACCGGCACCCACACCGACCGGCTGCGCGAGGAGCAGGAGCGGGGCATCTCCATCGAGCTGGGCTTCGCCGAGCTGGACCTGGGCGACGGCATCAGCCTGGGCGTGGTGGACATGCCGGGGCACGAGAGGTTCGTGCGGCAGATGGTGGCCGGCGCCGGGGGCGTGGACCTGGCCTTCCTGCTGGTGGCCGCGGACGAGGGCGTCATGCCCCAGACCACCGAGCACCTGGCCATCCTCGACACCCTGGGCGTGCGCGGGGGCGTGGTGGTGATCGCCAAGACCGACCTGGTGGACGAGGAGATGGTCGAGCTGGCCGCCGAGGAGGCGCGCGACCTGGTGCGCGGGACGTTCCTGGAGGGGCGGCCGGTCATCCCGGTGTCGGCCCACGAGCAGCGCGGCCTGGAGGAACTGCGCGCCGCCCTGCGCGCCGAGGCCGAGGCCCTGCCCGCCCGGGGCGCGGGCGAGGCCTTCCGGCTGCCCGTCGACCGCATCTTCACCATGCCCGGCGCCGGCGTGGTGGTCACCGGCACCGGCTGGAGCGGCCAGGTCGAGGTGGGCGACCAGCTCGCCCTCGAGCCGGCCGGCCTCAAGGTGCGCGTCCGCGAGATCCAGGCCCATGGCCGCAGGACCCGGGAGGGCTTCAGCGGCCAGCGGCTGGCCCTGGCGCTGCACGGGGTCAAGAAGGAGGACGTGGAGCGGGGCCTGCAGGTGCTCACGCCGGGGTCGGCCCCGGTGACCCGGCTGCTGGACCTGCGGGTGGACCTCTTCCCGCACTACGCCGGCGAGATCAAGAATCGCCAGCGCCTGCACGTGCACCACGCCGGCCGCGAGGTGCTCGGGCGCATCGTGCTGCTGGACAGCGAGACCCTGGGCGGCGACGGACCGCGCAGCGGCTACTGCCAGCTCCACCTCGAGGAGCCGCTGGTCCCGCGCACCGGCGACCGCCTGGTGCTGCGCTTCTACTCGCCGGTGACCAGCATCGCCGGCGGCACGGTGATCGACCCCGCCCCGCGCCGCCACAAGCGCTTCCAGGAGGAGGTGCTGGAGAAGCTGGAGGTGATGGAGCAGGGCGACCCGGCCGAGCTCTTCCGCCAGGAGCTGGCCGCCGCCGGCCTGAAGGGCCTGGCCGTGGCCGAGGCCCTGGGCCAGGAGGAGGATCCTGCCGCCATCGCGGTGGGCAAGAAGCTCTACGCCCGCGACCTGCTGCAGGCCGAGGCCGAGGCCATCGGCGGCCTGGTGCGCGCCTACGCGAAGCGCTTCCCCCTGCGCCTGGGCATGCCCCGCGAGGAGGTGCGCCGGCGCCGCCGGTTCCCCGGCACCACGCCCGAGTGGACCGCGCTGCTGCAGGTCATGAGCGCCATGGGCGGCTGGGTGGTGGCCGCCGACCGGCTGGCCGTCTCCCCCGAGGGCCCACCCCTGCCGGACGACCTCGCCGCCGGCGTGGCCGCCCGCGAGGCGGCGCTGCGCGAGCTGGGCCTGGAGTGGCCCGGCCTGGACGGCTTCGCCGAGAAGGTGCGCCAGGCCCCCCCGCCGCCGCGGGACCAGGGCGAGGAGGAGTACCTGCGCCACCTCACCGACCACGGCCGGGCGGTGGCCGTCGCCCCGGACTACCTTGTCCACCGCGAGGCGCGCGCCGCGCTGCTGGGGCGGGTGCGGGAGCACTTCGCCACCGCCGGGGAGCTCACCTTCGCCGGGTTCCGCGAGCTGAGCGGCCTGACGCGCAAGCTGGGCATCCCCATGCTCGAACACCTGGACCAGCTGGGCATCACCCGGCGCCGCGGCGACGTGCGCGTGGCCGGGCCCGGCCTCGAGGAGACCGAGGACGCATCATGAGCGACTTCACCCCCAAGGACACCGGCACCCGCCGGCCCATCACCGCCCCGCGCCGCGAGACCCGCCCCGTGCAGGTGGGCGGCGTCCAGATCGGCGGCGGCGCCCCGGTGGCCGTGCAGTCGATGACCACCACCCGCACCGGCGACGCCGAGGCCACCCTGCAGCAGATCCGCGAGCTGGCCACCGCCGGCGCCGACGTGGTGCGTGTGACGGTGAACGACCAGGCCGCCGCCGAGGCGTTGCCGCGCATCGTGCGCGAGGCCAACCTGCCGCTGGTGGCGGACATCCACTTCGATCACCGCATGGCCCTGGCCGCCCTGGAGGCGGGCATCGCCAAGCTGCGCATCAACCCCGGCAACATCGGCAGCCGCGACAAGGTGCGCGAGGTGGCCCTCGCGGCCAAGGACCGTGGCGTGCCCATCCGCGTGGGCGTCAACCGAGGCAGCCTGCACAGGCGCTATCGCGACCTGCGCATGATCGACTCCGCCGGCGCCCTGGTGCAGAGCGCCCTGGACGAGCTGGAGGTCCTCGCCGGCGTGGGCTTCGAGGACGTGGTGGTCAGCCTCAAGAGCAGCGAGCCCCACGAGGTGATCGAGGCCAACCGCCGCTTCAGCGAGGTGAGCGAGGTGCCGCTGCACCTGGGCGTCACCGAGGCCGGCACCCTGCACGCCGGCACCGCCCGCAGCACCGCCACCCTGGGCGTGCTGCTGGCCGAGGGCATCGGCGACACCGTGCGCATCTCTCTGGCCGCCGACCCCGTCCACGAGGTCCAGGCCGCCTTCCACATGCTGCAGTCCCTGGGCCTGCGCGAGGGCTACGCCCGGGTGGTGGCCTGCCCCACCTGCGGCCGCGTGGAGGTGGACGTGATGGCGCTCGCCGCGGAGGTGGAGGAGCTGGCGAAGGACCTGCCGCCGGACAAGATCATCTCGGTGATGGGGTGCATCGTCAACGGGCCGGGCGAGGCCAAGAGCTCCGACCTGGGCATCGCCGCCGGCAGGACCAAGGTGGCCATCTACCGGCAGGGCGAGCTGCACCGCAACATCGACAAGGACGACCTCGCCCAGGTCCTGCGCGAGGAGATCGCGCGGCTGAAGGGCTGACGGCGCCAGCGGTGCAACCTGCTTCCTGAAAATCACTTCCCTTGCCTGGGTGTTCTTCGCCGCGCCCGGTCGCGGCGGGGGATTCCGCTCAGGTCGCCGTCGCGCCCGCCGATCATCTCTCCAGGAATCAGGACCAGATCTCGTGATCGCACCTCGTGGCACGTGGCGGCCTCGCGCCGCCCGGGGACCGTATGGACGTCATCCTGCCCGATCAGCTCCCGGAGATCCTGGCCGCCCGCCAGGCCGCCACCGCGGTGGCCGAGCCGGCCAGCCGGGCCCCAGGCGGCGCGCCAGGCGCGCCGGGCGCCTCGGGCCTCGCCCGCTTCTCCCAGCAGCTGCGGGCCCTCAGCTCGCTCAACGCGCGCCTGATCTGCATGGAGGCCGACCAGCCCGTCTACGGCGAGATGGTCGAGGGCGTGCGCCGCGTCCTGAACATCCCGGTCTGCGCCATCTTCCTGCACGACCGCCACGGCGACCACCTGGTGCTCGAGGGCGCCAGCGGCCTGGAGGCCATGCCCGAGGAGCGGCGCGTGAGCCTGGCCGAGGACTGGCGGCCCGCGGTCCAGGCGTTCGGCGAGGAGTACCTGGTCCACGTGCCGGACACCGCGGAGCTGCACGGGATCCGGCCGCTGGTCCCGGACCACCGCAGCCTGCTCGCCCTGCCCATCATCGGCCGCGCGGGGCCGGTGGGCGCCTTCGAGTTCGCACGGCGCGAGCCGGGCGGCTTCTCCCCCGAGGAGATCGACCTCGCCGGCATGCTGGTCGACCAGATGGCCTACCAGCTGGAGAACTACCGCCTGGTGCGCCAGCTCTCCAGCAGCCGCGACGCGGTGATCCACGGCATGGCCCGGCTGGCCGAGTCCCGCGGCGGCGACATCGGCGGCCACCTCGACCGCATCTGCGCCTTCAGCCAGCTGCTGGCCCAGCGGCTGCACGGTCGTCCCGGCTACCTGGGCGTGATCACCGACGAGTGGGTGGCCACCCTGGGCCGCGCCAGCGCCCTGCACGACATCGGCAAGGTGGGCATCCCCGACCGCATCCTGCTGAAGCCCGGCGCGCTGGACGAGGACGAGTACGCCACCATGAAGACCCACGCCCAGCTGGGCGCCGACATCCTGCACGACCTCATGCTCACCCACGGCGCCTTCGCCATGCTGGAGATGGGCGTGGAGGTGGCCCTCGGCCATCACGAGCGGTGGGACGGCAGCGGGTACCCGCGGGGGCTGGCGGGGGCGGAGATCCCGCTGTCGGCGCGGATCGTGGCGGTGGCCGACGTCTACGACGCCCTGACCAGCAAGCGGGTCTACAAGGACGCCTGGTCCCAGGACGACACCCTCTCCCAGATGGCCGGCCTGGCGGGCACCCACTTCGACCCCGACCTGGTGCAGGTCTTCCTGCAGGATCCGCACGAGCTGGAGACCATCCGGCGGCGGTTCCCGGACTAGGCCGGCTCCACTCCCGCCATCACGCCCGGCTCCACGAAGAGGTTCTGCTCCTGCAGGCACACCGCCGTGCCCGGCGGCGCCTTGCGCGGCCGCCGCACGTAGCGGCGCTCGGTCCAGATCACCGGGACCAGGGCGCTGTGGCGGGCCTTGCTGTGCTGGGCGGCCAGGGCGGCGGCCTTCTCCAGCACCCCGCGCGGCACGGTGTCCGGACGGCCGCCGGTGCGCAGGATCACGTGGCTGCCGGCCACGGCCTGGGCGTGCAGCCAGAGGTCGCGAGGGTGGCTGGCGCGATGGGTGAGCAGGTCGTTCTCCTCGCTGCTGCGGCCGATCCACACCTCCCAGCGGCCGTCGATGCGGTAGCGGCGGAACGAGCGCGCGGGCTGATCGGGGGCGCGGCCAGCAGCCCGGCCGGCGTCACGGCCGGCGTCGCCGGGGCGCTCGGCGAGCAGGTGGGCGTGTGCGGCGGCGAAGGCCTGCAGGGACGCGAGGCGGAGCAGGGGCGCCGGGTCGTCCGCGGGCCCGTCGGCGGCGAGCAGGGCCCGGAGCGTGGCCCGGGCCTCCTGCCGGGCGGCGAGCTGCGCGCGGGCGTCGGCCAGGCGCATGGCCACCACCTCGCGCCCGCGCTCGGCCTTGCGGGCCTGATGGAAGAGGCGATCGAGGTTGGCGTGGGGCGGCAGCGCCGGGTCCAGCTGCAGGGTGTGCGGCGTGCCATCGCGGGGGTCGGGCAGGGTGACCTCGGCCTGGCCGCGGGAGACGACATGCAGGCCGGCGGCCAGGGTCTCCGCCTCGCGGCGGCGGGCCTCGCCGCCGTCGGCGCGGTCGAGGTCGCGGGCGAGGTTCTCCACCAGGCGCGCCGCGGCGTCCAGGCGCCGCTGCAGGCCGCGTTCGAGGTGGTCGGCCAGGGCGGCGAGCTGCTGGCGGGCGAGGTGGTCGAGGCCGGCGGCGGCCCAGGCGTCCACCGCGTCGAGCGGGGCGGGCGGGGCGTCGGCGGCCCGCGCCGGCGCCGGCGCCACCAGGCAGGGATGGGGGCCGGCGTGCGCGGTCCAGAGCATGCGGCCGGCCGCGGGATCGAGCAGGACGCAGCCGCCGCGGCTGCCGAAGAGCTGCAGGCGCAGCTCGCGCGCGCCGGCCGCGGTGGCGAGGTCGAGGACCACGACGAGGTCGTCCCGCAGGAGGTCGGCGCCGGTGAGGCGGGCGTCGCGCAGCAGGTGGTGCAGGGGGTCGCGGCGCACGGGCTGCAGGGCGTCGCGCAGGGGGCGGGGCAGGGGGCCGGCATGGGGGAAGACGAGCACCGCGCCGGGCAGGGCGCCCAGGAAGAGCGCCGGGCGATCCTCGCCCTCCAGGTGCAGGCTCACCCAGCCCGGGCCGGTGTCCAGGCGGAAGAGGGCGCGCCCGGCGGCGCGGCCGCGCCAGGCCGCCAGCAAGGAGGGCAGGCGGTCGCGGTCGCGCCAGGGGGCGGGCATGGCTAGAAGAACGTCAGGCCGAGGGTGAGCTTCACGTCCGGGGCGTCCTCCAGGCCCAGACGCAGCTCGCCGAGCAGGGCGCGCGACGGGGCCAGGTGGTAGGTGGCGCCGGCCACCAGCGAGGGCGCGAAGTCGGTGCTGTCGGACCCGTCGCGGGTGAAGTGGGTGAGGGTCAGGCCGCCGCCGCCGTAGAAGCCCCAGGGGCCGGTGGCCAGCTCGGTGGCCTCGTAGACGAGGTCGGCGTTGGCCGCCCAGAGGGTGCCGTCGCCGGTGCCCACCTCGGCGGAGAGCAGGCCGTGGATGTTGCTGGTCAGGTGGCGGAGCTGGAGGTGGCCGCCGAGGTGGAACTGGTCGAGCGAGCCGTCGTGGGTCCAGCCTGCGCGGGGGCCGAAGGCGAGGTCGTCGGCGAGGGTGGGGGCGGCGAGCAGGAGCAGCGCCA
This sequence comes from uncultured Fibrobacteraceae bacterium, assembly GCA_964637835.1. GTDB lineage: Bacteria > Krumholzibacteriota > Krumholzibacteriia > LZORAL124-64-63 > LZORAL124-64-63 > Glo-17. Next base: position 29,299 of record CAZWYF010000033.1, read on the forward strand.
GGGTGGCGGCGAGGATGCAGCGGGCCGGGGTCATGGGACCTCCTCGGGGGACGGTGGGTGCGCGGCGCGGGTCATTGTGCAAGCAAACGCCGCGGGGGGCAACCGGGTTTCCTGGTTTCGCGACGGTGGCCGCGCGGGCGCGCGCAACCGGCGCTTGCCGCCGCCCCACCGCTGGCCTACCGTAGCGCTGCCGGCACCGCGGACACGACGCACGGGGCGTCCCGCGCGGCGCCGGGGAAAGGATCCCCACCATGCTGAGCATGACCGGGTTCGGCGCCGGCGAGGCCGCCTCCGGACCGGTGACGGTGTCGGTGGAGCTGCGGGCGGTGAACCACCGGTTCCTGGACGTCTCGCTCAAGCTCCCGTCGGCCCTGCAGTTCCTGGAGATCGACCTGCGGCAGCGCCTGAAGGATGGCGTGGCCCGCGGCCGGGTCACCTGCGCGGCCACCGTCGCGCTGGACCCCGCGGCCGCGGCCCCGAGCCTCGAACCGGCACGGCTGGACGCGGCGCTCGCCCTGCTCCGGCAGGCGGCCGACCGGCTCGAGAACATCACCGGCACGTCCCAGGAGCTGCGCCTCGAGCACCTGCTGCGCGTGCCCGACCTCTTCCAGCCCGCCTCCGCCGAGCTCTCCCGGGACGACCTCGCCGCCGCGTTCTTCGGCGCGCTGGACGACGCCCTGGCCGGCCTGCAGCAGATGAAGCAGCAGGAGGGCGCCAGGCTGGTGGCCGAGATGCAGGAGCGCCTGGACGCCATCGCCGCCGGCCTGGCCGAGGTGGAGACGCTGGCCCCGCAGGCGGCCACCGAGGCGCACCGCAAGCTGAGCGAGCGGCTGGCCGAGCTGCTCGAGGGCGAGCTGGATCCCCAGCGCCTGGCGCAGGAGGTGGCCTACCTCGCGGACAAGGCCAGCATCAACGAGGAGTGCGAGCGCCTGAGCATCCACCTGCACCACACGCGCGAGGCGCTGGCGGGCGGCGGCCAGGTGGCCAAGCGGCTGAACTTCCTGCTGCAGGAGATGCACCGCGAGGTCAACACCATGGGCTCGAAGACCAACCTCATGGCCATCACCCAGCTGGTGATCGGCATGAAGGACCAGGTGGAATCGCTGCGCGAGCAGGTCCAGAACCTGGAGTAGCCGGAACCAGGAGTCGGTCGTCATGATCCTGCTGATCTCCGGGCCCTCGGGCGCGGGCAAGAGCACGGTCTACCAGGAGCTGCTGCGGCGCGAGCCGCGGCTCGAGTTCTCGGTGTCGACCACCACGCGGCCGCCGCGCGCGGGGGAGACCGACGGGGTGGACTACCACTTCGTGGATGACGACACCTTCGACCGCCTGGTGGCCGAGGACGCCTTCCTGGAGTGGGCCCACGTCCACGACCGCCGCTACGGCACCCGGCGCGCCGACATCCTGGCCATGGAGCGCGCGGGCCGGATCCCGCTGCTGGACATCGACGTGCAGGGCGGCGTCCAGGTGCTCGACCGCCTCGGCGAGCAGGTGGTCTCGGTGTTCCTCCTGCCGCCGTCGTGGGAGGCGCTGGAGCAGCGCCTGCGCGGCCGCGGCACCGACGCCGAGGCGGTGATCGCCACCCGCCTGCGCAACGCCCGCTGGGAGGTGGACTTCGCCCACCGCTACACCTACTGGGTGGTCAACGACGACGTGGACGCCGCCGCCGGCCGCCTGCAGGCCATCCTGGCGGCCGAGGCCTGCCGGGCGCGGCGGCTGGGGGAGTTGCCGTTGCGGTAGGGGACGGTCCGGCCCGCGGGCCGGGCGGACTCGCGGGCGGCGGGCGGACTCGCGGGCGGCGAGGTCGTCCCGCCGGATCGGGTTCGGGGCTTGAAAAAACGCCAGAACACGCTATCATTCATCGGTTGCCCGGCCGAGCCGGGGCTGCGCGTGGTGGCCCCGGCCGTCGTGTCGTCCTGTCTGGAGTCCGGAAGAGGTACCACCAAGATGACCTATATCCCGCGTCACAAGGTCACCGATCTGATTCCCAACAAGTTCGAGGCCATCAAGGTGGCGGCCCTGGAGGCCCGTCGCCTGAACGCCCGCGCCCGCACCCTCGACGTCAGCCTGCCCGGCAAGATCACCAGCCTGGCCATCAGCCGCCTGCTCGAGGGCAAGGTCAGCTGGTACGACCGCCGAGAGCGGGAGCTCGAGATGAAGCGGGAGGCGGCCGAAGAAGCCGCGGAGGAGTAGCCCGTGGCCCGGGGTCACGTCCTGCTGCTGGTCTCCGGTGGCATCGCCGCCTACAAGGCCTGCTACCTGACCCGCCTGCTCCGGCAGGCGGGTCTTGCCGTCAAGGTGGCCATGACCGACGCGGCGCAGCACTTCGTCACCCCCATGACCTTCCAGGTCCTCAGCGAGAACCCCGTGGCCACCGACCTCTGGGGCGAGGGCCAGAGCCACGCCCTCGACCACATCGAGTACGCCCGCTGGGCCGACGTGGCGGTCATCGCCCCGGCCACCGCCAACATCCTGGCCAAGCTCACCCACGGCCTCGGGGACGACATCGTCTCCACCCTGCTCCTCGCCCACCCCGGCCCGGTGATCGCCGCCCCCGCCATGAACGACAACATGTGGGCCCACCCCGCCACCCAGGCCAACCTGGCCACCCTGCGCGAGCGCGGCGTCCACCTCATCGAGCCCGGCGAGGGCTTCCTGGCCTGCGGCGTGGAGAGCAAGGGCCGCCTGGCGGACCCCGAGGTCATCGCCCAGCGGGTGGAGCAGGTGCTGCTGGGGCTGCCGGCGACCGGCGGGGAGGCGGGGCGCGAGGCGGCCGCGGGTGGGGCGGGCGCGGGTGGGGGCGTGGCTGGCGGGGAGGGCCCCCCGGGGGGCACCCTGGCTGATGGCGGTTCTTCCGTTGCGGGCGCGGCTGGTGGGGAGGGCCCCCCGGGGGGCACTCCGGCTGCCGGCGCTGTTCCCGCGGCGGGGCCGGGCATCACCGCGGCCGAGGCCGACTTCTGGCAGGGCCGGCGGGTCCTGGTCACCGCCGGGCCCACGCGCGAGGCCGTGGATGCCATCCGCTACCTGAGCAACCGCTCCACCGGCGCCATGGGGGCGGCGCTGGCCGGTCGCCTGGCCGCCCTGGGGGCGCGGGTGACCCTGGTGCAGGGGCCCGGCGCGGCGCCCGCGCCGCCCGGCGTGGCGCGGGTCCTGCCCGTCACCAGCGCTGGCGAGATGGCCGACGCCGTGGCCGCCGGCCTGGCCGCCGGCTGCGACTGGCTCTTCATGGCCGCCGCCGTGGCGGATTACACGCCGCGCGAGCCGGTGTCGGGCAAGCTCAAGAAGGAGCAGCAGGGCGACCGGTGGTCGCTGGAACTGGTGCGCACGCCGGACATCCTGCGCGACGTGGTGGCCCCCGCGCGGGGGTCGTGCCGCGTGGTGGGCTTCGCCCTGGAGACCGAGGACCTGCTGGACCGCGCCGCCGCCAAGCGGCAGGCCAAGGGCCTGGACTGGATCGTGGCCAACGACCCCACCGCCACCGGCGGCGCCTTCGGCGACGCGCCCCACTCCGTGGTCCTGCTCGGCCCCTCCGGGGAGGTCTGGCGCAACACGGAGCCGGCGAGCAAGGACGCCCTGGCGGCCGAACTGCTCGCGCGGCTGGTGGTGGAGGCCGCGCGATGAGCAGTGACCTGAACACCATCCTCGCCGACCTGGCCCGCTACCTGGATCAGCAGCGGCAGCGCGGCGAGGTGTACTTCCTGGAGACGGGCGAACTGGCCGGGGCTGCTGGCGCCGAGGCTGATACGGTCGATCCTGCTGGGGCCGGGCGTGCTGCGGCCGGGCCCGATGTTGCCGGGTCTGCTGCGGCCGAGCCTGCTGGGGCCGGGCGTGCTGCGGCCGGGCCTGCTGCTGCCTATCCTGCCTCGATCGTGCCTGCCGCGACCGAGCCTGCCGCGATCGTGCCTGCCGCGACCGAGCCTGCCGCGACCGAGCCTGCCGCCGCCGAGTCCGCCGCCGCCGAGCCTGCTGCGACCCAGCCTGCTGCGCCTGAGTCCGCGGCCGCCGAGCCCGCCGCTGCCGAGCCCGCTGCCGTCGGTCCTGCTGCGACCAGGCCTGCTGCGCCTGAGCCCGCCGCCGCCGAGCCCGCCGCCGCCGAGTCCGCTGCCGTCGAGCCGACCGCGGCCGAGCCCGTCGCCCCGCCGCCGGCTCCCGCGGGCGTGATCCCGGAGGCCGACGACCCCTTCGCCGCGGAGTGCGCCCGCTTCGTCCGCGATGCCCGCGCCAGGCTCGCGGCCGCGCGGCAGGCCGCCGCTCCGCGCACCACGCGGCCGGTCTCCCCGCAGGCTCCGGCCGACCGCGGCGCCGCCCTCGAGGAGCTGGCCGCCACCGTCCGCACCTGCACGCGCTGCGCCCTGCACAAGGGCCGCAACCTCGCCGTGCCCGGCGCTGGCCATCCGGCCGCGAGCGTGGTGGTGATCGGGGAGGCGCCCGGGGCGGAGGAGGATCGTCAGGGACTGCCCTTCGTGGGTCGCAGCGGGGCGCTGCTCGAGAAGATCCTCGGGGCCATCGGGTTCGCCCGCGATGACGTCTTCATCTGCAACATCCTGAAGTGCCGGCCGCCGGCCAACCGCGACCCCCGGGCCGACGAGGTGCTCGCCTGTCAGGGGTACCTGCAGCGGCAGCTGCAGATCATCCGGCCGCGGGTGATCCTCTGCGTCGGCCGCATCGCGGCGCAGACGCTCCTGCGGACCGGCGAGCCCCTCAGCCGCCTGCGCGAGGAGGCGCGCCTCTACGCCGGCATCCCCGTGGTCTCCACCTACCACCCCGCCGCGCTGCTCCGGAACCCCGAGAACAAGCGCCTCACCTGGGAGGACGTCCGCAAGCTGCGCGCCCTCCACGACGCCCTCGGCCCATCCGCGTGACGCCCACCGATCCGGATCGTGACGTTCATCGGCTCGCCCCGAGACGCCACCGGCAGATCCCCGTGACGACCCCGGCGTGATCGTCACGTTTTCGTGACGAGGCCATCGCCTTTGCTGGCAAGGGTTTGCGCGAGAGGTCGTGATTCGCTGACATGGTCGTGTGACGAACGGGCGCCATGCCGGGGTCGGGCCTGTGTTGGTAAAACACTGTATGGATGGAAGTTACGGGGAAAATAGGCGCGGCGAAATTCCGGCACGACGCTTGATACAAGGGAATCGATGGCGCTGCTGCCATATTCGAACTGGAATCCGTCGCCTATTTCAAAAATCATCTCGGCAGCGTCATCGCCCCCCTGGGGCCCGGACTCCGGTCCGGGCCCTGCTTCTCGTCGGTGGCCAACCTCCGTCTTGCCAGGGGATCTGACGGATCGTGCCCCATCGCGCCACCGCACGGATACCCCGCGACGCAACACGGACACCCCGCGACGCAACGCCCGCGTTTACGATTTCATGAGAAAACTGCGTAGGCCTACGCAGATTTCTGTCAGATCATCAAATTTCGCCGGTGGTATCGTCCGCTCGCACGGTGGGCTCATCCGCCTGATCGCGGCGCCGTCCGCCTAGCCGGGGCGCTCGCCCGCTCGCGAGGCCGACGTGCGCCGGGCCACCACGACGGGGAACTCGAAGCGGTCGTCCACGCCGGTGATGGGGGGGAAGAACCTGGCGCGGTCGAAGCCGGCGTCGGCGAGGAGCTGGGCGAGGTCGTCGTCGGTGTAGGCCTGGTGGCACTGGGCGTGGCGTTCGAGCTCGCCGGTGGCGGGGTCGAGGATCCAGTGGACGGTGATCTCGGCGCGGGCGTCCTGGTCCCAGGCCCATTCCTGGAGCCAGAGGTGGGGCTGGTCGCGGAAGACGCTCTGGTCGCACACCTCCCAGCTGCTGCCGTCCTCGCGGGGGAAGAGGTCCCAGGGCTGGTACTCCAGGACCAGCAGGCCGTCGGGCTCCACCAGCGGGGCCAGGGTGCGGAGCATGGCGGCGGCCTCGGCGGGCGGGAAGCTGGCGAACTCGCCGAACCAGAACGTCACCGCGTCCACGGGCGCGAGCCGGTCGAGCGGGTCGGGCCGGTCGAGCGGGGTGGCGGCGAGGTCGGCGAGGTCGGCGAGGTCGGCCTCGAAGAACTCCAGGCGATCGGCGGTGCCGGTGGCGGCGGCCAGCTCGCGGGCGTGGGCCACCGCGGCGGGGGAGAAGTCCAGGCCGGTGACGCGCAGGCCGGCGCGGGCCAGGGGCACGGCGTACAGACCGGGGCCGCAGCCCAGGTCCAGGACGTGCAGGGGGCGGTCCGCCGGCGCGGGCTCGGCGCTCAGCAACTCCAGCAGCCAGGCCACGTGCTCGCCCACTACGTCGGGCGCGCGGCTGGCCATGTGGGTGGCCGGGTCCAGGTGCACGGGCAGGATGCGGCGGCTGAAGGCGGGGTCGTTCCAGGGGATCTGACGACCATCCCGCCAGGGGCGCGGCGGCCGCGGGCGGGCGGCCAGGCGGGCGAGGGCCTGCGCCCAGGCGCCGGGCAGGGCGGGCGGCTCGCTGGCGGGCGGCTGGCTGGCGGGTGGCTCGCTGGCGGGTGGCTCGCTGGCGGGCGGCTGGCTGGCGGGCGGCTCCGGGGAGGCGCTGTCTGCCGGGCCGGAGGTTCCGGCCGTGGGATCGGAGCCTGGCTGCGGTGGGTACTCGGACATGATGGCGGCTTCCGCTGGGGGTGATGGCGACGCGACAGCCGGGGCGAGCGTGACGCGACGGCCGGGGCGAGCGCGACGCGACGGCCGGGGCGGTTATCCCCGGGCGTCCCGGGATCGCGCGGGCGCCACGGGCGCGCAGCCACTGGCGATCACTCCCTCATGATGGGACGGGGTGGCCGGGTTTTCCACCGTCGCGTCGGGTTATCCACCGGGTTGTCCCCGGGGTCATCCCCGGGCTGTCCCCCGGAAATGACACCGGGGGGGCGATCCGTCCCTGCGCGGCGACGGTGGTCATGGTATCTTCGCTGACCCGCCAGGTCGTCCCGGCCCTGTCGTCCGGCCCTGTCGTCCGGCCCCGTCGCCCCGGCCCTGTCGTCCCGGCCCTGTCGTCCCGGCCCCGTCGTCCGGCCCTGTCGCGAGCTCTCCGTCCGGGAGGATGCCCAGCCTTGGAAGCCAGCCTGCAGCCCCAGCCGTTCCCCGGCGGCCGCCGCCCCCCGTGCAACCTGGACGCCGAGCGCGCGATCATCGGCGCCGCCCTGCTCGACCGCGAGGCGGTGGGGCTGGCCCGGGAAGTGCTGGACGGCAGCG
>CAZWYF010000034.1:0-36265 GCA_964637835.1 uncultured Fibrobacteraceae bacterium
CGAGCACCCCCCCACTCCCCCCGGGGACGCGTGCCGCTCCCCCTGCACGGCGCGGAGGCGCGCTCACCCTCTCTCCGGCGAACTCCGCAGGCCCGCAGGGCCGAGGACATCGCCGGAGAGAGGGTGCGCGCGCCTCCGCCCCCGTCAGACGGGATGCCACCCCGTCCCCGGATACCAGCGGTTCGCGATCCAGTAGAAGAGGATCGAATCGACCAGCAGGTGCAGCACGATCACGTAGGCCAGCGACCGCGTGCGGTGGTAGGTGTAGCCCTGGATCATGGCGAAGCCGAAGATCACCACCGGCCCCCAGCCCACGAAGGCCATCTCGTGCAGGAAGCTGGTGAAGAAGACCGCCTGGCCGAACAGCGCCTCGCGGAAGCCGACCCGACGGGCGAGCAGGACGAACACGAAGTTCACGAAGCAGAGCTCATCCCAGATGCCCACCAGGTTGCAGCCCCAGAACAGGCGCCACATCTCCTCGGTCCGCGACGGATGCTCCCAGGGCGGCAAGGGCCAGGACAGGTGCAGGTCGGGCGTCCACCAGGTGAAGTACAGGCCCATGATCACGTAGGCCAGCCCGAACCCCACCACCAGCCAGAGCCACATCTTCAGCGACCAGCGGCCATTGAACCACTGGTAGTCCAGCGGCTCGCCCATCCAGCGCGAGGCGGCCAGCGCGGGGACCAGCAGGGCGCCCAGTCCCAGCTTGACCGCCAGCTCGATGACGTGCGCGTCGCCGGTGTCGCCATCGATCCGGGTGAAGAACAGCAGGATGATCAGGTAGGCCAGCAGCACCGCGGTCTGCCACCAGCGGCGATCCGGATCGCGGTGGGCGAGCACCAGGCCCGGCAGCAGGCAGCCCAGGGCCAGGAGCCACCAGGGCACGCCCAGGTAGGGCGGATGGGACTTCAGGCCGATGGCCAGGACCATGCTGGCGGCGATGAGCCAGAGCGACCAGTGCCGGGACGCCGGGACCGGCGCCCGGGGATGCCGCGGCGAGCGCCAGACGGCCCCGGGCTGGAGCCTGGTCGCCGACTCACTCATGGACCGCCGCCTCCAGCACCCAGCGCTCGAACCAGGCGAGCAGCTGCTCGAGGTAGAAGACCTGGTTGGCCCGGCCGCGGATGCCATGGCCCTCGTCGTGGAAGCGCAGCAGCCGCGCGGGCACGCCTTGGGACTGCAGCGCCGAGAACCAGGCGATGCCGCCATCCGGCGGGCAGCGGTGGTCGCGCAGTCCCTGGCTGACCAGCGTGGGCGTGGTCACGCGGTCGACCCGGCGGAAGGGGTCGTTCCGCGCGTAGATCTCCCGGGCGTCGGGATCGAAGGGCCGGCCGCCGAACTCCCACTCCGGGAACCACTTCTCGTCCGTGGCACCCCAGAAGGCCTCCGTCTGGGGGTACATCCGGTCCAGCGCCGCGGCCGCGAAGCGGTCGGTCTGCGTGGTGAGCGCGGCGCCGAGGTGGCCGCCATAGCTGCCTCCCATGACCGCCAGCAGGCCCGGGTCGCTCCAGCCCCTGGCCACGGCGTGGTCCACCACGGCCAGCAGCTCGGCCGCGGGCCGCCCCACCCAGTCGCCCTGGATGTCCTGGAGGAAGGCGCGGCCGTAGCCCGACGACCCGGTGGGATTGGCCGCCACCACCGCCCAGCCGAAGCTGGGCAGGACGTGCAGCTCCGGCAGGAAGGCGCCGCCATGCATCCACTCCGGACCGCCGTGGATCCAGAGCACCGTGGGCAGCGGGTGGTCCGGTGCGCGGCCCTCGGGCAGGAAGACCCAGGCGTCGATGGCGCGGCCGGCCACCTCCACGGCGAAGCGGCGGGGCTCCACCGGCTCGGTGCGATCGCGCCAGCGCGCGTTGGGATCCAGTAGCACCTCCTGGCGGCCGGTCTCCAGGTCGATCACCGCCAGGCGGCCCGGGCTGGTGAGCGTGGTGCCCCAGACCACGGACCGGCCGCCCCCGAAGCGCACGTCCCAGAGGTTCCAGCCCGGCTCGCCCAGGCGCACCGGCTCGCCGTTACCCAGGCGGAAGAGGCCCGCGCTGCCGCGGCGCGCGCCGCGCAGATAGAAGATGTCGTCATGATGCCAGACGCCCCAGACCACGTCGCCGAACCCGGCGCCCAGCTCGGCCCGGCGCGCGCCGGTGTCGGCGTCGCGGACCACCACCGTGGCCGGCCGGCTCTCGTGCAGGCTGTCGGGATGGCTCTGGCAGGCGATGGCGTCGGCGGCGAACCAGATGGGATGGATGTCGGGGCCGGGGTTGCGGGTCAGGCGACGCAGCCCGCGGCCGTCGCGGCCCAGGAGCCACAGCTCGGTGGTCAGCGTACGACCGAGGTGGCGGCGATGCTTGGCCGACAGGACCAGCCGTGCGCCGTCCGGCGACCAGGCCACCTCCCGCACGTCCAGATGCCGGGTGGGGAGCACCTCGTTCTCGCCGGTGGCGAGGTCCACCACGTGCACCTGGCGCAGCGTCCCCTCCCGCTCGCCGAGGGCGAGGTGGCGCCAGCCGAGGTGGTCGGCCACGGTCACCCGGCCGGGCACGCCCTCGTAACCGGGGTCGCGATGGTCGGTGACGTGAGCGAGGGCCGTCCCGTCGGGAGACCAGACCAGCTCGCCGAACGACCCCGGGCCGGCCACCCGGCGGCGATCGGTGCCGTCGGCGTCCATCAGCCAGAGCTCCTCGCCGCCGTCGGTGCCGCGGATGAACGCCAGGGTCTGGCCGTCGGGCGCGAAGGCGAAGCCGTCGGCGCGGTCGTCCGGGGTGAAGAGGATCTGGTGGGCGTCGGTCTCGAGGTCGCGCAGGTGGACGGTGGTGCGGACCTGGTCGCGCTCCCGATCGTACTCGCCCACGGTGTAGACCAGCAGGCGGCCGTCACCGGAGAGGTCGCCGATGCCGCAGGTGCGCAGCTCGAAGAGGTCGGCCGGGACCATGGCGCGGGCGGCCGGCACGGCGACCAGCAGGACGACCAGTCCCAGGGGCAGGCAGGGCGGGGGGAGGCGGCGGGCAGGCGCGCGCATGGTCCGGGATCCTCCGGGACGGGCGTGGCAGGGTCCGCGCGGGGCGGGCGGAACAGGGGCCATGGTAGGCCGTGCCCCCCGCCGGCGGCAAGCCGCGGTCAATCGCGAGCCACCGCGGCGATGGCCGCGGCCATGGCCTCGACCCCGTCGGTGAGCGCGGCGGGTCCCGGCTGCAGGATGATCTCCGAGGGGATCTCCACCAGGCGGTCGCGCCGCACCATCTCCAGCCGGTCCCAGCCGGGCCGCTCGCGGACCTTCCGGGGGTTGAAGCGGGCGCCGCACCAGGAGGCGAGCATGAGTTCCGGCTCGCGGGCGGCCACCGTCGCCCAGTCGGTGGTGCGGTCGGCCCCGTGGACGCCAGCGCGGTGCTCGGGGAACAGCTCCTGGCCACCGGCCAGCTCCACCAGCTCGGCCACCCAGCCGATGGCCGTGATGCAGGGGCGCGGCCATTCCTCGAAGTAGACCCGGGGCCGGCGCGGCAGCCGGGCGCCGGCGGCTGCCACCTGGTCGAGGTGCGCGCGGAGCTGGTCGGCGTAGGCGCGGCCGTCGGCGTCGCGGCCCACCATCCTGGCGGTGGTCTCGACCACCGCCAGGATGTCCGCCACGGTGCGCTGGTTGAAGATGGCCACGTTCAGCCCGCGCCGGACGAGGTCGGCGGCGAGGTCGGCCTGCAGATCGCTGAAGCCCAGGACCAGATCCGGCGCCAGGGCCGCGATCCGGTCGAGGTCGGCCCGCAGGAACTGGGAGACCGCCTCCTTCTCCTGGCGCGCGCGCGGCGGCCGGCAGGTATACTCGGTGATGCCGACGATCCGCTCCTCCTCGCCGAGGTGGTAGAGGATCTCGGTGTACTCCTCGCTGAGGCAGACGATGCGCTCGGGCAGACGCGGCATGGCGGACCTCCGGGGCAGGAACCGGCCGGCGGGCACGGGGGTTGCCTGCGCATGGTCGCACGCCTTGCGCTTTGACGCCACCGGGCGGCGGCGGTAGCCTCGGCCACGACCCGAAGGAGACGGCATGACCCAGCATCCTCTGCGCCGGCCCGCCCCGCGGCCGCGCGGCATGGCGCGCCCCGCCCGGCTGATGGCGGTGGCCGCCGCGCTGCTCGCGGTGGCCGCGTGCGACGGCCCGCCGGCGCCCGGGACCGACCCCGTGGCCGGCGACCGGCGTGGCGGCGGCGGCCGCTGGTCCGCGGAATCCTGCGCCCCCATGCCGGGCGCGGTCCGCCGCGGCGGCGACCTGGTCCTGGCCGTCGCCGGCGCGGTGATCCCCGCCCACGCGCCGGTGCCCCGCGGCGACGCCGAGCGCGTGGTCTTCGCCAACCTCTACGAGACCCTCACCCGGGTCACCTGCACCGGCGAGACCGTGGCCGGCCTCGCGCGCCGCTGGGAGCGCCAGGACGCGGGCCGCCGCTGGCTGCTGCACCTGCGGCCGGGCGCGGTGTTCTGGGACGGCACGCCGGTGACCGCGACCGCGGTCATCGCCGCCTGGCAGCGCAACAGCGGGCTCGCGGACGACACCGGCCGCCCCTGCCCTGGCCTCTGGCTGGCCACGCGGGGCGGATTGCGGGCGCGGTCGGCGACCGTGCTCGAGGTGACGCTGGCCGAGGCGCAGGATCGGCTGCCCCGGCTGCTGGCCCACCCCGCCCTGGCCGTGGCCACCGAGCGCGACGGCTGGACCTGGCCGGTGGGCAGCGGGCCCTGCCGCCTGGCGGCGGACACGGAGCCGCCGCTGCCGGACCTGTGGTGTCGTCCCAATCTCCACCATCCCGACGCGCCGGCATGGCGGAGCTTCCGGTTCCGCATCCTGCCCGGCGCCGATGCCCGCGACCTGCTCGCCGCCGACGTGGACCTGGCGGTGATCCGCGACCGGCGCGCGGCGGCGTTCCACGCCGAACGACCCGGGGTCCAGAGCGCCCCGTTGCCCTGGGACCGGCTGTACGTGCTGCTCCTGCCACCGGAGAGCCCGGTGGCGCCCACGGCGGCGGCCGCGCTGGCGGCCGACCCCACCGTGGCCGGGGCCGGCGTCGCGGAGCACGCGCCGTGGGACCAGCTGGTCTTCCACGGCTGCCAGCCGGGGTCCTGCCCCCAGCTGGCCGGGCCCACCATGGGACTGGCGGGTCCGCCCCTGGATCCCGACCCGGCGCGGCAGGCCATCGCCGCCGGGCAGCTGGTCCACGACGCGGACGACCCCGACGCGCGCGCCCTGGCCGAGCGGGCCGCCGCCTTCCTGGCGCCGCCGCTGCGGGTGGCCGGCGCGCACGGGCTGGGCCTGGCCCGCGCCGTGCAGGCCGGGCATGCCGGCGCCTACGTGGTGGCCGTGGACGCCTGCTATCCCGACGCCTGCCTGACGGTGGCCGCGCTGCTGGCCCGGGCCGACTGGCTGCAGGCCGGCGCCGATGGTCTGGACGACCCCTGCGCCGTGGCCGCCAGCCTGCGCATCGACGGCTGGGCGGTGCCGCTGACGCGCAGCCGCGCCCGGCTGGTCTGGACCGGGCCGCTGGCGGGCCTGACCCTCACCCACGACGGCGTCCCCCTGGTGGCCGGGCTGGGACCGGCGGCCGCGCCGGAGCTGCCGTGAACCAGCGGGCGCGCATCTTCCTGGCCGCCGTGGTGCTGGTGGTCCTGCCGGTGACCGTGCTGGCGGTCTGGTCCCGCGCCCGCCTGCGGGATGCCGCGGAGGCGGAGTTCCTGCGCCGCGCCCAGGCCGACATCCTGGTCGCGCTGGAGGCGCCGGTGCGGCAGGCGGCCGACGTGCGCGCCCGGCTGGCCGGCCTCGCCGCCGCCGCCCGCGACGACAACCGCCTGCGCTGGGCCCTGGTGGATGGCCGCGAGGAGGAGCGCACCTACCTGCGCGACTACGCCGGCCGCGTGGCGGGCCTCATGGGCCTGGACGTCCTGCAGCTCATGGACGCCGAGGGACGCATCCTCAGCTCCGCCCACTTCCGCAACGAGTTCGGTCGCCGCGAGCTGGAGCTGCTGGCCGCGGTGGGCGATCCGGACGTGGACCTCGGCCGCGCCCTCGAGTCCACCGACCTGCAGCGGCCGTGGCCGGCCCGGCCCCGCCGCTTCACCGACCCGGCCGCCGCCTACCTGGTGGACCGCGACCCCGCCGGCCCCCTGCTGGTGCTGATGGTGAGGCAGGACCTCACCCTGGGCGGCCGCACCTTCCACTGGCTGGGCGGCCGGCGCACCGCGGCCGTGGGGACGGGCGCCGCTCGCGGCGCCGTGGTCACCGCCGACACCACCCTGGCCGCCTCGCTACCGCTGGACGTGGCCGACCGGGACCGCCCCCGCGCCTGGCAGGACTGGGGCGCACGCCACGACCTGGTCTGGCAGGCCCGCGCCGTGCCGGTGGCCGGTCCGCGGGGCAAGCTGGCCGGCCTGCTGGTGGCGGCGGTGGACCGCCAGCCCCTGCAGGCCCAGCGCGCGCGCCTGGACCAGACCTGGCTGGTGATCGTGGCCGCCGCCCTCGCCGGCGCCGTGGCCCTCGCCGCCTGGCTCGCCGGACGCCTGGCGCGGCCGCTGGCCGAGCTGGCCGACCGTGCCGCGAGCATCGACCTGGACCGACCGCAAGCGCGCTTTCCGGCCGGCGGCCACGACGAGGTCGGCCGCCTGGCCAGCGTCCTGGGCGCCATGGTGGACCGCCTGCGCCAGTCCGCCCGCCAGCTGGCCCATGCCGAGCGCCGCGCCACCCTGGGCGAGGTGGCCCGGCAGGTGAACCACGACCTGCGCAACGGCATCACCCCGGTACGCAACGTGGTCCGGCACCTCGACCAGACCGCCGACCGCGATCCAGACGCCCTGGCCACCGTCTGGCGCGACCGCCACGGCACCCTGGTGCGCAGCCTGGACTACCTCGAGGAGCTGGCGGGCCGTTATGCCCGGCTCGCCCCCACGCGCCGCCGCGAGCCCTGCGACCTGGGCGCCATCGCCGCCGAGGCCGCTGGCGGCGATCCACGCATCACGGTCGCGGTGGCCGCCGACGCCCCGCCCGTGCTGGCCGACCCCGTCTCCCTCCGCCGCATCCTGGACAACCTGCTGCGCAACGCCCTGGAGGCGCTGCCCGGCGGCCGCGGCGCGGTCGAGATCTCGGTCTCGCCGGCCACGGCCGCCGGGCTGGACGCCGACGTCGCCCGCCTTCCGGACGCCGGCACGGTCCTGCGCATCCGCGACGATGGCGTGGGCATGACCCCGGAGGTGCGCGAACGCGTGGGCGAGGACTTCTTCACCACCCGCGCCGAGGGCACGGGCCTGGGCCTGAGCAACGTCCGCCGCCTGGTGGGCGACGCCGGCGGCCGCCTGGACATCGCCAGCGCGCCCGGCCGCGGCACCACCGTCACCATCTTCTTCCCCGGCCCCGAGGACGCCCCATGAGCCTGGTCCTGATCGTCGACGACATCGCCGCCATGCGCGAGCAGTACGCCTACGACCTCGCCCGCCTGGGCGGCCACCGCACCCTGGAGGCCGCCGGCGGCCGCGAGGCCCTGGACCTGCTGGCCGCCGAGCCGGTGGACTGCGTGATCCTGGACCTGGAGATGCCCGGCCTGGACGGCTTCCAGGTGCTGGCGGAGATGAAGCGGCAGGGCCTGCGCACGCCGGTGATCGTCTACACCGGCACCGGCAGCTATGACCGCTGCGTGCGGGCGGTGAAGCTGGGCGCCTACGCCTTCCTGGCCAAGGACGAGCCCCTCGAGCGCGTGGTCCAGGAGGTGGCCAACGCCCTGGAGTGGGCGCGCCTGCGCGAGGAGGTGCGGCGCCTGCGCCGCGGCGCCGGCGAGGACTCCCCGCTCATCGGCGAGAGCCCGGCCATGCAGGAGCTGCGCGCGCGCATCGACCAGCTGGCCGCCATCCCCAGCGGCGTCCTGGTCCTCGGCGAGAGCGGCACCGGCAAGGAACTGGTGGCCCGGCAGCTCCACGACCGTGGCCCCCGCGCGCGCCGGCCGTTCGTGGCGGTCAACGGCGCGGCCCTGCCCGAGGCCCTGGCCGAGAGCGAGCTGTTCGGCCACGAGAAGGGCGCCTTCACCGGGGCCGACCGCGCCCGGCGCGGCGCCTTCGCCGCCGCCGACGGCGGCACCCTCTTCCTCGACGAGGTGGGCGAGCTGCCCCCGTCGGCGCAGGCCAAGCTGCTGCGCGTGCTGGAGACCGGCGCGGTCACCCGGGTGGGCAGCACCGCGGAACAGGCCGTGGACGTGCGCGTGGTCGCGGCCACCAACCGCGACCTGGACGCCGAGGTGGCCGCCGGCCGCTTCCGCGAGGACCTGCTCTTCCGCCTCAACACCCACCTGCTCCGCGTCCCCGCGCTGCGCGAGCGGTTGCGCGACGTCCCCCTGCTGGCCGCCCACTTCCTCGAGCGCGTCTGCGAGCGGTTCGGCCAGCGGCCCCGCACCTTCTCGGAGGCGGCGCTGGCGGCCCTGTCGTCCTACGACTGGCGGCGCAACAACGTGCGGGAGCTGCGCAACGTGGTCGAGCGCATGGTCATCGCGACGCCGGACGAGGTGATCGGGGCGGACGCGGCGCCGGCGGAACTGCTGGCGGCCGGTTCGCCGGCCGCGCCCGCTGGCGGCGCGGGCGGTGCGGCGTCCGGCGGCAGGGGCGCGACCGGCGACGCCCCGGCGGGCGCGGGCGACCCCGGCTGGACGCCCGGCGCCGGGACGCTGAAGGACCAGAAGGCCGCCGCCGAGCGGGCCATCGTCCTGGCCGCGCTCGAGCGCCATGGCTGGCACGTGACCCGGACGGCGGCGGCCCTCGGGCTGGCCGATCACAGCTCGCTGCTGAAGATCATGCGGCGGCACGGCCTGCGGCGCTGAACCGCGACGGCGGGCCGCCGCGCGGGACCCCGCGGCGGGCGGCCGCCGGTGTGGTCGTCCGGACACGCCGCACACGTGTCCAGCTGGACACGCGCGGCGCCGGCGCCCCACCTCGCGTCCACCGCAATCTCCCTCATATCAGCAACTTACGCGATCGGGCCGCCATGGCCCCCGCCTTGCGGTCCTCCGGGTGATCCGTCACCCAGACCGGCGCTCCGGCGCCCGAACCAGGAGGACCTCCATGAACCGCAAGCCCGATCCCCATCGCCCCGGCCCCGAGGAGCTCCGCGCCCGGAAGGTGAAGCTCGCCGAGGGTGGCATCGTCTTCGCCCTGGTGCTCGGCCTCTGCGTCTACCTCGGCATCCATTTCGCCCAGGACGGCGGCGAGGATCTCTCGCCCGTGGCCGCCACCGTCACCGCACCCGATGCGCCACCGCTGCCGGTGACCGGCGCCGACCGCGACCGCGGCCAGGACGCCACCGGCGACCCGTCGGCCGCCACCACGGCGGCCACCGCCGCGCCGTCCGGGACGGAGCCCGTCGGCGCGGCCGCCGGCCGGCCGGTGGCGAGCAAGACCGGCGACGGCGACGCCACCGTGCCGCCGGTGCAGGAGATCCTGCCCGAGGTGCCACGCATGGTGACCTACTCCGCGGCCGAGGCGGCCTACCAGGAGGGGCGGTACCGGGAGTCGGCCGCCATGTTCGCGGTCTACTGCGCCGAGCACCCGGCGAATGCCTGGGGCCACTACATGCACGGCCTGGCGTTGCGTCGCGCCGGCCAGCCCGACCAGGCCGGCGAGGCGCTCCGGGCGGCGCTGGAGATCAAGCCCGACCACCTCAAGAGCCTGGTGAACCTGGCCCGCGTGGAACTGGATCGCGAAGACGCCACGGCCGCCCTGCAGAGCAGCGACGCCGCCCTGGACCTCGCGCCCGAACACGTGCCCGCCCTGCGGGTCCGCGGCCGTGCCCTGCACCAGCTCGGCCGCGCCGACGAGGCCGAGGCCGCCTACCTCGCCGCCCTGCGCCTGCGCGCCGACGACGGCTGGTCGCTGAACAACCTGGCCCTGCTGTACCTGGAGCAGGAGCGGTTCGAGCCGGCCCTGGCGCCCCTGGCCCGCGCCGCCGAGCTGCTGCCCGCGGTGGCGGTGGTCCGCAACAACCTCGGCGTGGCCCTCGAGCGCACCGGGCACGCCGTCCAGGCCCTCGAGCACTACGCCCTGGCCGCCGACCTGGGCTCCGGCCATGGCGAGCTGAGCGCCCTGCGCCTGTCCGATGTCGAGCTGCCGGCCGACCCGCCGGCCGTGGACCTGGCCGCCCTGGCCGCCGGCTGGCAGGTGCCCGGCCGCGAGGACGACCCCGCCGGCGGCGCCGCCGACGCCATGGCCGCGGTGACCCTGGAGGAGGAGGAATCCGTACCGCGGTGACGTTGCCGGCGCCCGCCAGGCGCTGCGACCGGACGACGCCACCGACGCGACCGGGCTCCCCTGGGGGAGCCCGGTCGCATGGTGCCGAGGAGTGCCGGGTGAGGATGTCCCCCGTCGCGATGACGCGATCAGGAAAGGGCGCTCCAGTCGACCTGGGGCAGGACGTGCTTCAGGGCGGCGAACTCCTCGCGGACGCGCGCGAGCATGGCGTCGGCGCCCTCGAGGCTGCCGGCCTTGGCCAGCATCTCCAGCTCCCGCGCTGCCGCGCACAGGCGCACGGCACCCACGTTGGCCGCGCCACCCTTCATGGAATGCGCCTGCAGATCCACGCCCGCGATGTCGCCGCTGGCGACCACGGCCGCCAGGTCCTGCAGCTGCTGCGGCGCCATCTCCATGAAGAAGTCGAGCAGTTCCTGGAGCAGCTCCGGGTCGCCGCCCAGGTTCTCGAGCGTGCCGTCCAGATCCAGGACGCGGGCGATCTCGGGTGCGATGTCCACCGGTACCATGAAGATCCTCCGAACGAGAGCGGTGCGGCGGGCGCCGGCGGGGCGCCCGCACCATTGGCGTGCTCATCCGGATGATCGGCAAGCCGGCCGCAGAGCTTTAGGACTCTCCGTCGCCGCCACCCTCGCCGGCCTTCGCGCGGGCGGCCCTCCGGGCGGTCTTCTTGCCCGTCTTCTTCGACGCCTTGCTGGCAGTCCGCTCCGTGGTCTTCTCGGCGGTCTTCTTCGCCGCCTTCTTGGCGGTCTTCTTGGCCACCTTCTTCGCCGTCTTCCTGGCCGTCTTCTTCCGCGCACCCGTCGTCCGGGCGGACTCCGTCGCCTCGGCGCCGGCGTCACCCGGCGCCGCCCCCTCGCCCGCGGGGTCGGTCGTCCGCTCCGCGGTCTTCTTCGAGGTCTTGCGGGTGGTCTTGCGGGTGGTCCTGCGGGGCGTTTCCGACTCCTCGCGGACGTCGCCGGCCTTTCCCGTCTGGGACGCCGCAGCCGGCCCGGTCGCCGACGCCTCGGCATCCGGGTGCGACGCGTCCGTGGCGGCCGCCTCCGGCCGCGCCGTCTCCGGGCGCCCGTTCTCGCCGCCGGCCGAACGCCGGCGGCCGCCGCGGCGGGAGCGGCGACGGGGCGACTTGCCAGCCCCGGCCTCCAGCTTCTCCATCCCCTTGCCCAGGCCCAGGACCACGAGGGTGCCGCCGGCGCGGCTGTCGCGCTCCACCTCGAGCAGGCCGCGGTCGCGGGCGTCCTCGAGCAGGTCGCCGAAGGTGGCGTAGCCGTACTTGGCCTCGTTGAACTCCGGCTGCTTGCGCTTCATGGTGTCCTTGATGAGCGAGGAGTAGAGCACGCCCCGACTCTCCTGCAGCAGGCTCTGCGTGGTCTGCAGCAGGAAGTCGAAGAGCTTGCGCTGCTCGTCGGGGACGGCGGAGACCTTCTCGCTCACCTTGGACATGGCCGACTGGTAGATGTCGTCATAGAAGACGAACTCGTCGCAGTTGGAGATCAGCAGGTGGCTGGAGCTCGAGCGCACGCCGATGCCGATGACGCCCTTGTCGTTCTCGCGCAGCTTGGAGACCAGGGGCGAGAAGTCCGAGTCGCCCGACACGACCACGAAGGTGTCGATGTGGCTCTTGCTGTAGCAGAGGTCGATGGCGTCGACCACCAGGCGGATGTCGGCGCTGTTCTTGCCGCTGATCTTGGGCGCGGGCACCTCGATGAGCTCGATGGCGGCCTCGTGCAGCGGCGTCATGTGCTCCTTGTAGTGGTGCCAGTCCGCGTACGCGCGCTTGACCACCACCTTGCCCTTCTCCAGGACACGCTGCATGAGCAGGCGGACGTCGAACCGCATGTGCGAGTCGCGCGCGCCGAGGGCCACGTTGTCGAAGTCGATGAAGAGCGCGAGATTCCTCTCGCTGATCTGGCTCATGGAACACTCCTTGTTCGAGCCCGATTGCCGACCCCGGCTTGCCGGGACCGGACCTCACGTGCCACACTAGACCATGCCGACGGCTTCGCCTAGCCCCCGTGTGGCGGTTCTTCCGCCCAGCCTCCGGAGTGATCATGACCGACACCCTCACCGGCCAGGAACTCCGCCTCCTGATCCAGCGCGTCTTCCAGCCCGGTCCCGAGGACCGCGGCCTCCTGCTGATGGTGGATCTGCCCGACCAGCGGCTACCCGATCACGAGGCCTGGCGCACGCGCCGCGAGCTCGCCGCCGACTGGGCCGCCCGCCTGCAGGAGGAGCGCGAGGCCCTCGGCCTGGAGCGCGTGACCCTCGCCTGGTTCCGCAACGCCGGCAGCAACAACGCCGACCTACCCGCCGAGGCGGTGGTGGGCGAACCGGGCTGGCTGCCCGGAAGCGCCGAGGATCTCGACGGCCGGCCGCCGACGCCCTTCACCCGGCTCTTCGCCGCGCACAGCCTGGTGATGGCCCCCACGGAGCTGTCGGCCACCGCACCGCTGAAGGTGGCTTCTCGCGGCGCGGGTTTCCGTGCCGCCACCATGCCCGGCTTCCTGCCCAGCATGATCCCCGCCCTGCGGCTGGACTACGGGGAGATCAACCGGCGTGTGAACCTGCTGAAGGACCTCTGCGACGCCTCCGAGCAGGCGGTGATCACCACCGAGGCCAGCGGTCGCGAGCATGAGCTGGTCCTGGACCTGCGGCACCGCCGCGGCCATGCCTCCGGCGGGCTGTTTCCCCGCAACGGCGTGGCGGGCAACCTGCCGTCGGGCGAGGCCTACATCGTGCCGTACGAGGGGGAGCAGGCCGAGGACCCCAGCCGGACGGCCGGCGCCCTGCCGGTGCAGCTGGGCGACGAGGTGGCCATCCTCGAGATCGTGGGCAACCGGGTCCGCGCCGTCGCGGGCGAGGGCCCCCGGACGGCGGCCGAGCGCGAGCGCTTCGCCGCCGAGCCCGCCTACGCCAACATCGCCGAGCTGGGCCTGGGCGTCCTGGGCGACTTCGGCCTGCAGCCCACCGGCACGATCCTGCTGGACGAGAAGCTGGGCCTGCACGTGGCCTTCGGACGCAGTGATCACTTCGGGGGAGTGGTGGGACCCGCGGACTTCAGCTCGCCGGAAGCGGTGATCCATCTCGACCGCGTCTACATCCCGGAGACGCAGCCCGCGGTGCGGGTGCGGGAGGTGCGCCTGGAGGGCCCGGAGGGCAGCCGGACCATCATCCTGGACGGCCAGTACGCCGGGGTATTCTAGCCAGTACGCCGGGGTATTCTAGCTGGCGCGGCAACGTCCTCGCACGGCGCCGTCCTCGCGGGGGGCCGGGGGGACCGGCCCGTGAAAGAACCCACGAAGAAAACGAGGGCCGGGATCCCACCCCGATGACTCTCGCCCAAAGTCATCGAGAACCCGCGGATCCCGGCCTCGAGAGGTGGCCGGGAACCCATCCAGACAGCTCTCGCCCAAAGCTGCCCGGAAGAACGTGGCCCCGGCCATGCCGTTGTTCTGCTGTACAGGTAACACCATCGTCGGTTCCCGTAAAGATATATTTAGCAAACCGACGCCGGTCGCACGGGGCCCGGACCGATCCCGGGGGTCGAGACGCCGGCCCGGCGTGCAACCATTCGGTCCGGCAAATTGAATCGTGACAGCAGGATGAATGATCAGTGAACATGACCCTCTGCCCGTTCACGCGACCGGATCCCGCACGCCCGCCGGGAAAAAAATCGACAGGAACTGCTAGCCCGGGTCCGTAGCCCCCCTCCCGGAAAGCTCGCAGGACCGGGCCGCCGCCGCGCCCGGCCTGACGATGCCTTCCCGCTGGTCCCGGGGGCGCCCTGGCGCTAGGCTGGTGGCGGTCACCTCGCGTCCGCCTCCGGGAGACTCCGACCATGAGCGATCTGCTGCAGAATCTCGCCCGCGCGTTGCCGCTGCTGCCCACGGTGCTGGTGGTGGTGGCCGCGCTGATGGCCAGCCGTCTGGTGCGGCGCCTGCTTGCGCCCCGGCCGGAGTCGCCCGACAAGGGCGAGTTCCGGCGACAGATCGCGCAGATGCTGATCCTGCTGGTGGCCACGGTGACCGTGCTGATCGTCCTGCCGGTGGAGGCGGAGCTGCGCGGCCAGCTCCTCAGCCTGTTCGGGATCATGTTCTCCGCCGCCGTGGCCTTCTCCTCCACCACCCTGCTGGGCAACGTGATGGCCGGACTGATGCTCAAGGCCGAGCGCAACTTCCATGCGGGAGATTTCCTGCAGGTGGGCGACCAGTTCGGTCGGGTCACCAAGCGCGGCCTGGTGAGCACCGAGATCCAGACGGAGGACCGGGACCTGGTCACCCTGCCCAATGTCCATCTCGTGACCCATCCGGTGCGCGTGGTGCGATCCTCCGGGACGCTCGTCTCCGCCCAGGTCTCCCTGGGCTACGACGTGGATCACCGCCAGGTGGAGGAACTGCTCCGGCAGGCCGCCGAGGCTGCCGGACTGACCGACCCCTTCGTGCTGGTCCGCGATCTTGGCGACTTCTCGGTCACCTACCAGGCCACCGGGCTGCTCACCGAGGTCAAGCAGTTGCTGACGGCCCGGTCGCGGCTGCGGTGCGCCATGCTCGACAGCCTGCACGGGGCCGCGGTGGAGATCGTCTCTCCCGGTTTCATGAACCAGCGTCCCCTCGACCCCCAGGTGCCGGTGATCCCCCGGCCCAGGGTGACCGCCGAGAGCACCGCGGCGCCCGGGACGGAGGGTCCCACGGTGGAGACGGTGGCCTTCGACAAGGCCGAGGAGGCCGCCGATCTCGAGCAGCTCCTGTACCTGCACGAGCGGGCGCGCGAGGCCATCGCCCGGCTCGCCGAGGATGGCGGCGAGGAAGACCCGGCCCTGCGCAAGCGACGCCAGGAGGAGCTGGCGCGACGCCTCGCCCGCATCGAGAAGGCCATCGCCGCGCGGCGCGCCGAGGAGGAAGAGCCGCCGTGAGCGGCCATTGTCTGCTGACAGACCGCAGCCGAGGCGCTAGAGTCTCCGCACTCGAGAGCGTATGCTGCCGGCCCCGGCCGGCGCCCCTGCAGACGAAAGGATCCCCACATGCGTCGCCTGATCCTGCTCCTGGCCGTGCTCGCCGCGCTCTTCGGCACCGGCTGCATGCAGATGCACATGGACACGGACATCGAATCCGACGGCTCGGGAACCGCGACGGTCGCGTTCTCCATGAGTCGCGAGGTGGCCGACGCCCTGGCCAAGCTGGAGGAACTCGGCGGTGACGGCATGGGCAGCGACGAGACCGACATGCCCGACCTCGACGAGTTCGATCGCGCGACGGTGGAGGCCGCCTGCAAGGAGTCCGGCGTGGAGCTGAAGGAATACGAGCAGACCGACGACGCCACCGGCAAGAGCGTCCGCCTGGAGGTGGCCTTCGCGGACGTGGCCCAGCTCTCCCGGTTCCTGGACGCCACCACCGAGGACGACGGGGAGGACACCCGTGACGAGCTGCGGATCGAGAAGCAGGACGACGGCAACTACGTCCTGAAGACCGTCACGGTGGACGTGCCCGCGAAGGCGTCCGAGGAGGACATGGCCGAGGAGGACATGGATGCCGGTTCCATGGACGAGGGCATGGCCGACATGCAGGAGTCCATGCAGTACATGGGCGTGCTGATGAGCAAGATGAGCGAGCTGGACATCCGCATGACCGTCACCGTTCCCGGCGAGGTCATCAGCAGCAACGCCATGGAAGTGGAGGACCGCACCTCCATCTGGTCGGTCAACGCCGCCAACATGATGCAGGCCCAGGACGTGGAGATGGAGCCGCACATCGTGTTCTCGGGCAAGGGCGTGTCCATCGACTAGGCGCCGACCGGCCTCTCATCCCGCCCGCTGCCCGCCGGACGCCGGGCGGGCCCGCGGGCCCCAGCGCGTCCGGCTCCCGTCGCCTGCCGCTCATGGGCGAGCCCCGGCCACCAGGCCGGGGCTCTGATCATGCCGACGGGGGATTCCGCAGGACGCCGCGGAACCGGCTGCCGCTACTCGCCGGCGGTCTCGTCCACGAAGGTGCGACCACGCAGCTCGCGGTCGATCATGAACAGCCCGTGGCCGTTCTCGCCCACCAGACGCATCTGGGTGACGATGGCGTCCACCGAGGCCTCCTCCTCCACCTGCTCGGCCACGAACCACTGCAGCATGTTGTTGGTGGCGTGGTCCTTCTCCTCGACGGCGAGGGAGACGAGGTCGTTGATGCGGCCGGAGATCATGCGCTCGTGGTCATAGGCCGCCTCGAACGCGGCCAGCGGCGAGTCCCAGTCCCGCGGCGGCTGCGGCAGCGTCTGCAGCTCCACGCGTCCCCCGCGCTCGATGATGTAGCGGTAGAACTTCAGGGCGTGGGTCTGCTCCTCCTGGAACTGGACGTTCATCCAGTTGCTCATGCCCTCGAGGCCCTTGTCCTCGAAGTAGGCGGCCATGGCGAGGTAGATGTACGCCGACTCGAACTCGGCCTGCAGCTGGTCGTTGAGCGCCTTGTGCATGCGATCGGTGAGCACGGGTTGCCTCCTTGGTAGAGGGTCGGCGCCTGGGCCGGCCCGGTCGTGGCAGTGGGGGAAACGATGCGAGGGAGCGGCGGCCGGGTGACGGGCGCGGACGCCGCGACGATCATTCGGCCTCGGCGGACGGGCCGAGCACGCGCTCCAGGCCCTTGAGCATGTCCCGGTGCTTCTCCTCGTCGCGCCGCAGGAAGTCCATGAGATACTCCTGAAGTGTCAGCTCCGAGCCGGCGAGCGCGGCCAGGCTGCTCTCGGCCAGCCGCACGGTCTCCTCCTCCATGGCCAGGTGCGAGGCCAGCTTCTCGCGGATCAGCTCCACGTCCTCGGACTCCAGGGAGACCACGCGGCACTCCAGGCTGTCGATGAGCAGCTGCTGCACGCGATGGTGCATCTGGCTGTCGCGCTGGATGATCTCCATGATCACGCTGACCACCGGATTGCTCGTGGTCTCGAGCACGCCGCCGATCAGGCCGATCTGGGCGGTCTCGATCTTCTGCCACTCGCGCAGGTTCTCCACGAGCCGCTGCTGCATTTCCCTGGTCGACATCAGCGTCCTTTCTTCGCGCCCGCCGGCGCCGTCGATATTCACGCGACAAGGTAGATCCAGTCCGCCAGTCGGCAAATGGGTCTGCCGGGTGAGGATCGCCGCCTGTCACCTCATTTGCGACGTTTTTTCATCTCGCTATCATATGCACGCCGGCCGGGCCCGCCCCCGCCATCGGGGCGGGCCTCCCGTTTGCCCGGCCCCAGCCCCCACGATCAGGCAATCCCGGCGCGTGACGCGCGGACCGGAAGGAACTCATCCATGCCCAGGACCACCCTCGCCGATTTCAAGGTCGAGCACCTGCAGATCCTCGACGAGCACGGCAAGCTCGACCGCAAGCTCGAGCCCGACCTCTCCGAGGACCACCTGCTGCGGTTCTACCGCGGCATGGTCCGCGCCCGGGAGCTCGACCAGCGGATGCTGAAACTCCAGCGCCAGGGCCGCATCGGCACCTTCGGCCCCTGCACCGGCCAGGAGGCGCCGAGCACGGCGGCCGCGCTGGCCATGCACGAGGACGACTGGTTCGTGGGCGCGTTCCGCGAGCTGGGCGGCCGGCTGATGCGCGGCGAGCCCATGACCGGCACGCTCTTCTACTACAACGGCTGGGAGGAGGGCAACGTGCCGCCGCCGGAGGTGGGCCGCCGCATGCTGCCCGTCGCGGTGGTGGTGGCCAGCCAGCTCCTGCATGCCGCGGGCCTCGGCTACGCCTGCAAGCTGCGTGGCGAGGGCGAGGCCGTGGTCACCTTCATGGGTGACGGCGCCACCAGCGAGGGCGACTTCCACGAGGCCCTGAACTTCGCCAGCGTCTGGAAGGCGCCGGTGGTCTTCATCAGCCAGAACAACCAGTGGGCCATCTCGGTGCCGCGGGAGAAGCAGACCGCCTCGCGCACCATCGCCCAGAAGGGCGTGGCCTACGACATGCCCTGCCTCCAGGTGGACGGCAACGATCCGCTGGCCTGCTATGCCGCGGTCAAGCAGGCCCTCGACCGCGCCCGGGCCGGCGAGGGGCCGTCGTTCATCGAGGCGGTGACCTACCGCCTGATGATGCATACCACCGCCGACGACCCGCGCAAGTATCGCGGCGAGGAGGAGGAGCAGCAGTGGTGGCAGAAGGAGCCGCTGCTACGCTTCCGCAAGTACCTCGACAGCAAGAAGATCTGGGACGACGCTCGCGAAGAGCAGCTCCGCGCCGAGGTGAAGGCCGAGGTGGATGCCGCGGTCAAGGAGTTCGAGCAGACGAAGCCCTGGCCGCTGGACCGGCCCTTCGAGCACGTCTTCGCCGAGCCGCACCCGAGCATCGAGCGGCAGCACCGGGAATACCTGGCCAACATCGAGGAGGAGGCCGATGCCTAAGCTGACCATGGTGCAGGCCATCAACCTGGCGCTGAAGCAGGAGATGGAGCGCGACGAGAGCGTGGTGATCCTGGGCGAGGACGTGGGCACCGACGGCGGCGTCTTCCGGGTCACCGACGGCCTGATCGACCAGTTCGGCGAGGAGCGCGTCATGGACACGCCCCTGGCCGAGTCCGGCATCCTGGGCACGGCCATCGGCATGGCCATCGCTGGCCTCAGGCCCGTGGGCGAGATGCAGTTCTCCGGCTTCAGCTACCTCATGTTCGGCCAGTGGGAGGGCAACGCCACCCGCATGCGCAGCCGCACCCAGGGCCAGCACACCTGCCCGCTGGTGATCCGCATGCCTTACGGCGGCGGCGTGCGCGCGCTGGAGCATCACAGCGAGAGCCGCGAGGCCACGTACGCGCACATCCCCGGTGGCAAGGTCGTCATCCCGAGCGGGCCGCGGAACGCCCGGGCGCTCATGCTCGCGGCCATCCGGGATCCCGATCCGGTGGTCTTCATGGAGCCCAAGCACAGCTACCGCAGCTTCCGCGAGGAAGTGCCCGAGGAGGAGGAGGTCCGGCCGCTGGGCCAGGCCGAGGTGGTCCGCGAGGGCGAGGACCTCACCGTGGTCGCCTGGGGCGCCATGATGCGCCCGACGCTCAAGGCCGTCGACGAGGTGGCGGCCGGCGGGGCGGACATCGAGCTGATCGACCTCTTGACCATCAGCCCCCTGGACGGCGACACGATCTGCGAGTCGGTGAAGAAGACCGGCCGCTGCGTGGTGGTCCAGGAGGCTCCGCGCAGCTTCAGCGTGGCCAGCGAGATCATCGCGCGGCTGAACGACGACGCCCTGCTCTACCTGGAGGCGCCCGTCAAGCGCCTGACCGGCTACGACGTGGTCACGCCCTACTTCGGGCGCGAGAAGAGCTACATTCCGCCCGCGGCCCGCATCATCAAGGGCCTGCGCGAGACCCTCGAGTTCTAGGAGGCCACCGTGTTCCAGTTCAAGCTGCCCGATCTGGGCGAGGGCATCGCCGAGGGCGAGGTCCTCAAGTGGCACGTCGAGCCCGGCCAGCAGGTGGCCGAGGACGCTCCCCTGGTGGAGGTGGAGACCGACAAGGCCGCCGTCACCATCCCCTCGCCGCGCGCCGGCACGTTGAAGGAGATCGGCGGCAAGGTGGGCGACGTGGTCAACGTGGGCGACGTCATCGCCGTGATCGACGACGGCGGCGAGGCCGCCGCCGCACCACCGACCGCCGCGGCCACCGAGCAGCCGCCCGGCATCCCGGAGGAGGAGCCGGCCACCGCCGCGGGGATCGCGGACGACCGCGCCGCCGAGGCGCCCCAGCGCGCCGAGGCTCCGCCGGCGGCCTCCGGCGCCGCCACCGGCAAGCGCCGTCCCGTGCCCGCCACTCCCGCCACCCGCCGCCTCGCCCGCGAGCTGGGCGTGGACATCAACCGGGTGCCGGCGACCGGTCCGGCCGGCCGCGTCCTGCCCGAGGACGTGCGCCGGTTCGCCGCCGGCGAGACCCCGGCCGCCGCCGCGGCGCCAGCGGCCACCGCCGGGACGGCCACGCTGCCGGACGGCCACGTGCCCGCCCGGGCGGTGGACGGCGACCGCGCCTTCGCCGAGTTCGCCGCCCACGCCGCCGCCACCATCCCGTTCCTGGAGCTCGAGCCGCTGCCCGACTTCTCCACCGACGGCCCGGTGGAGATCGAGCCCCTGCGCTCGATCCGCCGCAAGGTGGCGCGCAAGATGGTCACCAGCATGGCGCTGGTGCCCCACGTGGCGCACATGGACGACGCCGACGTCACCGCGCTGGAGGAGTTCCGTCGCGGCCAGAAGGCCGCCCGCGGCGACACCCCTGGCATCGGCTCGCTGACCCTCCTGTCCTTCGTGATCAAGGCCATCACCGCGGGCCTGCGGGCCGCGCCGTCGTTCAACGCCAGCCTCGATCCGTTCAAGGAGGAGATCGTCTACAAGAAGTACTACAACATCGGCTTCGCGGCGGACACCGGCCGCGGCCTGGTGGTCCCGGTGATCAAGAACACCGACCGCAAGAGCATCCGGGAGATCTCCAGCGAGATCGCCGAGAAGGCCGGCCTCGCCCGCGAGGGCAAGCTCGCGGCCGAGGACATGCGCGGCGGCACCTTCACCATCACCAACGTGGGGCCGCTGGGCGGGACGGCCATGCTGCCCACCATCAACTACCCCGAGGTGGCCATCCTGGGCATGGGCAAGGTGCAGGAGAAGCCGGTGGTGCGCGACGGCGAGATCGTCATCCGCAAGATCCTGCCGCTGACCCTGGCCTTCGACCACCGCATCGCCGACGGCGCCGACGCGGCCCGCTTCGTGGGCGAGCTGATCCGCCAGCTCTCCGACCCCAACCTCCTGCTGCTGGAGACCTGAGAGGAGACCGATCATGGTCATGGGAAGCCTGCGTCAGGAATGCCAGGTCGCGGTGATCGGCAGCGGCCCCGGCGGCTACGTGGCCGCGCTGCGGCTCGCCGACCTGGGCAAGGAAGTGGTCCTCATCGAGGAACGCGAGCGCTTCGGCGGCACCTGCCTGCTCGAGGGCTGCATCCCCTCGAAGACCCTGATCCACGCCGTCGAGGTCAAGGAGAGCGCCCTGGCGGCGGCCGCCTTCGGCCTGGGCTGCACCGGCACCAGCATCGACCTCGGCAAGTTGCGTGACCACACCGACGCGGTGGTGAACACCCTGACGGGCGGGATCTCCGGCCTGCTCGAGCGTCGCGGGGTGACCACCCTGCGCGGCCGCGCCCGCTTCACCTCCAGCACCTCGCTCGACCTCGAGGGCGGCGAGGTCAGCGGCGTGGACTTCGAGCAGGGCATCATCGCCACCGGCTCGAGCCTGGCGCGCCTGCCCGAGGGCATCAGCGACCGCGTCTGGTCCAGCGCCGACGCGCTGAAGCTGCCGCGGGTGCCCGGGTCGCTCCTGGTGGTCGGCGGCGGGTACATCGGCCTGGAGCTGGGCCTGGTCTACCAGGGCCTGGGCAGCCGGGTCTCGGTGGTGGAGTTCTTCCCCCGTCTGCTCATGGGGGCGGACCAGGACCTGGTGGACATCATGGTCAAGTCCGCCAGCGACCGGCTGGAGGCCGTGATGCTGGAGTCGAAGGCACGGTCCATCACGCCGCTGGACGGC
Organism: uncultured Fibrobacteraceae bacterium; assembly: GCA_964637835.1. Lineage (GTDB taxonomy): Bacteria > Krumholzibacteriota > Krumholzibacteriia > LZORAL124-64-63 > LZORAL124-64-63 > Glo-17. The sequence continues at coordinate 21,754 of CAZWYF010000034.1, forward strand.
ACGGGCTTCGAGGTGGAGATCGAGCACGAGGGCGAGGTCACGACCCGGACCTTCGACCAGGTCCTGGTGGCCATCGGCCGCCGGCCCAACACCGAGGACCTGGGGCTCGACCACACCGGCGTCAAGCTGGACGACCGCGGCTTCATCCACACCGACCGCGAGTGCCGCACCGATGATCCCCGCCTGTTCGCCATCGGCGACATCACCCACGGACCCATGCTCGCCCACAAGGCCAGCCGCGAGGCCAAGGTGGCGGCCGAGGTGATCTGCGGCCTGAAGGCGGAGTTCGACAACCGCGCCATCCCGGCGGTGGTCTACACCGATCCGGAGATCGCCTGGACCGGCCTGACCGAGCGCGAGGCCCAGGAAGAGGGCATCGAGATCAAGGTGGGCCGCTTCCCGCTGACCGCCCTGGGCCGCGCCCGCACCCTGGGCCGCACCGACGGCCTGGTGAAGGTGATCTGCGATCCCGAGGACGAGCTGATCCTCGGCATGGGCATCGTGGGCCCGCATGCGAGCGAGCTCATCGCCGAGGGCACGCTGGCCATCGAGATGGGCGCCACGGTGGAGGATCTGGTGGCCACCATCCACCCCCATCCCACGCTGTCGGAGGCGGTGCTCGAGGCCGCGGAGGCGGCCCAGGGCTCGGCGGTGCACATCCACCCGCCCCGCAAGCCGTGACCACGGCCCGGCCGGACCCCGTGGCCGGCCCCTGGAGCCTGGACGAGGATCTCCTGGCGGCTGCCCGCGGCAGCGGGCGGCCGCAGATCGCGGTCTACCCCCACCCCGGCGTGTGCGCGGTGATCGGCAGCGGCGGCGACCCCTGGGTCGAGACCCGTCCGGACCGGCTGGCCGCCGACGGCGTCCCCCTGCGCCGACGGCGCGGCGGCGGCTGCGCCGTGGTGGTGGACCCGGGCAACCTGATCTGCTCGCTCGCGGTGCCCGCGCCGGGGATCGGCGGCATCACCCGGGCCTTCGGCGTGATCAGCACGCTGCTGGCCGACGCCCTGGCGGCCCTGGGCGTGGCGGGCGTGGTCCAGGAGGGTGTCAGCGATCTCGCGGTGGCCGGGCGCAAGCTGGGCGGCTCCTGCATCTGGCGTACCCGGGGCCTGCTGTACTACTCCACCACCCTGCTGGTGGATCCGGACTGGGAGGCCATCGACCGCTACCTGCCCCATCCCCCGCGCGAGCCCGGGTACCGGGCCGGCCGCCCGCACCGGGAATTCCTCACCAGCCTGCACGAGCTGGGGCTGCCGGCCGCTCCCGCCGACCTCGCCAGCCGGCTCAGGGCGCGGCTCGTCGCGAGTGAACCGCAGCTCCGCCCGATTTCTGGTTGATGCGATCCCCTGGATACTATTGAATGACATCCGTATCCTGACGGGGGGCGCATGCGTGCGGATGGATCGGGTCCATCCGCATGGAGGCTCGATCCACGAGGCGCTGTCATGGAGAAGTACAGGATCCTGATCGTCGACGACCATCCGCTGGTCCGCTCCGGCATCCGCGCGATGCTGGACCTCGATGGTGATCTCGAGGTGGTGGGCGAGGCCGAGGACGGGGGCAGTGCGCTCGATGCCATCGGCGTGCACGAGCCCGACCTCGCCCTGGTCGACATCTCGCTCAAGGGCGGGGGCAGCGGTCTGGAGCTCATCAAGGGCATCCGGCAGAAGTATCCCGACCTGAAGACCCTCGCCGTCTCCATGCACGACGAGGAGACCTATGCCCTGCGCGCCCTGAAGGCTGGCGCCCAGGGCTACGTGATGAAGCACGAGGGCACCGAGAAGATCCGCGAGGCCATCCGCTGCGTCCTGGGCGGGCGCACGTATCTCAGCCAGCACATGACCCAGGCCGCCGTCGACCAGCTCGGCGCCGGCGGCGTGCCCCGGGACGACTCGCCCTCCTCCCTGCTCAGCGACCGCGAGCTGGAGCTCTTCGAGCTCACCGGCCAGGGCAAGGAGATCGCGGAGATCGCCCGCATCATGAACATCAGCCCGCGCACGGTGGAGGTGCACCGCTCGCACATCAAGAAGAAGCTCGGGCTGAAGACCAGCACCGAGATCTTCCAGTGCGCCTACGAGTGGCTGCGCGAGCGTGGCATGAAGCCCTGATCCACCTGCCGCGCGGCGAGCGCCAGGCAGCCACGCCGGCGCCGCGAGGCACGGCAGGACATACGACGCGCCCGGGTCCCCCACAGATCCCCCGCGGGGGTCACCCGGGCGCGCGTCGCGATCGGTCTGTTCGTCCCTGTTCCGGATGTCCCATCACTTCCACGTCACTCGACGTGCGATTGTCCCTACCACCCGAACTGCAAGGCACGTGCCAGGTCGCGCAAGCCTTTCACGGGACAGGCCATCAGATCGCAACTCGTTTTGTCATGGCCATTTGAGAAATCCGATGACGGTCCTGTGCGACGGCGGCCAGGCCATCTCGCGGCCGCGGTAGTCATCTCCAGGCGACCCCGCGTCCATGCCCGGGGGCGCGTTCGCGGCCTGCAGGCCCACCTCGGCCGGGTCATCGGCAGATCACCCCCCTCACGTGGAGATGACCGTCTCCCGATCACCGGAGCTGTGGCCGCCGGAGGGACGACCCGCGCGCCTCAGGCGTCGCGGCCGCCGGGCCCCACGATCCCGAGCTTGCGCATCATGTTCCGGAAGCTGGTGGGAGGGATCTCCGCCAGGCGCGCCGCCTGGTTGACCACGCCGTCGGCACGGCGCAGGGCGTCGAGCAGGTAGTCGCGTTGCCAGCGGGTCATGGTCTGCTGGCGGGCCTCGTGATAGGGCGAGAAGAGATCCTCCGTGGCGGCCGCGTCGGCGACCGGCCCGCCGTCGCCTCCCAGGACGCGGTCCACCAGGTCGGCGTCGAGAACCCGGCCGCGCGCACGGATCAGCGCCTCCTGCAGGGTGTGCTCGAGATCACGGATGTTCCCCGGCCAGTGGTGCTCCTGCAGCCGGGCGATGGCCCGCGGCGCCAGCTCCTGCACCGGCGTGCCGGTGGCCACCTTGTGCTTCTCGAGGAAGTGGTGCACCAGATGCGGGATGTCCTCACGACGCTCGCGAAGGGGAGGGACGCGCACCGTCAGGACCCGCAGGCGATGGTAGAGGTCGCGCCGGAAGTCGCCGGCGCTGATCATCTGCTCGAGGTCGCGGTGGGTGGCGGCGATCACGCGCACGTCGCAGCTGATGGTGTTGCTGGGATCGGCGCCGAGACGAGAGACCTGACGGGTCTGCAGCACGCGGAGCAGGGCGGACTGGGTGGGCGGCGGGACCTCGCCGATCTCGTCGAGCATGAGGGAGCCGCCGCCGGCCGCCTCGAAGGCCCCGATCCGGCGCGCCACCGCGCCGGTGAATGCCCCCTTCTCGTGCCCGAAGAGCGCGCTGCCCAGCAGGCTCTCGGGGATGGAGCAGAGATCCTCCGCCACGAAGGGGCCGTCGGCGCGGCGGCTGTTCTGGTGGATCCAGCGCGCCGCCAGTTCCTTGCCAGTGCCCGTCTCGCCCACCAGCAACACGTCCAGATCCGCGCGGGCGGCGAGGTCGAGATCCTCGCGGAGCCGACGGGAGGCGCCGCCCTCGCCCAGGATCTGGGTGTGGCCGGTGCCCATGATGTCGTCGAGGCGGTCCTCGAGGTAGCGCAGGCGACGGCTGGTGCCCGACTGCTGCAGGGCCTGGCGCAGGGTCTCCCGCACGATCTCCGGCGGGCTCTGGGCCTTGGCCACGAAGTTCACCGCGCCGCTGCGCATGGCGGTCACCACCAGGGGGATGCCGCTGTGCGAGGTGAGCATGATCACGGGGATGGCCACGTCCACCGCGCGCAACTGCTGCAGCACCTCCAGGCCGTCATGGTCGGGGAACTCGATGTCCAGCAGCACGGCATCGGGCCAGCCCTGGCCGTAGAGGGTCAGGGCCTCGTCCGGATCCACGAGGCAGCGGACCTCGTGATCACGACCGAGGACCATGGCGATGTCGGCGCTGAAGGCCTCGTCGTCGTCCACCACCAGCACCCGCGGCCGGGGGGGCGATTCTCCCGTCTCGACTCCGGTCATGGCACGCGTTCCTTCGGTTCGTCGCTGCGGGCGTGCAGCGGGCGCAGCAGGCCCAGGGTCACCCGCAGGCCGCCCCCGGGGCGGTCGACGAGCTGCAGGGTCCCGCGGTAGGCGCTCAGGGTCTTGCGAGCGTGATAGAGCCCGTAGCCCGAGCCCCGGTCCTTGGTGGTGACGCCGGGCTGGCAGAGCTGCTGCGGATCGTTGCCGGCCAGTCCCGGTCCCGTGTCGTCGATGATCAGGGTGACTTTGCGGAGATCGGCCGAGCCGGTCAAGACCAGGCGCCGCTCGGTCGCGGCCGCCATGGCCTCCAGGGCGTTGCGCAGCAGGTCCTGCAGGACCATCACCAGCTCGTGCTCGCGGACGCGCACGCGGATGCCCCCGACGGCGTCGATCTCGCAGCGCCCCGCCACGCCGTGGCTCTCCAGCTCCGGCAATAGCGATCGCCAGGCGGTGCGCACGGCCCGGTCCACCGGACAGCTCAGGTGCGACTCCACCACCGCGGCCAGGCGGTCGGCGGTCTGGCGCAGCTCGCGGGCGCCGGCGGCCAGATCCTGGGGCCCGGCGCCGCGCGCACGCACCATGCGGCGCAATCCGGCGTCGAGGTCGCGGGCCGCGGGACGCGTCTCCTCGATCAGCTGCCCCAGCTCGGCGATCGTGCCCAGCTTCGGCAGCACCGCGCCGAAGAACTGCTGGTGAGCCGCCTGCCACCGCTCCTGCAGGGCGGCCCGGTCGCCGGGGCCCAGGTCGCCGGCGAGCATGGCCCCCTGGCGGATGAGCGTCTCGAGGTTCTTGCACCAGCCCGTGTGGGTGTAGGAGACGAACTCCTCGTTCAGCCGGTCCCACACCGCCAGCGGCGTGTGGCGCCGGCGCAGGTAGCGCCAGCCAGTGGGCAGCCAGGCCCCGGCGAACACGCCGGCCGGCAGCGAGACGGCCAGCCCCCAGGCCTGGCGGCCGTGCCAGCCCAGATGATGCCAGACCAGCAGGCCGAGGACGGCGAGCCCGACCAGGCCCAGCGCCGGCACCCCCGGGCGGCGATCGCCGGACCGCATCCGGCGCAGCCGTGGCACCCAGCTGGCCGCCGCCATCGCAGCGAGCGCGCCCAGCAACACGTGCTGCAGGGGCAGCGGCCAGCCGGCCAGCCGGGTGGCCAGGGCGGGCTGGATCAGACGCTGCCAGCGATGCCAGGCGGACGCGAGGGCGCTGTCGGTCTCGACCAGGACCAGCCGGGATCCCGGGACGATGTCCTCGCGGACCAGACGGTGTCCGGAGGGAAAGACCACCTCGAGACGATAGGGGCCCGCACCCGGCAGGCCGAAGTGCAGCTCGCGACCGCCGGAGCCCTGGTACCCGTCGCCGGCACGCAGCTCGCGGACGGCGAGGAACGCCTCGCCGTCCGCTGCGGGCTCCATGCGCGTCAGCCGCGCGCGCGCGCCGATGGCATCCCAGTTCGACCGCACGCCCAGCAGGCGGACCTTCAGGAAATCACCACCGTTCACGGGGTTCTCGAGCCACAACGGCTCGTTGTGCTTGCGCAGGACGAGGATGTCCACGTCGCCATCGTCGTCGCGGTCGGCCGCGACGAGACCGTAGAGATCGGCGATCTCCAGCGAGCCGAACACGCGGCCGGCGTCCGGGACGAACTGCCCATCACCGGTCCCCAGGAGGCAGAACGACGGCCCGGAGCGATTGCCGATGAACAGGTCGAGGTGACCGTCGTGATCGAAGTCCGCGGCCACCACGCCCTCGCAGTGGCCCGGATGGGCCGCCGCGCCGTGGCTGCGGCGATCGCGATGCAGGTGGCCGTCGGGCCCGCCCCAGAACAGCAGGTTCCGGCTGGAGAAGGGCCGCAGACACGAGTCCTGGTCCACACCGAGATAGAGGTCGTCGTGACCGTCGCCATCGAGGTCCGCCACGGTGATGCCCTCGACCATGTCCAGATCCACGCCGGTGATGATCTCGCTGGCCACGAAGCGTCCGTCCTGGTTGAGCAGGACGCCCGTGCCGGAGACCACGAGGTCCGGGTCGCCGTCCCGGTCGACATCGGTGAAGACGACGCCGTTGGAGATCCGGTCGGCGACCGCGAGCGGGATCGCTCCCGGCGGCGCCTCCACGAGACCGCCACGGCCGTCGCCGAGCATGAGGATGTCCGGCCCGTCGTGCGCGGCGACGTACACGTCGAGCCACCCGTCACCGTCCACATCGGCAGCCGCCATGGCAGAGACGCTCAACGGGACGCTCCGGGTCGGATAGGTGCGGGGCGGGGCGAACCGGCCGCGGCCGCGGTTCTCCAGCACGTCGACCCCCTCGCGCTCGACCCGGGCGACGACCAGATCCTGGTCGCCGTCGTTGTCCAGATCCACGAAGAGCGCGACGTCGCCCAGGTAACGGTCCAGTCCCCGCCCGGCGGTGCGCTCCTGGAGCTGCGCGTCGCGCCCCAGCCACAGCCGCGCGGCCCGGCCCAGTAGACCGGGCATGAGCACGTCCCAGGCGCCGTCGTGGTCGAGATCGGCCATGGTGGCGCTGTAGCTCTGGAGCTTCATGAGCAGGAAGCCGGGGGTCCGCGCGTCGCTGCAATCGCGCACGCCCTCGCGCGACCCGAGGTAGATATTGTCCAGGCGCAGTTCCTGGGAGACGGGTGCGCGCACCTCGAACTCGAGCGCCTCGAGCAGGATGCATTCACCGGCGGGGTCGTCGCACGGCGTGTGCAGGTCCGCGAGATCGAGGCGCCGGCAATCCCAGACCAGCACCGGGCCGAAACCGTCGCTGGGCGAGTAGAACGGCGTGTTCCAGTGCTCACGGGTCTCGCGACGGTCGCCGTGCCGGTAGATCAGCCGCACGCCGACGGCCTCGGAGAGCCGGTTGTCACGCACCCACCAGTCCCACTGCAGGACCGCGTCCTGCTCCACGCGGAAGCGGGTGTCGTCCTCCCCCACCCGCAGATCCAGGCGCAGCCGGACCGCGGCGTCGGTCATGCCGGGATCCACCATGCTCGCCCTCAGGACCAGGGCCACCGAGCTGTCGGGCCCCTGGGCGGCGAAGCTGACGTCGTACCAGACGCGGCCGTCCACCTGGACCGACCAGCCGGGAAGCGGATGGACCTGATCGGTGCTGCGGGGCAGCCGGACGGCGTTGAAGTCCTGGGAGAAGGTGATCGCAGCGGCGGCCGTGGGCAGGAGCAAGAGCAGCGACAGGAGGCAGGACCGGCAAGCCCGACCATCCTGGACGCGCCGGGCTCGCGCCGGCCCACCGGCGAGTGGACCCCGGCGGCGGTCGGGAATGCCAGTCTCGTATGCCAAGGTGCCCCCACGCCGGGTGGCGCCGGCAGGCGCCGGCAGGCCCGCCGATCGCCGATGTCCCTGTCGCACGACAGCTTATCCGCCATGATCATACCAGACCGCACGCCGCCGGCCAACGGCGAATGGCCGCTCACGCCGCGTTGACGTGCCACCGAACGGCGTTATGCATGAGATGTCTGGAGATCAGCGTGACTGGACCCCTGTCGCCCCGGAAGGAGGGCCGCATGGCCGACCGCCCCGAGATGGATCAGGATCTGCAGCAGCTCGAGAATCGCGAGTGGCAGGACTCGCTCGATTACGTGCTCCAGGAGCACGGCCAGGACCGCGTCCGCGAGCTGCTGCGGCTGCTGCAGACCCGCGCCCAGGAGCAGGGCGTCAGCATCCCCTTCACGGCCAACACGCCGTACCTGAACACCATCCCGCGCAGCAAGCAGGGCGTGTTCCCGGGCAATCGCGAGCTCGAGCGGCGGATCAAGAGCCTGGTGCGCTGGAACGCCATGGCCATGGTGGTGCGCGCCAACAAGGAGAGCCCCGGCATCGGCGGCCACATCTCCACCTTCGCCTCGGCCGCCACGCTCTGGGAGGTGGGCTTCAACCACTTCTGGCGCGGCCGCACCGACCAGTTCATCGGCGACCAGATCTTCTTCCAGGGCCACGCCTCCCCCGGCCTCTATGCCCGCGCCTTCCTCGAGGGTCGGCTCACCGAGCAGGACCTGGCAAACTTCCGCCGCGAGCTGAAGCCCGAGGGCGGGCTGAGCAGCTACCCGCACCCCTACCTGATGCCGGAGTTCTGGGAGTTCCCCACGGTGAGCATGGGCCTGGCGGCGATCCAGGCCATCTACCTCGCGCGGTTCAACCACTACCTGGTGGACCGCGGCCTGCGCGAGCGCTCCGGCCGCAAGGTCTGGGCCCTGCTCGGCGACGGCGAGATGGACGAGCCGGAGAGCCTGGGCTCCATCACCCTGGCCTCCCGCGAGCAGCTCGGCAACCTCATCTTCGTCATCAACTGCAACCTGCAGCGCCTGGACGGCCCGGTCCGCGGCAACGGCAAGATCATCCAGGAGCTGGAGGCCGCCTTCCGCGGCGCCGGCTGGAAGGTGATCAAGGTGGTCTGGGGCAGCGAGTGGGACGACCTCCTCGAGCGCGACGAGCACGGCTTCCTCAAGAAGCGCATGGAGGACGTCCTCGACGGCGAGATGCAGCGGTACTCCGTCTCCGACGGCGCCTACATCCGCGAGCACTTCTTCGGCAAGTATCCCGAGCTGCTGGAGCTGGTGAAGGATTACAGCGACGAGCAGATCCGCAAGCTCGCCCGCGGCGGCCACGACCCCGAGAAGGTGTACGCCGCCTACAAGCTGGCCACCACCCACGGCGAGCAGCGGCCGACGGTGATCTTCGCCCAGACCATCAAGGGCTACGGCCTGGGCGAGGCGGGCGAGGGCCGCAACGTCACCCACAGCCAGAAGAAGCTGAATCTCGAGGAGCTGCGGCAGTTCCGCACCCGGTTCAACGTCCCCATCGGCGACGACGACCTCGACGAGACGCCCTTCTACCGTCCTGCCGACGACAGCCCCGAGATGCAGTACCTGCAGAAGCGGCGCGAGGAGCTGGGCGGCTACGTCCCCTCCCCGAAGGTGCCCGACGTCCAGCTGGCCTGCGAGACCGAGGACATGTTCAAGGAGCTGTACGAGGGCTCCGGCGACCGCGAGGTCGCCACCACCATGAGCTACGTCCACCTGCTCTCTCGCCTGCTGCGCGACGAGGAGATCGGCAAGTTCGTGGTGCCCATCGTGCCGGACGAGGCGCGCACCTTCGGCATGGAGTCGCTCTTCCGCCAGGCCGGCATCTACAGCCACGTGGGGCAGCTCTACGAGCCCGTGGACAAGGGCAACCTGCTCTTCTACAACGAGAAGAAGACCGGCGCCATCCTCGAGGAGGGGCTGAGCGAGGCCGGCAGCATGGCCAGCTTCACCGCCGCGGGCACCGCCTACGCCAACAACGACGTGCCCACCATCCCCTTCTACACCTTCTACTCCATGTTCGGGTTCCAGCGCGTGGGCGACCTCATCTGGCAGGCCTGCGACATGCGCGCCCGCGGCTTCCTGGTGGGCGCCACCGCCGGCCGCACCACCCTGGCGGGCGAGGGCCTGCAGCACCAGGACGGCCACAGCCACGTGCTGGCCCTGCCGCCCACGCCGATCAAGGCCTACGACCCCGCCTTCGCCTACGAGCTGGCGGTGATCATCCACGACGGCATCACCCGCATGTACTGCGCGGGCGAGCCCTGGATCTACTACCTGACGGTGACCAACGAGGTCTACAAGCAGCCGCCCATGCCCTCGGGCGCCGGCGTCCGCGACGGGATCCTGCGCGGCATGTACCGCTACCGCAAGTCGCCCCTGAAGGGCAGCAAGGCCAAGAAGCGCGCGCACCTGATGGGCTCGGGCACCATCCTCAACGAGGCCCTCGCGGCCCAGGAGCTGCTACAGGAGAAGTACGGCGTGGCCGCCGACGTGTGGAGCGTCACGAGCTACAAGGAGCTCTACCGCGACGCCATCGAGGCCGAGCGCGCCCACCTGCTCGATCCCACCAGCAAGCGCGAGCCCTGGCTCGCCGAGCTGCTGAAGAAGGAGCAGGGCGTGTTCGTGGCCGCCAGCGACTACATGAAGGTGATGCCCGCGGTGATCGCGCGCTGGATCCCCGGCCGCCTGCACATGCTCGGGACCGACGGCTTCGGCCGCAGCGACAACCGGGCCGCCCTGCGCGACTTCTTCGAGGTGGACCGGCGCTACATCGCCCTGGCCGCCCTGCACGAGCTGGCCCGCGACGGCGAGATCGAGATGAAGGTCGCCAGGCAGGCCATCGAGGATCTGGACATCGACCCGGACAAGCTCAACCCCCACACCGACTGAGCGCGGGCCCGAAGGAGAGGACATGAAGCAAGAGATTCGCGTGCCCGAGGTCTCCGATGGCGTGACCAGCGGCAAGGTGGTGAGCCTGAGCGTGGCCGAGGGCGACCGGGTGGAGGAGGACCAGACGCTCCTGGAACTGGAGACCGACAAGGCGGTGGTGGCGATGCCGTCGCCGTTCACCGGCAAGATCACCGCCATCCTGGTGGACGAGGGCGACGAGGTCGAGGTGGGCCAGGTGGTCATGGCCGGCCAGCCCGAGGGCGCCGGCGGCGAGGAGGAGGCGTCGCCGGCCGAGGAGGAGCCGTCGGCCGAGGAGGAGCCATCGGCCGAGGAGGAGCCGGAGAAGCCGGCAACCGGCGAGGAGGCCGACCAGCAGACCGAGGCCGAGGAGCCCCCGGCCGCGTCGGAGCAGGAGGCCGAGGAACCCGAGAAGGCGGAGACGTCCGGAAAGGCCGAGGCGACCGACGAGGAGGCCGCGCCAGCCGACCGCGAGCCGGAGAAGCCGACCGGGAAGGCGTCCGCCGCCAGGGCCCCCGCGCGACCAGCGGCCCAGAAGGCCGCCGGCGGCGAGCTGCCGCCTCCGCGCACCGAGACCACCCCGCCGGACCAGGTGGCGCCGGCCTCCCCCATCGTGCGGCGCCTCGCCCGCGAGCTGGGCGTGGACATCCACGCCGTCGAGGGCTCCGGTCCCGGCGGGCGGATCAGCGAGGACGACGTCCGCAAGTTCGTCAAGAGCGTCATGGAAGGTCGCGCGGCGGCCCCGGCTCTCGGTGGCGGTCCGGGAACCGCCGCCCGCCCCCTGCCCGACTTCGGCAAGTGGGGCGAGGTGCGCCGCGAGCCCCTCTCCCAGGTGCGCCGTCTCACCGCCGAGGCCATGGCCTACGCCTGGGCCACCGCCCCGCGCGTGACCCAGGACGACCGCGCCGACATCACCGCCCTGGAGGACTTCCGCCAGCAGTACAACCGCAAGGCCGCCGCGGAGAGCAAGCTGACCATGACCGCCATCCTGGTCAAGCTGGCCGCCCGGGCGCTGGAGCTGTTCCCCCAGCTCAACAGCAGCCTCGACCTGCAGAACCAGGAGCTGATCCTCAAGGACTACGTCCACGTGGGCGTGGCCGTGGACACGCCCCGCGGCCTGCTGGTGCCGGTGCTGCGGGACGCCAACCGCAAGGGCCTGGGCAACATCGCCACCGAGCTGAACGCCACGGCCGAGAAGACCCGCGAGGGCCGGATCTCGCCGGCCGACATGGAGGGCGGCAGCTTCACCATCAGCAACCTCGGCGGCATCGGCGGCACCGCATTCACGCCCATCGTCTACGCGCCCCAGGTGGCCATCCTGGGCGTCTCGCGCGCCAGCATGGAGCCGGTGTGGGACGGGCAGGAGTTCCAGCCCCGGCTGATGATGCCCCTGTCGCTGAGCTACGACCACCGCGTGGTGGACGGCGCCGACGGCGCCCGCTTCCTGCGCTGGCTCTGCGAGGCGCTGGAGCAGCCGCTGCTCATGGCCATGGAGGACGCACGATGAGCGAGAAGCTGGAGAAGGCACCCCTGGTGGTGATCGGCGGCGGGCCCGGCGGCTACGCCGCGGCCTTCAAGGCGGCCGACCTCGGCCTCGAGGTCACCCTGGTGGACCCCGCCATCAACCCCGGCGGCGTCTGCCTCTATCGCGGCTGCATCCCGAGCAAGGCGCTCCTGCACGCGGCCAAGCTGCTGCGCGAGGCCGAGGAGGCCGGCCAGATGGGCCTGGACTTCGGCGAGCCGGAGGTGGACGTCGACCGGCTGCGCGAGTGGAAGAACGGCGTGGTCGAGACCCTCACCGGCGGCCTGGGCGGCAAGACGAAGCACAAGAAGATCCGTCACGTCCGGGGCCGGGCCCGGTTCACGGGCCCGGGCGAGCTGAGCGTGGACCTGGTCGACGGCGATGAGGCCGCCCTGCCCTTCGACCAGGCCATCCTGGCCACTGGCTCGCGGCCCACGCTGCCGCCGTTCGTCGAGGAGCTGAGCGACCGCGTGATCGACAGCACCGGCGCGCTGGACCCGCCCTCGGTGCCGAAATCCCTGCTGGTGGTGGGCGGCGGCTACATCGGCCTGGAGCTGGGCACCGTCTATGCCGCGCTGGGCAGCAAGGTCACCGTGGTGGAGATGCTGCCGCAGCTGATGACCGGCGCGGACAAGGACCTGGTCAGCCAGCTCAAGCGCCGCCTCGACCGGCAGTTCGAGGACATCCTGCTGAGCACCAGGGTCCTCGCGCTCAAGGAGCAGAAGAACGGCGTCAAGGTGACGCTGCAGGACAAGCAGGAGGAGGAGAGCAGCCGTATCTTCGACCGCGTCCTGATCAGCGTGGGCCGCCGACCCAACCTGGAGGACCTGGGCCTCGAGGCCGCGGGCATCGAGCTGGCCGACGGCTTCGTGAAGGTGGACGCCCTGCGCCGCACCTCGGCCGAGGGCATCTTCGCCATCGGCGACATCACCGGCCAGCCCATGCTCGCCCACAAGGCCACCCACGAGGGCCACGTGGCCGCCGAGGTGGCCGCCGGCAAGAAGGCCGCCTTCGAGCCGCGTGGCATCCCCGCCGTCTGCTTCACCGACCCGGAGATCGCCTGGGTGGGCCTGACCGAGACCGAGGCCCGCGAGCAGAAGCGCAAGGTCAAGACCGCCAAGCTCCCCTGGCGCGCCATCGGCCGCACCCTGACCCTGGGCCGCGACGACGGCATCACCAAGGTGATCATCGATCCGGAGACCGACCTGGTCCTGGGCGTGGGCCTGGCCGGCCCGGGCGCCGGCGAGCTGATCAGCGAGGCCGCCCTGGCCCTGGAGATGGCCACCCGCTGGCAGGACCTGGCGCTGACCATCCACCCGCACCCGACGCTCTCGGAGTCCATCATGGAGGCGGCGGAGAGCTTCTTCGCCTAGGCCGGCGGCCCGATGGCGATCCGACCCGGCGTCGATCGGGTCGGACGGCGGACAACGAGGCCCCCGCGGCGCTGCGGGGGCCTCGTCTCGGTCAGCGTGAGGGCCGGCGCCGCGTCCCTACCGGAACAGCGCCTTGATCTCGCCGAAGCTCTGCTGCTGCACGGGCACGGCCTCGTCGTTGCCCACGCGCACGCTCGCCAGGTACCACCCGGCCTCCACGCCGAAGTCGTCGCTGCCGAAATCGAAGTTCAGGCTGATCTCCTGACCCATGAACTGGCTGAGATCGAAGCAGGTGGTGAGCCAGCCCACGTCCACGCCGGTGAAGGCCGCCTCCTCGTCCACGCACCAGGCATACCAGTCCTGGGGCACGTTCACCACGCCGGGATAGCCCACCAGCGGCACGATCACCTGATCGCCCACCGTGACGTTGGCGCCGTCCCAGAGGTATTCCAGGCTGTAGTAGTGGACCACCTCCACCAGGTAGCTCGTGGCGTCCACCAGGAAGGTGGGGCTGACCAGCGACTCGCCGGCGTCGGTGGGGTAGTCGCCCTCCAGGACGGTGCCCCAGACGGTGCCCGGCGCGTCGGGCACGTAGGTGGTGCTGCCATGCTCCCAGACCGGAGCGCCCTGCTCGTCGCAGGCGGCGGTGGTGAAGCCATGGGGGCCGGTGGCGAAGTCCCAGTCGTGGACCACGGCGGTCAGTCCACAGGGCACGCGCGCGGGCGGCGGCGGGGTCTCGTGGTGCGGCTTCTCCGCGAGGACGGGCAGGACGAGCAAGGTGCAGATCAGCAGCGTGAGCAAGAGTCGCATGACGACCTCCCAGGGTGGGGTGCGAGGCGCGGCGTGCGAGTCCGCGCCGTCAGGGGTGGCACCATCCTAGCACAGTCGCCGTTCGTGCGGGGAGCGGATCGTCACCCGCCGGCTCAGTGCAGGTAGAACCGGAACGGCACCGCCACCTGGCACTTCACCGGCATGCCGCGCTGCGTCCCGGGGGCGAAGACCAGCTTGCGCGCCGCCGCCAGCGCCGGCCGGTCGAGCAGCGGGTGGACGCCCTTGAGCACCGCCGCCTCGGTCACGCGGCCCGCCGGCCCCACCGTCACCACCACCACCACGGTGCCCTGCATGCCCGCCAGGCGTGCCATCTCCGGGTAGTGGGGCCTGCGCACCCTGCACCAGGCGCGGGTTCTCGCTCAGCGCCTCGAACGGCCCCGTGTCCGCCGCCGGCCCCTGCCAGCCCGTCTCCGGGACCGGAAGGAACAGCTCCGCGATGTCGGGGAACTCCATGATCCCGGGCTCCCTGGGGGCAGCGTGGGGACCGGCGGCCCGGGACACCGGCAGGGACCGCGACCGTC
>CAZWYF010000035.1:0-14403 GCA_964637835.1 uncultured Fibrobacteraceae bacterium
GGGCGGCCGGGCGAGCAGGCGAGCGGTCAGGCAACGCGTGAGGGCGTGGCCGGGTCGAGATCGCGCCGTTTCCTTGCAAATCGTATCATGGTAATCATTTAGACAAAACACGTCACGATGTCGAGACCACTTTTGCGCCAGAGGTGGCGTGAGGTACACCGCGGTGTACCTCACGCCGTCTTGGCATCAAATGGGCGCGCGCGGCGGTTCGGCGCACTGCGGACGGACCACCCGGGAGAGCACGGGGGCCGTGGAGGCCGGGAGCGATACCAGGCGCTCGATGCCGATGCGATCGCGGCCGGTCAGGAACGCGAAGTAACGCGTGCCGTCGGCGAGGGGCAAAATCTCGCAGGCCTTGCCGTAGGGGATGGCCGGGACGGGCGTCCAGTGGGCGGCGAAGGGGTCGTCCGAGCGGGCGACGCGGGTGGTGCCGTCGTTGGGGGTCCAGAACAGCCAGTACGCGCCGTCCGGGCCGCGCCAGACCGTGGGCGACTCGGCGAAGACGGTGTGCCGCGCCTCGGTCACGCGGATCCAGTCCACCCACCGCCAGTGGTGCAGGTCCTCGGAGAAGGCCACCCCCACGGCCATGTTGGCCGACCGCACGCGGATGGAGACGTACATGGCCCAGCCGCCGGGGACGGCCACCACGCTGGGGTCGCGGCAGTCGTTGCGCCAGGCGCCCTGCTGGCCCCAGGTGGAGAAGGGGGAGGCGCCGTCGAGGGCCAGTTCGGGCTCGCTCCAGGTCGTCAGGTCCGGGGAGGTCACGTGGAGGGTCCGCTGCTCGTTGCGTTCCGGGTGGCCCTCGGGGTGGACCACGCCGGTATAGAACATGTGCCAGGTGCCGTCGTGGGCGATGACATGGGGCGCCCAGACGTGGTCGCGGCCGTAGCGGCGGTGCAGCAGGCCCGTGACGTCCGGCTCCTGGGTCCAGGTGATCAGGTCGGTGCTGGTGGCGTGGCCGAACACCTTGCCGCCCTGCCGGGAGAACGGCCAGTTCGGGGCCTCGGCGCGGATGTGGAAGAGGTGGAAGCGTTCGCCGTCGTGGACCAGGGAGAAATCGGCCACCTCGCGGCCGGCCGGGGCGACGTACTCCACGCGGAGGTCCGGATCGCAGAGAGCGTCGTCGGTGCGCCAGATCAGGGGCGTGGCGTCGTCGACGGCGGAGCGTCCGCCGTCGCGGTCGGCCGTGCCCTCGTCGCCGGCATCACCGTCGCCGGCGCCGCGGCCGGGCGGATCCTCGGGCGTCGAGGCGGCGGGCGCGAGTGGCTGGACCACGGGGTCGCCGCCGCAACCGGCCAGGCCGATCAGGCCGATCAGGCCCAGAAGGCCGAGAAGGCCGAGAAGGCCGGCGGGCCGGCGCATGGAGACCGCGGCGAGGGCGGAGGTCGTGCGGTGAGCCGACGGCAGGGGGGCGAGTCTGGAGCAGCGCACGCACGCCCGGATGCGGGGCAGAGGCATGGCGGACATCCCGGTTGTCGTACCTGGTGCGGCTCCTGAGAGGGGTCGTCGCGTCACCGCGGCCGGCGTTTAGTCCCGTCCCGGCCGGCCACGAACGCGCCGCCGCGCTTCTGGCGCGGTCCGGCGTCGTGCGGCGTCGTCCGTCGGGTCCGCCCCCGCGGGCGGATCGCGATCCGCCCGTCCATCAGTTGCGAAGTTTCGAAATCGAAGTATCCTGGCCTCCATTCACGTCGCGATCGCCGCGCCTTCTCGCGCATCCGCGAGACCCGCGCGATCCAACCGGCTGCCCCCTGGCGGCCAGTGCACGGGAGATCCGACCATGCCGACGTCCTGGAGGCCGTACATCGCCGGCGCCCTGGTGGGGCTGCTGGCCATCGCCTCGGTGGCCGTGTCCACCGGGGTCCTGGGCAAGCCCAAGTACCTGGGCGCGTCCACCACCTTCGTCCGCAGCGCGGGCATGATCGAGCAGAGCGTGGCGCCCGATCACGTGGCGGCCAACGAGTACTACCAGAGCAAGCAGGTGCGGGTGGACTGGCAGTTCATGGTGCTGGTGGGCATCCTGATCGGCGCCTTCGCCGCCTCGCGGATGGACCGCAGCTTCGCGCTGGAGGGCTCGCCGCCCATCTGGCGCGACCGCTTCGGCCCGAGCGTCCGCACCCGGGCCATCGGCGCGTTCCTCGGCGGCATCGTCGCCATGTTCGGCGCGCGCATGGCCGGCGGCTGCCCCAGCGGGCACGGCCTGAGCGGGCTGATGCAGATGTCGATCAGCGGGTTCATCGCCATGTTCGGCTTCTTCGGGGCCGGCGTGGTGGTGGCGCACCTGATGTACAGCCGGATCAAGAACCAGGTGGAGGTGGAGCATGAGTGAGCAGGTCCTGGGACTGATCACCGGCGTCCTGTTCGGGGCGCTGCTGCAGCAGGGGCGCGTCCTGCGCTACGAGAAGCAGGTGGGCGCCATGCTGCTGAAGGACATGACCATCCTGAAGTTCATGCTCTCGGCCATCGTGGTGGGCATGATCGGCATCAACCTGCTGGCGAGCCTGGGCGTGGTGTCGCTGAGCGTCAAGGCGACGGTCATCGGCAACAACCTCGTCGGCGGCCTGCTCTTCGGCATCGGCTGGGCGGTGATGGGCTACTGCCCGGGCACGTCGGTGGGCGCGGTGGCCGAGGGGCGCTGGCACGCGGTGTTCGCCATCGTGGGCATGCTGGTGGGCGCGGCCATCTTCGCCGAGCTGTACCCGGCGATGTCGTCCACCGTCGGCACGTGGGGCCAGCTGGGCAAGATCACCCTGCCGGGCGTGCTGGGCGTGAGCCCCTGGGTGGTGATCCCCAT
Source organism: uncultured Fibrobacteraceae bacterium (assembly GCA_964637835.1). Taxonomy (GTDB): domain Bacteria; phylum Krumholzibacteriota; class Krumholzibacteriia; order LZORAL124-64-63; family LZORAL124-64-63; genus Glo-17. The sequence goes on from CAZWYF010000035.1 coordinate 2,792, forward strand.
CCTGGTGGCGGGGTTCCTGGCGCTCTTCCGCTTCTTCGAGAAGAAGGGGATCTGAGGCGCCGTGGCCGCCCTTTCGATCCGCACGTCATCCAGCTAGCTTGACCGTGAGGCCGGCCGTCGCTCCTGCGGGAGTGGCGGCCGCCTGCGAAGCGGCGACCCCCGCACCCGAGGAGAACACCATGCCCCTGATCGACGTCAAGTTCCCCGGCGGCAAGCAGGTGGACGCCCACGTCGGCGGCCATCACATCCCCACCGACCAGGCCCCCGACAGCGGTGGCGAGGGCCGTGCGCCGGAGCCGTTCCAGCTCTTCCTGGCGTCCATCGCCACCTGCGCGGGCATCTACGCCCGCTCCTTCTGCGACCAGCGCGACCTGGCCGCACCCCTGGGCCTGGATCTGGACATCACCCGCGGCGAGGACGGCCTGATCCGCCAGCTCGACCTGGTGCTCCACGTCGACGGCGACTTCCCGCCCCGGTACGACCGCGCCATCACCCGCGCCATGAGCCTCTGCGCGGTGAAGAAGCAGCTGCGCAGCGAGATCCACACCGTGATCCACGTGGCGCGAAACGGGGACGCGGCGTCGGCCGGGCGTTGATTCGTGCGACCGATCCTCCGCGGCCGATCCCCGCGGCCGGTGTCGTCCCCCGGCACCGGCCGCCGCCGTTCCGCTGGCCCGCCGGGCGCCGCGCATGCTAGGATCCGATCCTGCGTCTCGCCTCGACCCGTGAAGAAAGCGACCCCTCCCATGACCCTCCGCCCCGTCCTGCCCCGCCGCCGCCTGCTGGCGCTGTCCTGTGTCCTCGCCGGGCTGGCCGTCCTGGCCCTCGCCCCCGCCACCGCCCGCGCCGACGACGCGCCCCGCCTCACCGAGGAACTCCTGGCCGGCCTCGAGCTGCGTCCCCTCGGGCCGGCGCTCATGTCCGGCCGTGTCAGCGACATCGTCATCCACCCGGACGACCCCGGCACCTGGTACGTCGCGGTGGGCAGCGGCGGCGTCTGGAAGACCACCAACGCGGGCACCACCTGGCAGAGCATCTTCGACGGCCAGGGCAGCTACTCCATCGGCTGCCTCACCCTCGACCCGCAGGATCCGGACGTGGTCTGGGTGGGCACCGGGGAGAACATCAGCGGCCGGCACGTGGGCTATGGCGACGGCGTCTACCGCAGCCGCGACGGCGGGCAGACCTGGCAGAACGTGGGCCTGCCCGACAGCGAGCACATCGGCACCATCGTGGTCCATCCCGAGGACTCGCAGACGGTGTGGGTGGCCGCCCAGGGCCCGCTGTGGTCGGCGGGCGGCGAGCGCGGCGTCTACCTGACCCGCGACGGCGGCGAGGTCTGGGAGCAGGTCCTGGCCGCCGGCCCCTACACCGGCGCCAACGAGGTGGTCATCGATCCCTCCGATCCCGACGTCCTCTACGCCTCCCTGCACCAGCGCTTCCGCGACGTGGCCGCCCTGATCAACGGCGGACCGGAATCGGGCATCTTCAAGAGCACCGACGGCGGCCGCACCTGGCGCGAGCTGACCACCGGACTGCCGGCCGAGGACCTGGGCAAGATCGGCCTGGCGGTCTCGCCCCAGGACCCGCAGGTGGTCTACGCGGCCATCGAACTGGGCCGGCGCACCGGCGGCTTCTGGCGCTCGGCCGACGGCGGCGAGAGCTGGCAGAAGCGCAGCGACAAGGTCGCCCGCGGCACCGGGCCGCACTACTACCAGGAGATCTTCGCCAGCCCGCATGCCTTCGACCGCGTCTACTTCATGGACGTGCGCATGGCGGTGACCCACGACGGCGGCGCCACGTTCGTACCGGTGGGCGAGGAGCACAAGCACGTGGACAACCACGCGCTGGCCTTCGTGGCCCACGACCCCGACTACCTCCTCGCCGGCTGCGACGGCGGCCTCTACCAGAGCTGGAACCTGGGCCGGGACTGGCAGTTCGTCGGCAACCTGCCGGTCACGCAGTTCTACAAGGTGGCCGTGGATTACGACCGTCCCTTCTACCACGTGATCGGCGGCACCCAGGACAACAGCACCCAGCACGGACCGGTGCGCACGGACAACGTCCACGGCATCCGCAACAGCGACTGGTGGGTGCCCATCGGCGGCGACGGCCACCAGCCGGCCATCGACCCCACCGATCCGGACATCGTCTACGCCAGCAGCCAGCAGTGCTACTTCCAGCGCGTGGACCGCCAGACCGGCGAGTCCACCGTGATCCGCCCCATGCCCGGCGCCGAGGAGTCGACCGATCGCTGGAACTGGGACGGCCCCATCCTCATCAGCCATCACGACCCCGCCCGCCTCTACGTGGCCAGCCAGCGTCTGTGGCGCAGCGACGACCGCGGCGACAGCTGGCGCGCGCTCTCCGGCGACCTCACCCGCGGCGAGGACCGCCTGCGGCGCGAGATGATGGACCGCGTCTGGAGCATCGACGCCCACTGGGACCTGCTGGCCATGTCGCAGTACGGGACCATCACCGGCATCGCCGAGTCGCCCCTCGATGCGGACCTGCTCTACGTGGGCACCGACGACGGCCTCTTGCAGGTGAGCGAGGACGGCGGCCAGACGTGGCGCCGCGGCGGCGACCTGCCCGACGTGCCGGAACACGTCTACATCAACCACGTCCTGGCCGACCGCTTCGACCGCGAGACCGTCTACGCCGTGGCCGACGCCCACAAGCTGGGCGACCTCGCGCCCTACGTCTTCCGCAGCACCGACCGTGGCCGCTCCTGGCGCGCGATCACCGGCGACCTGCCCGACCGGCACGTGGTCTGGCGGCTGGCCCAGGATCACGTCCAGCCGGACCTGCTCTTCGCCGGCACCGAGTTCGGCGTGTTCGTCACCCTCGACGGCGGCGAGCGCTGGCTCGAGCTCACCGGCAACGCGCCCACCATCGCGTTCCGCGACCTGGCGATCCAGACCCGCGAGAACGACCTCGTGGGCGCCACCTTCGGCCGCGGGTTCTGGGTCCTGGACGACTACACCCCGCTGCGCGAGCTGAGCGAGGAGCTGCTCGCCGGCCCGGCGCACCTCTTCACCCCGCGCGAGGCGCCGTGGTACCTGGAGCGGCGCGGCATCGGCGGCAGCGAGAAGGCCTCCCAGGGCGCGGCGTTCTTCACCGCGCCCAACCCACCCTTCGGCGCGGTGTTCACCTACTACCTGCGCGACAGCGTGCAGTCCCGCGAGGAGGCCCGGCAGGAGCGCGAGCGCGAGCTGGCCGAGGCCGGCGAGGACACGCCCACGCCCGGCTGGGAGGCGCTGCGCCAGGAGGAGCTGGAGGACGCGCCGGCGGTGCTGCTGACCGTGCGCGACCGGGACGGCGCCGTGGTGCGCCACGTGCCCGGCCCCACGGCGGCCGGCCTGCACCGCGTGAGCTGGGACCTGCGTTACCCCTCCACCAGCCCCGAGCGCGATGGTCAGCGCAACGAGGAGAGCGGCCACCTCGCCCTGCCCGGTGCGTACACCGTGGAGCTGGTGCGCCGCCAGGACGGCCGGCACGAGCGCCTGGCCGGGCCGGTGTCGTTCTCCGTGGTCCCGCTGCAGCCCGAGGGGCCGGCGGGCGCCGACCGCGTGGCCGCCGCCCGCTTCCGCGACCAGGTGGCCACCCTGCAGCGCCAGGTGCGCGGCGCGGCGGTGCTGGTGCAGACCGGCGGCGAACGCCTGGACGCCATCAAGGTCGCGCTGATGCGCACGCCCGCCGAGGTGGACGCCCTGTACGCCACGGCCGTGGACCTGGAGCAGCGCCTCGAGCAGCTCCACGAGCGCCTGCAGGGCAACCGCCGCCGCAGCCGCCTCAACGAGCCCCAGCCCCTGGGCCTGCGCAGCCGCCTCTCGCGCATCGACCATGGCACCGCCCGCGCCCACTTCGGGCCGGGCGCCATGTACCGCGAGCAGCTCGGCATCGTGCGCGACCAGTTCGCGGTCTTGCGGACGGAGCTGGCCCGGGTGGTGGAGCAGGAGCTGCCGGCGCTGGAGGCGGAGCTGGATGCGGCGGGGGTGCCGTGGACGCCGGGGCGGGGGGTGCCGGGGGAGTGACCACCCCCTGACATCGGGCCATCCTCGCGTGCGTGCGGCGATGTCGGCGATGTCGGCGATGTCGGCGAGGTCGTCCCGCACCGTCCGGGTGGTCTGTTGAACATCGTTCTCACCCTGGCTTGATCTGCGGCCCAGAAAAATGTTAGAATGAATATCTGTCCGGTGCGTCGGCGGCCGCGACCCGCGAGGGTCGCGCCTCCGCCGCACTGTTCGCGTCCGCTCGACCCACCCGGGTCGCCGTGATCCTGGCCTGCCTGGCGGCCATCCGGCGCGTGCCCGCCAGGACGTCCGGGATGTCCGGGCGATCCGCATCCAAACCAAGGGGACCACTCATGCCCATGCGAAAGCTTCTGTTCGGGGCCCTGGCCCTCATCCTGCTGACCGGATCCGGCCTGGCCGGCGAGATCTCGCCGGGCCTGAAGCAGATCCTGGACGACACCGACGCCGACACCCCCGTCAAGGCCATGATCTTCCTGCGCGAGCAGGTGGAGATCGACGCCCTGAACGCGGAGCTCAAGGCCGTCAAGGCCACCCGGGCCACGCGGCACCACGAGGTGATCACCCGCCTGCAGGAGGTGGCCCGCGAGACGCAGGGCGACCTGCTGGCCATCCTGGAGAACGAGAAATCCGCCGGCCGGGTGGAGGGCTACACCTCCTACTGGCTGGTCAACAGCGTCATGGTCCGGGCCACGAAGGCGGCCATCGAGGATCTGGCGAACCATCCCTCCGTGGACGTCATCGAGCCCGACCTGGTGGCCGAGCTGATCGAGCCCGTGGAGGAGGAGGACGTCCTGGGCGAGAAGTCCACCACCGGCGTCGGCATCACCCCCGGCGTGGTGGCCGTGGGCGCGCGGCGCGTCTGGGACGAGCTGGGCATCCGCGGCGAGGGCGTCCTGGTGGGCACCATCGACACCGGCGTCGATGGCAACCACCCGGCCCTGGCCGCGCGCTGGCGCGGCAACACCGCCCCGGCCGAGCACGCCTGGCTCGACGTGATCGGCAGTGGCGCCAGCTTCCCCACCGACTTCAACAGCCACGGCACCCACGTCACTGGCACCATCACCGGCCTGGCCGATGACGACACCATCGGCGTGGCCCCGGCCGCCGAGTGGCTCGCCTGCAACGCCATCGATCAGGGCGCCAACCCCGGCTTCGACAACGACATCATCGAGGCCCTGCAGTGGCTGGCCGATCCCGACGGCGACCCCGGCACCGTGGACGACGTGCCCGACGTGGTGCAGAACAGCTGGGGCGTGAACGAGAACTTCTCCGGCTACGTCGACTGCGACAGCCGCTGGTGGGCCGCCATCGACGCCTGCGAGGCCGCCGGCGTGGTGCTGACCTGGTCCGCCGGCAACGAGGGCCCGGGCAGCCAGTCGCTGCGCTCGCCCGCCGACCGCGCCACCACCCTCTACAACAGCTTCAGCGTGGGCTCCACGCTCACCAGCCCGCCCTACGAGATCAGCGGCTTCTCCAGCCGCGGCCCGGCCGGCCCCAACTGCGGCCCGGAGGAGAACCGGGTCAAGCCCGAGATCGTCGCGCCCGGCAGTGACATCTACAGCTCCGTGCCCGGCGGCGGCTACGGCCTGAAGAGCGGCACCTCCATGTCCGGTCCCCACCTGGCCGGCGTGGTGGCGCTCATGCGGTCGGCCAACCCCGACCTGGACGTGGACACCATCAAGCAGGTGCTCATGGACTCCGCCATCGACCTTGGCGTCGAGGGCGAGGACAACACCTACGGCCACGGGTTCGTGGACGCCTACATGGCCGTCCTGATGGTCATGGACGGTATCGGCTACCTCGAGGGCACCGTGGTCGCTGGCGACACCGGCCTGCCCATCCCCGAGGCCACCATCGAGGTGGTGGACACGCCCCGCACCGCCGTGACCGACGACGCGGGCGAGTTCCGCCTCATCCTGCAGCAAGGCACCTACGACCTCGAGATCAGCGCCTTCGGCTTCGCCATCGGCTCGGCCCAGGTGACCATCACCGAGGACCAGACCGTGGTGGAGACCTACAGCCTGGACCGCCTGCCCTCGGCCACCATCAGCGGCGTGGTCTACGATCCCGAGGGCGCGCCGGCCGGCGGCGCCGAGGTCAAGGCCCTGGGCACCCCCGTGCCGGCGGCCGTCACCGGCGCCGACGGCTCCTACAGCCTGCTGCTGCCGGTGGGCGACACCTACCAGCTGCGCGCGCTGATCGTGGGCGTGGGCATCGCCTACGCCGACGTGGTCCTCGACGGCGACGTCACCCAGGACCTGTTCATGGAGCCGCTCAGCCAGGAGAGCTTCGAGACCGGCGACTTCGCGGCCTTCGGCTGGGAGTTCGACGGCAGCGCGCCCTGGCAGATCGACGACTCGCAGGGCTACCACGGCGACTTCAGCGCCCGTGGCGGCACCATCAGCCATGGCCAGAGCACCACGTTGCGCATGACCATGGACGTGGCGGCCGAGGGCGACCTCAGCTTCTTCTACAAGGTCAGCTCCGAGGCCAACTACGATTACCTCGAGTTCTGGGTCAACGGCGAGCGCCTGGATCGCTGGGCCGGCGAGGTGCCCTGGACCGAGTACGTCTTCACCGCCGTGCCGGGCCACTACGTCTTCGAGTGGACCTACGACAAGGACGGCTCGGTGAGCAACGGCGCGGACACCGGCTGGGTCGACCTGATCACCTTCCCGCTGGCGGCCGACCCGCCGGTGATCGGCATCGATCCGCTCAGCCTGGCCACCGTGCTGGAGCCCGAGGCCACCAGCACCGAGATCCTCACCATCGCCAACACCGGCGAGGCCCCGCTCACCTTCCGGATCACCGCCGCCGAGAGCGCCGAGCGCGACCGGGCGCCGCAGCGTCCCACGGTGACGGCGGCCAAGGGCGAGGACGTGGTCGGCGAGGGGCGCTCTCCGGTGACCGGCCAGGGCGGGCCCGACACCTTCGGCTACCGCTGGATCGACAGCGACGAGCCGGGTGGCCCGACGTTCGACTGGGTGGACATCAGCGAGGTCGGCACCGCGATCCCGCCCCAGGACGACGGCAACTTCGGCCCGTTCTCCCTGGGCTTCGACTTCCCCTACTACGAGGACGTCTACGGCCAGGTGCGGGTCTGCACCAATGGGTTCCTGAACTTCGACGGCTCGAGCAGCGCGCCGTACTCGAACCAGGGCATCCCCAGCACGTCGCCGCCCAACGCGATGATCGCACCGTTCTGGGATGATCTGAACCCCAACTCCGGGGGCACCATCTACTACCACGCCGACACGGAGAACCAGCGGTTCATCGTGCAGTGGGATGATGTGGCGCACTACGGCGATTCGAGCACCCGCGAGACCTTCCAGGTGATCCTCACGCCCGATGGCGCGATCCTCTGCCAGTATGCCTCGGTGGCCGACGCCGGCGACTGCACGGTGGGCATGGAGAACGCCGCGGGCGCGGACGGCCTGGAAGTGGTCTACAACGCCCCCGGCTACCTCCAGGACGGCATGGCGCTGCTGTTCACCGCCGAGCCCCCCGTGCCGTGGATCAGCTTCGATCCCATCCTCGGCTCGGTGACCGGCGGCGAGCTGCTCGAGGTGGCCGTGGGCTTCGACGCCACCGGCCTCGCGGCGGGCGAGTACACCTGCGACCTGATCGTCACCAGCAACGACCCGGCACAGAACGTGACGGTGGTGCCGGTGACCATGACGGTGAGCGACGCCACCGCGGCGGGCGACCTGCCGCTGGCGTTCGGTCTGCAGGGCGCCGCGCCCAACCCGTTCAACCCCGCGACCACCCTGCGCTTCAGCCTGCCGGCCGCCGGCCATGCGGAGCTGAAGCTCTTCGACGTGCAGGGGCGCCTGGTGCGCACCCTCATCGACGGCCACCTCGCGGCCGGCCCCGGCGAGGTCCGCTGGGACGGCCGCGACCGGTCCGGCCGCCGCGTCGCCTCGGGCACGTACTACGCGCGCCTCGAGTCGGCGGGCCAGGCCAGCGTCAAGCCGCTGGTGATGGTGAAGTAGCCGGCCCCTGCGGCTGATCCCACGCGGCCCGGTCGGCCTGTCGCCTCGCGGCAGGCAGGCCGGGCCGCCTCTTTCGCGCCGGGCCCGGCCCGCCGCACGCCCCGCGACCGCGCCGGATGCGACCGCGCCGGATGCCCCTTGTCCTGCCCGCCGAGCCGGCGTAGCATCCCCCGGGCACGCCAGCGATCACCCGAACCGCAGGAGAACCGGTCATGACCGCTCGTCGCTTGCTGATTCCCGCCGCCCTGGCGCTGTCGCTCGTGCCCGTGGGCGCCCTGGGCCTCACCGAGCCCAAGACCGGCATCGAGTATCCCGACCAGATCACCACCGGCGTGGGCGGCCGGACCGTCACGCTGGAGGCCACCGGCGTGGCCCTGCGCGAGAAGACGTTCCTGAAGGTGGACGTCTACGTCATCGTCTCCTACGTGGACGCCACCGCCGAGCTGGGGGACCATCCCGCCGCCACGCTGCGCACCATCGACGCGGCCAGGCGCCTGCAGATGGATCTGCGCCGGGGCTTCGGCCGCGACAAGCTCACCGATTCCTTCTCCGAGGTCATCGAGAAGAACTACGACGACCTCTCTCCCTTCGCCGCCGACATGGCCACCTTCCTGGCCTACTTCGACCGCGACGCCCAGGAGGACGACCGCATCGTCTTCGAGTACCTGCCCGGGGTGGGCCTGATCACCTCGCTCAACGGCGAGGTCAAGGGCACCATCGAGAACCCGGCCTTCACCGAGGCGCTGTGGACGGTGTGGTTCGGCGAGAAGCCCGCCGACAAGGGGATGCGCGAGCAGCTGGTGGCCGCGGTGGGCGGCGAGGAGTGAGCCGCCCGCCGACGGCGCTCAGGCGCCGCCGATGAGCCGCCCGCTCCACGCCGCGATCACCGCCGCGGCATACTCCGAGTCCTCGCGCCGGCTCAGCAGGTGATCCGCCGGATCCAGAGACAGGAAGCTCTTGGGATGGCGGGCGGCGCGGAAGATCCGCGCCGCCTCGTCGATGGGCACCACGGTGTCCTCGGGCGAGTGCATGATCAGCAGCGCGCGGTCCAGCTTCTTGATGCTCTCGCGGTGCTCCTGCTCGCGGAGGTCGTCCAGGAACTCGCGGCGGATGGTGAACTGGCGGCCGGCCAGCTCCACGGTGGCCTCGCCCTCGCGCTCGATGGTCTCGGCGGCGTCGATGAGCAGGTGCTCCACGTGGGTCGGGTCGGCGGGCGCGCCGATGGTCACCACGCCGCGCACGGCGTCGATGCGATGGGCGGCGGCCAGCACCGCGGATCCCCCCAGGCTGTGGCCGATGAGCAGCGCCGGCGGCCCGTACTGCGCCCCCAGGGCGCGGGCGGCGGCCTCGAGGTCGGCCACGTTGGAGGAGAAGTCGGTGTTGGCGAAGTCGCCGTCGCTGTTGCCCAGGCCGGTGAAGTCGAAGCGCAGGACGGCCAGGCCGCGGCGGGCCAGGGCGCGGCTGATGCGGCTCGCGGCGGCGATGTCCTTGCCGCAGGTGAAGCAGTGCGCGAACACCGCGTACCCGTGGACCTCCTGGTCCTCCGGCGGGCCCTCCAGCGCGCCGGCCAGCTCGTGGCCGCCGTCGTTGACGAAGGTGAACTTCGACGACCCCGCCGGCGGCCGCACCGTCAGCCCCAGCCGCTGCCTGATCTCCACCCCGGCCTCCAGCGCGCCGATCCAGCGGTCGGGCACCGCGGCCAGCCCGTCGCGGGCGCCGAAGATGGTGCCCAGGAGCAGGCCGCGCGCCGCCGAGTCGCCGCCGGCCATGGCGTTGGCGACCTGGGCGCCGGCGGGGTCGTCCCGGTGGCGGAGCAGGAGGTAGAGGGTGGCGGGCACGGCGCTGGGGACGTGACAGTCGGCGCCTAGCTCGGCGATCACCGCGGCGGTGTCGTCCTGGTCGAGGTGGGCCCGGGCCTGGTCCAGCCAGTCGCGCATGGTGGCCTGGGGGTAGGGATGGTCGAGGGCCTGCTCGATGGCGTCCTCCAGGCCCGCGCCCTGCAGCACGGCGTGGACCAGGTAGGCGAAGAAGTCGGCCACCTCCAGGAGCACCGGGTCGCCGTGGGTCAGGGCGGTCTGCTCGCGGACGGCGCGCATCCAGGTCTGGGCATCCGCCTCGGCCAGCGCGGGCAGCAGGGCGGCCATGCGGGCGGCGCCGGCGATGTCGTTGGAACCGGAGCCCGTGGCGTCGGGCCAGCGGCCGCGCGAGGCGGTGGCCAGGGTGTCCCGGGTGGCCTGATCGACCCAGCCGTCGTAGCCCTGCCACATGGCGCGCCACCGGTCGGCGAAGTGGTCGCGATCCCAGGCCCCGCGGTCGGTGACCGACCGCAGGAGCACCAGGGTCTGGTCGCCGTAGAGGGTGAACTGGCCGGCCCGGCGCTCGCCGTGGTACTTCTTCGCGCCCGGCAGCGGATCGATGGGCCCGTCCAGGCCCGCGGGCAGGGCGCGGGCGATCACGCGCGGGTTGTAGATCCAGTGGACGCCGAGGCAGAGGGCGTCGGCGGTCAGGGCGCCGAGGACGGCGCCGGCGACGCGCTGGGAGAGGGGCAGGTCCTGGCCGGGGAGGGGCAGGTCCTGGTCGGACGGGGCTGGGTCTTGGCCGGGCATGGTCGCTCCCTGGGGGGTTGGTGGTCCGGGCTCCGGGCGCGGGTCGCGGGTCGCGGGTCGCGGGTCGCGGATCCTCGTGGGTGCCCCCGGTGGCGGGCTCCTTACGACATCCTAGCGCGGGAGCGCGGAGGTCGCCGGGGATTGCTGGTCGCGATGGGGGTGAGCATGGGAGCCTGGCGACCTCGCGGCTGGCCGGGGCCCGCGACCGCGGCGGCGGAGAACCGGACCGCCACGGTGGCGAATGTGGGAACCGTCCTCATTAAGGACGTCGTATCTCGTTGTCTTTCATTGACATATGCGAACGATCCGTGCTAGCATGCCCGTGCGCCCGGAAGGTGGGCCCGCCGCAAGAGAGATCGCGGGCTCCTCGCCCACCGCGGCCGATCCCAGGAGGCCTCCCCATGAGAACCAGGCCAACGATTCCCCCCATCCTCATCGCCCTCGCCGTGATCGCGCTGTTCAGCGTGCCCGCCGCATCCTACGAGCTCTTCACCGGCGGCGGCAACTGCTTCCAGTGCCACGGTACCTGGCCGGGCGACCAGCACGACGCGCATCCCGCGGTGGGCTGCGCCGAGTGCCATGGCGACTTCAGCAACCCGGTGATGGTCAGCACATGCTCGGCGTGCCACGATCCCGATGACCTGCTCGACCTCCATGGCCCGCTCCAGGCGCCTGACGGTGACTACTGCGGCTACTGCCACACCTCCATCGCCACCGAGCGCGAGTCGCTGAGCCAGCTGAAGAAGCTGTTCGACTAGCCGGAAGCTGCTCGACTGGCCGCAGAGGGCCAGAACGATCACATCGCCCACGCCCACGCTCACGCGGCGCCCGCGCCACGCGAGTCGACCGGGGTCCGTCCCGCATCCGGATCCCGGTCGTAATTTTTTCTGGCCGGTCAGCCGTGGCCGGTCAGTCGCGTTCCGCCTGGCCGGTCATGGGGACGAACCGCACGGCGATGGTCTCCTGCCGGTCGATCA
>CAZWYF010000035.1:14503-16071 GCA_964637835.1 uncultured Fibrobacteraceae bacterium
CCGCCGCCAGCCCCGCCGCCGATCCCGGAGTTCGCGAAATCCGCCGCGGCCATGAGCGTGACCATCACGATCCCGTACCGCATCCTCATGTCGACACCTCCCGGTGGGAGCAACGCCTGCCAGGCCGGTTCTCTCTTGTGTGCTCTCCCTGGTTTCAACATAGCAGGCGCGTGGTGAAGCGCATTGGCTCGCCCCGCCATGGGTGGTCGTGCGGGGCGGGCGCGTCTCCTGCTTCGACTGGTTGGTCGTCCACGAGCATGGCGACGAGTCATGATCGATGGTCAGAAAACTGCGGAGACTCTCCGCAGTTTTCTGACTGAATATCAACTGATGGCCACCTCCCGGTCAGGGACCAGTTCAATGCCGGAACACCGGAACCTCGAACGGCGACTCCACTCGGCGACACCGGCGCAGAAGAGTGTCCACCGGAACTTCGCATCGTCCATCCGTTGCTCGCAGGTGGGCCTGGTGCGGGCGGCCTTCTACCTGGTGATCATCGCGGAGCGACGGATTCATCATGTCCTCGGCTTCAAGGACCTGGCGTCCTATACGGCCGCGACAGCGGGCATGACGCCACACCAGACCCGCGATCTGCTCCGGATGGGACGGCGTCTGCGACAGCTGCCGGAACTCAAGGAGGCGGTGGAGAGTGGTGCGGTGAGCTGGAACCGCGCTCGCCAGGTGATGGGCCGCGCGACAGCAGAGACCGAGCGCGAATTCGTGGATCTGGCGCGTCGGCAGCATGGTCACGCTCTCCGAAAGGCCCTCCGCGGGAGCGGTGATACGGATCACGAGTCGAAGAACCAGCCGGGGGCCAGTGATCAGAGCACCCCTGAAACGTCTTGCGACATGGACGATGAGATGACCAGTTCCCGCCCCGCTCCGAGGGCGCTCGCCCGGGGGGGCCAGCCCGCCCCGCAGGACGCGTCCACCGGCGATCCGCCGGAGGGAGGTCATCGTGATCGAGAGCTTCCTCACCGCGACCACCCGGACAGGCCCCGTTCCGAAGGACGCCAGGCCAGCATGGATCAGCCTGGGCGGGATCAGCCTGGGCGGGATCAGCCACTGCCCGCCGTGGAGCCGCCACGACAGCATGTGACCCTGTCGTTCACCAGCGAGCAGTACGCTCGCTGGGAGACGGCGGTCGATGCCATGCGAAAGCTCGGGTGGACCGGCTCTCTCGGGGCGGTCCATGTCACGGCTCTGGAGAGGGCGGTCGCCGCCGGCCCGGTCCCCCCGCCCACCGGATCCGTGACCATCGCTTCCCCACCGGAGGTTCCGGAGACGGCGGATACGCAGTCAGCGACGGCTGAACCTCTAGCCCCTGTCGGAGTCGACCTCGACCCCGACCCCGGCACCCTCCTCGTGATCCTGGAATGTCCGTGCTGTGGAGACGCCGTGCTCGTGACCTCGCGTGGCGAACTACCCGTGCCGTCGGCCTTGCTGGCCGCGGCGCACTGCGACGGCATCATCGAGGAGCAGCGCGCCGCGCCGCAGTCCGGGCGGATGGGAGGACCCGGGACGACCGAGGGATCCGGGACGACCGAAGAACCCGGGACGACCGAGGG
>CAZWYF010000035.1:16171-18495 GCA_964637835.1 uncultured Fibrobacteraceae bacterium
ACCCGGGACGACCGAGGGATCCGGGACGACCGAAGAACCCGGGACGACCGAGGGTCCCGGGGCGCCCGCGGAATCCGGCGCGCCAGAGGATCCCGAAACGCCCATCACGCGCCGCCACATCATCCCGCCTCGCGTCCGGCGAGCGGTGCTGCGGCGTGATCGTTATCGCTGCCGGGCGGCGGGCTGTGGGCACACGCGGAGGCTGGAGATCCACCACCGGGTGCCAGTATCCCGGGGCGGGCGGACGTGCGCAGAGAATCTCATCACGCTCTGCCGGCGCTGCCACATCCGGCTCCACGAGCAGGAACGGGAGATGTCTCGCCTGGTGGAGGCGGGCCGGCGCGTCGCGCGTGAGGTGGCGCGCCGCGAGACATAGACGCCCGGTCCGCCGTTCGCTCAGCCCGCCGTCGGGCCAGGCCTGCTGCCGGGGCGGGCCCGCCGCCCGCTCACCCCGCCGCTGGCTCCGCGCCGTCGGCGAGGACCTCGCCCGGCAGGGTGAACCAGCGCAGGCGCTCGTCCTCGGTGCCGGCCAGGCGGGTGGGCGCGTCGGCGGCGGCGGAGGCCCGGGCGAGGATCTCCCGGGCGTCTTCCAGGTACCCGGCGAGCGCCGACACCGGGGCGGTGGGATGCGTGCCTGGTAGCGTGGGCCGACCAGAGTCGTAGCAGAGATCCGCCAGGCTGCTGGTGGGCGTCAGCCGGTGATCACGGTGGCGCCACAGGCCCGTGGCGGCCTCGAACTGGTAGTCCGGCAGCAGGCGCCAGCCGTCGCGCGCGATCAGGTGGACGGCCTCGAGGATGTACTGGAAGGTGGGCTCGTCGATGAAGTAGTTGAAGTTCACGCGCACCCAGCCGGGCTTGATGCCCTCGTGGCCGTCGTGGATGGCCTCGCGGAAGCGCTCGGAGTCGGCGATGTCGATGCCCAGCAGCCGGTGGCCGTAGGGGCCGGCGCAGGAGCAGCCGCCGCGGGCCTGGATGCCGAAGAGGTCGTTCAGCAGGGCCACCACGTAGTTGTGGTGCAGGAGCTTCTCGCCGTGGCGCACCACGAAGGAGACGATGGACAGGCGCTGGGCGGTGCGGTTGCCCAGGATCTCGAGGTGGGGGTTCGCGGACCACGAGGCGATGGCGCGGGAGACGAAGTCGTGCTCGAGGCGCTCGATGGTCCCGGCGCCGATCCGCTCCTTGAGCTGCAGGACCAGGCCGGCGCGGATGCCCTCGATGATCGCCGGCGTGCCGCCCTCCTCGCGGTGGATGGGGTCGGCGAGGTACTCGTGGCCGGTGGCCGACACGTAGCTGACGGTGCCGCCGCCCGGGACGGTGGGGACGCGGTTCTGCAGCAGGGCGCGCTTGACCACCAGGACGCCCGGCGTGCCGGGGCCGCCGATGAACTTGTGGGGCGAGAGGAAGACGGCGTCCTTGGCCAGGAGGGGGCCGGCCGCTTGCGCGCTGTCCGCGCTGTCCGCGCCGTCCGCGCCGTCCGCGCCGTCCGCGTCGTCTGCGCCCGCCCCGCCCGCTGCCCCCGCGCCCGCCGGAGGATTCATCTCGATCTTCACGTAGGGCCCCGCGGCGGCGAAGTCCCAGAACGCCAGGGCGTCGTGCTCGTGCAGCAGGCGGGTCAGCGCGTAGGTGTCCGACACGATCCCCGTGACGTTGGACGCCGCGGAGAAGCTGCCGATCTTCAGCGGCCGGTCAGCGTATCGCAATAGCTCGCCGCGAAGATGAGTCGCGTCGATGCGCCCGTCGCTGTCCTCGGCGATGGTCACCACGTCGGCGATGGACTCGCGCCAGGGCAGCTCGTTGGAATGGTGCTCGTAGGGCCCGATGAACACCACCGGCCGGTCGGCCGCCGGGATGCGCGCGAGGAGGTCGTAGCGGGCGGCGAGGTCGGCGGGCAGGCGCAGGTTCATGGCGTCGATGAGCTTGCAGATCGCGCCGGTGGCGCCGGCGCCGCAGAAGATCACCACGTCGTCGGGGCCGCCGCCGCAGGCGCGGTGGATGATCTCGCGCGCCTCCTCGCGGAACCGGGTGGTCTGCAGGCCGGTGCGCGAGGTCTCGGTGTGGGTGTTGGCGTAGAGCGGCAACACCTCCTGCTGCAGGTAGTCCTCGATGAACCGCAGGGAACGACCACTGGCGGTGTAGTCCGCGTACGTCAGGCGGCGGGGGCCGTAGGGGCCGTCGAGCAGGCGGTCGTCCCCGATGATGCTCTCGCGGATGCTCGCCAGCAGGGCCGCGGTGCGCGGGTCGAGGTGGTGGTCGGTGCCGGGCTCGCGGCGTCGGTCGCGGGGATGGTCCAAGGCGGAGGCCTCCGGGGCGGGTGTCCGGCGTCG
>CAZWYF010000035.1:18595-25096 GCA_964637835.1 uncultured Fibrobacteraceae bacterium
GTGTCCGGCGTCGGGTGTCCAGGGGCGGCGCCGCGCGGGTCGAGGATGAGCGGGCGACCGCGCCGTTCATGATAACGGTTCCGACGGTGGATTTCCGCAACGAACCGGGGCGGGGCCGGATCGGTCTCGCGCCTGGCCGCCGCGGTGGCGGATCACCCTCGCCCCGCGGGCCGAACCGTCCTACCATGAGCCGCGAAGCCGGATACCCCGTTGCGCCCGCGCCGCATCGTGACGGCGCGGCCCAGCCCGGCCGAGCCCCAGCCCGAGGAGCCCGCCCATGGCCAAGTTCGATCCCCACTCCTGGTGCGACGACGCCCAGCCACGCCAGCGCCATCTCGACCTCGACCTCGCCGTGGACTTCGCCGCGCGGACCCTCCGCGGCCGCGTGCGCATCCACCTCGACCGCCCCGCCAGCGGCCCCCTCGACCTCGACGGCCAGGCCCTCGAGATCCAGGGCGTGCGCACCAGCGACGGCCGCGAGGTGCCCTGGCGCCAGGTCGAGAGCGACCCCGTCCGGCGCGACCGGATCCGGCTCGACCTGCCCGAGGACACCGAGGTGGTGGAGATCACCTATCAGACCGGCCAGGGCGCCGAGGCCCTCGGCTGGCTCGAGCCGCAGCAGACCGCCGGCGGCGAGCACCCCTTCCTGTTCAGCCAGTGCCAGCCCATCTACGCCCGCACCATGGTCCCTTGCCAGGACACCCCGCGCCACCGGGTGACCTACGACGCGAGCATCACCGTGCCCCGGCCGCTGACCGCGGTGATGTCGGCCGCGAGCGAGGGCGAGCACGACGCCGGCGAGGGCCAGGCCACCTGGCGCTTCTCCATGCCCCAGCCCATCCCCACCTACCTCATCGCCCTGGCGGTGGGCCACCTCGAGAGCCGGGACCTGGGCCCGCGCTCGCGGGTCTACGCCGAGCCGGAGACCGTCGAGGCGGCGGCCTGGGAGTTCGCCGAGGTGGACAGCATGCTGCAGTCCGCGGAGAAGCTCTTCGGGCCCTACGAGTGGGATCGCTTCGACCTGCTGGTGATGCCCCCGGCCTTCCCGTACGGCGGCATGGAGAACCCGCGCCTGACCTTCCTGACCCCCACCCTCGTCGCCGGCGATCGCACCCAGGTCAACGTCGTGGCCCACGAGCTGGCCCACTCCTGGACCGGCAACCTGGTGACCAACGCCACCATGAACGACTTCTGGCTCAACGAGGGTTTCACCGTCTACGCCGAGCGCCGCATCCTCGAGGAGATCTTCGGTCAGGAGTATGCCGACCTGCAGGGCGCCATCCGCCGCAATGCCCTGCAGGCGAACATGGACCAGTTCGGCGAGGGTTCCCCGTACCTGCGCCTCAGGAACGACCTCGACGGCGTCGATCCCGACTCCGTCTACTCGCTGGTGCCCTACGAGAAGGGCGCCCAGTTCGTGCTGCTGCTGGAGGACGCGGTGGGCCGCGAGCGGTTCGACCGGTTCCTCTCGAAGTACATCCACACCTTCCACTTCCAGTCCATCACCACCGACGAGTTCCTGGCCTTCCTGGAGCAGGAGCTGCCCGGCGTCTACGAGCAGGTGCAGGGGCCGCGCTGGGTGGACGGCGCGGAGATGCCGCCCAACGAACTGCCCATCATGGCGCCGCAGATCGACCACCTGCGCGCGCTGGCGCGCGGCTGGAGCGAGGGCGTGCGGCCGGAGCTCGACGAGGCCCAGCACTGGTCGCCCACCGAGCTGCAGCTCTTCCTGCAGGACCTGCCCCGCGAGCTGCCCGAGGCGGACTGCCGCTGGCTGGACGAGTTCTTCGCCCTCGACACCCGCGGCAACTACGAGGTGCTGGTGGAGTGGCTGACCATCGCGGCGGGATCGAACTACCGGCCGGCCCTGCCGCGGGTGCGCCAGGTGCTCACCACGGTGGGCCGGATGAAGTACCTCAAGCCGCTCTACCAGGCGCTCGTGCGGCACCCGGAGACCGCCGCGCTGGCGCGCGAGGTGTTCGCCGAGGTGCGGCCCAGCTACCACCCCATCACCGCGGCGGCGGTGGAGCGGGTGCTGGCGGAGTAGCGCCTTTCGAAACGCCGGCGGCGGGCCGTGGACCCGCCGCCGGGCGATCCGGCACGCGTCGAAGGTTCCGGCAATGGGCCGCCGATCGGCAGACGGGACCACCCATCGGGACAATGGGCCGCCACGCCCGGGCCCGCTCCGGGCGCCGCCGCGCTAGCGGTCGCCGCCCGGAGCCGGCATGCCGCCCATGAGCTGCTGCTGGAGCTGCTCGAACTCGACGATCAGCTCCTCGGTGGCCGGCTCCTCGTCCTTCATCGCCTCGACCAGGTCCTCGCGGAACGCGGTCTGGACGGCCACCACCTGGCTGTCCTGCAGGGCCATGTTCTGGGCCTCCTGCAGTCGTTGCTGGGCCTGGCGGGCCTGCAGCATCATGTTCTGGCGGTCCCGCTCGCTGAGATCCGGCTGCTGGATCTCCTGCTGGAGCGTCTCCAGGGTGTCCATGGTGGCCTCGGGCTGGTAGCCATGCTCCTGCATGGTCTCGACCACCAGCTCCTCGAACTCCGCCTGCTGCTCCTGCAGCTCGGGGTTGGCCTCCATGGCCGCCTGCTGCACGGCGCCCAGGCGCTGCTGGATCTGCTGCAGGCGGATCTGCTCCGGTGCGGGCTCCTGCTGCTGCGTCGGCGGCATGGGCTGCTGCGGTTGCGGCTGCTGCGGCTGCGGCGTCTGGGCCAGCGCGCCGGAGGCCAGGACGCCGAGGGCCAGCAGGGCCAGGGCGGACACCAGGGCCAGGCGCAGCGCGGGGTGCGGCGACGTCCGGGTGAAGGCGATGGCGCGGCCGGTCGCGACGGCCTGCGCCCGGGATCGGTCGGCGAGAAGATGATGGGATCGGTGGAAACGTCGCATGCGGGGATGGGCTCCTTCGAGGTCGGCCGGGTATGGCCGGCGTGGGACGTGCTGACGAACGCCGCGAAACACCGGACCGGCGCCGCGGCGTGCTCCGGCACGCCGTCAGTGAAATCGGTCGGACACCGCCCGGCGCCCTTTGTTCCCACGCAATACGTGAAGGCCGGTCCCGTCGACCCCGCCGGGGGCGGCCAGAGGCGCCGGGCGAGGTCTCTGGCCGGCGAGAAGACGCCGCCAGGGCCGATGGGCCGTGGCGGCGTCGGGACCGCGGGATCGCGCCGCGGGGCCGGGGACGAGATGGTCCTACTGGAACAGCGTCTTGACGTCCGTCAGGGTGACCTGCTCGATGCGGACCACGTTCAGGGAGTACTCCACCACGAACGCCTTGAGGTTCAGGCTGTGGTGGTCGTTCCAGAAGCCGTCGCCCCAGAGCTGGAAGTTGAGGTACATCTCGGCGTATTCCTCGTCGTAGTCGTTGGGTTCGCCGGCGTCCCAGTTGGTGTACTCCCAGGGCTCGTCGGTGACCCAGAACCAGTTCTCGTCCGGGGGGCTCTGGTCGGAGTTCTGGTAGCCGCCCAGCCAGGGGTCGCCCAGCGGGGTGTCCTGGTTGCCGCCCACCACGAACCAGAAGATGAAGTCGTTCTCCTCCTGGGAGGTGATGGTGGCCAGGTGGCCGGGGCGGTTCACGTGCGTGCGCTGCTCGGCCAGGTACTCGGCGTCGTGCCAGGTGGCCGGGGTCTCGACCAGCTCGTAGTAGTGGCCGTTGCCCTCCCAGTAGACGGGCTCGGCCAGGGCCGCGGCGGTGCCCAGCACCAGGATCAGCGCGGCCAGGAAGACGACACGGTGGCAAGTAGCCATGGGTTCCTCCCTGCGGGTTGACGACACCCGATACGATGGGTGCAGGCGATCGGCATCGCCACCATGATAACACAGGTGGTAGATAATTTGCCACCCCGGATCCGGGAGGATGGGCCGCGGGCCGGGCGAAGGACGGTCAGGCCCTCGCCGGCGCGCGGCCGAAGACCAGCCCGAGCTGCGCCGCGAGGCCGTCGAGCTCGCTGGCCTGCTCGCTGACCACGTCGATGCCGCCGGGACCGCCGTCGGCGTAGAGCAGGGCCACGACGCCGTCTGGCGTGCGCACCGGAGCCGCGGCGAAGCCCTGGCAGCGGGCCCGGGCCAGGAAGTCGGCGCCCACCAGGTCGCCGTAGGCCGGCGAGCGCGCCTCCGGCACGTGGAGCGTGCGCTGCTCCAGCACCGCCAGCGCCAGGGCGCCGGTCTCGCGGCGCAGGGGCAGGTCCAGCCCGCGCGCCAGGTCCCGGGCGCCGGGGCCCGCCCAGGCGCAGGCGTGCAGGCGGCGGCCACGGCGGTCGACGCGCAGCAGGACCACCCGTTCGAAGCCCAGGATGTCCACGGCCGCCTGCAGGATGTGGTCGCGGAGTCCGGCGGGGTCGTCCCCGCGGGCCAGGCCGTTACCGATGCGCTGATAGAGGGCGAGCTGGTCGGCGGTGCGGCGGGCCAGCTCGTGGGGCGAGAGGCGGGCCGGCGCCACCGAGACGCTGCCCTCCACGTTGATCACCGCGCGGTAGGCGCCCAGGTCCGCGGGCTCGACGCCCAGGCCGCTGGCCAGATCCACCACCTCGGCCTCGAGGACCGCGTGGAGATCCTCCTGGTGCGCGGAGGGGATGCCCAGGCTGCGCATGGCCTGGCGCACCACCTTCTGGAGCTTCTCCGGCCGCTGGCGACCGTCGGCGCCATGGGCGATGGCGTTGGCGAAGACCAGCACCGCGAGGGCGGGGTCGAGGCTGCGTGGCGGCGAGTGGGGGTCGATGTCGTGGTGGTCGCCGATGAGGTTCTGCAGGTCCTCCGGCAGCTGCCAGCGCTGGGCCAGGCGGCGGCCGGCGCGGTCGTGGGTGAGGCCGAAGTGGCGGCGCTCGGCCGAAAGGCGGGAGACGCCGCAGTTGACGTCGTGCTGGACCGAGTCCATGGCGCGGGGGGAGCACTCGCAGAGGACCACCTTGCCGATGTCGTGGACCAGGCCGGCCACGAACGCCTCCTCGGGACGCACGCGGCCGCTGGCCTCGGCCAGGAGCTGGGCCACGCCGGCGGTGACCAGCGAGTGGCGGGCGATGTCGCCCAGCAGGGGCGAGCGGGAGAGCTTGCTCATCATGTCGAAGACCGACAGGCCCAGGGCCAGCTTGCGCACGGTCTCGAAGCCCATGACGATCACCGCACGGTGGACGGTGCGGATGCGCTCCTTCTCCCGCCGCTGGTAGAGGGCGCTGTTGACCACCTTCAGGACCCGCAGGGTCAGGGCCTGGTCGTGCAGGATGACGCGCGCGAGGTCCTCGGCGCTGGAGCGGTCGTCGGTGGCCACCTGCTGGATGGTCAGCAGCGTGCGCGGCAGGCTGGGCAGGTCGCCCATGGTCTCGATCTGGGCGAAGACGTCGGCGGAGTTCATGCTCGCGGCGATGGGGCTCACGGGACGCTCCGGGGCTGGGGGCCGGCCAGGGACGGGATGTCCGGAGCATCGGCCGGGATGGGCCGGAGTTGAACGTCCACGACCTCGCGAGGATCGCCGGGCGGTGCCGGCGGGATCGCCGAAGCGGGGGGAGGTCTTCCGGGTGCGCGGCCCAGGGGACGGGCAGCTAGGGAACGGGCCTTGCATCGGCAGGGCAGAGGGTCGCATCATTGAGCGGCGCGCCCCTCGTCGTCGGGGGCCTCGCCCGCCGCCCGGACCGACCCCGTCCCTGGATCGCATCGCGTGACGTACTGCCGCCTGCCTCGCTGCGCCCCGCGCGCCGCCTCCCGGTCAGGTCCCCGCGGCCCGGCCCGTCCCCTGGCCGTCCTGGCCGGATCCCTGCTCTGCCTGGCGGTGCTGGCGGAACCCCACGCGGCCTCCGCGCGGGTCTACCCCTTCCAGCACTACGACCAGTCCTCCGGCCTGCCCGCGAGCACGGTGCATGCCGTGGCCCAGGATCGCGCGGGTCGCCTGTGGTTCGCCACCCGGACGGGGCTGGTGCGTTACGACGGCCTCGGCTGGACGGCCCATGGCCTGGCCGAGGGCCTGCCCGCCACGTCCTGCGGTGATGTCGAGGTCGCTGCCGATGGTCGCGTCTGGGCCGTGGCCAGGGTGGGTCCTCCCCGGATCTCGGTGCTGCGACCCGCCGGCTGGTGGACCTCGCCCGCCCCGTCGTGGCTGGGACCGCAGGACGTGCCGTTCCTCCTCGCCCTCGGCCAGGATCCCGCTGGTCGGATCCTGGCGGCCGTGGGCTGCAAGGGTGGCGCGGTGGCGGTCTGGGATGGGGCGGGGTGGCATGCCGTCCCCGTGGCGCCGGAGCGCGCCCGGATCACCCACCTCGCCTGGCACGGGACCACCCTCGCCATCAGCACCGCGAGCGGGTTGCTGCTCGCGGAGTGGCGCGGCGAGCCGGTGGCGGCCCGTCCGGTGCCGGGCCTGCCGCCCGGGACGGTGTATGCCACCCTGTCGGAACCACCCGGCGGCCACGGTCGGGCCAGCGCCCCGGCCGGCGCCCCGGCCAGCGACCCGGCCAGCGCCCCGACCGGCGCCCCGGCCAGCGCCCCGACCGGCGACCCGGCCAGCGACCTGACCG
>CAZWYF010000035.1:25196-28100 GCA_964637835.1 uncultured Fibrobacteraceae bacterium
CCCGGCCAGCGCCCCGACCGGCGACCCGGCCAGCGACCTGACCGTCCTGGGCGAGGGCTGGCTGGCCCGGCTCCCGGCCGCCGGCGAGCCGGCGGTGACCGCGCTGCCCGGTCTGGTCCTGCGCCTGGGGAAACAGAAGACCACCGCCGCGCGCGACCGCCTGGGGGGCATCTGGATCGCCGGTCTTCGGGAGGTCTTCTACCTGGGCCGGGATGGCGTCCTGGAGCCCATGGGACCCGACAACGGTCTCATCGCGCCGGGGGCCACCGACATCCTCTGCGACCGCGAGGGCCTGGTCTGGTTCACGGGCATGCGCGGGGTCAGCAAGCTGGTCTCGCGGGCGCTCCATGGCCTGGATGCGACCACGGGCCTGCTCGACGACGAGGTCAGCGCGGTGCTCGAGCTCCGGGACGGCACGGTCCTGCTCGGCCACGAGACCGGCTTGACGCTCATGACCGATCCGCCCCGGCAGGTCCCGTTGCCGGCGCCGGCCTCCGGCGTCCCGCGCGCCATGGATCTCCTGCAGACGCGCGATGGGGCGATCTGGGTCGCATACAGCGGCGGCGGCTTGCTGCGGGCCGGGAACCTCGACCAACTCGCCGCTGGACGCTGGCAGACCCTGGGAGCGGAGCACGGCCTGGTGGGCGCCCCCATCGCCCTGCTCGAGGACGCCGCCGGGGGGCTCTGGGTGGGCGGCAACCAGGGACTGTTCCGGTGGCGAGACGACGGATTCCGGCGGATCCCCCTGGCCGTACCCGCGTCCGGCCTGACCGACGAACCCGCCATCCGACGCCTGGAGGCCGGTCGCGAGGGCGCCGTCCACGTCATGACCACGCAGGACGGGCTGCTCCGCTGGCGGGACGGGCAGGTGCGCCGCTGGCCGGGAGATCGGGCCCGGAGCCTGCACAGCACGTATGCCGTGCTCGAACGGACCGACGGCGAGGTCTGGGTGGGAACCGCCGGCGGTCTGGCGCGCCGGGGCGCCCACGGACTCGAGCCCGTGCAGACGCCGGCCATCCGCCGTCCGGTCTTCGCCCTGACCCGCGACGGCCGCGGGGGGATCTGGCTGGGAACCGATGCGGGCGCCCTGCGCTGGGACGGTGAGCGCTTGCGGCATCTGGACCGTGCCGCCGGCCTGCTCGGCAGCGAGACCAACCGCGCCGCCGTGGTGGTCGACCGCCGGGACCGCCTCTGGATCGGGACCGATCGCGGGGTGAACGTCTTCGACGCGGACGAGGAACTCGCCGCACCGGTCGAGCCGATCGTCTGGATCGAGGCGGTCGAGGTGGATGGCCAGCGGCGGACGGACGACCGGCCGCTGTCCCTGCCGGCGGGAACGGCGGAGGTGGTCTACCGCTTCGGCGCCTCGGCGTTCGTGGACGAGGCGCGCGTGCGCTTCCGTACCTACCTCGAGGGTTTCGACCCCGACTGGCGCGAGGCGGAAATCCTGGCCGGGCGGCGGATCCGTTACACCGCCCTGCCGCCGGGCGCGTACCGGTTCCATGTCCAGGCCGTCGAGCCGCGGGGGACCATCAGCGACGTCATCCGGGCGCCGGTGCTCTCGGTCGAGCCGCCCCTGTGGCGGCGCCCCTGGTTCCTGCTCCTGGCCGCCGTGGCGGCCGCGGGGCTGGTCTGGCTGGGGGCCGCCGCGGTCCAGGATCATCGCTACGCGCGGCGGCTGGCGCGCGAGATCACCGCGCGTACCGCCGAGCTGGCAGCGTCCGAGCGCGCGCAGCGCCTGGAGTCGGCGCGCCTGACCGCGGTCCTGCAGAGCATCTCCGACGCCGTGATCGCCATGGATGCCGGCCAGCGGGTCCTGCTGGCCAACCCCGCGGCGAGCGAGATCCTCGGCCAGCCGAGCGCGTCGCTGGTGGGACGCCCGCTCCGGGAATTGCTGCCCCAGGTGACCGCCGATGTCGCACACACGCTGGCGGTCGGGGAACCGAGCCACGGCACGGCGGAGATCCCCTCCGGTGCCGGCCCACCGCGCGAACTGGAGTTCGTGGCGGCCTCCTGGCGTCTGGATGGCGACCAGGATCCCGGGCAGGATCCGCGGCCGGATCCCGGGCCGGATCCCGAAGAGTCCGGCATCACGGACATCACCGCCGGCGCCGTCCTGGCACTCCGCGACGTCACCGAGCGCCGCCGCGCCGAGGCCGAGCGTGCCCGGGCCCAGAAGCTGGAGTCGCTGGGCGTGCTGGCCGGCGGCATCGCCCATGACTTCAACAACCTGCTGACCGCCATCCTGGGTCATGCCTCGCTCATCGAGCAGGACGTTCCGCCCGACGGGCATCCGGCCCAGAGCGCCGCCGCCATCCGGCGCGCCAGCGAGCGGGCCCAGGGCCTGACGGTCCAGCTGCTGACCTTCGCGCGCGGCGGCGCGCCCCAGAAGGAGACCGTCGACCTGGCCGCGCTGCTGCGCGAGACCGCCGATCTGGCGCTCAGCGGCACCAGCGTCACGGTGCGGTTCGCCGTGGCGGCGGACCTGCGGCCGGTGGAGGTGGATCGGGCCCAGATGGCCCAGGTGATCAGCAACCTGCTGATCAATGCGCGCCAGGCCATGCCGGACGGCGGCGTCGTGGAGATCGAGGCGGCCAACGCCACCCTCGATCCCCGCGAGCCGGCCATGACCGAGCCCACGCCCGGCGTGCAGGTGATCATCCGCGACCACGGCCCGGGCATCCCGCCGGAGCAACGCGACCGCATCTTCGAGCCCTACTTCTCCACCAAGGACACCGGGACGGGGCTCGGCCTGGCCATCTGCTACTCGGTGGTGACGCGCCACGGCGGCTGGCTGGGCCTGCGCGCCTCGTCCAGTTCAGGAGCCACGTTCGCCCTCGAGTTGCCGGCCTCCCCCGGTCCAGCCGCGGACGACCCGGCCGCGATCCCGGGCGCGACCACGGC
>CAZWYF010000035.1:28200-36004 GCA_964637835.1 uncultured Fibrobacteraceae bacterium
CCCCCACGCCCACGGCCGCCACGGCGCCCAGGGCGTCCGCCGCGCCCGCCACGCCGGCCGCGCCCGCCACGCCCGGCGTGGCCGCCACGACGCCGGCCAGCGGTCGCCATGATCCCGCCGCGCCGGTGCGGATCCTGGTCCTCGACGACCAGGAGGCCGTCCGCGACCTGGTCGCCAGCATGCTCGGCCGGGCGGGGTACGAGGTGGTGGGCGTGGCCACCGGCGAGGAGGCCGTCACGGCTTACCGGCAGGCCGCGCGGTCGCCGGCGGGCCCGTTCGCCGTGGCGATCCTGGACCTGACCATCCCCGGCGGCCTCGGCGGCGAGCAGACGCTCCAGCGGCTCCGCGCGCTCGACCCGGCGGTCCGGGCCATCGTGGCCAGCGGCTATAGCGAGGACCCCATCATGGGCGACCACGTCGCCCACGGGTTCAACGCGCGGCTCGCCAAGCCCTTCGATCGCGAGTCGTTGCTGCGCGCGGTGGCCGCGGTGATCACCGATCACCGCGCCGTCTGATCCTCGCTCAGAGCGTCGCCAGCAACCGCACCACCACCACCAACATGAGCGCCGCGAACAGCCGCCGGAACCACACGCCGCTGGTGCGCTTGTTCAGCCGCGCGCCGAGCTGGGCCATGGGCACCGCCGTCACCGCCAGGCAGGCCGCAGCCGGCAGGCAGACGTAGCCCACGAACCCGTCGCCCAGGGCGCCCACCGCCGGGCCGTGGCGCATGTATCCCACGGCGCCAGCGGCCGCGGTGAACATGATCACGCCCGCGGAGGTGGCCGCGAGGTAGCGCGAGGGCACCTTGCCGAGGAGGGCCAGGGCGGGGATGAGCACCACGCCGCCGGCCAGACCGCTGAGACCCGAGAACAGGCCCACGGCCAGCCCGATCACGCCCCACAGCCAGGCCGACCGGCGCGGCAGGCCGTCGCCTTCAAGAGGCTCGGGCTGGCGGACCAGCCGCCAGGAGGCGAAGAGCAGCACCACCGCCAGCCAGAGCTGCAGCCAGCGGCCGTCCACCGCGGAGGCGATCATGGAGCCGAGCCAGGCGCCCAGCATGCTCGCCGGGACCACCGGCACCACCAGACGCCAGAGCACCCGGCGGTGCAGGTGGTGGCGCCAAGTCGCCGAGCCGGTGGACACGATGCCCACGGTCAGGCTGGTGGCCATGGCCGCCTGCACCACGTGCTCCTGGGGCAGCCCCCAGGCCCGCAGCAGTTCCAGCATCACCGGCACCATGATGATGCCGCCGCCCACGCCGGCGAAGCCGGCCACCAGGCCCACGCCCAGTCCGGCGAACACCAGGATCGCGGCGTTGATCAGGGTGAAATCCACGGTCACCTCGCGCGACGGTTGAGCAGGGCGGCGCCGACGATCAGCGATCCGCCGAGGATGCTGGCCAGGCCCGGACGCTCGCCCCAGAATACCAGGCCCAGGATCAGGGCGAACAGCACGTGATGGTAGCCCCAGATGCTGATCTTGCCCGCTGGCCCGTGATGGTAGGCGAGGGTCAGCAGCACCTGGCCGCTCGCCGCGAACACGCCGGTCCCCAGCAGCCACACCCACTGCCAGCCCGCGGGCTCGGCATGACGCCAGACCAGCAGCGGCGCGGTGGCCAGGGTGGAGACCAGGGAGAAGTAGAAGACGATGCGGCGGGGTCGTTCCCGCCCCTTCAGCTTGCGCACGATGGCGTAGGCCAGCCCGGCGAAGAGACCCGAACCCAGCCCCGCCAGCGCCGGCAGCGGCTGCCAGTCGAGCGCCGGCCGGATCACCAGGCCAGCGCCCACGAACGCCAGGATCAGCCCCACCGCCACCCGCCGGGTGATGGCCTCGCCCAGCCAGAGGGCGGCGATCACCGTGACGAAGAACGGCGACATCTTGTTGAGCAACGAGGCGTCGGCCAGGGTCAGGTGCCCGATGGCGAAGAAGTAGAGGGTCACGCCGCAGAGGCCGGCCAGCGAGCGGCCCAGCAGCAGGCCCAGATGCCGCGTGGGGCCGAACGGGTTCTCGCGCCGGCCCAGCGCCATGGCTCCGGTGATCGCCAGGGTCACCAGGTTGCGGAAGAAGACCTTCTGGTGCACCGGGATCTCCCCGGCGGCCTTGACCATGGCGCCCATCGCCGCGAAACTGGCTGCCGAGAGCAGCATGAACGCCACCGCGCGCGGCATGCTGTCGGTGGCGCCGGGGTCGTAGCCCTCGGGCAGCAGGGGGGAGCGGGCGTTCAACGGTGTCCTCTCGCTGGCCTCTGCTCGGCCGCGGCGACGCCGGACCGGCGCGGCGCGACCGCGGCGAAGGTAAGGCCCGCCGCCGGCGCAATCCAGGGAGAGAGGTGGGGCCATGCCCGGACTGCCCGTCGACGACCCCGCCCTGCGCCAGGCCATCGAGGGTGTCTGCCGCCTCTGCCGCGACGCCGGCGGCCGTGCCTGGCTGGTGGGCGGCGCCGTGCGCGACGGTCTGCTCGGCATCCCCATCAGCGACGCCGACCTCGAGGTGCACGGCCTGCCGGCCGATCGCCTCGAGGCCCTCCTCGCCGCCCGGTTCCCCCTCGACGCCGTGGGCCGCGCCTTCGGCGTGCTCAAGCTCCGCGGCCTGCCCATCGACGTCTCCCTGCCGCGTACCGAGTCCAAGGCCGGCCTCGGCCATCGCGGCTTCCAGGTGCGGAGCGACCCGCACCTGGGCCTCGACCGGGCCGCCCGCCGCCGCGACTTCACCATCAACGCCATGGCGTTCGATCCCCTCGACGGCACCCTCGCCGATCCCCTCGGCGGCCGGGACGACCTCTCCGCCCGCCGCCTCCGCCACTGCTCGGCCGCCTTCGCCGAGGACCCCCTGCGCGTGCTGCGCGGCATGCAGCTGGCCGCCCGCTTCGATCTCACGCCCGCGCCCGACACCGTGGCCCTCTGCCGCACCATCGAGCCGGAGGGCCTGGCCACCGAGCGCATCTGGCACGAGTGGCGCAAGCTCCTGCTGCTCGGCCGCACCCCGTCGCGCGGCCTGCGCCTGCTGCAGGACACCGGCTGGGTGCAGTACTTCCCCGAGCTGGCCGCGCTGGTGGGTCTGCCCCAGAAGCCGGAGAACCATCCCGAGGGCGACGTCTACACCCACGTCGCCCTCTGCCTGGACGCCTTCGCGGCCGCGCGCGGCGGCGACCCCCACGAGGACCTGGTGGTGGGGCTGGCCGTCCTCGCCCATGACCTCGGCAAGCCCACCGTGCAGACCGAGGACCCCGGCGGGCGCCCCCGGGCGCCCGGGCATGCCGCCGCCGGCGTGCCGGTGGCCGAGGCGTTCCTGCTCCGGTTGACCGGCCAGCCGGGCCTGGTCCGCGAGGTGCTGCCGCTGGTGCGCGACCACGGACGCCCGAAGCAGCTCTGGCAGGAGCGCGCGGACGACCCCGCCATCCGTCGCCTCGCCCGCGACGTGGCGCGCATCGACCGCCTGCTGCGCGTCTGCCGCGCGGACCACGGCGGCCGGGGCGCGGCCTCGGATCCGGATCCGGTGTTCGCCCGCTGGCTCGAGGAGCGCGCCGCGCATCTGGGCGTGCTGGAGGGACCTCCCCGACGGTTGCTGGAGGGTCGCGACGTGATCGCGCGGGGGATCGAGCCCGGCCGGGCCGTGGGGCGGTTGCTGGCTGCCAGCTACGAGGCCCAGCTCGATGGCCGCTTCGGCGACCGCGAGGGCGCGCTGGCCGACCTCGAGCGGCGGCTCGCCAGACGTGGCGGGGATCGGGCGGGTACCTGACGGCCCGCACCGGCCGGTTCACGACGCCCCGGGGCCTCAGATGGTCGCCGGGGGTGGCGCCCACGCCTCGCCGACGGTGGCCAGCTCGAAGGTGGCATTGAGCAGTTCGCGGTCGATGTCCGCGGTGATCGCGGCCGTGGGCAGGCGCCAGCCCAGGTGACGGCGACCGTTCTCGGTGGGCTCGCCGAGCCGCTCGCGGGCGGCGTCGGTGAAGCGCTCGTAGAGGTTGCTCGCGGCGTAGACCCCGTCGATGACGCGGAACCGCACGGTGGTGATCCGGTCGTTCCGCACGCCCACGAGGCAGCCGGTGCGCCAGCGCCGGTCCGGATCGAGGTAGCCGTGCCGGCACGGATAGATCTCCACCGCGCCGCCGAAGCAGATGATGCGCGGGTCGGCGGCTTCCCAGAGCTGGCCGTCGCCGCCCAGGCGCCGGATCAGCCGCTGCCAGGCCGTCAGCCGGGCCAGTCCGGCGGCGGTGAGCGAATCCGGCGCGATGCGTGCACCCGGATCGAGTGCGGTCCCGTTGACCGCCACGTCGAGGTTCACCGGGCTTCCTCCTCCCCCCCCAGGGCGATGGTCAGGCGCGTCCGGCCGCTTCGGTGGGGAACCGGGCGGCGAGGTCGTCCCCCAGTCCCCGGAGCGCCCGGCCGAGCAGCTCGGCGGCGGTCACGCGGTCGGCACGGCGAAGCGAGGCCACGGCGGCGTCCAGCAGGTGCAGGGTCGCGGTGGGATCCCAGCCGCGGCCATGGGCCTCGAAGAGGTACCGGATCACCAGACGCAGCAGGCGATGACACTCGCGGCGCAGGACCTGGTTGGTGCAGTCGGCGCAGACGTGGCGCAGCAGCAGGTAGAGCTGCTCGCACACCGCGCCGGCGTCCTCGATGGCCATGCGGGCGCGGCCCAGGGCGTTGCCCGCCTCCACGGAACCGTGCAGATCCTGCTCACCGCCCTGCCGGATGGCGGCCGGGACCAGCACCGCCAGGGTCTGCAGCAGGTCCACCGCCTCCTGGCCGGAGAGATGCGGCACGCGGAAGCCACGGCCCATGTCCGACGCCAGGGCGCCCTCGGTGGTCAGGCAGAGCATGGCCTCGCGCAGGGGCGTGCGGCTGATGCCGAGTTCCTGGGCGAGCTGCGACTCGTTGATCCGTCCGCCGGAGGGCAGGCGGCCATCGATCACGCGGCCGAGGACCTCGGCGCCCACGTCGGCGCGCAGCGGCTTGCGTTCGAACATCGAGGGTCCTTCGAGTTGGGCGCGCTCACGAGCGGACCACGGCGCCACGGGTCGGGTCAGACCACCACCACGGAGTTCTCCGCGCCGGCGATCCCGGCCGGCACGTAGCGGTCGGCGTCGTCGTCGTTGGTCCACTGCTGGTCGTCCAGCAGGTAGCGGAACTGGTACTCGCGGCCCACCTCGAGGTCCAGGGTGGCCTTGAACTCGCCGCTCTTCAGCCGGCGCATCCGGGTGGCCGAGGGGTTCCAGCCGTTGAACTCGCCCACCACGGAGACCTGGCGGGCGCTGCCGGCAACCTCGGGCGGCAACTTGAAGGTCACCTTGCTGACCGGGCGGCTCTTCAGGTACTTCTTGCTCAGGCTCATGAGGAAAACTCCCGTATAAAAGGTCATGAACTGGCGCGGGCGACTCGCCATGTAATCGCACTTTGCTCCGGAATCATATGCTTGGATCGCCGCCGGTCAACCCTCTTCCGCGGCCGGCTCCTCGCGGGCGAGTTCCAGCATGTAGTCCGCCACGGCCAGGAGCTTCTCCTCGCCCAGGCGGAAGGCCGGCATGGGCGGGAACTCCTCGCGCTTGCGCCCGGGGGCGGTGGTCCACGCGGCGATGCCGCCGGGGTCCTCGCCGTAGAGCGAGGCGATCTCCAGCAGCGATGGCCCCACCAGCACCCGCTCGCGCTGGTGGCAGGCGGCGCAGGTGCTCTCGAAGATCCGCTGGCCCAGGGGCGTGACCACCTTCTGCTGCCCGGTGGCCTCGCGCCACTGGGCGGCGGCGGCCAGCCAGCCCATGTCGCGGGTGTGGGCCTCCACGCGGGCGCGGTGCTCGGCCACCGCCTGCTCCCGGTAGACGTGACGACCGTAGCCCATGGCGAACGCCGTCAGGGTGATCAGGCTGAACACCAGCGCGGCGCGGGGCATGAGCCGCGGGCGGTCGGTGGTGATCTCGCCCCACATCAGGCTCATGGCCCACAGGGCGAGGACCACGCCGATGGAGATGATGCCGATGAGCGTCCAGCTCATGCCCTGGCCCGGCAGGGTCAGCAGCACCAGCGGCCCGAAGAGCAGCTGCAGGGCCGTGGCGCCCAGGGCGATGCCGTAGAAGAGGCGGCGCAGCGCCGCACGGTCCAGCGTCTGGAGCCTCTCCTCGATGGGGCAGCCGGCGCGCAGGAAGAACAGGAGCAGGAAGAGCCCGCTGATGGCCACGCTCGCGGTCACGAAGTGGAAGTACCGGGGCCAGACGTTGGGCAGGGCCAGCGCGGAGAGGAAGCCGCTCACCTCCTGCCAGCGGCCAGGGAAGAGCATGAGGTTGATGTTGGCCAGGAAGACCAGCGGGATCACCAGGAAGAGCGCGGCGCCCGCCATGCCCAGGGCGATGTGCAGACCCTTGGCGTGGGCGAGCCGATCCCAGGTGTACTTGTGCGCATAGGTGATGAGGAAGGCCAGGGTGATCAGCGGCACCAGGGCGATCCAGGCGCCGCCGGTCAGGGAGTTGGCGGTGTAGAAGTACACCGTGTAGAGGACGTTGATCCCCAGCAGCGGGCCCACGCCCATCACCACGGCCAGGCTCTTGTTCACCGTCACGGTGCCGGCGATGGAGCGGGCGAGCACGTCGAAGTCCGGCCGCCGGCGGCCGAGGATCTCGAAGGCCACCGTCAGCAGCGAGCCGCCCAGCATCAGGTTGACGAACAGGATGTGCCAGAGGAACAGGAACACCAGCAGCGCCTGCAGCAGGACCGGGTCCGCGGGCAGCGGCAGGGGGATGTCCAGGGGCAGGGGCCAGTTGACGATGCTATCCATGATCTGCAGTTCCTCCGGTCAGCGGGTGCGCTGGGGCATGCCGTGGGTCTGGGCGCCGTGCAGGCCGGCGGGGTCGTTCCGGAGCGCCACGAGGTACGCGGCCAGGGCGCTCTTCTCGGCGTCGGTGCCGGGCAGGGGCGGCATGAAGGGGCGGGCGTTGTGCATGCTGCCGAGGTAGCTGCGCACCGCCGCGGGGTCCCAGTCCTGCCAGCCGTACATGGCGGCCAGCTTCTCGACCACGCCGTTGACGCCGTGGGTTGTGTGGCAGCGGCTGCAGGTCAGGCGGAACATCTCGCGGCCGGCCTCGAGGGTGTTGGCCTCGGTGACCTCGCTCACCGACGCATAGGTGGCGTGGGGGAGCAGGCCGTCCTCGGCGTAGAGCGGATAGTCGCTGGCACGCAGGCCGTTGGAGTACATGTAGGCCTCGATCACGTCGGGCTTGCGGATGAACTCGCGCACGCGCTCGAAGTAGCTCAGCTGCCAGACCGCCAGCACGGCGGGCACCACCAGGACCAGGGCCGGCAGCCGGCGCGGGGCGAGCACGCCCCATAGCCCCACCAGCACCACCGCGCCCACCGAGGCGGCCAGGATCCACTGCAACGGGCCCAGGAAGTCGGCGAAGGCCAGGCTGGTCATGGCGGTGGAGAGATTGTCGAGCATGCGGTCGGGGATCGCCCGCCAGTAGGCCCAGGCGCCCGCCAGCCAGGGGGCGGTGAAGACCAGGGCCCAGCCGCTGACGAAGCGGATGGCCCGGGCGCGGAAGGCGGGGTCGTGCCGGGTGAAGAACGCGGTGAGCGCGAGGATGAACAGCGCGGCCGACACCAGGGCGAAGGGTGTGCGGAACGCCAGCTGCGGCAGGTAGAGGGGGTTGAGCACCGCGGTCCAGAAACCGGGCTGGACGGTCCAGACGCCGGTGTCCATCTGGAAGCCGAGGATGGCCACGATCACCGCCATGGTCAGCCAGGAGAAGGCCGCCAGGGCCCAGCCGATGGCCAGATGGCCGCGGGGGTGCCGCTGCTTCCAGGCCGTCTTCCAGGTC
>CAZWYF010000036.1:0-22679 GCA_964637835.1 uncultured Fibrobacteraceae bacterium
GACCCGGGCGGTGCGGTGGCGACGCGACGCCGGCGCGGCGGCGACCCGGCGGCGACGCGGGCGGCACGTCGATCAGGCCAGCCGCCGGAGGTCCTCGGGCGTGTCCAGATCGGTGAGGACGGCGGGGTCGTCCACGGGCAGGCGCCGCGGATCGAGGGTGCGGATCACGTCGCGCAGGGTGGCCTCCGGCGGAGCGGCGAGGATGGCGGCGCGGGCGCTGGCCGGCAGCAGCACGGGGTGGCCGCCGCGGCCGGCATGGACCGGGATCACCGGGTGCGCGGCGCCGTGGCGGGCGAACGCGGCGAGGAGCGCGGCCTGGGTCGCGGGCGCCACGAAGGGGCAGTCGGCCGGCAGCACGAAGAAGCCCATCAGGCCGTCCGGGAGCGCGGCGGCGCCGGTGCGGACCGACGAGAACATGCCGCGGTCGTATCGCGGATTGACCACGGTGGCCACGCCGGGACGACCCTGCAGCATGCCGGCGATGAGCGCGTGGCGGAAGCCCGTGACCACCACCACGTGGGCGCGCCAGCGCTGCAGGCCGGCGATGGCGTGCAGCAGGAGAGGTCGTCCTCGGTGCAGGTGGGCGGGCTTGAAGACGCCGGCGCGGCGGGAGCGGCCGGCGGCGAGGATCACGGCGGCGAACACGAGGTGCTCCTCGGGCTGGGGTCCGCTGGAGACTAGGCCGGCCGGGTGGCGGCTGTAAAGGCCGCGGCGGCCGGGGCGGCGATCAGCCGGCCCCGGACGACACCTCGAGCTGGTGCACGCTGAACAGCCGGTCGGGGTCGGTCCACACCGCGCGCGGTCGCCAGCCGGCGCGGCGGGCCAGGTCGGTGAACCCCTCCACCGTGTACTTGTAGGAGTTCTCGGTATGGATGGTCTCGCCCGCGCGCAGGGCGATGGGATGGCCGATCACCTCCACCACCTGGTCGCGGCGGCTCACGAGGTGCATCTCCACGCGGCCGGCCTCGTCGTCGTAGACGGCGCGGTGCCGGAAGCCGTCGGGGTCCAGCCGGGCGCCCAGCTCGCGCTGCAGGCGGTGCAGGAGGTTGACGTTGAAGGCGGCGGTGACGCCGGCGGGGTCGTCGTAGGCCGGCTCGAGGATGGCGGGATCCTTGCGCAGGTCCACGCCGATCACCAGGGCGCCGTCCGGACCCATCTGGCGGGCGACGTGGGCGAGGAAGTCGCACGCCTGGTCCGGATCCAGGTTGCCGATGGTCGAGCCGGGGAAGAAGGCGGCGCGGCGACGCACGGGCCGGCGCGGCCTGGGCAGCGCATGGTCGGCCGTGTAGTCGGCGCAGAGCGGCAGCACCTCCAGCTCCGGGAACCGATCGGCCAGGATCTGGGCCGTGGTCGCCAGGATCCCGGGCGCGATCTCGATGGGCACGTAGGCGGCCGGCCGGTGCAGGGCGTCGAGCAGCAGCCGGGTCTTCACGCCGGCGCCGGCGCCGTACTCCACCAGCAGGCAGCGTGGGCCCAGACGCGCGGCCACCTCTGCGGCGTGCTCGCGGAGGATGCCCAGCTCGGTGCGCGTGGGGTAGTACCCGGGCAACTCGCAGATCTGCTCGAAGAGGGCCGAGCCGCGGGCGTCGTAGAGGTACTTGCAGGGCAGCGCCCTGGGCCGTCGCCAGAGGCCCGCCAGGACGTCGGCGAGGAAGGCGGCGCGTCCGGCGTCCGTGGGGCGCGCCGCGCGGGGCCCGGGGGCCGGATCGTGGCCGTCGAACGGGTGGATACGGGCGAGTTCGCTTCTCATGGGCCACCACCTGCGGTTCCGGGATCGCGTCCGGCGCGACGCGGCGCCGGTCGGCATTTCCGCACAACACAGGGCCGTGGCGCGAGATGGCCAGGGTCGCGCGGGGAAACCCGGGATCGCCCGATCCGACCATGAGACCTGCCCCCATGGGCGCGTGGGATCGGGGCGCCTACGGTGGGCGGGTCGCGTCCATTCCCCTCGCGCCATCCCCAGGGGGTCGGCATGCCACTCGACCGCATCCTGCCGGAGGATCTCCCGCTCCCTCGTCCGCACGTCCTGCTCGACGTCCGTCCCATGGCCGCCTACAACGGCTGGCCGCTGGGCGACACCGACCGGGGGGGCCACCTGCCCGGCGCACGGCCGTTTCCCAGCTCCTGGCTCACCGACTACCCTGCCGACCAGGTGCGCACCGCCCTCGCGGAGAAGGGCGTGACGCCGGGGGCGGAAGTGGTGGTCCATGGCTTCGACGACGACCACGCCGCCACGGCGGCCGCGAACCTGCGCGATCTGGGCGTCGTGGACGTCAAGCTCCTCGCGGGCGGCCAGCCTGGCTGGGCCGCCGACTCCGGCCGGCCGCTCGCGCGCCTGGCGCGCTGGTGGCACCTGGTCCCGCCAGAGTGGGTGAGCGGGGTCCTGGCCGGCGCGCCGGTGATCGCCCCGCCGGCCTCCGCCCCGGTGGTCGCCCACGTGAACTTCGACAACCGTGCCGACTACCGGCGCGGTCACATCCCCGGCGCCATCCACCTGAACACCCTCGCGCTCGAGGAGCCGGACTTCTGGAACCGGCGCACCCCGGAGGAACTCGCCGACGCGCTCTGCGCTCACGGCATCCGCCACGACACCACCGTGATCCTCTACGGCCGCTGCGGACGCCCGAGCATGGAACAACCCGATCCCGGCATGGAGGCGGGCCAGATCGCCGCCATGCGCGCCGCCGCCATCCTGCTCTACGCCGGCGTGAAGGACGTGCGCGTCCTGGACGGGGGACTGGGCGCGTGGGAGCGGGCCATGGGCGCGCTGGAAACCGAGCCGGTGGCGCCCGTCCCGGTGCGGGACTTCGGTACGGAGATCCCCGGGCGCCCGGAGCTCATGGTGGACATGCAGGAGGCCAACGAGATCCTCGCCGCGCCCGATGGCGAGCTGGTCTCCATCCGCAGCTGGGCGGAGTTCATCGGCGAGGTGAGCGGCTACCACTACGTGCTGCCGCGGGGTCGCATCGACGGCGCGGTGTTCGGCAACTGCGGCAGCGACGCCTACCACATGCAGAACTACCGCAACCTGGACCAGACCATGCGCGATCACGAGGAGATCGCCGCCCGCTGGCGGGAGGTGGGGGTGGTGCCGGAGAAGCGCACGGCCTTCTACTGCGGCACCGGCTGGCGTGGCAGCGAGGCCTTCTTCTGCGCCTGGCTCATGGGCTGGGATCGGGCCGCGGTCTACGACGGCGGCTGGTACGAGTGGAGCGACCACGAGGAGAATCCCATGACCACGGGCATCCCGGAGTTCCGACCGCCGAGCGCGCCGGTGCGGTGATGCCGGTGCGGTGACGCCGGTGCCCGGAGCGGGGCGTCCTCAGCCGGCGGGCAGGATCACCAGGGCGAAGAGCACGGCCATGGCGAGGTCGGCCACCAGGTGGGCCAGGTACACGTCCCGCCAGCTCCGCTGCTCCAGGACGATCACCGACCAGAGCAGGCCCGCCGCCGCGATGAGCAGCGAGCGGACCAGCGCCACCGGCAGCGGGAACAGGCCGCTCAGCAGCACCACGTGGTAGAGGCCGAAGCCCGCCGTGGCCAGGGCGAGGCCGCCGCGCTTTCCGAAGGCGGCGACGCACCGCGGGGTGGCCTGCGCGCGCCACCACCATTCCTCCAGGAGCGGGTTGAGCAGCAGGAAGATCACGGCGGCGGCCACCGGGTCGCCGAGGTCGATCCCCAGCGCGGCGACGCGCTCGCGGTAGGCGGTGACGCTGCCCAGGTACGGGCGCGCGAGCAGGTAGCCGCCCAGGAAGACCGGGCCGAAGACCACCGACAACCAGAGCCACGCCCGGCGCCAGCGTGGCGGCCGCGCGGGACGCCAGGGAAGGCCGAGGC
Source organism: uncultured Fibrobacteraceae bacterium (assembly GCA_964637835.1). Lineage (GTDB taxonomy): Bacteria > Krumholzibacteriota > Krumholzibacteriia > LZORAL124-64-63 > LZORAL124-64-63 > Glo-17. The sequence goes on from CAZWYF010000036.1 coordinate 3,838, forward strand.
CGCCCACTCCCAGGGGCCGGATGCGCAGGACGCACGCCGGCAGCAGCAGGCAGCCACCCAGCAGGTAGAGCCAGAAGGTGGCGCTCAGGCTCTGCAGGCCGAAGATCCCGAGGGCGCCCAGCAGGCTGGGCGCCAGCAGCAGCAGGAGCAGGCGCCAGCGGGCCGCCGTCGTTCCCGGCAAGGCGCCGCGTCCTGCCCTGGCGCCGCGTCCTGGCGCGGCCGATGCGGCGTGGATCGGATCGCTCATGGCGACAAGAAGCAGGGGCGAGCCGCTCCGCGCCACCCCGGTGGCCGCTCCCGGCGGCGGTTGAGCCCGGTGGCTGCATGAAGTAGGCTCAGACCCCGTCCCGGGAGTCTCCAGCCGCAGGAGGATCTCATGACCAGCGATTCCACCGGCGTCCTCGTGACGTTCATCCTCTACCTGGCCGTGATGCTGGGCATCGGCTGGTACTTCTACAGCCGCACGCGGAACCTCTCCGACTACATCCTCGGCGGCCGCGGGCTCAACCGCTGGGTGGCGGCCATGAGCGCCCAGGCGTCGGACATGAGCGGCTGGCTGCTGCTCGGCTTGCCGGGCTTCGCCTACCTGGCGGGTCTGGAGGCGCTGTGGATCGCGCTGGGGCTGGGCGTGGGGACGTACCTCAACTGGCGGTTCGTGGCCCGCCGGCTACGCGACTACACCGAGGCCTCCGGAGATTCGATCACGCTGCCCGACTACTTCGAGAGCCGCTTCCGCGACCACACGAAGGTGCTGCGCATCGTCTCGGCGGTGTTCATCCTGGTCTTCTTCATGATCTACACCTCGAGCGGCTTCGTGGCGGGCGCCAAGCTCTTCGAGACGGTGTTCGGCGTCTCCTATTCCAGCGCCCTGGTGATCGGCGTGCTGGTGATCATCGTCTACACCTTCCTCGGCGGCTTCATGGCGGTCAGCTGGACCGACCTGATCCAGGGCGCGCTCATGTTCGTGGCCATCATCGTGGTACCGCTGGCGGCGATGTCGCTTGCCGGTGGCGTGGGCGGCACGGTGCGCACGGTGCTGGACATCAATCCCGAGCTGCTGGACGTGCTCACCGGCACCGAGGGGACGTTCGTGGGCGTGATCACCATCGTCTCGTCGCTGGCCTGGGGGCTGGGATACTTCGGCCAGCCGCACATCCTGGCGCGCTTCATGGCCATCAAGGATCCCCGCCAGATCGGCGACGCGCGGCGCATCGCCATGGTCTGGGTGGCCATCAGCCTGCTGATGGCGGTGGTGGTGGGCCTGGTGGGGCGGGCCGTCCTGCCGCAGGATCTGGCCGGCGCGGACAGCGAGCGCGTGTTCATGCTGCTCATCGACGCGGTGTTCCCGGCGTTGCTGGCGGGCGTGATGCTCTCGGCCATCCTGGCCGCGGTGATGTCCACGGCCGACAGCCAGCTGCTGGTCTCCTCCAGCGCCCTGACCGAGGACCTCTACAAGGTCCTGCTGCGCCGCGGCGCCTCCCAGCGGGAGCTGGTCTGGGTGAGCCGGTTCGCGGTGATCGGCATCGCCCTGGTGGCGTTCGTCATCGCCATGGACCCCGAGAGCAAGGTGCTCGAGCTGGTCTCATACGCGTGGGGCGGCTTCGGCGCCACCTTCGGTCCCATCATCCTGCTCTCGCTGTCCTGGCGCCGCATGACGCGGCTCGGTGCGCTGGCGGGGATCATCGCCGGCGGCGTGACGGTGATCGTCTGGAAGAACCTGTCCGGGGGCATCTTCGAGCTCTACGAGATCGTGCCGGGATTCCTGCTGTCGGTGGTGGCGATCGTCGCGGTGAGCCTGGCCGGGGCGCCGCCCAGCCGGGAGATCCAGGAGGAGTTCGCGCGGGTCCACCGTGCCGGTGGTCCAGCCGGCGGTTCGCGGGACGACCGCTGAGAAGCCCGGCACTGCGTCCCGGCTCGCTGCCTGCAGCACGCGCTGCCAGCGCTCGCGGAGACGCTGACGCGGGTCAGGGGTCGGGACGCCGCAGGATGTCCGGCCGGGCGCGCTGATAGACGTGGGCGGCGCGCAGGACCACGCTGTCCGCATGCCGGGCGCCGATGAGCTGGGCGCCGATGGGCAGCCCCTCGGGCGTGAATCCACAGGGAAGGGAGATGGCCGGCTGGCCGGTCAGGTTGACCGGCCAGGTGCACGGCGTCCAGTCGTACCACCGCTCGCCCGCCCGCCCCGAAGGGGTCTCGCGGCCCACGGCGAAGGGCGAGATGGGGACCGTCGGGGTCAGCAGCAGGTCGTACTTGCCGTGGAAGATGTGCATGGCCTGGATCAGCTCGCGGCGCTCGTACATGGCGGCGACGAAATCCACCGCCGGACTCTCCCGCCAGGGGGCGGCCGCCTCGCGGAACCCGGGGTCGAGGAGCTCGTGCTTCTCGGCCGGGAGCCCCGCGATCTCGGCGGCGAGCATGGGTCCGTAGAGTCGCTCGTAGAGGGTCCGGGGATCCGGCCCGAGGTCCGGCGCGACCTCCTCCACGTGGGCTCCCTGCTCGGCCAGGACCTCGGCGACCGCCGCGATGGCCGCGGCGATGGCCCGCTCCGGCCGGGCGCCGTTGAAACCGGGTGCGAGGGCGACGCGCAGACCACGCACGTTGCCGGCCAGGGCGTCCGGGGCCTCCGTGCCGGGCGGCGCCGGGGCGGTGGCGGCCCACTCGGTGGCCACCGCGTTGGCGACCGTGGCGTCCTCCACCGTGCGGGCCAGGGGGCCGGCCTGGAGCAGCATGCCCGTCTTGGTCCGCGGGTCCATGGGGACCCGACCCTGGGTGGACTTGAACCCCACCACCGAGCAGAAGGCCGCCGGGATACGCACGGACCCCCCGATGTCGCTTCCCAGCGCCAGCGGGACCAGGCGCAGCGCGAGAGCCGCCGCGCTGCCGCCGCTGGAGCCGCCCGGCGTCCGGTCGGTGTCCCAGGGATTGCGGGTGATGCCGGTCAGCGGGCTGTCGGTGACGGCCTTCCAGCCGACTTCCGGCATGGTGGTCCGTCCCAGGAACACGGCGCCGTGCCGCCGGAATCCCGCCACCGTGGGGGCATCGGTGGCGTCCGGCGCGTCGGACGTGGCGCGCGAGCCATGCCGCGCGGTCCATCCCTTGACGGCCAGGTCGTCCTTGATGGCCACCGGGACGCCGTCCAGTCGCCCCAGTGGCGATAGCTCGCGATACCGCTCCTCGCTGCGGCGAGCCATCTCCAGGGCCCCGTCCACGTCCAGCATCCGCCAGGCGTTGACCCGGTCATCCAGGCGCTCGCTCCGCGCGATGAACGCCCGGGCGACCTCCACGGGCGAGAGCCGGCCGTCGCGGTAGGCGCGGACCAGCTGGGCGGCGGTGAAGTCGGTGGGGTCGGTGGGGTTGGTGGGGTAGGAAGGGCTCATCGCGTGTCCTCCCGAGTCGAGCCAGGATTCCAGGTACTGGAGACACGGTGGGCGGGGAAACCGCTTGTCGCCAGGCGGTCTGCCCCCGGAGCGGAAGCGTCGATACCATTGGATACCCGACAGAAACCGTGGCATAAAACGCCCATCGCCACTCTCATCCCGCGCCATGCTCCGGATGGCGCGCCACCGCCGGAGGAACCCGCATGGTTGCCACCACCGTATCCAGGACCCGGACCACACCGCTGCACCTGTGGATCGTGGGCGCCCTCTCGCTACTCTGGAATGCCGTGGGCGCGTTCGACTACCTGATGACGCAGACCCGCAACCAGGCCTACATGAGCGATTTCACGCCCGAGCAGCTGGAGTACTTCTACGGCTTTCCGGCCTGGGTGGGGGTGCGGGGCCGGCGGTCTTCTCGGCGGTGATCTTCGTGGTGGGCGTGCTGCTGGTGGTCTACTCCCGCGCCATGGCGCGGCGCGGGGTGCTACGCTGACGTCCGGTGGAGCCGGCCGAGGACGCCCGGAGACGCCGGAAGGCGCCCGCGGAGGCCGCATCCCGCCGGCCGGGTCACTTGCTGCTCTTCCGGTCCATGCCTTGGCTGGGAGGAAAGGCAGGTGATGCAGCATGACCACGCGCAAGAACATCTTCGTCCTGGGCATGAACGACGCCAACCGCCGGCGCCTGGAGGCCTTGCCGCGGGCGGGCGAGTTCGCCTTCCACACGCTCCTGGCCTACGAGGAGAGCCACGGCGCCCGGGAGTACCGCATCGAGGACATCCACGAACGGGCCCGGCGTCGGCTCGCGGAATTCGACGATCCCGTCGACGCCATCATCGGTTTCTGGGACTTCCCCGTCAGCACCATCCTTCCCATGCTCTGCGACGAGTTCGGCCTCGTGGGCCCCACCCTCGAGAGCGTCCTGCGCTGCGAGCACAAGTACTGGAGCCGCCTGGTGCAGCAGGAGGCGGTCCCGGAGTTCACGCCGCGCTTCGCGGCGGTGGACCCGTATGACGACGACGCCATCGCCGACCTCGATCTGCCCTACCCGTTCTGGCTGAAGCCGGTGAAGTCGTTCGCTGGCCACCTCGGGTTCCGCATCGACGGGCCGGAGGACCTGGAGCGCGTGCTCCCGCGCATCCGCGAGAAGCTGCCCCGCTTCTCCGAGCCGTTCCAGTGGGTGCTCGACCGCGCGGATCTCCCGCCGGAGATCGCCGAGCGCGGCGCCCGCCTGTGTATCGCGGAGGAGATCATCGGCGGCTGGCAGTGCACGGTGGAGGGCGTGGTCCTCGGGGGCGAGATCCACGCCCACGGCGTGGTCGACTCCCATACCGTGGACGACATGTCGGTGTTCGACCGCTACGAGTACCCGTCCGAGCTTCCCGAGGCCGTGAAGGATCGCATGCTGGAGGCCACCCGCCGGGTCATCGCCCGGCTGGACTACGACAACCGCGCCTTCAACGTGGAGTACTACTGGGACCGCGAGAACGACACCATCAAGCTCCTGGAGATCAACGCGCGCATCTCCCAGTCGCACAGCTTCCTCTTCCAGCAGGTGGACGGCGTCTCCAACCATGCGGTGGTGGTCGGCGCGGCGCTGGGCGAGGAACCCACCTGGCCCCGCGGCGAGGGACCGTTCGGCGTGGCCGGCAAGTTCTTCATCCGCGCGTATGCCGGGGATGGGCAGGTCCAGCGCGTTCCCCACGAGGACGACCTCGCTCGCATGCGCGAGATCGCGCCCGAGGCGGAGATCGAGGTGGCCGCCGAGGAGGGCGAGCGCCTCTCCCATCTCGCCTACCAGGATAGCTACAGCTACAAGCTGGCCGTGCTCTATCTCGCCGGCCGCGACCGGGAGGAGCTGCACCGCAAGCGCGAGGAGGTCGAGCGCGTGCTGCCCTTCGAGGTGAAGGAGGATTCATGAGCCGCGCGGCCCCCGAACCTCGCGTGCTCAGCGAGCTGCCGCGAGACTACCGCGTGGTGGAGAACGCCTGGATCCCCATGCCGGACGGCGTCCGGCTGGCGGCGCGCCTGTGGATCCCCGAGGGAGCCGAGCAGGACCCGGTTCCCGCGATCCTGGAGTACATCCCCTATCGCCTGCGCGACGGCACCCGCCTGCGCGACGAGATGGATCATGGCTACTTCGCCGGCCACGGCTACGCCGGCGTGCGCGTGGACATCCGCGGCAGCGGCGATTCGGAGGGCGTGCTCACCGACGAGTACCTCGAGCGCGAGCTGGCCGACGGCGAGGTCATCCTGCAGTGGCTCGAGGCGCAGCCCTGGTGCAACGGCCGCGTGGGCATGATCGGCATCTCCTGGGGCGGCTTCAATGGCCTGCAGATCGCCGCCCGCCGTCCGCCGCAGCTGCAGGCGGTGGTGACGGTCTGCTCCACGGACGACCGCTATGCGGACGACGTCCACTACATGGGTGGCTGCCTCCTGGGCGACAACCTCTCCTGGGCGTCGACCATGTTCGCCTACAACAGCACGCCGCCGGACCCCGCCGTGGTGGGCGACCGCTGGCGCGAGATGTGGGAGGAACGTCTGGAGGGCAGCGGCCTGTGGCTGGATACCTGGCTGCGCCACCAGCACCGTGACGCCTACTGGCAGCACGGCTCGGTGGGTGAGGACTTCACCGACCTGCGGTGCCCCGTCCTGGCGGTCAGCGGCTGGGCCGACGGCTACTCCAACGCGGTCTTCCGGCTGCTCACCGGCATGCAGGACGCGCCCTGCCGGGGGCTGATCGGCCCCTGGAGCCACCGTTATCCCCATGACGGCATCCCCGGTCCCGCCATCGACTTCCTGCAGGAATGCGTCCGCTGGTGGGACCGCTGGCTCAAGGACCTGGACAACGGCGTGGACGAGGATCCCGCGCTCCGGGTCTGGATGCAGGACAGCATCGAGCCCTTCACCGCCTACGCCGATCGCCCGGGCCGCTGGGTGGCCGAGGACGGCTGGCCGGCGCCGCGCCTGCAACAGCGGGTCCACACCCTGGGCGCCGGCCGCCTGATCCCCGAGGGGCGGGAACCCTCGGCAGAGGATCGCGAGCTGCAGCGGATCTGCTCGCCGCTGAGCGTGGGGCTCTTCGCCGGCAAGTGGTGCTCGTACAGCGGCGCGCCGGATCTTCCCGGCGACCAGCGCCAGGAGGATGGCGGTGCGCTCGTCTTCGATACCCCGCCACTGCAGCAGCCCCTGGAGATCCTGGGCGGCGCGGAGGTGGAGCTCGAGCTGACGGCCGACCGCCCGGTGGCCATGGTCTGCGCGCGCCTGAGCGACGTGGCGCCCGATGGCACGGCCACGCGCGTCACCTATGGCCTGCGCAACCTGACCCATCGGGAGAGCCACGAGCACCCGGCACCGCTGCCGCAGAACACGCCGGTGCGGGCCCGCGTGAAGCTGAACGACGTGGCCCAGACCTTCCCGGCCGGCCATCGTGTGCGCCTGGCCCTCTCCACCAGCTACTTCCCGCTGGCCTGGCCGGCGCCCGAACGCGCCAGCCTGGTGATCGACCCCGCCGCCAGCCGGCTGGTCCTGCCGGTGCGCCCGGCGCCGGACCACGAGGCAGAGCTGCGCCCCCTGGGCGAGCCCACGGTGGCCCCGCCGGCGGACGCCACGCGCCTGGAGCCCGGCCGCAGCGAGTGGCTCGTGCACCGCGATCTCGCCCACGACATCTCCACCCTCGAGGTGATCAAGGACGAGGGACGCGTGCGCCTGGAGGAGACCGGCACCGTGGTGGGCCGCGACACGCGCGAGTGGTACTCCTACGCCGCCAACGACCCCATCTCCGTCCGTGGCGAGGTGCAGGCCGTCCGCACCTTCGAGCGCGAGGACTGGTCGGTGCGGACGGTGACGCGGACGGTCCTCACCTGCGATGCCGGCCACTTCCGGATCCGCGCCGAGCTCGACGCCTACGAGGGGTCGACGCGGGTCTGGTGCCGGAGCTGGGACCGGTCGATTCCCCGTCGGCTGGTCTAGCCCGCCCTCGGTGCCGTGGCCGCTACCGGCTCGGATTCCTGGACCCGGAGGCGGGTGAGACGACAGACCGGGTCGCAAGAGGCCGCCCCTTGATCGGGCGGCCTCTCGGATCGGCGCGATATGCCGGGCGATGATGGGGCGGCCTACGGCAGCCAGCCCTCCACCACCTCGGGGTTCGCGTTCATCCACTCGCGGGCGGCCTGCTCCTGGTCCTCGCTCTCGCGCATGGCGATCATCAGGTCGCTGAGCTGCTCGTCGGTGAAGAAGTAGTTGCTCAGGAACGTCGCCAGCTCCGGCTTGTCCTGCACCAGGTCCTTGCGGCCCATGATGTGGATGTTGCCGGTCTGCCACATCTGCTTGTCCGCGTCCTGCTCGAGGAACTTCAGGTCCCAGCGGCCGAACATCCAGTGCGGGCGCCAGCCGGTGACCACGATCCACTCCTCGGCGTTGATGGCCTTCTGCAGCGCGGCGGTCATGGCCGGGCCGCTGGAGGAGATCAGCTCGAGGTCGAGGTCATACTCCTCGACCACCTTCTCGGTGGTCTTCATCACGCCGGCGCCGGCGTCGATGCCCACGATCTCGCCGTCGAACTTGTCCTTGTTCGCGTTCAGCTCGGAGATCTTGTCGATGGTCACGTACTGGGGCACCACCAGGCCGCTCTGGGTGCCCTCGTAGACGTGGCCCAGATCGATCACCTGATCCTGATAGCGGTCCACGTAGTCCTTGTGCAGGACGGGCAGCCAGGTCTCCATGTACGCATCCCGGTCGCCCTGGGCGACGGCGGCGTACGCGGGCGCCACGTCGGCGGCGGTGATGGTCACCTCGTAGCCCAGCTTGTCCTCGAGGATCACCTTGGCGAGGTTGGTGTAGGCCACGCCCTCGGCCCAGTTGACGTAGACGAGGTCGGCGGTCTTCTGCGCCTCGGCGGATTGCTCGCCCTGCTCCTCGCCACCGCCACCGCAGGCGACGAGGAAGCTGAGCAGGACCAGGGCGGCCATGAGGCCGGACCAGCGATGATTCTTCATGGCGAATCTCCTTTCGGGAGGGTCATTGGTTCTTCTGGGAGGCGGTGCCCAGGGCCTGGGTGACGCGGTCGAGGAAGATGGCCAGGATCACGATGGCGATCCCGCTCTCGAAGCCGAGTCCGATGTTCAGCTGGGTGATGCCCTTGACCACCTCGTTGCCCAGTCCGCCGGCCCCGATCAGGCCGGCGATCACCACCATGGACAGCGCGAGCATGATGGTCTGGTTCACGCCGGCCAGGATGGTGGGCAGGGCGACGGGCAGTTCCGCCTTGAACAGCGTCTGGCGAGGCGTGGCGCCGAACGACAGCGCCGCCTCCTTGATCTCCTTCGGCACCTGACGGATGCCGAGGTTGGTGAGCCGCACCGTCGGCGGCAGGGAGAAGATGAGCGTGGCCACCACGCCAGGCACCTTGCCCAGCTGGAAGAAGAGCACCGCCGGGATCAGGTAGACGAACGCCGGCAGCGTCTGCATGAAGTCCAGGATGGGGCGGACCACGCTCTCGGCCGTGTCGCTCTTGGACGACCAGATGCCCACCGGGATGGCGATCACCAGCGCGATGAGCACCGAGGCGCTGATCAGCGCCAGGGTCTCCATGGCCTCGTGCCAGAGGTTCATCTCGACGATGAGCAGCAGGCCGACGGCCGAGAACACGGCCACCCGCCAGCCGGCGGACCGCCAGGCGGCCAGCACCAGCACGGCGATGATCACGCTCCAGTGGGGCCACATCAGCACGATCTCGATCCCATCGAGGACCCACTCGATGAACGCCCCGGTCCCGTCGAACACGGGCGCCAGGTTGATCTCGAGCCAGCTGATGATCACCTCGAAGAAGCCGCCGACGTCCAGGCCCAGGGTGGCCAGGGGCGCCGGCAGCATGGCCAGGAAGGCTCCCATCATGATTCCTGCTCCTCGCTGGGGTCGGGGGCGTCCTCGCCGTTGCCGTTCTGGGACTGCTGGAGCTGGATCAGCGTCTGGACCTGGTCGCTGTCCATCTCGACCTCCGCCAGGATGGACGCGCGATCCAGCACGCCCAGGAGCCGGCCGTCGTGATCGACGACGGCCAGCGGGTAGCGGCTGGCCATGGCCTGGCCCAGCAGCTCGCTCAGCGGCGTGTCGGGCCAGGTGGTGTAGATCTCGTCCTCGCGCAGGCAGCCCTCCAGCGACTTCTCCTTGCGACACTTGATGGCGTCGTCGATGTGGACCAGCCCACGCAGAAGGCGGTTCTGGTCCACGACGAACACCGTGGAGAGGCCCATCTGCTCCATGCGCCGCACCGCCACCGAGGGACCGTCCTTGGGGGTGACCACCGGCTGCGGCTTCTTCATCAGTGTGGCGGCGGTGATCACCCTGGTGCGGTCGACGTTCTCCACGAACCGGGCCACGTACTCGTCGGCCGGCTCGGTGAGGATCTCCTCCGGCGTGCCGATCTGGCGCATGCTGCCACCGGGGCCCAGGATGAGGATGCGGTCGCCGATCTTCAGCGCCTCGTCGAGGTCGTGGGTGATGAAGACCACGGTCCGGTGCATCTTCTCCTGGAGGGCGAGGAGCTCGTCCTGCATCTGGTTGCGGATCAGCGGGTCTAGGGCGCTGAACGCCTCGTCCATCAGCAGGACCTCGGGGTCGTTGGCCAGCGCGCGGGCCAGGCCCACGCGCTGCTGCATGCCCCCGCTCAGTTCCTCGGGCAGGCTCTGTTCGTAGCCCGCGAGGCCGACCAGCTCGAGGGCGGCCTGCGCCTTGCGGCGCCGCTCCCGGGGGTCCACCCGGGAGATCTCCAGGCCGAACTCCACGTTGCCGAGCACCGAGCGCTGCGGGAGCAGTCCGAAGTGCTGGAACACCATGGACATCTTCTTGCGGCGGACCTCCCGCAGGCGCTCGGCGTCCATCTGCATGATGTCGTCGCCGCCGATGAGCACCTGGCCGCGGGTGGGCTCGATGAGCCGATTGAGGCAGCGGATCACCGTCGACTTGCCGCTTCCCGACAGGCCCATCACCACGAACATCTCACCGCGGTGGACCTGGAAGCTGGCGTCGTTGATGGCCACCACGCAGCCCGTCTGCTCCAGGATCTCCTCCTTGGTCAGCCCCTTCTCGAGGAGGGGGAAGGCCTGGTCCGGGTCGGGACCGAAGACCTTGAAGAGATTCCTGACCTCGATGACGACATCGCCGGTCATTGTGCATGCCTCCGTGATCGCGACGCCCTAGAAGTAGTAGCCGAAGTTGATGTTGTAGCGGATCTCCCAGTCGGCCTCGGGGTCGCCCATGGCCAGGCCGTAGCTCCAGTCGCCGCCGATCCACGGGTGGTTCTTGCCCATGGCCACGTCGAAGTAGCAGTACAGCGGGCCGGCGGCGCCGGACATGCCGAGCACGTTCTGGTAGGTATCCTCGAAGGCGTCCTCGCTCTTCATGAGCATGCTGTAGTCGTTGTAGAAGGTGAGCGACTCGAAGGGGCCCAGGCTCCAGCCGGAGGCGTAGGCCACGTTGAAGAGCGCGACGTTGCCCTCGGAGGCGATCCAGTAGGGGGCGTCGTAGGCGCCATAGGCCACCACGGTGTCGCCGACGGGGTCGTCCTCGGGCAGCTCGAGGTCATATTTGTAGGTCATGAACGAGGCCATGACGTTGAACTTGCCGTAGTTGCCCACCGCATGCACGGCGAAGGCGGAGTGGTTGCCCATCTCGCCGGTGGTGCCGTTGTAGAGGAAGCCGTACTGCGCGGAGCCGCCCAGCTCGGTGGTGTTGCCGTCGCCGTGGTCGAGGGTGTAGGCGTAGCGGCCGTTGAACTGGTTGACCTCTTCGTTGGTCCGCGTGACACCCTCGCCGCCAGGAGTGGGCATGGCCGCGACCACCACGTCGTACGAGTAGCGGGCGCTGTCCATGCTGTTGCCCGTGTAGTTGCCCTCGTCGTTCTTGAAGAAGCCCAGCTTGAGGTCCCAGTTGTCGCCCTGGGTGAGCCACTGCACGCCGGCGTCGTAGTCGTCCTCCAGGCCCACGTAGTAGCCCACGTCGAAGAACCAGTTGTGCGAGGCGTAGGGCTGGATGCCGAAGGGCACCTGGCTGACGCCCAGCAGGAACTTGGAGTTCTCGGCGTTGTTCCAGCCGATGTAGCCGTGGTGCAGCATGTGGTAGCCGGCGTAGAAGCGGTACTCGGCGGAGATGTCCAGGTCGCCGTAGGAGCCGTCGGCCTCGAAGCGGATGGTGTCGAGGTCGAAGTCGCCGCCCTTGTCCCGGTTCGCTTCCTGCCCGTCCCAGGACTTGACGTAGTAGTTGTAGCGCAGCGCGCCACCGAACTGGATGGAGGACTCGGCGGCCGGGGCGGGAGTCGCGAGGGGGGTGGTGATCAGCAGGAGGGCGGCGCCCAGGCCGGCCAGGACGGAACGGACGGGTGCGACGTTGGCGATCGCGCGCATGGGAATCCTTTCGCTGTCGGTCGCTTCCGGAGGAGTGCCGCGGCATGCGGACTGGCTGAGGCGTTGCAGCTCGAAAGGACCCGGGACCAGGCGTGATGACCCCGGACCTCGCTCGGTTCCGGGAACGACCAACACGCTCATCGCACCGGCGAGAGATCGACGCGCGGGACGCACATCGACGAACATCGAGGCCGGCGGGGTTCCGGATCTCCGGAAGAGGTGTCAGACCCACCCTAGGAGCAGGGCGGTGAGGACGCCAGGGTTTTCCGGAGAAACGTGCCCGGGGTCGTCGGGAGCGAACGCTCCGGCCGCGACGATGGCGCCGGTGGCGCGCTCGGCGTCCGGGGTCTCAGCCGGCGTAGCGCTCGCGGATGTTCGGGATCAGGAAGTCCCGGAAGGCGGCCTCGGCGCCGTGGCGCGGGGCCAGCCCCCAGTCCTCGCGGGCGGCGGTGTCGTCCACGTCCGCGGGCCAGGTGTCCACGATGGCCTGGCGCTTGGGGTCCGGTTCGAAGCCGATCTCCGCGGCGGGGAACCCCTCGCGCACCAGGTCGCGGATCTCCGCGGCCGAGGGATTGAAGGCGGTGATGTTGTACACGCTCTGCCGCAGCCGGGCGCGGTCGGCGCCCGCCAGCGCCAGCAGGGCGTCCACGGCGTCGGTCATGACCATGAACGGGATGCGGGCGTCGGGCCGCACGAAGCAGTGGTACGGTTCACCCTGCGCCGCGGCATGGATCATCTCCGGCGCGAAGTCCGACGTGCCCCCCGAGGGCACGGTGACCGCGCTGATCAACCCCGGGAACCGGATGGCCCGGAAGTCCACCTTGCCCGAGAGCTTCTCCGCCGCCAGCTGCTTGTAGTTGAAGCTGTAGTACCGGCCGAGGTGCTCGCAGTAGAGCTTGTTGCAGCCGTACATGGTGGTGGGCACGTTCCACTCGTGCTCCTTGACCGCGCCCGCTCGCGTCTTGGTCTCCAGGTCCGGCAAGCCGTAGGCGGCGATGGAGCTCGGATAGAGGAAGACCACGGGGCGGCCGTGGGACTCGCCCTGGGCCTGGGCGAAGTCCAGCAGGTTGAGCGTGCCCTCCACGTTGACCTGGTGCGCGGTGACCGGCGTGAACTCGCTGCGGGTGGAGAGCAGGGCGGCCAGGTGGAAGATGGTGTCCACCTCGTATTCCGCCACGATGCGCTCGAGGAGATTGCGCTCGAGGATGGACCCGGTGAACTCCTGGGCCACCAGGTCGCGGTGGGCGCCCTCCAGGGGCTTGAGGTCCACCGTCAGGATGGGGCTGGGCCCCTGGGCGAGGCTCTCGATGAGCGCGTGGCCGATCTCGCCACTGGCGCCGGTGATCAGGGTGGCGGTCTTGCGCATGTCCTCTCCTGGCCGGGGCGGCCGGACCGGGCGACGGTCCGGGATGCTGGTCCGGTGCCAGTATGCTACGGACCGGCCGCTCCGTCCAGGCTGGCGACCACCGGGACCGGCCACCTCGGGACCAGCCCTGCGCGTGGTGGCGCCTAGTCCCGGAACAGCGCCCTGATGCGGCTCCAGCTCTCGCTCGCCACCGGGCTGGTCGCCGAACCGTCCACCACCACGAAGAGCGAGCCCAGGAGATGCGGCTCGCCCGCGCAGTCGAGCGCGCCGGTGAGCGGCGTGGCCGACAGCGCGAAGTCCTCGGCGCCATCCATCAACCACTCGAAGGTGGCCGTGGCCAGCAGGACGGTGTCCGCGGAGGGGCAGCCCGGCGCCGTGGTGGTCAGCTCCTCGTAGGGGTCGCCGGTGGCGACGAGGCCCTCGGCGTGCACCAGCTCGGTCACCCCGACGGGGGAATCCCCGCAGCAGGCGGTGTTGATGATCCAGGAGACCGTGTCCAGGGCGAAGGGCAGGGGGGTGTCCTGGTCCACGCCGGTGAGGATCACGTACAGCGTGAAGGGATCGCCGATGGTCACGTCGATGGTCGCCTCGTACCGGTCGGGCGCGGCGGAGAGACCGAGCCGGCCCGACGTGGCCACCTGGGCGGCGGCGAGGTTCGCCAGCGCCAGGCTGGTCAGGATCGTCGCCAGGGTCGCCGCCAGGGTCGGGGGCCGCGTGAATGATCGCATGGGTCGCCTCCAGCTTCCGTCCGGTTGCGGGCCGCACCATCGCGCCCACCGGTGGGTGCTTCCCCCGAGGCGATCGTTACAGCCGGCGCCTGGCGGTAGAGGGCCTTGACGCCGGTCCAGCTGGTGGGCTGCACGGCGACCACCTGCGGGATGTGCAGCAGGTAGGTGTACTCCAGGGGCGGATCGCCGCCCGGCGGTGTGAAGTCCGCCGCGCCCACCCAGAACCAGGCCGTGCTCCCGGGCTCGCCGGTGATGATCAGGCTGCCCTCGCTGAAGGGGCCGATCTGCGCTTCCTGCAGGACTCCCACCTGTTCGCAGTCCTGCGGCCCCAGCTCGTACATGAGCGTGGCCCACGTCGCGTCGCCGATGATCTCCAGCGTGCCCGAGGGCGGGATGGTCAGGGTGAACCAGTCGGTGTCGCGGCAGGCGTTCGCGCAGGGATACCAGCCGGCCTGGCCGCAGAACCACTCGCTGTCGATGTGCTGGAAGGGGGCGTGGCCCAGATCGCCCAGGGAATTGCAGCCGCCGTTGTGGGCGTCGACGTAGTCCTCCACCAGTGGCGGTTCGTCCTCGAGGACGGAATCGAACGAGCACTCGACCACGTCGGCGCTGCCATGGTCGCGGATGCTGGCCTGGTAATACCCGGAGGCGCCGCCGTAGCCGTCGATCACCAGGTAGTACCGCACGCCGGCCTGGATCTCCAGGCTCCCGATGTAGGAGGTGTAGTCGTCGTAGTAGTCGTCGTTGCAGGCAACCAGCGTCAGATCCTCGTCATGGACGTAGATCCTGGTGTCGTACTGCGAGTGGTACATGTCGGTCCAGCGCGGACGGCTTTGCCGCCGCGCTGGTCAGCCCCATTCCAGCAGACGAGCTTCGCTCGCAGCTGAATGGGGCCATGGAGATGGTCGTGGTCACGCCCCAGACGACGAAGGTGTAGACCACGTCGGGGGAGGTGCTGCCGTCGTAGGGGCAGGCCTCGTCGTGGTCGTCGGTGTAGCCGGCGGTGGTGCCGGTGGTGGTGTAGTTCAGGTCAGGAAGCTCGATGGCGTCGGCGATGGTGTCGCCGCCCTGGCGCAGGATCCGGGCGTCCGGTGGCGGCGGCGCCACGGTCCGGGGAGGCTTCGCCGGCGCCCGGGGGGCGGTCGCGAGGGTGCCGGAAGCGTCGCCGACCGCGCGAGTGGCGCCGTTGCCAGCGATGGCCGCTGGCCCGATCATCAGGAGGACGGCGAGGCAGCCGACGGCGATCGTGGTGACCTTGTTCATGGGGGGACTCCCGGGCGAGGGCGCTTGCGTCATCGACCCCGGATCCCGGCGCCGGGCCTCCGGGGCGCGTCGGCCGCGATCGTAGCACATCGGCGGCAGCGGGCGTGCGAGGGATGCTGGTCGACTGCGGGCCCGCTCCTCCCCCCGGCCCGCCCGTCACCCGTCCCGGGGAGCGAGCATGACCCGTCTCGGCGTGATCTCCGACACCCATGGCCTGCTCCGCCCCGAGGCGATCCGCGCCCTGGCGGGCAGCGACCGGATCCTGCATGCCGGCGACGTCGGCCGGCCGGAGATCCTGGCGGGACTGCGGCGGCTGGCGCCCGTGACCGCGGTGCGCGGGAACATCGACCTCGGGGCGTGGGCCGACGCCTTGCCCGTGGCCACGACCGTGGTCGTGGAGGGCGCCCGGGTCCATCTGCAGCACATCCGTGAGGAGGTGGACCTCGCGGACGGCCGCGTCCAGGTCCTGGTCACGGGACATACCCATCGCCCGGCGATCGCACGCGAGGGCGAGGTCCTGCACGTCAATCCCGGCAGCGCGGGCCCCCGCCGCTTCCGTCTGCCGGTCACCGTGGCCCTCCTCGAGGTGGACGGCGAGCACGTGACGGCCCGGCTCGTCCATCTCGAGGATCCCGTCGCCGACGCCGCGGGCTAGCGGACCAGCGAGACCTTGCTCACCACCGTGCCCGCATCCGTGGCCAGTCGCACCAGGTAGAGGCCAGAGGGCAGCGCCCGGCCCGCGCGGTCGGTGCCGTCCCAGATCCGGCGGTGTTCGCCAGCGGGAAGCGGGGCGTCGAGCACCTCGTCGACCACGCGCCCGTCCGGCGCCAGGATCCGCAGGCGGACATGGCCCGCCGTGGGCAGGGAGAACGACAGCTCGGTGCGCGGGTTGAACGGGTTGGGCGCCGCGCGCACGCTCGCCACCGCCGCCGGGATGGGCGCGCCGGTGACGCCCTGGGAGACCTGGTACTGGTAGAGCCCGTTGCTCGTGGGGCTGACGTTGGCCACCGACAGGATCACCTCCTGGTAGCCCGCCGCGGCGGCGAAGGTCAGCGAGCCGGCGCCGGCATCGTCCAGGGGTACCGGCTGCACCAGCGTGGGCAGGACGGGGTCCCGGGCGATCAGGCTCAGGCGCCACTGCGCGCCGTCGGAGCCGTCGAAGCCGACGGTGGGGGCGGCGTCCAGGTCCCGCAGGCGGATGTAGTCCGTCGCGTACGACTGCACGCTGCCCACGTCCTCCACCGGATAGGCGGTCCAGGTGCGCCAGGCCGCGAACGGCGGCAGGTCGTCACCGACATATCCGTACCGACCATCCGGTACCGAGATGTCGTCGAGGTAGTTGGCCACCGACCAGTCGTCGAACACGTCCGCGGTGGGGATGCGGAAGCCGCCGGCATCGAGGACCGTCTGATAACCCGCCAGGCCATTGGCCGGCTCATGGGCCAGGTCCCAGATGAAGGGCTGGCCGCCGAATCGCTCGTAGCAGTAGAGGGTCCAGAGGTAGGTCTGGATGTAGTCCGCCCACTGGCCGCCCCAGTCGACGAGGCTGTTGTCGGGGTTGCTGTTGAACTGCGAGATGGTGTCCGGCCGGCCGAACAGCCACATGGCCAGCTCGCACAGGCCCTCCTCCACCCAGATGCTCTCGTCGCTGTCGCTGGCATGCATGATGAGGTGGGTGAACTCGTGGGCGGCCACGGCCAGCATGTAGTCGCTGGCCGGTGGACCGCCCGACGAGTCGGTGGCCAGGTAGACCACGTCGCACTCGTTGCTGGCGAACGGCTGGGTGCCGTCGGGGAACTGGTCGTAGACCCAGAAGTAGCCGTCGGCCGCGATGTCGAAGCGGTAGTAGAACAGGAACACGCGGTCCAGGCCGTCCAGCGGGTTGGGCGGTTCGCCGAAGTGGCCGGTGTTCAGGTCCCAGATCCCCTGGTCGGCGAACTGGCCCACGCTCATGGCATCGAAGTGCGTCACGATGCGATCGACGTCCGCCTGGTCCATGCCGACGTTCCACTCCTCGTCGTCCACCACCACGTAGCAGTGCTCGCCCAGGCCGCGGACGGTGGCGGGCTTGAGCTCGGGTACGGGAAAGCCGCCCAGGTCCCAGACGTACCAGAGCCAGCTGTCACCCACCTGGGGGTCGGCGGGGGGCGAGAGGGCCGGATCGGAGGATCGCTGCCAGAGGCCCTGCGCGGCCAGGCGGGCGCGGATCACGTCCGGGCTCTCGTCCGGCCGGGGCAGATCGGGCACGGGGCACTCGATGGCGCCGGCGACGCGGGGGATCAGCAACGGGAGGACGAGGACGAGGACGAGGGCGGAGGCGCGGACGACCGATGGCCGCCGGCGAGGAGTCGGCTGGCGGGGGGGCATGGCGGGTCCTCTCTGCAGGGGTGGGCGGTCGTCCCGGACGACGACTCCTCTTACCCTAGCACGAACCGGCGCGGAATGGTGGTGTTTCGGTCCCGGGCGTGATGGCCATCCGGCGGATGCCCCGGCGGGTGTCCCGGCGGACACATCCGGCGGATGCATCCGGGGCGAGCATCGGCGGACCGGCTGGTGTATGGTCAGGGTCCGTCGTCGCCCGACCACGAGCCAGGAGATCGCCATGATGCGCCGCGTCCCCGTCCATCGCCTCGTCCTCGTCACCGCCCTGGCGGCCCTGATGGCCGCCAGCGTCACCGCCCAGACCGGCCGGGACCGCCAGCAGCCCCGACCGTCGCTGGAGCCCGTCGCGGTGGACCCCGCCCGCATCGACGTGGGCGACGGCGACACCGTGACCATCACCTGGGGCGAGGACGACCGCGAACGTGTCCGCATCCTCGGCATCGACACGCCGGAGACCGCCCATCCGCAGTACGGCATGCCCTTCGATCAGCCGTTCGGCCGCGAGGCCACGGCCTTCGCCCGCGGCGTGTTCGCCATGGCCGAGACCGTGGAGATCCTGCGGGCGGCCGAGACCGATCCCTACGGCCGCACGCTCGGCTACCTCCTGGTCAACGGTCGGAACTACTCGGTGCTGGTGGTCCGGGCGGGTCTTGCCGTGGAGACGGTGACCCACTACGGCGACAATGGGCTGCCCCGGCCAGCGGAGGCGGTGCTGGCGGCCTCCCGGGAGGTGGCGCCGGTGCCCTTCGAGGAGCCCTACCGGTTCCGCCGCCGCATGCGGGAGATCCAGGGCTGGCAGGAGACCCGCGCCGCGGCAGACCGCGACGCCGGCCAGGACCAGGAGTGACCCGCCGCCCGGCCCGCCGCCCGGCCCGCGACGCTAGCCGCGGGGGTCGAGGTCGTCGCTGACCTCGATCAGCCGGTCCAGGTTCATGGTCTCGATCACCTTCCGGGCGCGCGGCGACAGCCCGATCAGGACCACCGAGCCCTCCTGACGGGCGGCCGAGGTGTGCATGGCCGCCAGGATGCCGGCCCCGCTGCTGTTGATCAGGGTCACCCCCGCCATCATCACCTGGACGCGGGTCTGTCCGGCCTGGATGCGCTCCCGTGTGGTCTCGAGCATGTCGTAGGCCTCGGGCGTGCCCATGAGCTTGCCCTGGAGCGTGAGCACCTGCGCGCCGGCGTCCGACCCGGTGTCGACGGTATACGAGAAGGGCGGGCGACTGGACATGGGCAGCTCTCCGATCGAGGGGAGACGTTCGATCCTCCCGCGATCGTACCGGCAATCATTCGGGATTGCAACGGGCGCGGGCCCCGGCAGCGCGGGC
>CAZWYF010000036.1:22779-31124 GCA_964637835.1 uncultured Fibrobacteraceae bacterium
GCGCGGGCCCCGGCAGCGCGGGCGCCGAGCGAGGCGGTCGCGTCGCCCCGGAGGGCCGCGGCCGGTCTGGACGCCACGAGTCGCCGGAGCGATCGCGAGGCAACCACCGCTTGCCATCCGCCCCGTCATGTTTGACACTTAACAGGTAGGAGTTTCTCCTGGCTACGGGTAAACCGCTGTATTCGATGCAGATAAAAACCCAGACCGAAAGTAGGTTATCGATGTTCAGTGGTCGAATTGACACCGGATTTCACGCTCAAGTGCGAAATTCAACGTCTATTCACCAGAAAGGGCTTGATCTCATTCCTTTCCTGGCCGAGAATCTAACCAGTTAAGCCGTTAACGAGGTGAAGCAATGGATACCACCGACCGCGCCCTCGGACAGAACCTGAGGATCCTCTCCCAGCTGGTCTGCAACGTCTGCCTGCAGAACACGCTGGAGGAGGCCTGTCCAGAACAGCTCTCGCGCAACAACCTCATGCTCCTGAAGATCCTGTGCTCTCACGAGAGCCTCACCGTGAGCGCTCTCGGCCAGGCCGTCGGCGTCAGCAGCGCCGCCGCCACCAAGAACGTCGACCGCCTCGAGAAGCTCGGTTTCGTCCGTCGCTGGACTCGCGAGGACGACCGCCGCTGTCACGAGGTGGCCATCGAGCCGGCCGGTCGCAACGTCGTGCAGCTGCACGACCAGATCCACGCCGGCAAGCAGCTCGACATGTTCCGCGACTTCACGACCGAGCAGAAGCGCGACCTGCTCGGCCATCTCGATCGCCTCCTGCACGGCACCCTCACCGCTCAGCGCAACGCCGACCTGGTCTGCCTGCAGTGCGATGGGTCGTGCCAGGACGTCTGTTTCCTGCGGGAGGTCCGGGGGGACTGCATGCGG
The DNA here is from genome assembly GCA_964637835.1 of uncultured Fibrobacteraceae bacterium. Classification (GTDB taxonomy): domain Bacteria; phylum Krumholzibacteriota; class Krumholzibacteriia; order LZORAL124-64-63; family LZORAL124-64-63; genus Glo-17. The sequence goes on from CAZWYF010000036.1 coordinate 23,663, forward strand.
CAGCCCGCCTCCGATCCCGCGTCCGGCGCCGAGGCGGACCGAGAACCGTCCGGCAGCGCCGGGACTCGCTAGGAGGTCATCATGGTCAGCCGTCGGAGTTTCCTGAAGGTCCTCGGCACGGCATCCGGGACCGCGGCCATCACGGCCGTACCCGGCGCCGCGGCAGCCGAGGGCCACCACGGACCCCCCCTCGACGAGGATCGGGTGGGGATGCTCATCGACACCACCGAGTGCATCGGCTGTCGTCGGTGCGAGTGGGCGTGCGCGCAGGAGAACGACCTGCCCTACGGCCCGCTCGACACCTATGACGACACCAGCGTGTTCGACGAGCGCCGGCGTCCGACCGATCAGGCCTTCACCGTGGTCAACCGCTTCGAGCCGCTGCCTGGCAGCGAGAAGCCGCTGGACGTCAAGGCGCAGTGCATGCACTGCGAGCATCCGGCCTGCGTCTCGGCCTGCATCGTGGGCGCGCTCGAGAAGAATCCCGGCGGCCCCGTGACGTACGATGCCTGGAAATGCATCGGCTGTCGCTACTGCATGGTGGCCTGTCCGTTCCAGATTCCCGCCTACGAGTACGGCGACGCCCTGACCCCGCAGGTGATGAAGTGCTCGCTCTGTACCGAGCGGACGCTGGACGCGGGCAAGCTGCCGGCCTGCGTGGAGGTCTGCCCGCGCGAGGCGCTCTTCTTCGGCAAGCGCGAGGAACTGGTGGAACTGGCCTGGGAGAAGATCCGCCACGCGCCGGAGCGCTATCACCAGCACGTCTACGGCGAGCACGAGGTCGGCGGTACCTCGGTCATGCTCCTCTCCGACCGCGACTTCCGGCAGCTGGACCTGCCCGCGCTGGCGGACCGCAGCCCGGCCACGATCACCGAGAGCATCCAGCATGGGATCTTCCGTGGCTTCTCGGGCCCGATCATGCTCTTCGGCCTGATGGCCGTCCTGATGAAGTCGTCCAGCGGCAAGGACCTGGAGGAGGATGACCATGCGTGAGAAGACATCCAGCGAGTTCATCGAGGTCCTCGAGGCTGATGCCGAGCGACGCCTCGCCGAGCACCACGAGCACGCCGAGCCCCTGTCCGGTCGCGCCCGGGTCCCCTTCTTCACGCGGGGCGTGATGGTGCTCTGCGCCATCGCCCTGGGCGGGTTGATGGTCCTGGCCGCGCGCTTCGTCTTCGGGATCGGCGCGGTGACCAATCTCGACGACCAGTATCCCTGGGGGATCTGGATCGGCATCGACGTGGCCACCGGCGTGGCCCTCGCCGCCGGCGGGTTCACCACCGCATTCCTGGCGCACATCCTGAACCTCGACCGCTATCACAGCCTGGTGCGCCCGGCGCTGCTGACGGCCATGCTGGGCTACACCTTCGCGGCCACCGGAGTCGCCATCGATCTCGGTCGGTACTACAACATCTGGCACGTGCTGATGCCGCCCATGTGGCAGGGCAACTCCGCCCTCTTCGAGGTGGGCATGTGCGTGACGCTGTACCTGACGGTGCTGTACATCGAGTTCCTGCCCATCGTCTGCGAGCGGTTCATCGGCCGTGTCGACCTGCCGAAGGCGCCCCAGGCCCTGAACGACCTCATCGACCGCGTCCTTCGCGTCCTCGACCGCACGCTGGGCAAGGTGATCTGGTTCTTCATCATCATGGGCGTGGTCCTGTCCTGCGCGCACCAGTCCTCGCTGGGCACCCTCATGGCCATCGCGCCGAGCAAGCTGCATCCGCTGTGGCACACGCCGGTGCTGCCGCTGCTGTTCCTGCTCTCGGCCTTCGCGGTGGGGCTGGCCATGGCCACCTTCGAGTCGCTGACCGCGGCCCGCTCGTTCAAGCTGACGCCGGAGATGCCCGTGCTGCGTCGCGTGGCCCGGCTGATCCCGTTCCTGCTGCTGGTCTACCTGGCCGCCAAGGTGATCGACATGGTCAACCGCGGCTCCTGGGTCCATCTGCAGCAGCTCTCGCTGCAGTCGGTGATGTTCATGATCGAGGTGGGCGTGGGCGTGGTCCTGCCCATGTTCCTGCTGCTGAGCCACAAGCTGCGCAGGGACCGTCGCTGGCTGCACCTGTCCTCGGCGCTGGTGGTGCTCGGCGTCGCGCTCAACCGCGTCAACGTGTTCATCATCGGCTACAAGCCGCCCTATTCCGAGGGCCCGTACGTGCCCGCCTGGAGCGAGGTCCTGCTCACCGCCGGGCTCATCTCCCTGCTCATCCTCCTGTACCGGGCCTTCGTCTGGGTCTTCCCGGTGCTCCCGGCCGAGGAGGATGCCGCCCATGCGTGACCGTCTCGTATCGCCTCGCCGACCCGTGATGCCCGTGGTCCTGGTCGCGCTCCTGCTCGTGGCGAGCGCCGGCGCCCAGGTGGTCGATCCGCACCATCCGGCGGAACACGCAGGGCAGGATCGGTCGTCCCTGGAGTGTGCGACCTGCCACGACTGCAACCTGCCCACCCACGAGGATCCCTGCCTCAGGGCGTGCCCGCGGTTCCATGGCCACTTCGTGGGCGAGCACGACTGGGGCGAGGGTCCCGAGGTGGTGGTCATCGACCAGTTGACCGACATCTACGGACCGGTCACGTTCTCGCACCGGCTGCACGCGGAGATGTCGGCCATGGCCGGTGGCTGCACCAACTGCCACCACTACTCGGAGCAATCGGGGACCATCCCGCCTTGCCGCGAGTGCCATGATCCCGACCGCGCCGACGCCGATCTGCACAAGCCCTCCCTCAAGGGCGCCTATCACCGGCAGTGCATCAACTGCCACCTCGACTGGGCTCACGAGAACGCGTGCGGCTTCTGCCATCAGGAGGTGGAGTCGCACCGCGCGGCATCCGGCGGATCCGATCCCTCCGACATGATGGGCCAGGACCATCCCAGGCTGGAGGCACCGCCGTACTATGCCTACGAGACGCCCTACGAGGATGGCCCGGTGGTCACCTTCCATCACGAGGACCACGTGGAGCAGTTCGGTCTGCGGTGCGTGGACTGCCATCAGGGCGACAGCTGCAGCCGCTGCCACGACACGGCCGCCCAGTCCCCGGCCGAGCACGTCAGGATCGATCACGTGACCACCTGCGGCACCTGCCATCAGGAGCGGGACTGCGGGTTCTGCCACGCCGACGAGGTCTCGCCGCGCTTCCATCACGCCGAGACCGCGGGGTTCCATCTCGACCCGCACCACACCGACGTGGCCTGCGAGACCTGCCACGGCAAGCCGCAGCAGTTCCGTACCCCGGCTGGCACCTGTACCGGTTGCCATATCCACTGGGAGGATGGCGCGTTCGATCATCGGGTGACCGGCGTGGCCCTCGACGAGATGCACGGCGAGTTCGGCTGTCGCGACTGTCACCTCGACGGGGACTACGCGGCCGCTCCCTCGTGCGTCGACTGCCATGGCGAGGAGCTGTTCCCGGACATGCTCCCGGGAGAGCGTCTGGACGACTGAGGCGTCGCTCACCGCGAGGATCGGGTCGCGGCCGGCGTCGAAGTCGCTTCTCTCCGGCGTGGCCACCCGTTACACTCGTCCGGTCACCACGGCCTTCGCCCCGGAACGGAGCCCGCCATGAGGAACGTCATGCCCAGCATGAGCTCGTTGCTGGCGTTCGACGCCGCCGCGCGCGCCGGCAGCTTCACCGCCGCGGCGCGGGAGCTGAATCTCACCCAGGGTGCCATCAGCAAGCAGATCCTCGCCCTGGAAGACCTGGTGGGCGCGCCGCTGTTCACGCGGCAGGGGCACTCGGTCGCCCTCACCGACGCCGGCCGGGCGTACGCCAAGGATGTGCGGCGGGCGCTGGATCTGATCATGACCTCGACGCTGCGGCTGGTGACCAACCCGGAGGGCGGGAGCCTGGAGCTGGCCGTCCTGCCCACCTTCGCGACCCGCTGGCTCATGCCCCGGCTGGGCGATTTCCTCGCGCGGCATCCGGGAATCCAGGTCAACGTCACCACCAAGACCGCGCCGTTCGACTTCCGCGGCGCGGGCCTGCACGCGGCCATCCACTTCGGACGACCGAACTGGCCCCACGCCGAGTGCACCTATCTCATGGGCGAGGAGGTGGCCCCGGTGTGCTCGCCGGGCTACCGGCTGGCGCATGGGATCGCCGGGCCGGCCGATCTGCTCGACTGCCGGTTGCTGCATATCACCAGCCGGCCAGGGGCCTGGACCAACTGGTTCGCCGGGCAGGACCTCGAGGTGAGCGAACCGGGCGGCATGGTCTTCGAGCAGTTCCTGACCGCGGCCCAGGCGGCGGTGGCCGATCTGGGCGTGGCGTTGCTGCCGCGGTTCCTGGTGGAGACGGAACTGGCCCGCGGTGAGCTGGTGGTGGCCGTGGACCGGCCCTTCCGCAGCGAGTTCGGGTACTACCTCGCCGTTCCGCGGGATCGGACGCGATCGCGGCCGGTGGTGGCTTTCCGGCAGTGGCTGCTCGACACCATCGCCGGGGAGACCGACGCCGGTCCGGCCGGCGCGGCCAGGCCCGGCGACTGATCGGTCCGGGGCGGCGATCTCGGCGGGGTCGTCCGCCGCTAGCAGGCCTCCAGCACCGCGGCGATCCCCTGGCCCACGCCGATGCACATGGTGCACAGCGCCTTCTTGCCCGCATGTCCGGCGAGCTGGTGCACCGCCGTGGTGGCCAGCCGCGCGCCGCTCATGCCCAGGGGATGACCCAGGGCGATGGCGCCGCCCAGCGGGTTGACCCGCGGGTCGTGGTCGTCCAGGCCCAGTTCTCGCAGGCAGGTGAGCGCCTGGACGGCGAAGGCCTCGTTCAGCTCGATGACGTCGAGCCGGTCCAGGGACAGGCCCAGGCGCTCGAGCAGCTTGCGGGTGGCGGGCACCGGCCCCAGCCCCATCACCCGCGGCGGCACGCCGGCGGCGGCGGTGCCCAGGATCCGGGCCAGCGGCCGCAGTCCGTGGCGCTGCATGGCCGCCTCCGAGGCGATCAGCAGGGCGGCCGCGCCGTCGTTGACGCCCGAGGCGTTGCCGGCGGTCACGGTGCCGTCGGCCCGGAATGCGGGGCGCAGGGCGGCGAGCTTCTCCAGCGAGGTGGGCCGCGGGTGCTCGTCCCGGTCCACCACCAGCGGGTCGGCCTTGCGTCGCGGTACGGTCACCGGCGCGATCTCCCGCGCCAGGGCGCCGCTGGCCTGGGCCGCGGCGGCCTTCTCCTGGCTGGCCAGGGCGAAGCGGTCCTGATCCTCGCGCGAGATCCCGAACTCGCGGGCCAGGTTCTCCGCGGTCTCCGGCATGCTGTCGGTGCCGTGGGCGGCGTCCAGCCGCGGGTTGACGAACCGCCAGCCGATGGTGGTGTCGTACATCTCGGCCGCGCGGGAGAAGGGCGACTCCGCCTTGCCCATCACGAACGGCGAGCGGGACATGCTCTCCACGCCGCCGGCGATCACCAGCTCGGCCTCGCCGGTGGCGATGGCGCGGGCGGCCGCGCCGACGGCGTCCAGGCCGGAGCCGCACAGGCGGTTGACCGTGCAGCCGGGTACGGTCTCGGACAGGCCGGCCAGCAGCAGCGCCATGCGCGCCACGTTGCGGTTGTCCTCGCCGGCCTGGTTGGCGCAGCCGAGGATCACGTCGTCCAGCTGCGTCCAGTCCACCTGCGGGTGGCGCGCCTGCAGGACGGTCAGGGGGTGGGCGGCGAGGTCGTCGGTGCGGACGGTGGCCAGGGCGCCGCCATAGCGGCCCACCGGGGTGCGCACCGCGTCGCAGATGTAGGCGGCGTTCATGAGCGGTCTCCCGTCAGCTCCACGCCCGCCCGCGGCCCGCTGGCGGCCAGCAGGCGGAAGCCGCCCAGGACGGCCTCGGCGAGGTGATCGATCTCCGCACCGGTCATGGCGGTGGAGATGGTGCCGGAACAGGTGTTGATCATCATCAGGCCATGAGCGAAGAGGTGGTCGAGCAGGCGGCCGAGCTGGGCCACCTCGTCGGCGGTCTGATAGGCCTCGCGGTAGTCGCGCGGCGGCTCGGGCTTGAGATGGACGCGGAACATGGAGCCGGCGCCCGTGACGCAGGCGGGGATGCCGGCGATGGCGGCGGCCTCGGTGATGGCCGTGCGGGCGCGGTCGGCCAGGCCGTTGACGTGGGCCACGGCGTCGGGACCGAAGTGCTGCATGGCCACGTGGCCGGCCACCATGGTGACGGGGTTGGCGGAGAAGGTGCCGGAGTGGGGGAACCGCACCGGCGGGGTCAGCGGGTCCATCACCGCCATGACCTCGGCCCGGCCCGCGAGCGCGCCCACGGGGAAGCCGCCGCCGATGACCTTGCCCAGGGCCGTCAGGTCCGGCTTGACCGGATACCAGTCCTGGGCGCCGCCGGGGCTGCTGCGGAAGGTGATCACCTCGTCGAAGACCAGCAGGGCGCCGTGGGCGTCGCACCAGCGGCGCAGCGCCGTGACGAAGCGCTCCGACGCCGGCACCAGGCCCACGCGGTGGGGCATGGGGTCGAGCAGGACGCAGGCCAGGTCCTCGGCGTGGCGGTCGAGCAGGGCGAGGGCGCGCTCGGGGTCGTCGTACGGGAGCACCACCACGTCGCCCAGGGCGGACGGCGGCGTGCCCTGGGCCACCGGCACGCTGGCCGGCTGGTCGGCGGCGCCCCAGTTGTCCGGCCCGGCGGTCTGGCTGACCTCGGCGTAGTCGTACTGGCCGTGGTAGGCGCCCTCCACCTTGGCGATCCGGGGGCGGCCGGTGAAGGCGCGGGCCGCCTTGAGGCAGCCCATGACCGCCTCGGTGCCCGAGTTCACGAAGCGGATCATCTCGAAGGCCGGACTGCGCGCCACCAGGAACTCGGCGTAGTCCACCTCCTGCTCGGTGGCCGTGGTGAAGGCGGTGCCGCGCTGGAGCTGCTCGGTGACCGCCGCGACCACCGGCGGAAACGCGTGGCCGTGGATGAGCGAGGCCATGTTGTTGGCGAAGTCGATGCGCGCGACACCCTCGACGTCCCACACGCGGCAGCCCTCGCCGCGGGCGGCGTACAGGGGATGGGGGCGGCGCAGGACCGTGTTGCGGCTGACGCCGCCGGGAAGGACCTTCCGGGCCCGGGCGTAGGTGCGGGCGCTGCGGGTGGTGTCGGCGGTCATGCGATCCGTCCTCGCTGGGGGCCGGCGGTGGAGAGCTCGGCGAGTAGCGCGGCGCCGGGCGCGATGGGCGCACCGGTGGCTTCCTGGACCTCGGCCAGGGTGACGCCGGGCGCGAGCTCGGCCACCTCGAACCCCCGGGGCGTGACGTCGATCACGGCGAGGTCGGTGTAGATGCGATCCACGCAGCCCTTGCCGGTCAGCGGATAGGTGCAGTCCTCGAGCAGCTTGGGCTCGCCCGTGCGGGTGGTGTGCTGGGTGAGCACGTAGATGGTGGGCACGCCGGCCACCAGGTCCATGGCGCCGCCCACGGCGGGGATGGCGTCCGCGGCGCCGGTGGACCAGTTGGCCAGGTCGCCGCTGGCGGCCACCTGCATGGCGCCCAGGACGCAGA
>CAZWYF010000036.1:31224-34456 GCA_964637835.1 uncultured Fibrobacteraceae bacterium
GACCAGTCGCGATTCATGGGCGGGGTCGGCGACCTGGACCACGCGGTCGACGAAGATCCCCGGCGTGACCACGCACTCCGGATCGATGGCCCCGGCCGGGACGACCGCCTCGACCTGGACGACGGTGACGGCAGCGGCCGTGCACATGATGGGCCCGAAGTTCCGGGCGGTCTTGCGGTACAGGAGGTTGCCGTGGCGGTCGGCGCGGTGTGCCTTGACCAGGGCGAAGTCCGCCGTCAGGCCGCGCTCCAGCACGTACTGGACGCCGTCGAAGGTGCGCACCTCCTTGCCCTCCTGCAGCACCGTGCCCACCGAGGTGGCGGTGTAGAAGGCGGGGATGCCGGCGCCCCCGGCGCGGATGCGCTCGGCCAGGGTGCCCTGGGGCACCAGCTCGAGCTCGATCTCTCCGGCCCGGTACAGCTCCGGGAAGACCGTGGAGTTGGCCGTCCGCGGGTAGGAGCAGATCATCTTGCGCACGCGCCGGTTCTGGATCAGGGCCGCCAGGCCCACGCTGCCGCTGCCGGTGTTGTTGTTGACCACGGTGAGGTCGCGGGCACCCTGGTCGATGAGCGCGTGGATCAGCTCGATGGGGCTGCCGGCCTCGCCGAAGCCACCGATCATCACGGTGGAGCCGTCGGCGATGTCGGCCACGGCGGCCTGGAGGCTGTCGCGGGTCTTGTCGATCATCAGGATGCCCTCCTGCGGGAACCCGCCTGGGGGAACGGGATCGGCGGGCTGGGTTCCGCCGCCGTGCGGCTGGAGAGTGCGGCGGCCAGCTCGGCCTCGATCTCGCGCAGCTCCTCGCGGAAGAAGAACTCCTTGCCCTCGAGCGGCTCGAGCAGGTCCACGGTGTGCTGCTCAGCGTCGTACTTCGCCAGGAACACCCGGTCCATCCACGCCATGTTGCGGGCCTCGGTGAACTTCAGCGCGAAGGCCTTCTCGCCGCCGACCTCGGTCTCGCCCAGGATGGAGATCTTGCCCGCCGAGGAGGTCATGGAGATGTAGCGCGAGGGGCGGTTGATGGACGACACCGACCGGTGGATCCTGCTGGCGATGCGGTTCATGTCCGCCAGCGGCGCGGTGAAGTAGTGGTGCTCGCCGGTGGGCCGGGCGCAGTACATGGAGTGGAACCCGATGTGCATGGTGGCCAGCAGGTTGGCCAGGTCGATCCAGTTCTGCGCCGAGCGGTCCACGTCCACGCGCCCGTCGTCGTGCTTGAACAGGCTGATGTGGTTCATCATGGGGCTCTGGCTGCGGATCACCACGCCATGGCGCTGCAACCGCCGGATGGCGGCGATGGTGCTGGGGTTGAGGATCTCGCGCGGCGTGGAGAAGTGCGCCATCCAGGCCAGCTGGACGCCGTGGTCGTGCAGCTGGTCGAAGAGGGCGAGCATGCGGTCGTACCGCGGCGAGAGGATCAGCTCGGGGTGGTACGACAGCGCCCGCGTGGCGAACCGGATGGTGCGGATGTGCATCAGCTCCGGATCCTCGATCACCGGCAGGGCGTAGGCGGCGAACCGGCCCGGCGGCATGAAGCCCGCGTCGCCGCCGGTGATGAGCATGTCGGTCACCTCGCGGTGCTGGCGCAGGTAGCGGTGGATCTGGTCCACGTCCTGCTGGAGGAACATGTCCTCGTCGCCGCGCACCTGGGCGTGGCGGAAGCAGTAGGAGCAGAAGGCGAAGCAGTTCTGCGTGGTGCGGTCGAAGATCAGCTGGCACTGGGGGTACTTGTGCTGGCTGCCGTCGAGGTATTCCACCTCGCCCTGGTCGTTGACGAATCGCGGGCGGTTGAGCTGCTGGTTGCCGTCGTGCGGGTTGGTCTGCCGCATGTACTCCGCGGCGATGCCGGTGCGCTCGGTGGCGGTGGTGGCGGCCTCGTAGCGGGCGACCACCGCGGCGGGGATCATCCCCGGCTGCGGGAAGGTCAGCTGGAAGAGCGCGTCCTGGGCGAAGTCCGCCCAGTCGATGGCGTTCAGCACGTGGCGGGTGGCCAGGAAGCGGTAGACCTCGACGAAGAGCTCCCGCTCGGCGATGTGGCCGATGGAGACGCCGTGGCGCTCGAGCACCGCGACCACGGCGCGGAAGCCCTCCAGGCCCGAGTACTGGCGCTCCTCGGTGAACAGCGCCTGGCCGCCCCGTCGCAGCCCCGAATGCTCGGGATAGAGCGCATGGACGCGGCCGAGCAGTCCGGCCGGCAGCAGGTTCTCCCGGCGGATGGTCTCGCGGACCTCCTGCGGGTAGCCGTGGCGGTCCATGATGGCGGCGATGTCCGCGTCGGTGAAGGAAGTGGCGGAACGGGGCGCGGGGATCCGCCCGGACTCGAGGGTGGTGTCGGTGCTGTCCATGGTTCACCTGGCCGGAGCTGGGGTTGCCGTTGCAAGTCTCGCTCCCCAATGGTGTCGGCAGCTCGCGCCGGCAGGCAAACGATGGCTTTTCATCGGCCCATTACCGATTGGAATGGATCGCGGGGCGGGCCTTCGCCGGGGGTCTGGCGGCCTCAGACCACGATGTGCTCGCTGCTGGCGCCGAGCCGGTCGAGGGTGGCCTGCAGGTCCTCGACCATGCCCGGCGGCCCGCAGACGTAGAACCGGCGGTCGAAGTCCTCGATCAGGTCCTCGAGGAACGCCCGATCGATGAGGCGGTCATCGTATCCGGGTGCGCTCTCCTCGGTGCAGGTCAGGACGAGGCGGTCGCCCAGCAGCTGCCGCAGCTCCTTCTCGCAGATCACGTCCCGGGGGGCCTTGTTGGAGAAGAAGAGGTGGCGGCCGTCCAGCTCGTCGCGGCGGTGCAGGTCGCGCAGGATGGCCAGGAAGGGCGTGATGCCCGCGCCGCCCGCGAGGAAGATCCCCGGGCCGCGGTCGCTGTAGGTGTCGAAGGGATCGCTCAGCAGCACCGTGTCTCCGGGCTGGTGCCGGTGCAGACGGGTGGTGAGGCCGTCGTGCTCGGGATACTCCTTGATGGTGAACTCCAGCACCGGCGCGTCGGGCAGGGAGGTCATGGTGAAGGGGTGGCCGTCGCGGCGCCAGCCGTCGCGGTCCAGGGCCAGCTCGATGGCCTGGCCGGGGGAGAACTCGAAGCCCTCGGGGCGGCTGAAGACGAAGCGCTTGACGTCGTGGGTCTCGAAGGTGCTCAGCAGCAGCGTGACACGGTGTTTCATGGCGACTCCTCTGGCCGTTGGGTCTCATCCCCACGCAAATCGCGGAGCGCGGCTTCCACAACGGTTTCCGGGGAG
>CAZWYF010000037.1:0-7764 GCA_964637835.1 uncultured Fibrobacteraceae bacterium
CCAGCGGCCGGCTGAGCTGGTCGTCCAGCCAGAGCCGCGCCACGCCGGGCGTGGCGGCCAGGTCGGCCACCGCGGCCGGCGACAGCTCGCCCACCAGCTCGCCGGACAGCCAGAGCGCGCGCAGCGGGGCGCGGACCACGGCGCCCAGCCGGGCGCCGGTGGCGTCGGCATGGTCGCGCAGCGCGGCGAGGGCCAGGTCGCGCGGTGCGGCGGCCAGCCAGGCTGGATCCACCCGGGTGTCAGGCGTGACCACCACGCGCAGGCGATCGCCGGCCGCGGACCGGGCGAGGGCCGCGGCCAGGCGCGGCGCGATGACGGCCGCGCGGGCGTCCGCGCCGCCATCTGTCCCGCCGTCCGCGCCGCCATCTGTCCCGCCATCCGTCCCCCGCGCCACCGTCCGTGGCGCCCCCGGCACCACCGGCGCCTCCGCGTGGAACGTCAGGCTCGGCGGATCCAGCACCAGCGACGGCGAGCCGGCCGGCACCCACACCTCCAGGTCCAGCCGGTTGTCCGTCTCGTCGCTCTCGACGACGCGATCGGCGGGATCGATGCGCAGGCTCAGGACATGCGCGCCGGCGTCGAGCACCACCGGCACGTCCTCCGCGGTGGTGAACGCGGCGAGCGCCAGGCCGTCGGCGAGGGTCCAGCTCTCGATGAGGTCGTCATCGAGCCAGAGCTCCACCGAGAAGGGGCCGGCCGCGTCGGTCAGGCCCAGGTTCACCAGCGCCAGGCTCGCGTAGGCGGTGAGGCCCGGCGCCAGGGGGCCGGTGGTGCGGACACCGGGCTCGAGGTTGATCACCAGGGGCGACTCCCAGCCCGCCGGCGCATACGGCGCCAGGTTGGCCGCCAGGCTCCGCTCGCTGGCGTAGACGTTGAAGCCGCCGGACTGGAAGTCGCGGCGGTCGCTCCAGGCCGCCTGCAGGCCCCCGGCGTGGACGGCGCCGGCGGCGGCGCGGAACTGGGGAACCACCATGGGCAGGTCGGTGACGAACTCGGTGCGGCCCCAGAGCGAGGGGTCGCCCCCGAGGGGGGCCTGGCGGGTGGCGAGATGGAACTCGTCCCCGCCGGCGGGGGCCTCCAGCCACCAGCAGCCGACCACGCCCTCGCGAGAGGCGAGCACCGGCCCCACGCTCTCGGTGAGCGTCGCCTGCATCTCGTAGGGGCCATCGGCCGTGGCCAGGCCATCGCGGGAGACGGCGTACATGATGTCGCCGTCGATGTTGCCCAGGCCGTCGTCCCAGTCGAGTTGCCAGGCGAGGTAGACGCCGGCCTCGTCGGCGACCACGGACGGGAAACCGCAGGACATGGGCGTGGTCTCGCTGAGGTCGAGGTACTGGGCGAAGGTGCCGCTGAGGGCGTCGGCGGCGGCCAGGATGCGGGTCCGGCCGGTGTAGGGGTCCTGCTCGCCGTTGACCATGAAGACCGTGGCCCCCTGCAGGGCCACGTCGGGCCAGACGTCCTGGTGGCCGTCGGGCTGCAGGTACTGGTAGCTGACGGTCTGGCCGCCGCTCGTGGAGTACAGCCACAGCAGCGTGTACTCGGTCTGGTACCAGTCCCAGTTCACGGTGTACCAGGAGCAGGCGATGAACACGCGGGCGTAGTCGCCGCTGCCGCTGACGGCGATGGACGGCACGGCCACCGGCTCGCCCACGGTGAAGACGCGGGCGAAGGCCCAGTTCTGCACGTCCTCGGGGCCGGCGGAGCGGGCGCGCACCAGCGCGCCGTCGGCACGGGCCCAGACCACGTGCAGGTAGCCGGCCTGGTCGATGGCCAGGTCGGGCTGGAACTCGTCCAGGCTGGAGGGATGCAGCTCCCGCTGCTGCCAGGTGGCGCCGCCGTCGGTGCTCCAGCCGAGGTGGATGTCGCGGTCGGTGCCGCCGAGGTCGGTGGCCTCCCAGACGGCGAAGAGGTTGCCGGTGACGGGGCTGGCGGCCAGGGCGAGGTGCTGGTCGTTCATGCCGGTGGGGTCGGCCAGCAGGTGCGCGGCGGACCAGGGGCCGGCGCGGCCCGCGGATGCCGGCGCCAGCGGGGCGGCGGCTGCGCCGGGCGAGACCGGAGCCGCGTCCCTCACGGCATCGCTGGCCACGCCCGCGACCCGCCGGGAGCCTGGAGCCGGCCAGGCGGGCGGCGGGCCGTCCAGGGCCCGCACGCCGGGCGCGGCCGCGAGCGCCCGGTCCACGAACCGGGCCCCGTCAGGGGAAGATCGCGGCCCGGAGGCCTCGCGGCGGGCCGGTGCCCGGTCGATGGTCCCGGGGTGCGGATGCCGCGAGGCCGCGTCGGGGCGGGACGGCGACGGCGACGGCGACGGACCAGCCGACGGCACGGCCGACGGCACCGCTGCCGGATCCTGCGACCGCGGCCCCACCGGCACCGACACGGTACCCAGCAGGATCAGCAGCAGGCCGGCGGCCACGATCAGGCTCGACAGGCGACCACGCATGGGCGAACGCTCCCGGTTCGGGGACTTCTCGGGGTCTCCTGGTGGTCCTATCGGCCGCACGGGGGGGGAATTGACGCCGGGAATCGACGGCCGGAAAGGCGCAGGCGGAGGTGACGATCAGGCGGGGCCGGTGACGCCCAGCTCCCGGCCCACCGCGGCCACCAGCTCGGCCAGCGGCACCGGCTTGGGCAGATAGGCGCGGACGCCCAGCGCGCGGGCGTCGTCCTCGCGGAAGGTGGCGCTGTACCCGGAGCAGATGATCACCGGCAGGTCGCCGCGGATGGCGATCATCTCGCGGGCCAGGTCCAGGCCGGTGAGCTCGGGCATGGTCTGGTCGGTGACCACGAGATCGATGGCGGCGGGGTCGTCGCAGAAGGCGGCGAGCGCCTCCTGCGGGTCCTGGAACGGGCGCACCGCGTAGGCCTGACGCTCGAGCGCCGTGGTGGCCAGCTCGAGGATGGCCTCCTCGTCCTCCACCACCATGATCGTCGGCGGGCGGGAGCCGGGGGCGGCATCTCGTGAGGACAGCGCCAGGGACGACCTCTCCGTGGCGGCCGCGCCAGCGCTCGCGCTCGCGGCCGCCGGCCGCTGCCTGGCGGCGGGCAGGGACACCAGGACGGAGGTGCCCGCCCCCGGCCGGGAGAGGACGTCCAGGCTGCCGCCCAGGGAGGTGACGATGCCATGGACGATGGACAGGCCCATGCCCGTCCCCACCCCGGCCGGCTTGGTGGTGAAGTACGGCTCGCAGCAACGGGCCACCACCTCGGCGGGCATGCCGGCGCCCGTGTCGCGGACGGTCAGTCGCACGGCCGGGCCCGGCGGGGCGGTCGCGCGATCGTCCGCATCACCGGGCATGGACGCGGATTCGGCGCGGATCTCCACCCGTCCCTTGCCCTCGGGGAGGGCCTGGACGGCGTTCGTGGCGAGGTTCATGACGATCTGATGCCACTCGGTGCGGTCGATCTCCACCGGCGGGCAGTCCGGGGCCAGCTCCGACACCAGGTCCACGGTGGCCGGCAGCGTGGGCCGGAGCAGGCCGAGGACGTCGCGGGTCATGGCCACGGGGTCCTGCACGGCGCGACGCCGCTCGTGCCGGCGACTGAAGGCGAGGATCTGCCGCACCAGGTCGCCGGCCCGCCGACAGGCCGTCAGGGAGGCCCGCAGGTGCCCGGCCACCTCGCCGTCGGCGGCCACCTTGCCGAGGGCCAGCTCGGTGTTGCCCATCAGGGCATAGAGGACGTTGTTGAAGTCGTGGGCGATGCCCCCGGCCAGTTTGCCCAGCGCCTCCATCTTCTGCGACTGGCGCATCTGTTCCTCGAGCTCGAGCTCGTGGGTGATGTCGCGCTTGACGGCCACGAAGTGCATGATGTTGCCGGCCTGGTCGCGCACGGGCGAGATGGTGGCCAGCTCGACGAACCGGGAACCGTCCTTGCGCCGGTTGACCATGCGCCCGGTCCAGGATTCGCCGGCGGTGAGCGTGGCCCACATGACCGCGTAGAAGTCCGCGTCGTGTTCCCCGCTCTGCAGCAGTCTGGGGTTCTGGCCGCGCACCTCCGCGGCGGTGTAGCCGGTGGTCCGCTCGAAGGCGCCGTTGACGTACTGGATGCAGGCGTGGACGTCGGTGATCACCACCGCCTCCTCGGACTGCTCGATGGCCGTCAGCAGGCGCTGTCGTTCCAGCTCCTGGTCGCGCCGCGCCTCCTCCTCCTGCTTCTGCGGCGTGATGTCCTTGATGATGCCGAAGAAGAGGTCGCGCTCCTCGGTGGCGGCGCTGACGGTGAGCTCGCCCCAGACCACCGTCCCGTCCGGTCGGAGGAACCGCTTCTGCATGGCGTAGGAACGCGTCTCCCCGCGGACGACGCGCCCGAAGGCGGCGAGGTCCGAGGCCAGGTCATCGGGGTGGGAGACGTCGGCGAAGGGAACGTCGACCAGTCCGCCCTGACCGCGGCCGAAGAACTCCTCGGCGGCGGGATTGGCGCGCGTGAGTACCCCGTCGGCCCCGCCCATGACGATGGCCACCGGCACCTGGGCGAAGAACAGCTCCAGCTGCGACTCGCTGGCCGCCAGGCGGCGCTGGGCGAGGATGCTGTCCGAGATGTCGAGGATCAGGACATAGAAGCCGACGACCTCGCCGTTCTCGATGTCGGGCACGTAGCGGACGTCGAGCCAGTGGTGGGCGCCGTCGTCGAACGGGAAGTCCAACACGAACGCCTGCGGCTCGCCGGCGAGGACACGCTCGATGTGGGGGCGGACGCGCGCGTACCGCTGCTCCCCGATCAGCTCGGCCGTATGCAGGCCGATCATCTCCTCGGCCGTCCGGCCGAAGACCTCCTCGTGCCGGGCGTTCACCTGCCGGTATCGCCCGTCCCGTCCGGTGTAGTTCACCAGCGCCGGCAGGCTGTCCAGGAGCAGGCGCTGGCGTCGCTCGTGCTGCTCCAGCTCCTGCCGCCGGGTCACCTGCTCGGTGACGTCGCGGCCGAGGATGGCCAGCGAGGTCACCGCGCCCGACCGGTCCAGCACCGGCTGGACGGTGTTGTCCATGATCCGGCCCACGCGCTCGTCCCGGAAGGTCACCGGCACCTTCGCCTCGATGGCGCGGCGCACGTGGACCCGCCGGGAAGCGGCCACCTCGGGGCCGACCAGCTCGTACGCGTCGAGCCCCAGGAGGTCCTCCCCGGACGCGTAGCCGAACCTCCGCGCGACCGCCTCGTTGGCGGCGAGGATCCGGCCCCCGGGGGTCATGAGCAGGGCGCTGTCGGACTGGGCATTGATCAGCGCGTCGAGGCTGTCACGGACCTGCTTGCGGGCGCTGATGTCGCGGGCCACGGAGATCACCATCTCGCGCCCGTTCTCCCGGAAGCGACGCGATCGGATCTCCACCGGGATCCGCGCACCGTCCCGGGCGATCAGGGTCCTCTCGAAGAGCAGCTCGCCCGTGGCGCCCAGTTCCTGGTTGTCGGGCTCGGCCGCCCCGGCATCCTCGGGATCGGTGACATCCAGCGGCCCGAGTTCCTGCAGTTCCTCCCGGGAGTAGCCCAGGCGCCGGCAGGCCTCGTCGTTCACCGTGCTGAAGCGGATGTCCGCCGCCATCTCGGCGTGGGGATGGATGAAGATGAAATCCGCCGCCGTGTCGAGGAGGCGGTCGTAGCGCTCCTCGGCCAGGCTGCGGTCCCGGGGATCCGCCGTCGCACCCGAGAGCGCGTCGCCGCCGGCCCCGGTGGTCGGTCGGGCGCTCTCCAGCCGCCGGCATGCGGCGCGGAGCTCGGCGTTCTGACGCTCGAGCTGCTCGAGCCGGTGCCGGAGCGCCACGAGTTCGTCGGGACCGCCGGTGATGGGACGGGGCTCGGTCATGGATCGTTGCTCCGAATCGAGGACGGATCCTGATTCCGCCAGCTATAGCACAGATATCTTCAAGAAAGCAAGGGACATACCGGGCGGCAGGCGACGCGGCTGGCATCCGGCCGCCGCCATGGCCGCTGGCCCGGCGGGGCGCGGGCCCGGACGGTGACGGGGCGGGCTCCCTCTCGAGCCCGCCCCGTCTGGTCGCCGCAACGGTCTGCAGGTCTTACTCCAGGGACGCCGGCTCGCCCCACCGCCCGGCGAAGACGAACTGGCTCTGCGGCAACCGCGGCCGCGGCGTGGTATCCCGCTCGCGCGCGGCCTCTGGCAAGGTATCAGGATGGGCGGCATACCCGATGGCCAGCGCGGTGACCGGTTCGAAGCCCTCGGGGATCCCGTACAGTTCCCGCGCACGGTCCGGCAGGATCCCGGCCATCTGGTGGACGACCAGCCCGCGGGCGGTGGCCTCCACCGTGAGGTTGGCCGAGGCCAGGCCGATGTCGTGGCGGGCCACGGCGTTGAGCTGGCCGGTGCGCTGGAAGCTGGTGCTGGCCACGGTGATCACCAGCACCGACGCATCGCGCGCCCACTGCTGGTTGGCCTCCACCAGGCAGGAGAGCAGGTCGGCGAAGGCGGCCTCGTCCTCGCGAGTGGCCACCAGGTACCGCCAGGGCTGCTCGTTGTAGGACGACGGCGCCCACCGCGCCGCCTCGAAGAGGCTGCGCAGCACGCCGTCCGGCAGCGGCCGCGGGTCCAGGCCGTAGGGGCTCCAGCGGGCGGCCAGCAGCTCGTGGATGGGATGGTCGGGGGTCGCGCGCTTGATGTCGCTCATGACGATCACGCCTCCCGGGGCCGGGCGTCGGGATCCGGGGTCGCGTCGCGGCCGGGCAGCAGCGCCGCCACGGTCAGCCGGCCGGGACCGATGAGGGCCAGCCCCGCGGTCACCACGCCGAGGGTCAGGGCGAACTCCATGCCCCCGTCCTGCACGCTGAACTTGCCCGCGTGCGCCACGAACGACGCCACCAGCATGGTGAACACCGTGGGCCACAGCGCGTACCGGAAGGCGACGCCGGCGATGAGCACCAGCCCGCCGGCCACCTCCGCCACCGCGGCCAGGAAGGCCGACACCTGTGGCATGGGCACGCCCAGGCTCCCCAGATAGCCGGCGAAGCCGTCGAGGCCGCCGAGGAGCTTGGGGGCGCCGTGGTAGATGAAGACCACGCCGAGCATCAGGCGGATCATCAGCAGGCCCAGGTCCTGCGAGGAGATGCGGTTCATGATCGGGTCCTTTCGCATTGCGCCGTCGATCGTGGCAACGACTTCCGATCGTGGCAACGACTTCTGGTCAGAGGGACGACCTCACCGCAGCAGGTCGCCGAGCAGGCGATCGAGCTGGGCGAGCTTGCGGTCGGTGAAGTGCGAGAATTCCCGGGCGATCAGCTCGCCCAGCGGCTGGTCGATGCCGGCGAGCAGGTCGAGGCCCGCATCCGTGATGCGCGTGCGCACCACCCGGCGATCCTCCGCGCACCGCCAGCGCTCGATGAGCCCTCGCTGCTCGAGCCGGTCGAGCAGGCGGGTGACGTCCGGCACGCGCTTGAGCATGCGCGCGCCCACCTCGTGGCACGGCAGCTCCTCCCCCTGCGCCCCCCGCAGGATGCGCAGCACGTTGTACTGCGGCAACGACAGGCCCGACGCCTTGAACAGCGCCGCCCGCTCGCTCTCGATGTGCTCGCACACCTTCAGGAGCTTGACGCTGATCAGTTCGGCCTGACGCAGATCGAGGTCGGTCATGGGGAGAACTCCTGGACGGGCACCGGTGCGGCCGGACGGGTCGACCATCTCATCCATATCATGTCGACCACATGATCATGTGATGACACATTACGTTGCCCGGATATCTGTCGCAACAATTATTTTCATCGACCCGGTTCCGGCGGGCCGCCGATCCGTGGTATCATGTCGCGAGCGAACGTCCCCAGCCGGTC
>CAZWYF010000037.1:7864-13858 GCA_964637835.1 uncultured Fibrobacteraceae bacterium
AGCGAACGTCCCCAGCCGGTCCTCTCGGCCCCAGGAGTCTCCGTGGCCATGATCCTCTCGTCGCGCGCGCGCCCCGTTGCGGCGCGGTGGACCCGCATCGCGCTCCTCGCCCTGACCATGACCCTGGTCATGGCCCTGCTGCCCGCTTCCCCGGGCCTGGCCGGCGCGCCCGGCGCCCCGGCCTCCGCCGCGCACGCTCCTGCGGTCGGGCCCCGTCTGGTGGCCGAGTGGGAACCGGCGATCGGCAGCCTGATCCGCTGGCCCCTGGGCATCCCCCTGGACCTGGTGCGCCACCTGGCCGCCGACGACACCCTCTACACCCTGGTGGAGACCGGCGGCCAGGAGCAGCAGGCGCGCAGCGCCTTCGCCGCGGCCGGCGTGGACCTCTCCCGGGTGCAGTTCATCCACGCCGACCTGTGGAGCATGTGGACGCGGGACTGGGGGCCCCAGGCGATGTTCCGTGCGGACGGCGTCATGGCCTACGCCGACCCGTGGTTCGATGGCTACCCCTGGGTGCCCGGCTGCCATGCGTCGCCCGGCGGCGGGGTCGTCCCGCCATCCGGCCCCACCACCGCGGCCCACGTCATCGCCACCGCCGGTGACCCGGGCGCCGGCATCCCGGAAACCGTGCGCGCCGGCCGGGGCTACGACGAGGACGACGCGCTGCCCGCCGTGGTCGCCGCCCACCTGGGCGTCCCGCGCGTCTCCGTGGGCGCGTACCTCACCGGCGGCAACATCATGACCGACGGCCTGGGCCTGGCCTGGTCCACCAGCCAGATGCTGGCCGAGAACGCCCCCTACCTGGACGAGGCCGCCTTCCGGCAGCACGTCGGCGAGGTGCTCGGCCTGACCGACTACCGCCTGACCATCGATCCCGAGATCCACGGTATCCAGCACATCGACTGCTACGCCAAGCTCCTGGACGAGGAGACCGTCCTGGTGAAGGCGGTGCCCGCCGGGCATCCCGAGCACGGGTGCTGCGAGGAGGTGGCTGCCGCGTTCGCCGGCACGCTCACGCCCTACGGTCGACCGTACACCGTGCACCGGGTCTTCTGCCCGCCCTACGATGGCGACGCCACGGCGGCCTACACCAATAGCCTGATCCTGGGCCGCAAGGTGCTGGTCCCCCTGTTCGGGCTCCCCGCCGATGCCGACGCCCTGGCTACCTATCGCGATACCATGCCGGGCTATGACGTGATCGGCATCCCGTACGACGGCTGGCATCATTACGACGCCCTGCACTGCCGGGTGATGGGCCTCTTCGACCCCGGCATGCTGCGCCTGCTGCACGCCCGGGTCGCGCCGGTCCAGCCCGCCGGCCAGCCCGCGCGCATCGCCGCCTGGATCGACGACCGCTCCGGCAGCGGCCTGCCCGCGGGTGATCAGGCGGTGCGCTGGCGCCTCGTCGGCGAGGCGGCCTGGCAGGAGGTGGCCCTGACGGCCATCGCGGCCGCGGACTCCTTCGAGGCCTGGATCCCCGCCCAGCCCCCTGGCTCCGAGGTGGAGTACCGCCTGCACGCTGCCGACGCCAGCGGCCGCCTGGCCACCCTGCCGCGCGGCGCCGAGCCCGCGGCCTACCGGTACACCGTGGACGGCGCCACCGGCGTGGTGCCGGATCCGGACGACGGCGACGGCGGCGCCGGCGATCGGCCCGCTCCACCGCTGGCCCTGACCGCCCGTCCGAACCCCTTCAATCCCCGCGTGGAGATCCGGCTCGAGGACCGCACCGGCCGGCTCGGCGCCCGGTCCGTCACGGTGACCATCTGCGACCTCCGCGGCCGCCGCGTCCGCACGCTCCATGACGGCCCGCTGCCGACCGATCCCCGCCTCGTCTGGGACGGCACCGACCACCACGGCCGCGCCCTCGCCTCGGGCGTCTACCTGGCCATCGCGCGGGGCGCCGGCCCGCCGGCCACCGTCCGCCTCGTGCTCCAGCGGTGACCCCGGCCTCCCCTGGCCGCGATCACCGGAGCATTCACCTCGCGAGCGTCTCATGGCGCCCGCGAGGTGGTTCCATCCCGCGCATCGTCAGTCCGTCGGCGCTCCGGGGGGATCGACCCCGGCCTCCCGGAACGCGTCCCGCGCACATTCCGGACAGAGACCGTGGCTGAACATGGCCTCCGAATGCTCGGTCACGTACTGCTCGATCTGCTGCCACTGATCGGTCTCGTTGCGGATCTTCTTGCAGCGGGCGCAGATGGGAAGCAATCCGCGGAGGGTGCGGACCTGGTCCAGGGCCTCCTGGAGCCGTGACAGGAGCTGCTCTCGCTCCTGGTCCAGGGCCTTGCGCGCGGCGATGTCGCGCAGGCTGGCACGGACCCCCAGTCTCCGCCCCTCGCGGTCGGTGATCGATTGCCAGGAGATGGCGTACCAGTTGGCCGAGCCGTCAGCCAGCAGGAGACGGAACTCGACGTCGTTGCCGCGGCTGCCGTCCAGAGCGCCCTGGTAGAGCTCGCCCATGGCCGGCCGGTCCGCCGGGTCGATGATGCTCATGGGGAAGTCCGGCTGGCCGTCCAGATCCTGCCACGAGAACCCGACGGCCTCGAAGAACGCCGGGTTGGCCCACTGCAACCGGCCGTCGGAGCCGACCAGGAGCTCGAGGTCGTAGGTGTAATCGGCGATGGCCCGGAAGCGCTCCTCGCGACGGACGAGGTCTGCGAACGAGACCGCGTGATCTCCGACCCGGACGGCCCGGCGCCCGGACCCGTCCACGCGCAGCCAGTCGCGGGATCCTCGCAGCGCGTGGTGGAGCAGCCAGCCCACGGCGCCGCCGATACCGACCCCGGTCAAGAGCAGGAGCTGGGACGTGGCCATGGCAACCGGCCTTTCGGGCTAGCGCGTCCGGATCGCCGATCCATCTTGACGAAGATCGCCAGCAAAGGCAAGCCACGGGTTGTGCCCCGAAGAATGTTGATGGGTCCGGGTCTTGCCCTGACCCATCCCATGAACGACCTCGAACCCCCGAATCCATGCCCTGCGACCCCTCCCGTCTGCCCGGGAACCCGAGGCGCCGCCACCGACATCGAGCGCCACGCCGCCTCCCGGCTGCGCCGATACTGGCGCCGGGTGAAGACCCGGAGGCTGAAGGTGGACCTCAAGCACGAGCTGAAGCATGCGCCCCAGGGGCGTAAGTGAAAGGGAGACAGTCCGTTAAGAATCCCGGGGGACGTCAACATTCTTCGGGGCACAACCCATTCTTCGAGCACAAACCCCTCATCGGGGCGCGAGATCGGCCACGCGCCGGTAGAAGGCCGACTCCGGGGAATCCGGAGCGGTCAGCGGCAGGAACGTCGCCGCCTTCCGGCCGGCCGGTTCCGCGCGTCCGGCTGCGAGGTGGAACCACACCGCGGTGCGCCACACCTGCTGGGCCAGCGGCGGCGCCACCGACCGTGGCCGGCCGTCTCCCTGGAGCGTGGGCACCAGGGGGAAGGCCGCGGCCGCACGATCCATGAGGTCGGCGGCCTGCCGGTACTGGCCGATCAGGGAGAGCAGGTCCGCGGCCGCCGCCCAGTGGGTGGGCCCGGCCAGGGGGTTGCCCACCAGTGCGCGCCAGCCCGGCCCGCCACCGGGGGGACCGGTGAAGTAGAGCGTGGCCAGCGCATCGCGGAGCGTCTGCCCGGAGGCCGGGTCCCGTGCCTCCAGCCAGCTGCCGATCGTCTGGATGATCCGTGTCCGTTGCTGTTCGAGCTGCGGGTCGGCGTCCTGACCGCTGGCGGCGGCCACCAGGCGGCGAGTCTGCAACTCGATGAACTGCTGGTGCAGGGTACGCAGCGGCGTGGCACCGCGGGCGCGGGCGGCGAACCGCTGCAGGATGGCGGCCTGGGCCTCCTGCAGGGCCGCGAGTCGCTTCTCGAACTCCACGAGCCGGGCCCGGTCGCCGGCGGGATCCACGAGGCGGCCGTCCCGGACCGTGAAGGCGTCGAGATTCCACCAGTTCGCATACCGCCGATCCCATGTCACCGCGCCCGCCGGCGCCGGCATCACCGCGAAGACGCGATAGTACTCGTTCTCCCAGACCGGCTGCACGAAATCCAGTTCCTGCGGCGCGAAGTGCAGGCGGGCGATGGTGCTCGCCAGCGGCAGGGGCCCGCGGACCCCGGCCTGGTAGGCCAGCGTGCCCGGGCCCGCGCCCAGGACCGCCGTGCGGTCGATCACCAGGTACCCGGCCCTGGTCTCGGCCAGGAATCGCGCGAGGAGGGCGGGGTCGTCCCCGTAGAGGGCGGCGAGGTAGCGCCGGTACCGCTCGCGGATGGGGCGGTTCTCGAACTGGGAGTTGAGCACCACCGGCCGGCCGGTGTAGAGCAGGATGGCCGGCGAGGCGCCGATGCCCGCGACCACCGCCCGCGGCTCGGTGCGCCCGGAACGGCTGCCGGGCCCCGGGGTGTCGGTGAGGAGCCAGCGGAGCAGATCGCCGCGGAGCCAGTTGCGGGCGTCGTCGCTGGCCGCGGCGAAGGCCGGCCGGCCGGCGAGCGCGTCGGCGGCGCGGCGCAGGTGGTGGCTCATGCCGGTGGCCAGGTTGAGCGTAGGCGTCGCCAGCATCAGGGCCCCGGCGATGGCCGCGGCCACCCGCCAGCGCCGCGCGTCCAGGCGGACCGCCACGCGCTCGGCCACCACCGCCAGCAGCACCGCCGCGAACGGCAGCACCACCAGACCCAGACGGTCGAACAGCAACCACGCCGCCGTGAACGCCAGCACCACCAGCACCAGCTCGCGCACCGCGGGCACGAGCCGGCCACGCACCAGCAGGAGCATCCCGGCTGCCAGGGCGCCACCCAGGGAGACCACGTGCCAGCCCAGCTCCCGCCAGACGTCCGCCCAGGCCGGCGAGGTGAAGGGCGAGGCCCAGAAGACGCGCACGGCGAAGGGAAGCGCCGCGGGGTCCTCGGGCCGCTGGAAGCCGTGAACGAGCCTGGCGAGGAGCAGACCGGAGACGTGGTCGTAATCGCCGCCGTCGGGGCGGCCGAGGAGGGAGGCCGCGCCGAGCACCGCGCCCAGCCCGAGCAGCCAGGCCAGCGCGGAGGCCGGACGCGGCACCAGTCGGGGCCGGCGCCAGCGCAGCAGCTCCACGCCGGTCCAGGCCACCAGCAGGGCCACCGGCAGGCTCAGCAGGAAGCCACGCTCGAGCAGCGACGGCGTCAGGCCCGCCAGGACCGACGCCACCAGATAGGCCAGGGGGACGCGCAGCCGCCAGGAATCCGTCCCGCGCGCCGGGCGGCCGGATTCCGCCACCTGCACCACGGCCGCGGCGCCGAGCAGCGCCAGCGCCAGGAACCCGCCCAGATGCCAGCTGGCCAGCACCACCAGCAGGCATCCCGCCGCCAGCGTCAGCAACCGCAGGCTGCGGCGCCGCTGGGCCCAGGCGTGGGCAGCGGCGAATCCCAGCAGCCAGAACAACGTGAAGTGCTCCTTGAGCAGCAGCGACCCCGCCAGCCGCGCGAAGCCCAGGGTGCAGCTCGCCACCACCAGCCCGGCCCCGGCGGCCAGCAGCGGTCTGGCCCCCAGCGCCCGGGCCAGCAGGTAGATCAGCGGCAGCAAGAGGACGTGGACCAGGGGGATCAGGCGGGTGAGGAACTCCGCCAGGATCTCGCGTTCGGCCCCGAAGACACGATACAGCCAGCCGTAGACCGGCTCCATGAACAGCGTGTACTCGCGCCAGGCGTTCACGCCGTCGGGCCACTGCTGGAAGCGGTCGCGGGGCAGCACGTCGGGCGACGGCCCGTCGTCCACGGCGAACATCAGCGTGGTGCGGTAGTGGAAGGCGCGCTCGCTCCAGAAGTAGCCCCAGGGGCCGAGCTGGCTGCGGCCGGCGTCGCCCACCGCGCTGGCCGTGACCGGCGGCGTCCCCTGGACCGCGTAGGCCCGGTAGAGGCCGTCGGTCAGGCCATGGACCAGCAGCCAGGAGAGCACCATGGTCGCCAGGACCAGGGCCAGGGCGGCGATCTCCGGCGCGTGGCGGCGCCAGCGGATTCCCCGGCGGCCACCGGCAGGCGGCGA
>CAZWYF010000037.1:13958-18351 GCA_964637835.1 uncultured Fibrobacteraceae bacterium
GCCGGCGGCGGGCGAACCGGCAGGCGAGCCGGCGGCGGGCGAACCGGCGGCGGGCGAACCGGCAGGCGAGCCGGCGGCGGGCGAACCGGCAGGCGAGCCGGCGGCGGGCGAACCGGCAGGCGAGCCGGCGGCGGGCGAACCGGCATCGCGGGGCGAACCGGCGGTGGACGAGGACGATCGGCGCATGGCATCCCATCGTGCCGGGCGGCTGCCCGGGCGACTCGGGTCCGGCAACGGAAGCGGCGGCCATTCTAGCGCAGATGGCCGTCGCCTCCCACCCGTCTTCGATGGTCGCCGGCCGGTCCGCGGCCGGGTGGCGCGCGGGCCGGTCAGTCCAGCTGCCGATGCGCCTCGACCAGTTCGGCCACCACCTCGGGCTCGGCCAGGGTGGTGACGTCGCCGAGGTCGTCGTATTCACCGGCGGCGATCTTGCGCAGGATGCGGCGCATGATCTTGCCCGAGCGCGTCCTGGGCAGGCCGGGCGCCACGAGCACCTGGTCGGGCGTGGCCACCGGGCCGATGACGTGGCGCACCTGCTCCTTGAGCAGGCCGGCCAGCTCGTGCGTCTCCATGCCGTCGAACTGGGTGTCGAGGATCACGTAGGCGAAGATGCCCTGGCCCTTGATCTCGTGGGGGAAGCCCACCACCGCGGCCTCGGTCACCGCGTCGTGGGCCACCAGGGCGCTCTCCACCTCGGCGGTGCCCAGGCGGTGGCCGGAGACGTTGATGACGTCGTCCACGCGGCCGGTGATCCAGTAGTAGCCGTCCTCGTCGCGGCGGCAGCCGTCGCCGGTGAAGTAGAAGCCGGGGAAGCGCTCGAAGTAGGTCTCGTGGAAGCGGTGGTGGTCGCCGTGGATGGTGCGCGCCTGGCCGGGCCAGCTCTGGCCGAGCACCAGGTTGCCGCTGGCGGCGCCCTCGAGTTCGTGGCCCTGGTCGTCCACCAGGCGGGGATGCACGCCGAAGAACGGCAGCGTGGCCGACCCCGGCTTCATGGGCGTCACCCCCGGCAACGGCGTGATGAGGATGCCGCCGGTCTCGGTCTGCCACCAGGTGTCCACCACGTTGCACTGCCCGCGGCCCACCACGTCATGGTACCAGTTCCAGGTCTCCGGGTTGATGGGCTCGCCCACCGTGCCCAGCGTGCGCAGGCTGGCGCGGGAGTGGCGCTCGACGTGCTCGTCGCCCGCGCGGACCAGGGCGCGGATGGCGGTGGGGGCGGTGTAGAAGATGTTCACCTGCAGGTCGTCCACGATCTGCCAGTAGCGGCCGGCGTCCGGGTACACGGGGGTGGACTCGAACATCACCGTGGTCGCGCCGTTGGCCAGGGGTCCGTAGATGATGTAGGTGTGCCCGGTGATCCAGCCGCAGTCGGCGGCGCAGAAGTAGACGTCGCCCGGGTGGTAGTCGAAGACCACGCGGTGGGTGTAGCTGGCGTAGACCATGTAGCCGCCGGTGGTATGGACCAGGCCCTTGGGCTTGCCCGTCGAGCCGCTGGTGTAGAGGATGAACAGCGGGTCCTCCGACCCCATCCACTCCACCGAGCAGGTGGAGCGCTGCCGGCGGCACTCCTCGTCCAGCCAGAAGTCCCGACCCGAGCGCATGGGCACCCCGGCATCGGTGCGCCGCGCCACCAGCACGGTCTGCACCTGGTCCAGGCCATCGACGGCCCGGTCCACGGTGGCCTTCAGCGGCAGGGCGCGGCCGCCGCGCAGGCCCTCGTTGGCCGTGACCACGAGCTTCGCGCCGCAATCGAGGATGCGGTCGCGGATGGACTCGCTGCTGAAGCCGCCGAACACCACCGAGTGCACCGCGCCGATGCGCGCGCAGGCCAGCATGGTATAGGCCAGCTCCGGGATCATGGGCAGGTAGACGATCACCCGATCGCCCTTGCGCACGCCGTGCTCGCGCAGGACGTTGGCCACCCGCGCCACGTGGTGCTTGAGGTGCCGGTAACTGATGGTCTCGTACTCGCCGGGCTCGTCCTTGGCCCAGATGATGGCCGGCTGGTCGCCGCGGTCGTTCAGGTGGCGGTCGATGCAGTTGTAGCAGGCGTTGAGCCGGCCGCCGAGGAACCAGCCCATGTCCGTCTCCTCGTAATCGCTGTCGAAGACGGTGTCCCACTTGTGGAACCAGTGCAGGTCGTGGGCGCGCTCGGCCCAGAACATCTCCGGCGCGTCGAGGGAGAGCCGATAGAGGCGCTGGTACTCCTCCATGGTGGGCACGTGGGGCGTACGGCCGGGAAAACGGTGCGGGGGGATGGCCGGGATCGGGTGCATGGAGGGACCTCCGCGGCGGGCTGGGGAGCGATGGGGCACGATGAGATCCGTGAGATGTTATCGGATTTCCCGCCGGGTCGCATCCGCCAGGCTGGCAGGAATTCCTCAACCCACAGCTCCTGCGGGCGATCTACCGAGGGAACAGAAGTCTCCCGATCCGGCTGCCCGGAGCAGCACCGCGGAGGAATCCCATGGCGTCCCGGCGCATTCTCAACCTCGCGACCCTGCTGAGCGCCGTCCTGCTGGTGGCCTCGCTCGGCCTCATGGTCCACGCGCGCACCGGCCAGGACCAGCGACCGGCACGGCTGGAACTGGCCCGCGGCCTGGTGGGCCATCTGGATGGCCTGCAGGCCCATGCCCGCGACCTTGGCCGCGCGACCCAGCTCGACCAGGTCCGCACGCGCCGGCAGGACCTGGCGCGCAGCGTCCTGGCCCTCGATCAGGATCTGGTGGCCCTGGCCGACCAGTCCGGCGGGCGGACCGCCGCCGCGGTGGCCGAGGCGCGCGCCATCTGGCGCACGCTGGGCCTGGACCTGGCCGACCTCGCCGCCGGCGAGTATGCCCCCAGCAGCGCGGCCGGCCGCGAGACCCTGGCCGCGCTGGATGCCGCCGGCCCCGAACTCCGCGAACACCTCGAGAGCGCGGCCGGAGCCCTCAGCGCGGCCGGCAGCCAGGCCAGCAAGCTCGGCCATCTGGCCGCCACCGCCGCCGTGGT
This sequence comes from uncultured Fibrobacteraceae bacterium, assembly GCA_964637835.1. Classification (GTDB taxonomy): domain Bacteria; phylum Krumholzibacteriota; class Krumholzibacteriia; order LZORAL124-64-63; family LZORAL124-64-63; genus Glo-17. The sequence goes on from CAZWYF010000037.1 coordinate 16,950, forward strand.
GCTCGGCGGAACCACCCTGCTGCTGGGACTGGTCGCCTTCTGGCCGCGCCGCGAGGCGACCGCCGCGGCGGCGGCCACCGCCCCCGCGCATCCGGCCGTCCCGGAAGCCCACGGACCCGGCCACGCCGCTTCGCCCACGGCCACCCCTCCCGGCGCCGGGCCGGAGCCCGCCGGCGACCAGGTGCCGGGAGCGCCGAGGTCGTCCATCTTCCGGCAACCCGCCGCGCCCAGGACGCGGCCAGCACCCCCCTTCGACGGCCACGCGGACCTCGGCGTGGCCAGCGCCTCGGTGGACCGGGTCTCGGTGGACATGCTCACCATCTCGCGCAGCGCCGAGCGCATGCAGCACGCGGTGGACTCGGTGACCGCCGCCCTGCAGGGCATGCTCTTCAGCCTGCAGGAGCTGGCCCAGGACACCCACGAGGGATCGCGGATGACGCGGACGGCCAACAACGCCGCCGTCTACGCCGCGGACACGGCCCGCGAGCTGCTGGAGAACGCCCGGGAGATGGGCGAGGTGGTGGGCCGCGTGCGCGCCCTGGCCGCCCGCAGCCAGGACGTGGCCAGCCGCATCCAGGCCGAGGCCGCCGCCACCGGCGCCTCCGGCGCCGCGTTCACCAGCGTGGTGGCCCACGAGGTGCAGCAGCTCGCCGCCGCCACCGGGGCCTCCACCGGTTCCATCGATCAGGCCGTGGACGGGATCCTGGCGAGCATGCGGCAGTACGAGGAAGCCATCGGCGAGATCGTCCGCAACGTGGCCGCGGTACGCAAGGTGGCCGCCAACCTGGGCGAGCTGATGCTCGCGCCGCCGCCGGCCCCGCAGCCGGGCGCCGCCTACCACGCGGCCCCGCCGACGGCCAGCGCCGCGCCGACGCCAGCCCCGGCTCCCCCGGCCCCGGCTCCACCCGCACCCGCGCCCGCCGCCGCAGCGCCCGCAACCCCGGCCCAGCCGGCGCCTGCACCCGCGCCTGCACCCGCGCCCGCCGCCGCAGCGCCCGCCGCCGCAGCACCCGCAACCCCGGCCCAGCCGGCGCCCGAGCCGACGGCCCGGTCGGCGGAGCCAGCGCCGGCCGCCCCCGCCCCCACGCCCGAGCCCGCCCCGGCCGACGAACCGACGCCCGATCCGGCGCCGACGGCCGCCGCGGCCGAGCCGGACCAGCTGTCGGCCGCCACCAGCGATCTGCTCGATGAACTCGCCGACGTGGCCGCCGACGCCACACGGACGGAGGCCGCCCCCGAGCCGCCGACCGCGGAGGACGCGGCCGGGTCCGCCGGCGAGGACGAGGCTGCCGAGAAACCCGCCCGGCCGACACCAAGAGGCAGCGGGGCCAACGGCAACGTCTTCATGCTCAACAAGTCCCGGAAGGGAGCCGGCGCGGCCGCGCCGGGTTCCGAGGCCGGG
>CAZWYF010000037.1:18451-22630 GCA_964637835.1 uncultured Fibrobacteraceae bacterium
CACCCGAGCCCGAGGCCGCGGCGCCGCCGGCCGCCGCGGAGGGCGGTGGCGCCGCCGGCGCCACCAGGTCCGCGCCGAGCGGTGATGGGGCCAACGGCAACGTCTTCATGCTGAACAAGCCGCGAAAGAAGAGGGAACTCGCCACGAGGGAGGCGACCTCCGGGCCGGCCGCCGACGCGGACACCGACGCGGCCGCCGACGCGGACACCGACGCGCCGGCCGATCCCGCGCCCCCGGCGGCGTCCGCTGCCGCGGAACTCGCCGCCAGTGCGGAACCGGAGCCCGATCCGCGTCCGCTGACCGACGAGGAGGCGGAGGCCGCACTCGCCAGCGGCGATGGCGACGCGGAGGCCGAGGCCGGGACCGAGGACGGGACCGAGACCGAGACCGTGGGCGCCGGGGCCCCGCGCTCCCGGCCGGTGGGTCAGGGCACCAGCGGGAACATCTTCATGCTGAACAAGCCCAAGAAGACGTAGTCCGGCCTCTTGGCCCGGCCCCGGCGGCGACGGACGCTACCGCGCCGCCAGCGTGGGCCGCGCATCCCGCCAGGCGAACCACCCGACCACGCACATGGCCAGCATCCCGGCGAAGGTCCCGATCACCCAGGTGGGGATGGTCACGGCGTCGCCCGCGGCGTAGCTGTGAAGCCCCGACAGCAGGTAGTTGACGCCGAAATAGGTCATGATGATGGACCAGATCCCCAGGAACGACCCCACCGCCTGCACGTAGACGTTGCTCAGCTTCGGGATCCACCGGAAGTGCAGGATCAGGGCGTAGACCAGGATGGAGACCAGCGCCCAGGTCTCCTTGGGATCCCAGCCCCAGTAGCGGCCCCAGCTCTCGTTGGCCCACACGCCGCCCAGCAGCGTACCCACCGCGAGCATGCCGATACCCACGATCATCGCGTCCACGTTCAGGCGATCGAGCTTGGCGATGGCGCTGCCCAGCGGCCGCCGCGTCAGCCCGGCCATGACCAGCAGGATCAGCGTCAAGCCGCCGAGCAGGGCGCAGAGTCCCAGGAAACCATAGCTCGCGGTGATGATGGTCACGTGGATGTTCAGCCAGTAGGAGGCCAGGACCGGCACCAGCGGGCCGATGGCGGGATCGAAGGCGCTCATGAAGGAGACTCCCAGCACCAGCGCGGCCAGCAGGGCGCCCAGCGCGCCGGCGGCGGCCGTGCGGCTGGCCAGTTCGAAGACCAGGCCGGCGAACGCCACCGTCAGGGCCACCCACAGCAGCGACTCGTGGCCATTGCTCAGCGGCGCGCGAGCCGAGGCGATCCAGCGCAGGGCGAAGCCGTAAGTGTGCAGCAGGAAGCCGGCGGTGAGCAGGAGCATGCCCAGGCCGTAGAGCGGCTCCCTGAGCTTCCACGGTCGCTCGTCGCGGCGGAACAGGCCCCAGAAGTAGGCCACGATCAGCAGCACGAACCCACCCAGGTAGGGCAGCGTGGAACGCTCGAACGGATGCAGGCTGTTGAGCGTCATCTCGGCGTCCACGCGGAAGTCCTCCGGCATCACCTCCGCGCCGTACTTCTCCTGCAGCGCGGCGGTCAGGCGCAGGCCCTCGCGGGTGCGGGCGACGTCGTGCTCCTCGAGACCGAGGAAGAGGGCGTCGGCGGCGGCGCGGAACTCGTCGCGGCGCGGGTCGCCCTCGGGCAGGCTCTCGAGCACCGTCTGGATGCCCTCCCACTTGTGGCCGGGGTCGTCCGGGATGGGGAAGATGCGCAGCGAGGTGCCCTGGAGCGCCGAGTAGAGGATGTGCACGCGCTCGTCGAAGGAGATGAGTCGCTGGGTGGTCTTGTCCCGCTCGTTGGGCGGCGTGCGGTGGGCCGCCTCGGCCTGGGCCTGCAGGCTGTAGCCACCGCCCTGCAGGAGGCTGCCCAGCGAGACGTGATGGGTGTCGTGGCTGACGCCCAGCAGGTCCTGGACCCCCGGGTTCTTCACGACGATGGTGGGGTAGTGGTACCACTGCTGCGAGAACACCGCGAAGCCGAGGAAGACGTCGATGGGGTGGCGCCCCTCGAAGGTGTTCGTCTTGGTGACCTTCATCACCGTCTCGCGGGCCAGGGTGTCCAGCGGCTTCATGCGGCCGCGGAAGTCCTGGACGATCAGCCGGCCGGCCATCTCCCGCGACTCCTCGTCGAGGGCGATCTGCGGCGGGACGCTCCCGGCCGGCGCGGCCGCCGGCGCATGGGTGTGACCGGAGTGGTCGTGACCGGAGTGGTCGTCGCCGGGATGGTCCTGCTGGGCGGAGGCCGGGCCGGCCAGCAGCCCGGCGATCAGCACCATCAGCGCCGCCGCCGCGGTGGGCACGCCCCGCGGCGCGTTGCGCCGGGCAGCCTTGTCGTGCCGCGCCTTGACGCGATCGGCCGCGACCCGGCCGAAGACCACCAGGAAGCCCAGGCTGAAGATGGTATAGCCGATGTAGGTGGGCCACTTGCCCGGGTCCTTGTTCACCGAGAGGACGGTGCCGCCCCGGTCGCGGTCGTAACTGGACTGGAAGTGCTTGGCCCCACGGTGGTTCAGCGGGTTGTTCATCCAGATGCGCACCGGCTCGCCCTCGATGCCCTTCTCCGGGTCGTTGAGCAGGACGTGGCTCTCGTAGCTGGCCGGGTTGTCGCTGCCGGGATAGGTCTCCAGCACGAAGTCCTCCAGGAAGAGTTCGTAGGGCAGCGCGCGCATCACCGAACCGTAGGAGAGCTGGTAGTCCTGGCCGCCCAGTTCCACGCGCTGGGGCGCGCCGCCATGCATGCACACCGCCTGGGCGCGCTCGCCGTCCTTCTCGAGGAACAGCCGCGCGGCCGGCGGAGCGTTGCGGTTGCGGCTGTGCGCCGGCACCGACACCAGGGAGGTCTGGATCTCCGAGGGGACCATGCGCAGGCCCGCCTCGTTCCTGTAGAGCAGCTTGGTGGCCAGGGGCGCCACCTCGCCGGCGGCGAGCTGGGTGGCCTCGCCGCCCTGGGCCATGGGCACGATGTCCAGGGGCGTGGCGCTGCGCACCACCACCTGGCCGTCCACCCTGGCCAGGTCCACGCCGCTGGCCACCTCGTAGACCAGGTCCACGCCGGTCAGATCGATATCCTGCTCGTGGACCAGATCGAACTCCGGGTGCAGGGCGAAGAGCGTGCGGTCGGCCACCTCGCCGGCGGGCGTGGTGATCTCGATCCGGACCATGGGATTGCGCAGGGGGCCCTCGGGATCGCTGGCGCCCTCGGTGCTGTAATCGCTGTGGAACTCCGCGAGCCTGAACGTGTAGCCGCCACAGACGCCCAGCTCGCCCGGGGCCGGCGCGATGGGCAGGCTGCAGGTCTCGCCGCCCGCGCGCACGCGCAGCAGGCCGTACCGCGCCGCATCGGCCGGCAACGGCGGCAGGCCGTCGCGATGGAAGCGCACGGTGGTGCCGCCGGAGCGCAGTTCCTCGCCCTCGCGGAGGGTCTCCATCTGGAGCCCCTGGCCGCCCATCATCCCGAGGGTGACCGCCGCGACGCCTCCCTCGCCGGGCACCATGGTGCGTTCGAAGCGCGGCCAGTACTCCACCACGCCCAGCTTCAGCGACTGGTCGCCCAGGCTCACGGTCTCGCCGATGTCCTGCTCGCCGGGGCGGTAGAGGCGCACGTTCACCTCGGCCTGCTGGTCGCCCGCGCGCACGATGGCGTAGTCCTTGGCCGAGGCCATCACGTTGTTGGCCTGGCCCTCGCGGATGCGCAGGTAGCCCTCGAAGCCGAACCACCGCGTGATGCCCGCGCCCACCATGATCACGATCATCCCGATGTGCACCAGCAGGAAGCCCGGGTGGTGACGACCGCGGGCCAGGCGCTCGATCAGGTTGAACACCAGGTTGAGGGTGAGCACGACGAGCACCACGTTGAACCAGGTGGCGTCGTAGATGAGGTCATAGGCGGCGGCCCGCCCGGTCTGGGTGGATCCGAGGCTGGAGTAGTGCGACTCCACGAACGTGGCCACGCCCGAGGCCACGCCGACCACCAGCAGCAGGGCCGCAGCCAGCCGCAGGCTGGCCAGGAACTTGAACAGGGGGTTCTGCAGAACGGTCTTCACGGCAGCCTCGCAGGGAAGGGGCGGCAGGGGAGAAATTTCGACCAAATTAGCAGGTCATCAGCCTGTGACACAAGAAACGGCCGCACGTTCCCGCATTTTTCCGCCCCGGCGGCCTCCTGGCGGC
>CAZWYF010000037.1:22730-33806 GCA_964637835.1 uncultured Fibrobacteraceae bacterium
CGCCCCGGCGGCCGTCAACGCGGGAACCGATCGCGGATCACCGCCTCCGCCCGCGGGATCCGCCCGCCGCGGGGATGGGCCGGCTGCAGCGGCCGGCCCACGGCCACGAACATGCTCAGGACGTGGTCGTCCGGCAACTGGAGCAGGGCGCCCACGCGCGGGAAGTCGAACCCGTCGAGGGGACAGGAGCCGTACCCCAGCCCCTGGGCGGCCAGCATGAGCGTCTGGGCCACCAGGCCGCAGGAGCGCATGGCCTCGTCGTGCTGCATGGCCTCGCGGTCGGCGTAGAAGTTCCGGATGGTCCGGACCATGCCGTCGCGCACGGTGTCGGGCACGTGGTTCCAGTAGCGCTCCGGCTGCCGGTCCCAGGCGCGCACATCGGCGCAGACGGCCACCAGCAGGCTGGCGTCGGTGACCTGGGACTGACCGAAGCTGGCCGCGCGCAGGTCGCGACGCAACCCGGGATCCTCCACCACCACCAGACGGCAGTGCTGGATGTTGAAGGCCGTGGGAGCCAGCAGGGCGAGGTCCAGCAGCTGGTCCACCTGCTCTCGCGGCATGCGGTGCTCGGGATCGAATCGCTTGATGGAGCGTCGGTTCCGGATGGCCTCATGCACGTCCAAGGATCTGGTCCTTCCGCGCGGATCCCGCGGCGGGGGTGCGGGCCCGCTGAAATATTGACTCCAGTCGTCGTGTTTCCGGCGGCCAATGATACACCCTGGTGCCGCCCACGCCAGCCCCCGCATTGAAACGACCTCATCAGGCGGCCCGATCTCGCCATATCTCCCGTCCACTCTTCCCCCCGCCAACGGCCCCTCACCGGAGGCTCCCGAGCTGCGCAGGCTTCGCTCGCACCTGCTGATGGCCACCCTGACGGCCGCCCTGGCGACCCTGGCCGCCGCCCAGATCCGTCAGCTCCGAGGCGGTGGATGACGAACTCATCGAGAAGCTGGTGAGCAACTGATCAGCGGACGACCACGAACTTGCCCGTGGAATCCTCCCAGCCGCTCTCCAGCGGCTCGATCACGTACAGGTAGATGCCGCTGACCACCTCCTGCCCGTTGCGGGTGGTCAGGTTCCACGAGGTCTGACCGGCGCCCTGGGACCCGTCGTGCTCGAGGGTCTGCACCAGGTCGCCCGCCAGGGTGTAGATGGTGATGCGGCTGCGGCAGGCCGGCAGGTTGGCGAAGGCCACGCGGACGCCGGTGGGGTCGTCCGCGTTGGGGTGCATCTGCTGGAAGCGGGCCAGCGACTCCCGGGTGGCGGGATTGGGATAGACGTAGGCCTGGTACGTGCCGTCGCGGACCTCCTCCCGGCTCGCGGCCTCCTCCCGGGGCACGACCGCGGCGAAGCTGCCGGTGGGCAGGCCCCCGCTGCCGGGACGCACGATGGCGCCGCCGGGGCCGTCGATGCGGTCGGTGGCGGTCACGGAGTAGAAGTAGACGTAGCCGTTGTGGACGCCCTCGTCGAGGTAGCGGTAGTAGCGGGTGGCGGCCTTGGGCTCACCCACGGCCTCGGGCCGCGCGGTCACCGCGAAGAAGGTGTCCAGCACCGCGGGATAGCCCTCCCAGGGCAGGAGCGGTTCGAGGCCGGGCACCGGCACGCCGTCCCGGTCGCGGACATCGGGGCGGTCGCGCCAGACGCCCGCGACGTCGCCGAGCACCACGGTGTCCATGGCTTGCTGCAGGCCGTCGAAGCGGGGATCGTCCAGGCAGGCCGGGCGGTAAGCCACGTCCTCGAGGCCGGTGTTGCGGCCGAAGGAGCTGGGGAAGTGGTCCTCTTCCCCGGCGTCGGGCGGCCAGAAGTTCACCAGATCGTACTCCGCCCGCAACGCCCAGGCGTCCACCGGTGGCCCGGTGGCCTCGGAGGTGCCCACCGGGCGATCCCACTCGTCCGCCCGCCAGATGCGGTAGGACTCGAAGTCCTCCTTGCCGCTGAACGGATCGGGCGTGCGCTCGGAGCGGTCGTCCCAGTAGATCTCGACGGCGCGGTCGCGGGGCACCAGGCGGAGCCATGGCGGGGGCGGCAGGGCCACGTAGTTGGTCCAGGGCAGGCGCACCTCGCGGCCATACATGCCGGTGCAGGCGCCGAGGGTGGCGCCATCGATCCGGTAGCAGTTCACGGTCTCGGCCAGGCCGTTCAGCGTGGTGCACTCCTCGCCGGTCAGGCGGCGGCACTCGTCGCAGTTGTCCATGTTGACGTAGACGCAGTGCTTCTGCAGGGCGGGGACCCAGCGGAGCTGGTTCTGCCGGATGGGCCAGACCAGCAGGCCGTTCGGCAGGCAGGACTCGTCCCAGAAGTCGGCGAAGCGACGGTAGATGGGGTTGAAGGGGTCGTTCCAGAGGTAGCCGAAGTCCTCGGCGCAGACCAGGCTCTCGCGGCCGCTGCGGCCGGTGCCCGGGTTGTCGTCGGCGTCGTACCAGCGGCCGCGCGAGAGCTCGCGGGCCTGGCGCATGGCTCCCTGCAGCTCCTCGGCGCCCGGGGCGACCACCAGGGCGGCGTCCAGGATCACGTACTCTCCGGGGTGGAGCACCTCGTAGGGGCCCACGCTCATGAGCACGGCGTAGTCGCTGGTGTAGGCGGGATCCACGTCGCGGTCGCGACCGCCGCGGGCCAGCAGGTCGTACCGCTCGCCATCCAGCTCGGGAATGCCCAGGTAGCCCTGGGTGAAGTCGGCGTCGAGGAAGCGGATGGCGTGCGGGGGGAAGTTCGCCGGGCGCACCGCCTGCGGGTCGCCCAGGCCGCTGCCGTCGGCGTAGATGCCGAGCCAGCCGGGCAGGGCGTCCTCGGCGTCGCCGTCCCGCATCCAGCCGTAGGCGTGATCCTCCCAGTAGCCCTCGGGCTGGCGGACCAGGCTGGTCACGGCGCCGGCGAGGTCGTCCGAGCCGGCCCCGGGATCGGCGTGCCGGCCGATGTCGCCATCCACCAGCAGCCCCACGTAGAGGTCGCGGATGGGCTGGGGCCCGTCGTTCTTGATGATCCAGCGCAGGCCCACCAGGTCCTCGAATCCCGGCTCGTGCCAGGCGCAGGCCTCCTGGCGGATCTCGAGGCCCAGGGGGCGGTGGTCGGGGTACATCTGCCGGCTGATGGGGTCGTCGTCGCGCATGGTGCAGGCGAGCATCTGATTGGCGCGCTGGGCGAAGTCCTCGTCGATGCGGCCGTCGCCGTCGTTGTCGCGGCCGTCGAGGGGGTCCTCGTCCACGCGGCCGTCCTGATCATCGTCGCCGCCGGCCAGGTCGCCGGCCACCCCCGTGGCCGCCGCGCGGGGATCGGGCGCGGTGATCACGCCGTCGCGCGCCTCGTGGATCACCCCGTCGGGAGTCATGGGCGGCCGCAGTTCGCTGTCGGGATACCCGCTGGTGACGCTGATGCTGCCGAACTGGCGCCCCCCCACCCAGATGCCCGCCCCGAACAGATACTCCTCGCCGCTGCCGCCGGGCCACTGGCCGGACGGCGCGTCGAAGTAGCTGCTGGGAAAGGAATACCGGGAGCCGATCAGACCCCAGTTGGTGATGTTGACGTGGAGATTGCCCGCGGTCAACACGGCGGAGCCGTCGAGCACCAGCGCCTTCTCGGCGTTCTCCTGGGGCCGGGCGGGAGGCGGCGTCTTCGCGCCGACATGGCAGGCGGCGAGCATGAGCAGGGTGGCGAGAGCCCGGCCGAGAACCCGTCGCCGGTGGCTGGCGAACGGTGCGGTCATGTCGGAACCCGTCGAGCGGGGGCGCCGGAAGTGGCGCCACGGACGGTCGGCTGAAGTAAGGAATCCGGCAGGCCGGGGTCAAGCCCCCGCGATGGCGCCCACCCGCCAGCAATCGGCATGGTCGTGGGCGAAGTCCTCGAACCCCCGCGGCGGACGACCGAGAAGATCCTTCACCGTGCCCGTGGTGCGCGCGGCGTGGCCATCGCGGACCTGGGCGTACAGCGTCAGCAGGTACTCCAGCGGTCCGGCGGGCAGGCCGGCCCGACGACCCCGCTCCCGCATCTCCTGCTCGGTGAGCGGCTCGTAGTTCACCGGCCGGCCCGAGGCCCGGGTCAGGGCGGCGGCCACCGCGGTGTGGCTGCGGGGATCGTCGCCGGTGATGTCGAGGACGGCGCCGCGGTGGGCGGGGTCGTCGAACACCACGGCGGCCACCGCGGCCACGTCCTCGCAGCTGACGAAGCTGGTGCGGCCGGCGGCGGCGGGGACGGCGATGCGGCCGAGGTTGCGGATGTCGGGCGCGAGCCAGCCGTGGGAGAAGTTCTCCATGAAGAAGTTGGGACGCAGGATGGTCCACGCGAGGTCCGAGTGCCGCAGGCAGCTCTCCACCAGGCCCAGGGGGCCGGCGGGCTGCAGATCGGTACCCATGGCCGAGGAGAAGACCACGTGCTCGATGCCGGCCCGGCGGCAGTCCTCCAGGAACTCGGGCAGGACCGCGGCCGCGGTGATGTCCAGGGGGCGCGCGGTGAGGAACACCCGGGAAACGTCCATCAGGGCGGGCAGCCAGCTGAGCGGGCTCTTCCAGTCGAAGCGGACGCAGTGGCAGCCTGGCTGGGTATGGCACGAGCGGCGCGGATCGCGGGTGGCGCAGTGGGTGCGGTGGCCGGCCTGCTGCAGGTGGCGGACCACGGCGCGGCCGAGCTTGCCGCCGGCGCCGGTGACGAGGACGGATGAAGGTTCGGTCATGGTCGGCCTCCGGTCGGGTTGCGCGGACGGGTTCCTGATCCTACACCCCCGGCCCCGTGCCTGGGAAGTCCTCGCTGCAGATTTCCCGCAGACCGCCAGGGCGTCATCGCCGCGCGGCCTGCTGCCAGGTGTAGTCCACCATGACCTTCAAAGGCCGCGCCTCCGGGTCCAGCTCGTAGACCTGCCAGCCGCGGAAGCGGTCGCTGGCGGGCCAGTCCTCGCGCACGATGCCGAAGCGCAGCCGGCCCACGCGCACGCAGTAGTCGTGGACCCCCCAGGGCAGATCCTGCAGGGCGGGATCGGGAGCCAGCACCTCCACCCGCTGATCGGTGAAGACCCAGAGATCGTAGCTCGCGTCGTCGAGCACGTCGGGTCCCGGCGGGGCCGCGGGGACGGCCACGTCCGCAGGCAGCCCCTCCGGCCGGAAGAACAGCAACCGGCCCTGATCGGCCTGATCGTGACGCCAGGCGACCACCTCGCCCACGGTGGCCGAGGCCGCCACCTCGCCGTCACGGATGAGCACCACCGGGTCGCCGGTGCGGAAGGTGAAGGTCCGGGCGATCTGATCGGCGTCCAGCACCCGGCCCTCCGGCGAGTAGCGCGCGGCGGGCACCCGCTCGCCCATCTGGAAGATGGGCGGCAACTGGCCGGCGAAGGACCACAGGGGCTGGTCCGCACGGGCCCCGCCGACCGGGGCCAGCAAGGCCAGGCCGACGGCCAGGGCGAACAGCGACCGCACGGTGGGGGGCGCCAGGAGAGGGCGGAAGCGCGGCATGGGACAGCTCCGGGTTGAGGCGGTGACGGGGATGCGGGCGAGGCGTCCGCCTCGATTCTACCGGGCCGCACCGCCGACCGCAACCTCCTCGCCTGGCCGGCCGGCCCCGGCCCGCTTACCGTTGCGGCCATGTTGCTCGAGACCGACGTCACCCTGCTCGGCCACCTGGTGGTCCTGCTGGCCGGGGCCCTGGCCGGCTTCGTCGACAGCATCGCCGGCGGCGGCGGCCTGATCACCGTGCCGGCGCTGCTGGCGGTGGGGCTGCCGCCGCACCTGGCCCTGGGCACCAACAAGCTGGCGTCCACCGTGGGCGTGACCACCGCGCTGCGGCGCTACCGCGCCGGCGGCCTGGTGCGCATCCGCCACTGGCTGCCGGCCATCGCCTGCACCGCGGCCGGCGCGGCCACCGGCACGCTGCTGATCCAGCGCCTGAGCGCCGATTTCCTGGGCTGGCTCATCCCGCTGCTGCTGGTGGTGATCCTGGTCTACACCCTGGCCTCGCCCGACCTGGGCGACCGGCCGGCCCGCGCCCGCATGAACCGGGGCCTCTTCCAGGTGCTCGGCGGGCTGGTCCTGGGCTTCCACGACGGGTTCTTCGGTCCCGGCACCGGCGCCTTCTGGGCCCTGGCCCTGGTCGCCCTGGCGGGCCTGGACCTGCGGCGCGCCACGGCCGCCACCAAGGTGATGAACGCCACCAGCAACTGGACGGCGCTGCTGTTCTTCGCCCTGGGCGGCAAGGTGGTGCTGACGGTGGGGCTGGCCATGGGGCTGGGTCAGCTGCTGGGCGCCACCCTGGGCTCGCAGCAGGTGCTGCAGCGGTCGCCGCGGTTCGTGCGCTGGTTCCTCATCGCCTCGGTGGGCCTCACCGCGGCCCGGCTGCTCTGGGAACGGGTTTCTTGACCCCCGCCACCACCACCCGCGGGATCTCCGCCGGCAGGCGCACCAGCACCTCGTAGTTCAGGTCCTGCGACATCTCCCCGAACGCCCCGACGGTGATCTCCTGGTCGCCCTGGTTGCCGATGAGCACCACCTCGTCCCCGATGCGCGCGAGGCGGTTGTCGGTGATGTCGACGGTGAGCATGTTCATGTTGACCACGCCCACCACGGGGCAGCGCTGGCCCCGGATGAGCACGTGGCCGAGGTTGCTCAGGTCGCGGGCGAAACCGTGGTAGTAGCCCACCGGGACGCTGGCCAGGCGCATGCGGCGCGTGGTCTGGTAGTGGTTGCCGTAGCCCACGAACTCCCCGGCCGGCACGGACTTGACGTCCATCACGCTGCTGCGCCACTTCATGACCCGGCGCAGGGGCGAGGTCCGGCGCCCGCGGGCGTTCTGCTTGAGGAAGAACAGGCGCGACTCGCGGCTGGGCCAGTAGCCGTACTGGGCGATCCCCACGCGCACCATGTCCAGGACGGTCTCGGGGTAGGTGAGCGCGGCGGCCGAACAGGCCGTGTGCCGCTTGCCCACCGGCACGCCGTGCTCCTGCAGGCGCGCGACCATCCGGTGGAAGACCTCGATCTGCTGCCGGATGCGGTAATAGTTGCCCACCGACTCGGCGCCGGCGTAGTGGGTGCAGGTGCCCACCACCTCGAGATGCGGCCCCCCGTCCTGCAGCGCGCTCACCAGGGCCGTCAACGAGCGAGCGTTGAAGCCCGTGCGGTTCAGGCCGGTCTCCAGCTCCACGTGGATCCTCGCCGGTCGGCCCACCTTGCGCGCGGCGCGCACGGCCCCGGCCAGGCGGTGGCGGTTGAAGACGTAGAAGGCCACGCCGTTCTCCACGGCCCAGGGCAGGTCGTCGTTGTCGATGGCGCCCAGGATGGTGACCGCCGTGTCCGGCCGCTTGCAGCGCAGGAGCACCTCCGCCTCGGTGGCGGCGAAGACGCCGAAATGGCGCACGCCGCAGCGCTCGGCCAGCGGGGCATAGGTCTGCAGGCCGTGGCCATAGGCATTGGCCTTGACCACGGACATGAGCTCCACCGTCGATCCGAGCTGCTTGCGCAGGAATCGCAGGTTGGAGCAGAGGGCGGCCTCGCTCAGCTCGATGCAGGACGCGTGGCGGACGATGAGGACGGACCTCCAGCTGCCATCTCGGCGGCGGACGCGGGCGTGCGCGGCCACGTGCAGGGCGACTCGGGGTTGGGCAGCAGCCCCGGCCGCTGTTATGATGATCCTGTGGCCGACGACCATTGATGCATCGCCCGATGCATGGGTCGTACCACCGGACACTGTCAGCAAGGAGAATCATCGTGAGCGAAGAATCAAGTCATCCGTCCCTCGTCTACCACAAGGTCACCAGCAACGAGGAGTTCCCCGCCTGGGCGCCCCGCGAACAGGTGGCGCGCTTCTTCCACGAGACCATGGCGCCGTACAACGACGAGCTGCCGGACGTGGAGAAGGCCCTCGACTATGCCCTGGTCCCCGGCGCGGGCGCCGGCGGCTTCGTGATGCTGGTGGGCGAGGAGAACCGGCTGCTGGGCGCCTGCTGCATGCTGCGCACCGGCATGAGCGGCTATATCCCCGAGTGGATCCTGCTCTTCGTCACCGTCGACCCCTCCACCCGCGGCCGCGGCATCGGCGGCCAGCTCATCGACCGCTGCCTGGCCGAGACCGATGGCGACGTCAAGCTCCACGTGGAGTACGACAACCCCGCCAAGCGCCTCTACGAGCGCCTGGGCTTCGTCAGCAAGTACGCCGAGATGCGCTGGCAGCGCCCCGAGAGCGGGAGCCAGGCATGAACCAGCTGGCCATCGACCTGCACGCGCTGCGGCACAACATCCGGGTGATCGACGGCTGGGTGACCGACCACGACGCCTCCTGGACCCTGGTCACCAAGTGCCTCTGCGGCCACCACGAGACCCTGGCCGCCCTGCAGGACATGGGCATCCGGTCCATGGCCGATTCCCGCCTGGCCAACCTCCAGGCGGTGGAGGACCTGCCGGAGACCATCGAGACCTGGTACCTGCGGCTGCCGCACCTGCCCAAGATCCCGGAGATCGTGCGCCTGAGCGGCGTGAGCCTCAACAGCGAGACCGAGGTGATCCTGGCCCTGAACGAGGAGGCCGGCCGCCAGGGGCTGATCCACCGCATCATCGTGATGATCGAGCTGGGCGACCTGCGCGAGGGCGTGCTGCCGGGCTCGCTGATGAAGTTCTACGAGCGCGTCTTCGAGCTGCCGAACATCGAGGTCCTGGGCATCGGCAGCAACCTGGGCTGCCTCTCGGGCTCGGTGCCGTCGGTGGAGCAGTTCTCGCAGCTGGCGCTGTTCCACGAGCTGCTGGAGCTGAAGTTCGGCCGCAAGCTGCCCATGATCTCCGCCGGCACCAGCGCCGTGCTGCCCCTGCTGCGCGACGGCAGCGTGCCGCGGTCGATCAACCACTTCCGCATCGGCGAGAGCGTGTTCCTGGGCACCGACCTGGTCCACGGCGGCACCCTGGCCGGCCTCAGGGACGACGCCATCACCCTCGAGGTGGAGATCGTCGAGCTCAAGGAGAAGAGCCTGGTGCCGGTGGGCGAGACCGCCGACATCGCCCCCTTCGAGGAGCTGGGCAACGGCCTGGACACCGAGCCGGGGCAGCGGGGCTTCCGCGCCGTGGTCACCGTGGGCCAGCTCGACACCGAGGTGGGCGGCCTCGAGCCGCTGGACCCGCGCTACGCCATCGTGGGCGCCAGCAGCGACCTCGCCGTGGTGCACGTGGCGGACAACCCCGAGGACCTCAAGGTGGGCGATGTGATCAGGTTCCGGCCCAGCTACGGCGCCCTGGTGCGGCTGATGCTCGGCCGTTACATCGACAAGGTGACGGTCCCGGACCTGGCCACCTTCCGCCAGCAGCTCGCCGACCTGGACAACAGCATCGAGTTGCCACCCATCCTGGACAACCTCGAGGAAGAGGGCTGAACGACTGATCAGGCGAGCGGTGGAACGACCCCGGGCGGCGCCCTCACTCGCGAGGCGCCGCCCGTCCTCCTTTTCCTGGCGTCTCGCCCTCCCACGGCCTAGAATGGCGGGCTCCACCGTCGCGATCACTCCCGCCGACAGGAGGCTGCCGTGGCCAGAGCCAAGTTCCCCGGATACTTCTGGGCCGCCAACACCATGGAGATCTTCGAGCGCATGGGCTGGTACGGCTTCTACGCCGTCAGCAGCCTGTACCTCACCGGTGCGGTGGCCGACGGCGGGCTCGGCCTCAGCAGCGAGGATCGCGGGGTGATCCAGGGCCTGGCCACCTTCTTCCTCTATCTCTTCCCCGCGGTGTTCGGCGCCCTGGCCGACCGTTACGGCTACCGCAGCATGTTCCTGGCGTCGTGCGCGGTGATGGTGCCCGGCTACCTGATCCTGGGCATCCCCCAGGGCTTCTGGGGCTTCCTGGCGGTGTACTTCCTGGTGGCCGTGGGCCACGGCATGTTCAAGCCGGTGGTGATCAGCTCGGTGGCCAAGGCCACCACCGAGGAGACCGGGAGCATGGGCTTCGGGATCTTCTACATGATGGTCAACGTCGGCGGCTTCCTCGGCCCCATCGTGGCCGGGATCGTCCGCGGCTGGGACTGGAACTACGTCTTCTACGCGTCGGCCGGCTGGATCCTGGTCATGGGCGTCGTCGCCCTGATCTTCTACCGCGAGCCGCCCCGCGACGACGCCGCCGAGGGGCGCCGCTCCCTGGCCGAGGTCTTCCGCGGCATGATCGGCGTGGTGGGCAACGGCCGGTTCTTCGTGCTCATCGCCGGCATCCTGGTGCTGCTGGTCATGGGGTCGAAGTGGCTGCCGCCGGAGATCTACCTGCCGGCGGCCGGCGGCTGGCTGCTGCTGAACCTGCTGGTGGACATCCCCCTGCGCACCCTGGCCCGCAATCCGGCGCGCCCGCAGACCGGCGCGGCCACCGCCCCGGCCGCCGTGCCCATGGCGCCGGCGGAGCGCTCCTGGCTGCTGCAGCCCATGCAGGTGGGCGAGGGCCGGTACCTGGTCTTCCTGGTGCTGATGTCGTTCTTCTGGATCAGCTTCAACCAGATCTTCATGACCCTGCCCGAGTACATCCGCGACTACGCCGACACCACCGACCTCATCCGCTCCCTCGGCCCGGCCGCCGGCGCCATCGCCGGGTTCTTCTCCCAGCTGGGGTTCGACACCTCCGAGTGGGGCCGCGCCGTGCTGCAGCACGGCCAGGTCAAGCCGGAGCACCTGATCAACCTCAACGCCCTGGGCATCATCGCCGGCCAGGTGGGCATCAGCTACCTGGCCAGCCGCTTCAACCCGCTGACCACCATCATCGCCGGCACCCTGGTCACCGTGGTCAGCTTCCTGCTCTACCTGGTGGGCCAGGCCGGCTGGGTGATCGTCGTCGCCATCCTGGTCTTCTCGGTGGGCGAGATGCTCGCCAGCCCCCGCTCCAAGGAGTTCGCCGGCCGCATCGCGCCGCCCGGCAAGGTGGGCATGTACATGGGCTACTTCTACTGGTGCGTGGCCCTGGGCAACCTCTTCGGCGGACTCATCTCCGGCGCGGCCTACCAGCACTTCGGCCCCGTCGAGCGCGGCGGCATCGACCAGCCCGACACCATGTGGGTGATCTTCGCCGGCCTGGCGCTGCTGTCGGCCGTCCTGCTCTGGATCTACGACCGCTGGATCGCCCCGCGCCCGGTGCAGGACCAGAC
>CAZWYF010000038.1:0-33735 GCA_964637835.1 uncultured Fibrobacteraceae bacterium
ACCAGGTAGACGCCGGCGGCGACGGGATGGCCGGCCAGGTCGCGGCCGTCCCAGGCCAGGCGATGCTCGCCGGCGGGGCGCTGGGCATGGCGCAGGAGCTGCGCGACGCGGCGGCCGGCGGGGTCGTGCACGGTGACGGTGACCGCGCCGGCGGCGGTCAGGCGGAAGATGACCTCGGCTTGCGGGTTGAACGGGTTGGGGCGCACGCTGAGTGCCGCGATGCGCGCGGCGGGCGGCGTGTCGGGCGCGGCGGAGACCTCGCGGGCCGCCCAGCCCAGCAGGCGGCGGGCCAGCTCCCGGTTGGTCGCCGTCTCGCTCGCGAAGAGGTCGAGGCTGGCCAGGCCCACGGCGCGGCCCAGGCCCACGTCGCGACCCACCACCACCGCCGGCTGGCTGCCGGGCGGGAAGGCGCCGTCGTCGGTGAAGGCGTCGGGGCCTGCGCGCAGGATGGTCTCGGCGGCCGGGGCCGCCACGGCGCCGCAGCGCACGCCGCCGGCGGGCAGCAGGCCGTCGAGGAGATCGGCGGCGTCGGGGTGGCCGCCCACGGTGATCAGCCAGGGCAGCTCGGGCGCGAGGTTGCAATGGACCGGATCGATCACCCAGGCCTCGTCGTGGAAGGTCCAGTCCTGCCAGGGCTGGTCCTTCGCGGCACGGCCGGCCGCCGTGGGGGCGGCCCGGGTGGTGGTCGGGGTGGTGGCCGGGGCGGTGGTCGTGGTGGGGTAGCGCTGGCGGATCACGCCGTACTCCACCACCTGCAGCGGGCTGCTCGCCGGGCCCAGGTCCGCCAGGGGCGGGGCCGGGGCGGGGGCGGGCCAGTGCTCGGGCGAGGGCGCGCCGGCGGGGATGCCGGTGACCCAGAACCACAGCGTGCGGCTGCGGGCCGACGGGCCGGGCGTGGTGGCCAGGGGCAGCAGGGCGTCGCAGGCGGCGGTGCCCACGCGGTAGAGCGCGGTCCACTGGCCGGTGCCGCTGGCGGCGGCCAGGACGCGGTCCGCCCAGCGGTAGCGCCCCTGGAACTCCGCGCGCTGGGCGGCGCTCAGGCCGGCGCGGGCGCCACCGGTGGCCATGGCGTCCGCGAGGACCGCTGCGGCCTGGTCGCGAAGGAGCACGGTAGCCGGGGGGCTCGCCGCCTCGGCGCCCGGCGCCAGGTCGCCTGCGGCGGCCAGCTCCCAGCGGTCGCCGCCCAGGTGCCGGGCCAGGTGCAGCTCGTGCAGCGGGTGAGGGGACCGGCTCCGCACCGTCAGCGACGCGGCCCCGTCCGCGCCGCCGCGGACCTCAAGCAGCGGGTGCGGGGGCGACAGTGCGCCCTCGTAGGCCAGGCGCGTGGTGGCGCCGGCGGCGACGGCCACGTCATGCCAGGTGGCCACGGTGCCGCCGGCCCGTTGCTGCTCCGTGCACGGCGGCTCGGCGAAGGTCAAGGCGCCGGGCAGGGCGACGCGGACGTCGCAGACCACGTCCACCGGGGCGGTGAGGTCGATGATGGGCTTGAGCGCGAACTCCACCTCCGGCTGGCGCACGAACCAGTGGGCGCCGCCGGCGGCGAGGTAGGCGTCGAGGACGGCGAGGTCGTCCGCGGTGTAGCGGGGCATGTCGCCGCAGAAGAGCTGGTAGGTGTTGTCGTAGAGGCGCAGGACCACGTCGTGGGCGGCGAGGCGGTCGGTGGTCAGCACCCGGGGGCCGGTGCCCAGGGTCCAGGTGGTGAGCTCCGGTTGCCAGCTGCTGTAGCGGACCTCCCAGGCGCCGGGCGCGGGGTCCTCCACGTGGAAGTGGCCGCGGAAGTGGCCGCAGACCTGCTCGCCGTCGGGGCCGAACACCGAGATGAAGGGGTACTGGATCAGGTCCGGCGAGCAGCCGAAGCGGCCGTAGAGCACCGCGGCGCCGGACGGGACGGTGATGGCGATGGCGGTGTCCTCGAGGGCCACGCCGGTGGACAGGACCTGCTCGATGGGGAAGTCGCCGGCGGTCAGGGCGGTGACCGCGCAGTCCGGCCAGCGGGCGGCGAGGTCGTCCGTGGGGGGATGGCCGTGGATCTGGTCGACCAGGACGGCGGGGCCGGCGGACGCGGGGGTCGCCGGCAGGAGGATCGGCAGCAGGATCAGGAGCGCGAGGCTGGCCTTCCGGGGCAGCCGGGAATCGGTCTGGCGGGCGAGGGTGGGCATGACCGGCACCTCCTGGGCGTGGGGGCGGTCGTGGGCGCACGCGCCGCCACCGCGGGGCGACGGCCGGGCGGTGAACATGCATGATCATCATACACCGATGGCGGCCTATTGCCCAGCGCCGATCAGCAGCATCGCCGAGCCGCCCACCGCGATGGCCGCGAGCACCAGGTAGAGCGCGAGCAGGCCGGCGGTGGCTGCGGCCGGGGCGGGCACCGCGCTCACCCGCTGCCAGACCTCGTGCAGGCGCTGGGCCACCAGCTTGGGCTGATTGCCCTGACGGTCGAGGCGCTGGCGCAGCTCGGGCAGGACGTGGGCGAGGAAGGCGTCGGGCACCGACCCGTCGGCGGGCCGCTCGCCGGTGAACTGGCCGCGCAGGCCGTGGGCGATGCAGGCCGTGACGTACCCCGCGTGCACCCCCAGCAGCAGCAGCACGGCGAAGATGCCCAGGAACCAGGACTGCAGCGCCAGGGCGATGCCGCCCAGCGCCAGCAGGGTGAGCACCTTGAAGACCACCTCCACCACCGGGTGGCGGGAGAAGACCAGGTGGTTGAAGACGTGGCCGCCGTCGAGGGGGAAGACCGGCAGCAGGTTGAAGCCGTTGATGAACAGGAAGGCGCCGGCGGCCAAGGTGGCCAGCTGGTCGCCCGTGCGCAGGGCGTACCAGCCCACGGCCAGGCCGATGAGCAGCCCGGGCGCCGGGCCCAGGAGCGAGACCACGGCCTTGCGCGTGGCCCGGGGCTCGATTTCGCGGCCGCTCACCGCGGCGCCCAGCATGGGGATGAAGAACATCTTCACGTCGCGGTAGCCGAAGAGCTTCATGCCCGCCGCGTGGCCCAGCTCGTGGATCACCAGCACGCCGATCACCACGGCGATGCCCAGGGGCGTGTAGTGGAAGAGGCCCAGGGCGGCGAAGATGGCCAGGGTGACCAGCAGGGTCACCAGGCTCTTGAGCAGGCTGCTGCGGGGGTTGGCGATGGCGTCCAGCTCCGCGCGGACCTGGGCGGTGAAGGCGTCGTCGGCGGCGTCGATGGCGGGGGCGGTGGGCGTGGTGTCGGTCATGGGGCACCATCCTGGTCGAGATGCGGTCCGGTCATGTGTCCGGGCATACGGCCGGAAGCCTAGCCCATGAGGGAGGGAAGGTCCATGGCTGGCGGGGCGCCGGTCGCGGGCGCGCCCACCGCAGGATCGCTACTTCACCAGGGTCATGGCCGCGCTCGCCGTGGCGCCGGGCATGCGGGCGCGCGCCAGGTAGCGTCCGGCTCCCGCCGGCCGTCCGGCGACGTCGCGACCGTCCCAGCGCACGGTCAGCGGACCGGCCGCCTGGCGGCCGTCCACCAGGAGGCGCACCAGACGTCCGCGCACGTCGAACACGGCCACCTGCACCGGCCCCGGCCGCGGCACCGAGACGTGCAGGGTGGTGGCGGGGTTGAAGGGGTTGGGGACGGCGCCGATGGCGAGCGCGCCCACGCCGCCGCCGGCGGCGAGGGGCCGGGAGGGGGGCGACCACGGGCGCGGGCCCAGCTTCTGCCGGCAGTGGTAGTGCGCGAAGCTGGCCGTCCAGGTCACCGCCGCGGGCGCGGGGCCCGGCGGGGCGGCCGTGGTCACGGTGTGCCGCCAGGCGCCGTCCGCGGTGGCGGCCACCGTCACCTGCAGCGTGGCGTCGGCGCCCGTCCGGGGCAGGGGCGCGCCGTCCGCCCACAGGTCCAGGCGGTGGCTGCCCGGGTCGGCGGGCAGGTCGCAGGTCCAGGCGAACGTCCAGGCCGCCGGCTCGCCGCCGTCGCCGCCGGTCGCCTCGACGTGGACGTCGCGGAATCCGGTCCGGTCCACCCACAGCGCCAGGCCGCGGCGCGTGTCGTAGCGCACGTCGCCGGCCAGCCAGAGGCGGCGGCCGGTCACCGAGATGCCCTCGATGCCGCCCTGGGGCGCGAACTCCAGGCCCAGGCCGCGCCAGGCGGTCCCGTCCCAGCGCGCGACCTTGTTCACCGGCATGCCCGGCGCGGGGGCCCAGACGCCCCCGGCGACGAGGTCGTCCCGGTAGGTCGCCAGGGCGAGCACCTGGGCGAAGCCGCTCTGCCACGCGGTGGCCGGCTCCCAGCCGCCGCCGGCGGTGCGGCGCTTGATGGGCGTGACGCCGGCGCCCAGGTCCAGGCCGCCGATGAGCAGCTCGCCCCCGTGGACGATCATGGCGTGGATCACGGCCAGGTCCGCGTAGGTGGCCGCGGGCTGCCACGCGGCGCCATCCCAGCGCCAGAGGCTCACCGACGTCGGCTGGTTGAGCTCGCCCAGGCTGCCGGCCCACAGCTGGCCGTCATGCCACAGCAGGCTGTGCACGATCCGCGGCAGGCCCGCGCCCAGGGCCGTGAAGGCGCCGTCCTGCCAGACGGCCACGTTGCGGGTGCCCGCAACGCCGTCGATGCCGGCGAAGGCGCCGGCCAGGTAGAGGCGGTCGCCCACCGCGAGCACGGCGCGCACCTGCGCGGGCACGCCCGGCCCCACGTCGGCGAACGCCGGCGGCGTTTCGTCCAGCGGACGCCAGGCGGCCCCGTCCCAGCGGGCGAGGTGGGTGAGCGTCTGGCCCGTCTGCGCGTCGGCCAGCCGGAAGCGGCCGGCGGCCAGCAGCTGGTCCTGGAAGACGATCAGCTCCGACGGCGCCAGGAACGGCGTCTGGTGGTCGGGCAGCAGGTCGGTGAAGGTGCCGTCGGCCTCGTGGCGGAACACGAAGCGATGGTCCAGGCCGGCGAGGTCGGTGATCCGGCCGCAGAGATGGGGACGACCCTGCCATTCGCGGACGGCGTCGATGTCGCGCAGGACGGCGATGCCGGGGTCGGTCTGCCAGATGTCGGCGCGCGCGGGGGCGGGGCCGGCCACGAGCGCGGCGGTCAGCAGCAGGGCCGCGGGCACGATGGCGGGGCGGAGGCGGCGCATGAGGTGCTCCCTGTCCGGTGGCGGGCGGCCGCGGGGGCCGGCGAGCGGGGCCGCTGGGCGTCGCGCCCCCGCTCACCAGCATACCAGGGATCAGGCCTCGCCGCCGCCGGACGCCGGGGCGGGCGCCGGGCCGCCTCGCGACCGCAGGCGGTCCAGCGAGAGGCCATCGACCAGGGTGTAGACCACCGGGATCACGAAGACGGTGAACACGGTGGAGAAGACCACGCCGCCGATCTGCACCACGGCCATGGGCACGCGGAACTCCGAGCCCGAGCCGCCGCCCACCGCCTGCGGGACCATGCCGATGGCGATGGCCAGGTTGGCCATGATGATCGGGCGCAGCTTGAGCGGGCAGGCGATGAGCAGCGCCTCGCCGATGCTCCGGCCACGGGCCCGCTCCTGGGCGGTCTGGTCGAGCATGAGGATGGCGTTGTTCACCACGATGCCCACCATCATCACCAGGGCCATGAGCGACATGATGTTGATGGTCTCGCCGGTGAAGAAGAGCGACCAGGCCATGCCGATCAGCGACAGCGGCAGGGTGGCCATGACGGTCAGCGGGTGCACGAAGCTCTCGAGGATCGCCGCCAGCACGATGTAGAGCAGCACGATGGCCAGGACCAGGGCCTCGAAGATGGCCAGGAAGGCCTCGTCCTGCCGCTCGGCGCTGCCGCCGTACTGCACGCGCACGCCGGCCGGCAGGTCCAGCGCGGCCAGGCGCGCGTCGATCCGCGCGCGCTTCTCGCTGAGCGAGCCCTCGCCGATGTTCGCGGTCACCTCCACCAGCCGCAGCTTGTCCGTGTGCAGGATGCGGGCGTCGCCCCGCGTGCGGGCGATGGCCATGACCTCGGTCAGGGGCACCGTCCGGCCGGCGGGCGTGGCCAGCGGCAGGTCGCCGAGGACCGTCGGATCCTGGCGGGCGGACTCGGCGAGCTGGACCACCACGTCGTATTCCTCGCCGCCCTCGCGATAGACGCCGGCCTCCTCGCCCTCGTAGGCCGTGCGCAGGATGCGACCCACCTGGCCGGCGCTCAGCGCGTGCTGCGCCAGGTGCTCGCGCCGCGGCGTGATCTGGATCTCGGGCTTGCCCACCCGCTCGCTGGACTGCACGTCCACCAGGCCGGGGATGCCCTCCACCACGCCGAGCACCATGGCGCCGGCGCGGGCGAGGGGGCCCTGCTCCTCGCCCACCACCTCGAGGACGACGTCGGCCTCGACGATGCCCGCGCCACCCACCGGCGAGGCGGAGATCCGCGCGTCGGGAACCCGGGCCAGCAGCGGCCGGATGCGCGCGAGGAAGGCGTCCATGCTCGCGGGGCGTGCCTCCTTGGGAACCAGGGTGACCAGCAGCGCCACGTCCTCCACGGAGCGGTCCTCGCCGCCGGCCTTGACCAGCACCCCGGTCACCTCGGGCTCGCGCTGCAGCGCGCGGGCCAGCCGCTCGGCCACGGTGCTGGAACGCTCCAGGCTGGTGCCGGCGGGGAACTCCAGGGAGATCTGCAGGCGCCCCTGGTCGATGTCGGGCATGAACGTCCCGCCCACCCAGCCGAAGAGGGTGAGCGAGCCCGCGAGCACCAGGACGGTGACCAGCAGCGGCTGCCAGCGGTGGTCCAGGCAGTGGGCGAGGCCGTCGCGGTAGCCGCCCTCCAGCTTGCCGTAGGCGCGGTCCCACGCCCGGGCGGCGCGGGCGAACGGGTTGCGGCCGCCGTCGCGGCCGATGCCCCGGCCCGGCCGCACCAGGCGCGCGCCGAGCATGGGCACCAGGGTGAAGCTGACCACCAGGGAGAAGATGGTGGCGAAGACCACCGTCAGGCCGAACTGCACGAAGATGCGTCCCATGATGCCGCTCATGAAGGCGATGGGGGTGAACACCACCACGTTGGTCAGCGTCGAGGCCACCACCGCGATGGCCACCTCGGCGGTCCCGCGGGCGGCGGCCTCCTCGGGCTCGACGCCGGCCTGCACCAGGCGCGCGATGTTCTCCAGCACCACGATGGAGTTGGTCACCAGCGTGCCGATGCAGATGCCCAGCGCCATGAGCGAGATCACGTTGACGGTGAAGCCGGCGGCCTCCATGAGCATGAAGGCGGCGATCACCGAGACCGGCATGGCCACCGCCGCGATCACCGTCAGGCGCCAGTCGTGCAGGAAGAGGAAGAGCAGGCCGCCGGTCAGCAGGATGCCCAGGCCGATGTTGCCGAGGGTGTCGCGGACGGAGGCGCGCACGAAGGTGGCCGACTCCTGGACCACGTCCACGGCGATGTCGTCCGGCAGCTCGCCGCGCAGCTCGGCCAGGGCGGCCATCACGCCATCGACCACCGCGACGGTGTTGCCGTCACTGCGCTTCTTGACCGCCACGCTCACCACCGGCTCGCCGGCGAAGGTGGAGCGCTCGCGCAGCTCCTCGGCGGTGTCGTGGATCTCGGCCACCTCGGACAGGGGGATGGTGGCGCCGCCGCCGATGGGCACGCGGATGCGGCCGAGCTCGGCGGGGGTGGCCACCTCGCCCTGCATGCGGACGTTGAACTCGCGCGCCCCGCGGGTGATGTGGCCCACCGGCACGTTGACGTTGCCGGCGGCCAGGACCTGCAGCACGTCCAGGAGGGTCAGGCCGTGGGGGCGCAGACGCTCGCTCGCCACGGTGACGCGGACCTCCCGCTGCTGGCCGCCCACGATGTCCACGGCCGCCACGCCGTCCACGCGGCTCAGACGATCCTGGATGCGCAGGTCCACCAGCTCGTACAGCTCGCGGAGCGACCGCGGACCGGTCACCGCCAGGTCCACCACCGGCGCGCCGGCCAGGTCGAACTTGGTGATGATCGGATCCTCGGTGTCCTCGGGCAGCTCGGAGAGGACGGCGTCCACCTTGTCCTCGACGTCGATGGCGGCCTGGTCCTGATCGGTCTCCAGCGCGAACTGGACCACGATCTGCGAGAGGTTCTCCATGGACTCGGACGACATGTCCTCGATGTTCGCCAGGGTGGAGATCTGGTCCTCCAGCTTCCTGGTGACCTGGGTCTCCACCTCGCCGGGGGCGGCGCCCGGGTACGCGGTGGTCACCACGATCACCGGGAAATCGATGCGCGGCATCAGCTCGACCACCAGGTGGGTGTAGGAGTAGAACCCCATCACCACCAGCACCATCACCAGCATGGTGGTCAGCACCGGCCGGCGGACCATGGTCCGGAAGAACGCCATGTCAGCCCTCCTCTCGCCGGGCCATCACCTGCACCGGCGCGCCGTCCTGCAGCAGGCTCTGCCCGAACTGCACCACCTGGTCGCCGGCCTCCAGGCCGCCGGTGATCTCCACCAGGTCGCGGGTCCGCACCCCGGACTGCACCGCGCGGTGCCTGGCCACCGGCCCGGAGTCCCCGGGCGCCACCAGCCAGACCGCGGCGCCGCGGTCGGTGAACGCGACGCTCTCCAGGGGCACGGCCAGCGCCTCGGGGCGATGGGCGGTGCGGACGTCGAAGGAGACGAGCAGGCCGGGCACCAGCCGGCCGCCGGGATTGGCGAAGCGGGCCTCGCCGGCGAGCAGGTGGGTGGCCGGATCGGCCATCAGGTCCAGCTCGCTGACCACGCCCTCGCGGACGGTGCCGTCGGGGGCGGTCCACGCCGCCTGCTGGCCCGGCCGCAGCCGGAGCGCCTGCCGGCTGCCGGCCTGGAAGACCACCTTGACCGTGTCGGTCCGCGCGATCCAGAGCAGGGGCGTGCCGGTGCGGACGGTGGCGCCCTCCTCGGTCAGCACGGCGGTGACCCGGCCCGGCGCGCTGGCGGTCAGGGCGGTGCTGCCCTCCGCGTCGGCGAGCTGCGCGGCGGCCACCTCGAGCCGGGTCTCGGCGTGGTCCAGCTCCTGGCGGGAGATGGCGCCCTCGGCGAAGAGGTTGCGCAGGCGGCGCACGTCCGCCAGCGCGTTCTGGTAGCTGGCCCGGGCCTGGGCCACCGAGTGGTACATGGGCGAGGGGGCCTCGTCGGCCAGGCGCAGGACCACGTCGCCGGCGGCCACCCGGTCGCCGGCACGGACCGGGATGCCCACCAC
The DNA here is from genome assembly GCA_964637835.1 of uncultured Fibrobacteraceae bacterium. Lineage (GTDB taxonomy): Bacteria > Krumholzibacteriota > Krumholzibacteriia > LZORAL124-64-63 > LZORAL124-64-63 > Glo-17. Next base: position 9,124 of record CAZWYF010000038.1, read on the forward strand.
GCGCAGCGCGTTGCTGGAGACCACCGGGTACTGCACGGCGCCCTCGACGGTGCCGGCCAGGGTGGTCCAGGTGGCGAGGTCGTGCCGGGTGGCGCGGACGGTCTCCACGGGCACGCCCTCGCGGACGTGGAGCTGGCGGACGCTGGCCACCGCGGTGGTCTCGCCCAGGGCGCGGAAGCGCAGCGCGAACGCCGCGGCCACCGCCAGCAGCACCAGCGCGGCCAGGCCGAGGCGGCCACCCCGGCGGGATCGGTTCTGCAAGCTCATCGGCGGTCCTCCTCGGGGACGGGCGTGGTCAGGGAAGCGAGGTCGGCGCCCACGGCCAGCTCCAGCGCCGCGTGGGCCACGCTGGCCTGGTGGCGCGAGACGGCCAGCTGGACGCGGGCGTCGGTGAGGGCCAGCTCGGCGTCCAGGCGCTCGAGCGGCGTGGCCAGGCCGTTCTCCAGGCGGACCACCGCCAGGCGGTAGGCCTCTTCGGCCAGGGCCACGCCCTCGCGGCGGCCGTCGAGGGCGGCCAGGGCGTTCTCGAGCTGCAGGCGCGCGCGGCGGACGGCGAGCTGGCGGTCGGCGGCGATGCGCTCGAGCTCCAGCTCGGCGGTGCGCACGCCGGCGCGGGCGCCGCGGATCTCGGCCTTGCTCTCGAGGCCGTCGAAGATGGGCACGGAGACGGCCACGCCGGCGCTGGCGCTGGTGGCGCGTTCGTCCCGGCCGGGGGCGAGGTCGTCATCCCACTCGGCCTGCACGGCGTACTGGCCGCGCAGCTGCACCACCGGGCCGCGGCCCGCGCGGGCCAGGGCGAGGGCCTGCCGGGAGGCCGCCACCTGCCGCTCGAGGGCGCGCAGCTCCGGACTGTGGGCCTGCATCGCGGCCAGCAGCACGGGCTCGGCCGCGGGCGCCGCGACGGCGCCGAGGGTGTCGGCGAGCGCGAGCGTCACGTCCGCGGGCAGGCCGCAGGCCCGCGCCAGGGCCAGCTCGGCCTGGCGCTGCGCGTTGCGGGCCTGGATGAGGGGCGCCTCGCGGTTGGCCAGCTCCACCCTCGCGCGCAGCAGCTCGAACTCGCTGACGGTGCCCTGATCGAGCCCCGCCCGCGCGATGCGCAGGGCCTCGGCGGTGGTGGCGCGGGCCCGCTCGGCGATGGCCACCCGCTGGGCGGCCAGCAGCACGTCCAGGTAGGCGGCCCGGGTCTGGTAGCGCACCGCATCGGCCACGGCGTCCCGCTGCCAGCGGCTGACGGCCACCGCCTCGCGGGCGGCGCCCACCGCGGCGGACAGCCGGCCGGCGGTCCACAGGTTCCAGCTCAGGCTGGCCGCGCCCTGCAGGCCGAAGTCGCGGCCCATCTCCACCCTGGTGGCGCCGCCGAACCCGGCGCCGAACTCCGGCGGCAGGAAGAACGCGGGCTTCTTCAGGTTGGCGGTCCACTCGCCGGCCACGTCGAGCTGCGGCAGCCGGCCGGACCCCGCGGCCATCACCTCGGCCCGGGCGGCGGCGATCGCCTCGGTGGCCTGGCGCAGGACCTGGTCGCTGCCCAGGGCCAGCTCCACGGCCCGCTCCAGGCTCAGGCGCATGGTGTCCGGGGGAGCGGGGGCGGTGGCGGTCGCGGCGGTGGCGGTCGCGCCGGTGGCGACCGCCGCCAGCGCCGCGGTCAGGGCCGCCGTCAGGGTCGCCATCAGGACGACGCGTCGCAGGACAGAGAACGGTTGCATGGCGTCCTTTCCCCTGGTGTCAGGAGCGCGCCGCCTGGCGGCGCAGCGGATCGAGGACCAGGCCGAAGACCCGGTCGGGGAGTTCCAGCAGGGCGTCGGGCTCGTCGCGGGCCGCCAGGTGGGCCATGAGCCCGTCCACCACCCCGTCGACCACCGCCCCGAGCAGGTCGCAGTCCACGGCCGGCAGGTCGCCGCGCCGCACCGCGGCGGCGAACAGCTCGCGATCGCGGGTCCGGAAGCGCCGGTAGCGCCGCTTCGCCTCGGGAAGCCGGCGCAGCACCGACTCGCGGGTGAAGACCCGCACCAGCGCCCGGCGCCGGGCCAGGTAGCGGCTCAGCTCGTCGAGCAGGCGCCGGTAGGTCTCCAGCGGCGGCAGCCCGAGGTCGCGGACGCGGGCATCGAGCTGCTCGAACCGCGCCAGCTCCCGGTCCACCAGGCTGCGGGCCAGGGCGAGCTTGCCCGGGAAGTGCCGGTAGAGATAGCCCACCGAGCAGCCGAGCCCATCGGCCACCTGCTGCATGGTGGTGCCGCCGTAGCCCTGGGCGGCCAGCAGCTCGGCGAACGCCGCGAGGATCTCCTCGCGGTGCTGCTGACGGACCCCGGCCGCCCGTGAATGCCTGTTCATGAACATGGGTTCATGAATACGTGTTCACGGGCGCCCGCGCAAGGAGAATCTCGCGACACGAGACGGGAAGATCAGGGGCGCAGGGGGTCGATCAGCAGCCGGAAGATGTGGCCCGGGAGGATGGAGAAGGGAGCGGCCTCCGGCCGGTCGGCCAGGGTCAGGAACAGCTCGCGGGAGGCGCCATGCACCGCGCTGGCGAGCAGCTCGACGTCGGTCTCGGCGATCTCGCCGGCCGCGCGGGCCCGCTCCAGCAGGTCGGCGAGTTGCCGGTGATGCCCGTGCCGGCGGTCCTCCGCCTGCAGCACGGCGAGCTCGAGGTTGTCGTGGTAGACGCGCATGAAGTCGCGGTGCGCGTCGAAGTGGTCGCAGATGGCCTCGAGGGTTCCGCGCAGCTCCGCCAGCGGCGCCAGGCGGCGGCCCTGCACCTCGGCGATGAGCTGGTCCATGCGCTCGAGGTGCCAGTCGAGGATGGCGGCCAGCATGGCGTCCTTGCCATCGAAATGCTTGTAGAGGTAACCCACCGAGACGCCGGCCGCCTGGGCGACGGCCTGCATGGTGGTGGGCCGGAAGCCGCGTTCGGCGAACAGGCGCGTGGCCGCCGCGAGGATGGCGCGGCGGCGCTCGGAACGCTCGTCCGGTGACGGCTGGCTGGTTGCGGTCATGATCTCCCGGACCTGCGGCCGGGGGGACGACGGCCTGCACGTCCAGCTCATTGATACCACCGGCCGGCACCGCTGCAAAGGGACGACCTCGGCGACGCCGCCATCGCGCCGCCCGCCATCGCGGTGGCCGCCGCCGGCGCGCGGTGATACCATCGGGGCGGAATGTTCGCGCCCCAGCTCGCCATTCAACCGTCCGGACGCCTGATGACCCGAGTCCTGGTCCTGCTCTGCATCGCCCTCTCGGGCGCCGCCGGCCTGATCTTCGAGCTGGTCTGGATCAAGAAGGCCGCCCTGGTGACGGGTGCGGCCACGCCCGCGCTGAGCACGGTGCTCGCGGTGTTCTTCGGCGGCCTGGCCCTGGGCGCCTGGCTCCTGGGGCGCTGGTCGCCGCGGCTGGTCCGCCCGCTGCGGGTCTACGCCTGGCTCGAGCTGTCCCTCGCCGCCCTCGGCCTGCTGGCCACCCTCGCCTTCGGCCCCCTCGACGCGCTCTACGGCGGCATCTACCGCGAACTCGTCGGCCAGGCCTGGGCGCTGGGCCTGGTCCGCACCCTGCTCATCGCCGTGGTGCTGCTGCCGCCCACCATCCTCATGGGCGGCACCCTGCCGCTGCTGGCCCGGCAGTTCGCCGTGATGCCCGGGCGGCTGGCCGGCACGGTGGCCTGGCTCTACGCCCTGAACACCCTGGGCGCGGCGGCCGGCTGCGCGCTGGCGGGATTCGTGCTCATGCCGCAGCTGGGGCTCTGGGCGACGGCGCTGGTGGCGGCGGCCTGCAACCTGGCGGCGGGGCTGGGGATCCTGGCGCTGCGATTGCCGGGGCCGCAGGACGTGGCGACCACCGGCGCTGCTCCGGCCGCCACCGCCGCCCCGGTCGCCACCGCGGCGACCACCGCCACCGTGGAGGCGGGGGCGAGGGCCCCCCGGGGGGGGCCGGAGGATGCCCCACCTCGCGCCGGCCGCGCCTCGCTGGTGGCCGGCCTCTTCGCCCTGGTGGGCCTGACCGCCCTGGCCGGCGAGGTGCTCTGGTCGCGATTCCTCACGCTCCTGGTCCACGACACCGTCCACACCTGGACCATCACGCTGACCGTGGTGCTGGTGGGCATCGTCATCGGCAGCTGGCTGGCCGGGCGCCTGGCCGACCGCGCTCGCGACCCCGCCCTGCTGCTGGGCGTGTTCATGGGCCTGGCCGCCATCAGCGCGGTGCTCATGCCGCTGTTGCCGGTGTCGTTCTGGGAGGCGTTGCGGGGGCAGGCGTGGGCCTACCTGATCACGCTGCTGCCGCCGGCGGTCTTCGCGGGCGCCTGCCTGCCGACGGCCATGCGCCTGGTGGCGCGCACGCCGCAGCTGGTGGGCCTGGATCTCGGCCGGCTCACCGCCCTGAACACCGCCGGCGGCATCGTGGGCTCGCTGCTCGCCGGATTCGTCCTGCTGCCGGGCCTGGGCCTGCATCGCTCGCTGCTGATCACCGGCGGCCTGGCGCTCGGCGGCGCCCTCGCCGCCCTGCTCGCCCTGCCGCGCGCCGGCTCCCGCCGCCCGCGCCTGATCGCCGCCGCCGTCCTGGTGCTGGGCTGGCTGGCCGTCCCGCTGCTGAGCGACGTCCGCCTGCCCGCCGACTACCTCGCCCCGCGCGACCAGCTGGTCGCCTGGCAGGAGGGCCGCGCCGCCAACCTGGCGGCCGTCCGCCGCGGCGACCACCTGGTCCTGCAGATCGACCGCCTTTGGCAGGGCCGCGACGCGCGCAACCACCAGATCGTGGCCGCCCACGTGCCCGCGCTCCTGCACCCCGACCCGCGGCGGGTCTGCGTGGTCGGCGCCGGCGTGGGCCAGACCGCCAGCCGCTTCCTCATGCACGAGGTCGAGCAGCTCGACGTGGTGGACATCGAGCCCGCCCTGTTCCCCTTCATCGCCCGGCACTTCGGCGCCGACTGGCTGGAAGATCCCCGGGTCCGCACCATCGCCGAGGACGGCCGCCACCACGTGGTCCACGGCCCGGGCGGCTGGGACCTGGTCTCCATCGAGATCGGCCAGACCTTCCGGCCCGGCGCGGAGACCTTCTACACCCGGGAGTTCTACGCGGCGCTCCGCGAGCGGCTGGCCCCGGGCGGCGTGGTCTCCCAGTTCGTGCCGCTGCCCTTCCTGGATGAGCCCTCCCTGCGCAGCATCCTGGCCACCTTCCGGGAGGTCTTCCCCCGCAGCCTGCTATGGTACAACACGGCCGAACTGCTCCTGATCGGTGGCGGCTGGGAGCTGGACCCCGTCCGCCTCGCCCGCGCGCAGGCCGAGCCCCATCTGCGGGACGACCTCGCCTACAGCCAGTGGGGCGGCGCGGAGTTCCATCTCGACCGGCTGGGCCCGTTGCTCGGCGGCTTCCTCGGCGGCCCTGACGCGGTGGCCGAGCTGGCCGCCGGCGGCGACCCGCTGCGGGACGACCATCCCCGCCTCTCCTACCTCACCCGCGAGGCGCGGGACGGCCGCGATCGGGCCGCCGCCCTGGCGCCGCTCATCGCCGACGTGGCCCGATCGCCGGCGCCCCTGCTCACCGCCGCGGTGCCCGACGGCGTGCTCGCCACCGCGGACCGCACGCAGCGGCTCAACCTGGCCGACATCACCGCCGCCACCCACGTCGCGGCCGCCGATGAGCACCGCGCCGCGGGCGACCTTGCCGCCGCCGTGGCGGCGTTGAACCGGGCCCTGCGGGCCAATCCGCAGAGCGCCGAGGCCGTGCGCCTCATGGGCGACGTCATGGCCCAGGCGCGGCGGCCCGAGGACGCGCTGCGCTGGCAGCAGCGCGCCCTGGACCTGCGCCCCGACGATCACGTGGTGGCCCGCAATCTGGCCGGCACCCTGGTGCAGCTCGGCCGGCCCGAGCGGGCGGAGGAACTCCTGCGCCCGGTCCTCGACGCGCGTCCGGGCGACGCCCAGGCCTGGAACACCCTGGGCGCGGCGCTCGCCGGCCAGGGCGACCTCGCCGGCGCCATCGAGTCTTTCGAGCGCGTCCGGGCCCTCGATCCCACGGACGGGGCCGCCCTGCAGAACCTCCAGCGCGCCCGTCAGCAGCTCCGCCAGCAGCGCGCCGGCGGCGGCCGCTGACCGGCCCCCAGGCGCGGGCGGCCCGCCCCCGGTGGGGACGGGCCGCCTGGCCTGGACAGAACGGACCGTCGGCCGCGGCTACTTCTTGCCGCCGCCGATCGCCGCCCGCAGGTACTCCCGGCGCATCACGGCGATGGTCTCGATGGAGATCTCCTTCGGGCACACCGCCTCGCACTCGCCGTGGTTGGAGCAGTTGCCGAACCCCTCGGCGTCCATGACCGAGACCATCCTCAGGGCCCGCCGCTTGCGCTCGGGCTCGCCCTGGGGCAGCCGGGCGAACTGGGCGATCTTGGCCCCGACGAACAGGGCGGCCGAGGCGTTGGGGCAGGACGCCACGCAGGCGCCGCAGCCGATGCAGACGGCGGCGTCCATGGCCTTGTCCGCGTCCGGCTTGGGGATGGGCACGGCGTTGCCATCGGGCGCGGAGCCCACGTTGGCCGAGACGAAGCCTCCCGCCTGCTGGATGCGATCGAACGGCGTGCGGTCGATCACCAGGTCCTTGAGCACCGGGAACGGGCCCGCCCGGAACGGCTCGACCGTGATGGTCTCGTCGTCCGCGAACCGCCGCATGCGGATCTCGCAGGTGGTGGTGGCCGCCTCCGGCCCGTGGGCCACGCCCTTGATCACCAGGCCGCAGGTGCCGCAGATCCCCTCGCGGCAATCGCTGTCGAACTCCACCGGCTCCTCGCCCTTGCGGACCAGGTCCTCGTTGAGGATGTCGAGCACCTCGAGGAGGGACATCTCGTCGAGGACGTCGCCGACGGTGTAGGTGACGAAGCGGCCCTGCTTCTCACCGTGGGTCTGGCGCCAGATCTTCAGGTGGACGGTCTTGCTCATCGGGGCCACCTCCTCACTTGTAGCTTCGGGTCTTCAGCTCGACGTTCTCGAACACCAGTTCCTCCTTGTGGAGCGCCGGCTCCTGGTCCTCGCCGGTGTATTCCCACGCGGAGACGAACGTGAACTTCTTGTCGTCACGCAGGGCCTCGCCTTCCTCGGTCTGGTACTCCTCGCGGAAGTGGCCGCCGCAGGATTCCTCGCGCATGAGCGCGTCGCGCGCCATGAGCTCGCCCAGCTCCAGGAAGTCCGCCACCCGGCCAGCCATCTCCAGCTGCTTGTTCAGGTCCGCGGCGTTGCCCGGCACCTTGACGTTCCGCCAGTACTCCTGGCGCAGCTTCTGGATGTGGTCGATGGCCTCGAGCAGGCCCTCCTCGTTGCGCGACATGCCCACCTTGTCCCACATCACGCGGCCCAGTTCCCACCAGTAGTCGCGGACGGTCTTGTCGCCCTGGATCTTCAGGAGCGTGTCGTAGCGTTCGCGCACCTCGTTCTCGGTGGCCTGGAAGGGCTGGTCCTCGACCTTCGCCGTGCTGTTGCCGGCGCGGGCGAGGTAGCTGGCCACCACCCGCGGCACCACGAAGTAGCCGTCGGCCAGGCCCTGCATCAGGGCGCTGGCGCCGAGGCGATTGGCGCCGTGGTCGGAGAAGTTCGCCTCGCCGGCCACGAAGAGGCCCGGGATGGTGGACATGAGGTCGTAGTCCACCCACAGGCCGCCCATGGTGTAGTGGGGCGCGGGGTAGATGCGCATGGGGGTGTGGTAGGGGTCGTCGCCGGTGATCTCCTCGTACATGGCGAAGAGGTTGCCGTAGCGATCGCGCACCACGTCCTCGCCCAGGCGCGCGATGGCATCGGCGAAGTCCAGGTAGACCGCGTAGCCGGTCTTGCCCACGCCCTTGCCCGCATCGCACTCCTTCTTGGCGGCCCGGGCGGCGATGTCGCGCGGCACCAGGTTGCCGAAGGCCGGGTAACGGCGCTCGAGGAAGTAGTCGCGCTCGTCCTCGGGGATGTCCGTGGCCTTGCGCTTGTCGCCTGGCTCCTTCGGCACCCAGACGCGGCCGTCGTTGCGCAGCGACTCGCTCATCAAGGTCAGCTTGCTCTGGTACTCGCCGGCCTGGGGGATGGCCGTGGGGTGGATCTGCGTGAAGCAGGGATTGGCGAAGAGCGCGCCCCGCTTGTAGGCCCGCCAGATGGCGGTGGTGTTGCAGTTCACCGCGTTGGTGGACAGGAAGTACACCGGCGAGTAGCCGCCGGTGGCCAGGACCACCGCGTCGGCGGCGAAGCGCTCGAGCTCGCCGCTGATCAGGTCACGGCAGATGACGCCCACCGCCCGGCCATTCTCGAGCACCAGATCCAGCATCTCGTGACGCGGGAACATCTTCACGGTGCCCGCATCGACCTGGCGCGAGAGCGCGCTGTAGACCCCGAGCAGCAGCTGCTGGCCGGTCTGGCCACGGGCGTAGAACGTGCGGCTGACCTGCACGCCGCCGAAGGAGCGGTTGGCCAGCGTACCGCCATACTCGCGGGCGAAGGGCACGCCCATGGCCACGCACTGGTCCATGATCTCGGTGGACAGCTGGGCCAGGCGGTAGACGTTGGCCTCGCGGGAGCGGTAGTCGCCGCCCTTGATGGTGTCGTAGAACAGGCGCTGGATGCTGTCGCCGTCGTTCTGGTAGTTCTTGGCGGCGTTGATCCCGCCCTGGGCGGCCACCGAGTGGGCGCGGCGCGAGGTGTCGTTGATGCAGAAGTTGAGGACGTTGAAGCCCAGCTCGCCGAGCGTGGCGGCCGCCCCGCCTCCGGCCAGGCCGGTCCCCACGACGATCACGGTGAACTTGCGGCGATTCGCGGGCGCCACCAGCCCGGCATCCATCTCGTGACGGTCCCACTTCTCGGCCAGGGGACCGCCGGGAATCCTGGGATCGAGCTCGACCTTGCTCATCATTGACCTCCCGGCATGGCGGCGAAGAAGTAGATGTACGGCGGCAGCAGCAGGAAGCCCGCGCCCAGGACCACGGCCGCGATCCAGGAGATGCGGGTCAGCAGGGTGATGTGACGGTCGCTGTTCCAGCCCAGCGACTGGAACGCGCTCCAGACGCCATGCCAGAGGTGCATGCCGAGCAGCGCCATCACCGCCATGTAGCCCACCATGATCCAGGGGTTCTTGAAGGCCTCGACCATCACCGCGTAGATGTCCTTCATCTGCGTCCCGTGCACGGTGATCATGGGATGGTCGGCGAACTTGAACATGTTCACGTGCAGGACCACGAACACGATGATGATCGGCCCGGTGATGATCATGCTCCGTGAGGCCAGGGACTTGCGGCTCTTGCCGCCGGCGTCGCGCACCAGCGCGTACTTGTCCGGCCGCGCCCTGCTCCTGTCGATCAACGCCGAGGTGATCGCGTAGATCATGTGGATGAGGAACGCGGCGATCAGGCCGATCTCGAAGGCGATGATCAGCCAGCCGTGGGCGACGTTCTCGAGGAAGTGGGCGTACTCGTTGAAGGCCTTGCCCCCGTCGGGAATCAGCGCGGTGAAGTTCCCGATCAGGTGAACGATCACGAACCCGAACAGCATCAGGCCCGTGACCGCGACCAGGACCTTCTTGCCAACGCTCGAGCCGGCAAAGGTCGCAAGCGAGGTCATGGACACCATCCTCTCGTGGCGAAAATGGAGGGGTTTGCAGGCAGCAGCCGGTGGCGGCGTGACAACCATAGCACCTCGATAATCGGTTGCCAACGATCCTCTTGCCTGCTTTCGCACCGCCCCGGCTTTACTTTCCGATATCGAAAAGCCATGATTGAATCCTGGTTCGACGACCTCGCGACCCCAGCCCGGAAGGTGGTGCTCTCATGGCCACGCCCTCGCGTAAACTCGCCAGCCGCATGCAGTTCCTGAAAGCATCGGAGATCCGCGAGCTGCTCAAGCTGACCCAGCGCCCGGAGGTGATCTCCTTCGCCGGCGGCCTGCCGGCGGCCGAGCTCTTCCCGGCCCGGGAGATGGCCGAGGTCACCCGGCGGATCCTCGAGACCGAGGGCTGCAAGGTGCTGCAGTACTCCACCACCGAGGGCGACCCCACCCTGCGCCACCACATCGCCGAACGCATGAACCTCAAGCAGCAGACCCGCGTGACCGCCGATCAGATCATGATCACCAGCGGCTCGCAGCAGGGCCTGGACCTCTCCGGCAAGATCTTCCTCGACCCGGGCGACGTGGTGCTCTGCGAGAGCCCCACCTATCTGGGCGCCATCAACGCCTTCCGCGCCTATGGCCCCCGCATGGTGGAGGTGGCCACCGATGACGAGGGCATGGTCCCCGGCTCGCTCGAGCAGGCGCTGACCGATCTGCCCAACGTGCGGTTCATCTACGCCATCCCGGATTTCCAGAACCCCAGCGGCCGCACCTGGTCGGTGGCGCGGCGCCAGGCGCTGCTCGAGCTGGCCGCGCGCTTCGCGGTGCCGGTGATCGAGGACAGCCCCTACGCCGAGCTGCGCTTCGAGGGCGAACCGCTGCCCGCGCTGCAGGCCCTGGACGAGCACGAGCTGGTGGTCTTCCTGGGGACCTTCTCCAAGACCTTCTGCCCGGGCCTGCGCTGCGCCTGGCTCGCCGCGCCGCCGGATCTCTTCAGCCGTTACGTCATGGTCAAGCAGGGCGCCGACCTGCACACCAGCACGCTGGTGCAGCGCCAGGTCGCCACCTACCTGGACCGGTACGGCCTGGACGACAACATCGGCCGCGTGATCGACGTCTACCGCGAGCGCCGCGACCTGATGATGGGCATCCTGGAGGCGGAGCTGCCCGGGGGAGTGACCTTCACGCGGCCGGAGGGCGGCCTGTTCCTCTGGGTGACGTTCCCGCCGCCGGTCGACAGCCGCGAGCTGCTGCAGAAGTGCCTCGAGCAGGACGTGGCGTTCGTCCCTGGCGGGGCGTTCTTCCCCGACACCGGCCACGACAACACCGCGCGGCTGAACTTCAGCTGCATGCCACCCGAGCGCATCGAGGAGGGCACGCACCGCTTCTGCCGCGTGGTGCGCGAGTTCCTGGCCTAGCGGACGTCCAGCCCGGCGAGCAGGGCCTCCCAGAAGCGCACGCCCACGGGGAGCAGCGGGTCGGGGAAGTCGTAGTCCGGGGCGTGGAGCACCGGTTGTTCCACGCCCGAGCCCAGGCCGATCAGGGCGCCGGGGCACGACCGCGTGAACCAGCCGAAGTCCTCGGACCAGCGGAACGGGCTCTCGGCGGGGGCGCTGACCTCCAGTTCGCAGGCGCGGGCCGCCTGCTCGGCGGCGGCGACGGCCACCGCGTCGTTCTCGGTGACCGGGAATTCCTCCACCCATTCGAACGTGCAGCTCAGCCCGTCGCGCTCGGCCTCGGTCCGCGCCAGCGCCACGGCGCGCTCGCGCATCTCGGCCAGGACCTCCTCGCTGTCGGCGCGCAGGGTGGCCATCACGGCCGCCTCGCCCGGCGTGGTGCCGAAGGCCACGTCGCCGAGGCGGGCGTGGACCACGGTGACCAGGGCGAGGTCGCCCCGCCGTTCCAGGGCCGCCGGCAGGGCGGCCAGCCCCGGCACGAGCCGGGACATGGCGCCCGCGGGGCTGAGCCCCTGCTCGGGATACGCGGCGTGGGCGGTGCGCCCACGCAACCGGGCGATCAGCCCCACGCTGCCTGCGGTGAAGGCGCCATCGCGCAGGAGCACCTGGCCCAGGGGATGGCGGGGCAGGTTGTGGATGGCGAAGGCGTAGTCGACGCCCAGCGGGTCCCAGCGCGGATCGTCCACGACGCGGTGCGCGCCCTCGCCGGTCTCCTCCGCCGGCTGGAAGAGCAGCACCACGCGGCCGCGCCGCGGCGGCCGGTCGCGCAGGGCGACGGCCACGCCGCAGAGCATGGCCATGTGGCCGTCGTGGCCGCAGAGATGGGCGACGCCCTCGCGGCCGGAGGCATGCGGGGCCGTGCCTCGCTCCTGGATGGGCAGGGCATCGAGCTCCGCCCGCAGCATCACCACCGGGCCGGGGGCCTCGTCGGGCGGTGCGAAGACGGCGGCCAGGCCATGCCCGCCCAGGCCGTCGAGGATGCGGCGGGGATTGCACTCCACCAGGAACTCGCGCAGCAGGGCGGCGGTGCCGGCCTCCTGGCCGCTCAGCTCGGGATGGGCATGGAGCTGCCGGCGCAGGGCGCGGAGCTGCTCCTGGGGGTCGCCGGTGCCGGCGCGGGGGAAGAGTCCGGGTTCGTTCATGGTCTCCAAGATAACGGTTCGCGATGAGATACCAGGAAGAATCGCCAGACGCGGGGGAACGCCGGATCAGCCGCTCTGCGGCTGGTGCCGCGCTCCCAGGCGGCGGAACGCGCGTGCCGTGGCGGCCACCAGGCGCCGCAACGACCACCCCAGCCGCGTGAAGGCCCAGTACAGGGCCGGCATGGCCATCAGGATCAGGACCGTGCTGCTGGCCAGGCCGCCCACCGAGGCGAGGGCCAGGTTCTCCCAGATGTCCTTGCCAGCGTCGCCGCCGGCGGTCTCGTGCTCGTAGAGCAGGGGCAACAGCCCGGCGATGGTGGTGCCGCTGGCCAGGAGGATCGAGCGCATCTGGATGCGGGTCCCCTCCACGATGGCCCGCCGCAGCAGGTCGTACCGCTGCCGGGCCTCCAGGCGCCAGAGGTCGAGGCCGCCCAGCCGGGCCTTGTCCGGCACGCCCTGGCCGCGCAGGCCGAGGTCGTCCACCAGCTCGCGGACCATCAGGCGGTACCGGTTGATCAGCAGGATGGCGTTGTTGACCACGATGCCGAACATGAGCACCAGGCCGATCTGCGCCGCGCTGTCGAAGGTGGCGCCGGCGGCCCAGAAGACGCCCACCACCCCGACCAGGGCCATGGGCACCGCGGCCATCAGGAGCAGGGGCAGGAAGAAGCTCTCGGTCAGGGCGGCCAGGGTCATGAGGATGAAGAGGGCGGTCAGCCAGAGGGTGCGGCCCAGTTCCTCCTCCTCCTCCTCCGTGATCTGCTCGCCGGAGAGGTCCTCGGCGGTGAAGCCGTAGGGCAGTTCCAGGCCGTCGACGAGGTCCTTGATGAAGGCCTGCTTCATGCGATCGGTGCCGATGTACTCCCAGTTGATGCGCTGGGCATAGCGCTGGTCCTTGCGCGTGATGGCCGTCAGCTCGGGCCGGGTCTCCAGCGAGATCAGCTCGCTGAGGCGCAGGCGCTCGCCGCGGCTGGTGGTGAGGGTCTTGGCCAGCACGGCGTCGTACTGGATGGTGCTGGCCTCGGCGAAGTTGAGCTGGATCTGCTTGTTCTCGCCCTCGATGGTCATGTTCCAGGGCGTGTCCACGCCCAGCAGGCGGCGCAGGTGGCCGAGGACCTCGGCCATGGACAGGCGGTGGCGGGCGAGGGCCTCGCGGTCGATGAGGATGAGGGTCTCGTCGGTGCCGGAGCGCTCGAAGTCGCGGCCGCTGGAGAGGCGCACGTTGCGGGCGCGGCGGTTGCGGTCCAGGCGGGCGACGATGCCGTCCGACAGCGACTCGAGCTCCTTGCTGTTGTAGCCGGTCAGCAGGATGGTGGAGTTGCTCATCACGCCGCCGCGGCCGCCCTTGAAGTAGGGGTCGCCGAAGCCGCCGATGTAGATGAACATGCCGCCCAGCTCCTCGGCCAGCAGGATCAGGCGGTTGCGGAACATCTCCGGATAGGCGGAGTAGCGCACCTCCTCGGTCTCGAACTCCACCCGCATGTAGGCGTTGTTGGCCCAGCATTGCACCGACATCTTCACGTCCGCGGGCAAGGGCAGCAGCTCGGACTCGAAGAGCCGCATGGTCTCCGAGGCCAGCTTGACGTCCGTGCCCACCGGGCGCGAGAGGTAGACGATCAGCTCCTCCTGGCTGCGCGGCTGCCACCAGCCGCCCTTGATCACCCTGGTGTCGTAGGCCCACCAGGTGCCGTAGAACAGCAGCAGCACCACCAGCACCGGATAGGGCCAGAAGCGGGCGTGCATCCAGGTGATGCGGTCGACGAAGCTGACGAACACGCCGACGGCGATGACCAGCGCCGCGCTGCCGCCCAGCCAGGGCAGCAGCGCCTCGGTGGGCCGCACGCCCTTGAAGGCGAGGTACAGGCCCGCCACCGCGACGGTCAGCACCACCACCGTCCCTGCCCAGATGCCCAGCAGACGCCAGCCGCCCGGGCCGGTGTCGGCCCTCGCCTCGCGCCGGGATTCGCGCTCGGCCGTCCCGCGCAGCGCCACCGGCATCCAGCAGAAGGCCACGAAGATGGAGGCGGCCATGGCGAAGGCCACGCTCACCGCCAGCGGCACGTAGGTCAGCGCGAGCCGACCGGTCATGTAGACGAAGCTGAGGAAGGCGATCACGGTGGTCAGCGTGGTCGAGATGATGGGGAAGGCCACCTCGCGGGTGCCGCGGACCAGGGCGTCGTGGGGCGTGCCGCGGCGGCGTTCGGTGAGGTGCCGATGCACCGAGTCCAGCACCAGGATGCTGTTGTCCAGCAGCATGCCGAAGCAGATGGTCAGGCCGCTGATGGTGATGAAGTTCACCGAGATGCCGAAGAAGTAGAACAGGCTCAGGCAGATCACCAGGGCGAAGACGATGCTGCTGATCACGATGCCCACCAGGCGGATCCGCTGCAGGGCGATGGCCAGCAGGATGAACAGCAGGCCCAGGATGACCAGCGAGCGGACCACCAGCTCGACCAGCTTCTCGCGCAGCTCCTCGCCCTCGTCCTGATCCACGTCCATGTGGACCGGAAACGGCATGTCCGCCTGGATGTCCGGGATGGCGCCGCGCAGGCGCTGGCTGACGGCCACGGAGTTCTCGCCGCTGCGCTTGGTCACCCGCAGGGTGATCACGTTCTCGCCGTTGGTGCGGCGGAAGAAGGTGACGTCCTCGAAACCCCGCTCGATGTCCGCGACGTGGGCGAGGCGGATGGCCTGGCCGCCGCGGCTGGCCAGGACGGTCCGGGCGAGCATGTCGACGGTGACCGAGTCCTGGACCGTCACCGTCAGCTCCTGGCCGCGGATCCGCACGGCGCCGGCGGGGACGATGTCGTCCCGGGCGTCGACGCGGTCGAAGACCTGGTCGGCGGTCAGGCCGTGGCGCTCGAGCCGCTCGAGGTCCAGGTTCACCTTCAGCAGCGGCAGGGCGCCGCCCTGCAGCTCGGCGTCGGCCACGCCCTCGATGGCCAGGAACCGGGGCAGCACCCAGTCCTCGGCCCGCTCGCGCAGCTCGTTGGCCTCCAGGGGGGAGGCCAGGTTGACGGTGAAGAACTCCTCGGCCTGCATCGCCTCGGGCACCTCGGGCACCACCACCGGCTGGCTCGCCTGCCGTGGCAGGTTGCGGCGCACGTTGCCCAGCTGCTCGTTCAGCTCGAGGCGGGCGAACTCGATGTCGATGTCGCGCTGGTAGCTGATCTCCACGGTGGACTGGCCGTGACGGCTGGTGGATTCGAGCTCCTCGACGCCGCGGCACTGGGCGGCCGCCTCCTCCACCGGCAGGGTGATGGAGCGCTGGATGGCGGAGGGGCTGGCGCCGTTCCAGCGGGTGAAGACCGTGAGCCGGGGCAGCTCCGTCTCGGGCATGGCCTCGATGTCCAGCCGCGGCACCGCGTACAGGCCGCACACCATCAAGGCGGCGAAGAGCATCCAGGTGGCCACGGGATGGTCGACGAAGAAGCGGATCATCAGGACCTCGGGCGGTGAAGGGGGCGTCCCCCCGCGTCTACGCGGCCTTGCCCCGCCAGGTTGCAGCCAGGGGCGGTCGCAGGGACGACGGCGTCAGTCTAGCACAGTGGATGGCGGGGGGCGAAGAGCGGATGACCGGGCAGACGCGGGGGCGGACAGGGGCGGCGGGGGAACCGCGAACGGGGGCGCCGCGCCGGATCCCGGCCGTGGCGCCCCCGGGAAGCGGCTCAGCCCTGGACCCGCGCGACCAGTCGCCGGCAACGGGAGACCAGCTCGCCGACGTCCGAGGACTTGACCACGAAGTCGTCCGCGGCCCAGGTCAGGTAGTTGTTGGCGTACTCCGAGTAGGCCGTGTTGATGAGCACGGGGATGGTGCGATCCAGACCGCGGATGCGCGCGAGCAGGTCGATGCCGTCCATCCCCGGCATGCGCAGGTCCAGGATCACCAGGTCGATCTCCATGCTCAGCAGGTTGTCCAGGCAACTGCGACCATCGCCGGCGGTGAGGGTGTCGAAGCCCTCGCGGCGCAGTTCGGTCTCGTAGAGCAGCGTCAGGTGGGGCTCGTCCTCCACGATCAGCACCGTGGGACGGTTGGCCGGCGGACGGCTGGACATGCGGCGCGTGGGGGGCTCGACCTGGAGTCCGGAACGCTCGTGGGGATCGCGGTGGAATGCCGTGGCCATGGTATCTCTCCTCGCCGCGGCTCGGGCGGCGGTCATGAGGGTAAGGACCCGCAGGATTCCGGGGGTTGGGGGACGCCCCGAAGATCGCGCGCGCCCGCGCGGCCGTCGATCGGGGGGCGTCCCATTCCCGCGTCGGGGTTCGCCCCTAGTCCACGTAGGCGACCACGATGGCGATCAGCAGGATCAGCAGCAGGATCCAGAAGAACGCCCCGTAGATCATGGCGCCGCGAGAGAGACGCTCCTCGTCGATGGGTTCGCGGGGGACGGGCCGGCGCGGCCGCCGCGGCTCGGCCACCGCCAGGATCACCAGGCCGATGATCAGGCCCACCACCAAAAACGGCAGCCAGGCGCTGGCCCACAGCAACGGGCCGAAGGGTCCGATCCAGGCGCCGCCGGCCCAGATCAGGAAGAAGAGCAGGAAGAACAGGAAGATGGCGCCTGGCAAGGCCGTGTCCTCCTCGCGGCGCGCGGGGTGGCGCCAGCCGAAGAGGCCGGCCAGCACCGCGGCGACGAGGAAGGCGAACAGCAGGGCGAAAACGAGGTCGACCAGGAACATGGTGCCGTCCTTTCTCCAGCCGGTGCTCCGCCACGGTGCGGGACCGGGTTCTCGGATCGCGTGCCATCCCACCGTAAGGGCGGTTCGCGGTGGCCGGTCTGGGACGAGGCCCCATTTCGGTCCCCGGGTTCGACGCTAAGGTTCAGAGCAGAGTCGGCAGAGTCGGATCCTCGAGCAGATGAAAGGAGAGGCATCATGGCCATCGTCAAGGTGATCGAGATCCTCGCCCAGTCGCCCAAGGGGTGGGAGGACGCGGCCGAGCAGGCGCTCGGCGCGGCGCAGCAGAGCGTCCGCAACATCAAGTCCATCTACATCAAGGACCTGCAGGCCGACGTGGAGGACGGCAAGATCACGAACTACCGCATCAACGCGAAGATCAGCTTCCTGCTGGAGAAGTAGGCCACGGTGGAACGGACCGCTGTCCGGACGGTGCTGCTGGTCTCGCTGACCGGCCTGCTGCTGAGCGGCCTGCTGGGAGCCGGTTGCGGCGAGGATCCGCCGCCGCCGGCTCCGCGACCCGCCGTGATCCTCTGGGAGGAGGCGCGACCGGCCGGCGAGCCCACCGTCCGCCGCTACAGCGGCGTGGTCCAGGCCGATACCGCCACCGCGCTGGCCTTCGAGGTCGCCGGGCGCGTGGACAGCGTGCTCGTCCGGGTCGGCGAGCCGGTGCGTGCCGGCGAGTTGCTGGGCACGCTGGACGCGGGCGATCACCACCTGCAGGAGCAGGAGGCCGCCGCTGCCGTGTCCGCTGCCGAGGCGGCCCGGGAGAACGCCGAGCAGCGGTACCGCCGGTTGCAGGCCCTGTGGGAGCACGGCAACGCCAGCGAGCAGGATCTCGAGGCCGCCGAGGCCTCGTACGAGGCTGCCCGCGCGCGCTGGCAGGCCGCCCGCCAGCGCCACCGGCTCGCCCGGCGCCAGCTCGCCGACACGCGGCTCCACGCACCCTACGCCGCCGAGGTGGTGGCGGTGCCCGTGGACGTGGGCGCCATGGTCGCACCGGGCCGGCCAGCCGTCCTGCTGACGGCGCGGGGCCGCCTCGAGGTGCATCTGGCGGTCCCGGCGGACGTCGTGAACCGCCTGGGCCGGGGCCAGGCCGCCACCGTCGCGGTGTCCGCCCTGGCGGACACGCTCGCCGGCGAGGTCGCGGAGGTGGGCGTGGCTGCTGCCGGCTTCGCCACCACCTACCCGGTCACCGTGGCGCTGCCGCCCGCGCCGGACCTGCGCCCGGGCATGACCGCCGAGGTGACGCTGGTGCTGGCGGACGCCGATCAGGCGACCGTGCTGGTTCCTGCCGCCGCCGTGGGGGAGGACGGCGACGGTCGCCACGTCTACGTCCTGGCCGCGACCCCGGGCGACTCCGTGAGCACGGTCGAGCGCCGGGACGTGCGGGTGGGGGCGCTGCGGGGCCGCGAGATCGAGATCCACGCCGGTGTGCAGCCCGGCGAGCGGGTGGTCGCGGCCGGCCTGGCCGACATCGAGGATGGCCAGCGGGTGCGGCCACGCCAGCGCCCGGTGCCATGACCGGCCGCCCCGGTGATCGAGGCCCGCGACCATGACGCGTCTGGCCATCACGCGCCGTCACGTCACCGGCACCGCCCTGGTGCTCCTCGCCGCGCTGGGGGTGTGGTCGTACCGGACGCTGCCCCAGGCCGAGGACCCGGGCTTCACCATCCGCACCGCGGTGGTGCGCACGCTGCTGCCGGGAGCCACGCCCGAGCAGGTGGAGCGGCTGATCACCGATCCGGTGGCCGAGCGCATCCAGCAGATCCCCGAGCTGGAGGAGATCCGCAGCGAGTCGCGGCAGGGATCGTCCCTGATCTACGTGGAATTCCAGGACCGTTACACCGAGATGCGTCCGATCTTCGACGCGCTCCGGCGCAAGCTGGAGCGCCTCGGCGCCGACCTGCCCCGCGGCGCGCGCGGCCCGTTCGTGGACGACGAGTTCGGCGACGTCTTCGGCATCATCTACACCGTGGCCGGCCGCGACCTCGCGCCACGCGACCTCGAGGCCATCGCCGAGACCGCGCGCGACCGCCTGCTGAGGGTCGCGGACGTGGCCAAGGTGGAGCTCTACGGCGTGCAGCCGGAGCGCGTCTGGGTGGAGTACGAGCCGGCGCGGCTCGCGGCCGTGGGCCTGCGGCCGCGTCAGCTACGGGCCCTGCTGGCCGGCCGCAACGTCCTGGCGCCGGCCGGCGCCATCGACACCGGCGAGGAACGCATCCTCCTGCGCATCACCGGCAACCTGGAGAACCTGGACCAGCTCCGCCGCACGGTGCTCGTGCACCCTCAGACCGGCGAGGCGCTGGCCCTCGGCGACGTGGCCACCGTCCGCCGGGGCTACGCGGAGCCCCGCTCGGTGCTGGTGCGCAGCAGCGGCGAGCGCGCGGTGGGCATCGGCGTCTCCATGCATCCCGACGGGAACATCGTGGAGCTGGGGCGGCGCACCGACGCGGTGATCGAGCGCCTGCGCGGCGAGGTGCCCGCCGGCGTGACGCTGGACACCGTCTACTTCCAGCCCGACCGCGTGCGGCAGAACGTGGACCGGTTCGTCCGCAACCTCCTGCAGGCGGTGGGCATCGTCATGGTGCTGATGCTGGTGTTCCTGGGGCTGCGCACCGGCCTGGTGGTGGCGTCGCTGATCCCGCTGACCATGCTGGCGGCCATGGCCGTGATGAAGCTCGGCGACATCAGCCTGAACACCATCTCGATCTCCTCGCTCATCATCGCCCTGGGCCTGCTGGTGGACAACGCCATCGTCATGTCCGAGGCGATCATGGTGCGGATGGAGCGGGGGACGGCCGCCACCCGCGCCGCCATCGCGGCCGCGCGGGAACTCCGCTCGCCCCTGCTGGTCTCCTCGCTCACCACCGCGGCCGCCTTCCTGCCCATCTACCTCGCGGAGTCGAGCACCGGCGAGTATACCTCGCACCTCTTCGAGGTGGTCGCCATCACGCTGCTGGCCTCCTGGCTGCTGTCGCAGACCCTGATCCCGCTGGCGTGCGTGCTCTTCCTGCGCGTGCGGCGGCAGCACGCCGACGGCGGCGACAGCTTCCAGACGCCCTTCTACCGCCGCTACCGGCAGGTCCTGCTGGCGATGCTCCGCCGGCGCGGACGCACCCTGGCGGCCGTCGCCCTGGTGGGCGTGGGCGCGGTGCTGCTCGGTCGTTCCATCCCGGTGATCTTCTTCCCGGCCAGCGACCGCGCCTTCCTGCGCGCCACCCTCACCCTGCCCGAGGGGACGCCCGTGCACCGTACCGCCGCGGTGGTGGGCGACCTGGAATCGCACCTGCGGGAGCGCTGGCGCGTGGACTCCGGGCGCGACCGCGGCGTCACCAGCTGGATCAGCTTCATCGGCCGGGGCACGCCGCGCTACGTCCTGCCCGCGGCGGTGGATCCGCCCCGGCCGCACCTGGCCAGGCTGCTGCTCAACTTCACCGACCGCGACGATGCCCTGGCCGCGGCCGCCGAGCTCCGGCGCTGGCTGGAGGACCGTCATCCCGGCGTGCACGCCGTGGTGCGGCCGCTGGGCTACGGCCCGCCGGTGGACGCGCCGGTGGCGGTGCGCATCGCCAGCGATCGCGACCGCCACCTCTTCGCGCTGGCCGACACGGTGCGCCATCGCCTGCGGGCCATGCCCGGCACCCGCGACATCACCGACGACTGGGGCCCGCGCGTCAAGACCCTGGTGGTGGACGTGGACCAGGACCGCGCCCTGCGCGCGGGGGTCACCAGCGCCGACGTGGCCCTCGGCCTGCGCACCGGCGTCGACGGCCTGGCGGTGACCGAGTACCGGGCCGCCGACGAGCCCATCCCCGTCCTGCTGCGCACCGGCGCCGGCCGCGCGCTGGACCTCGCCCGGCTGGCCACCCTGGAGATCGGCGGCCGCGCCACTGGCCGCCAGGTCACTCTCGGCCAGGTGGCCGACCTGCAGCTGCAGTGGCAGCCGCCGGTGATCCACCGCCGCGACCGCGTCCGCACCATCACCGTCTCCGCCCACCTGACCGGGGACGTCACCGCCGCGGCCATCGCCGGGCGCCTCGACCCGGCGCTCGCCGCCGCGGTGGCGGACTGCGGGCCCGGCACCAGCCACGAGTACGGCGGGGAGGTGGAGGCCTCGCGGGAGGCCAACGCGTCCATCTACGCCCGGCTGCCCCTGGCCTTCCTGGCGATCGTGCTGCTGCTGGTGCTGCAGTTCGACCACTTCAAGCAGCCGCTGATCATCCTGCTGACCATCCCGCTGGCGCTCATCGGCGTGGTGGCGGGCCTCTGGCTGCTGGACGGCGTGCTGGGCTTCATGACCCTGCTGGGGGTGATCTCGCTGGCCGGCATCGTGATCAACAACGCCATCGTCCTCTTGCAACGCATCGGCCTCGAACGCACCGGGAACCAGCGCGCCCCGGCCGACGCCGTGATCGTCGCCGCCCAGCAGCGCCTGCGGCCCATCCTGCTGACCACCGGCACCACGGTGGGCGGCCTGCTGCCGCTGTATCTCGGCGGCGGACCGCTCTGGGAGTCCCTGGCCATCACCATCATCTGTGGGCTGCTCTTCGCCACGGTGCTGACCCTGGGCGTCGTGCCCGTGCTCTACGCGCTGCTCGAGGGCATCCGCTTCGACCAGGTCGACGAGGCCTGAGAGGAGGTCACGTGGTCACGCTTCGCCCGCTCTGCCTGGGCCTCGCGGCCCTCGCCACCATCGCCACCGCCGGGCCGGATCCCGCCGTGTCCGCGGCGCCACCATCACCGGAGGTTCCCACGCGGGCCGCCGCCCCGGTGCGCATCGGCCTGGTCCTGGACGCGCACACGCCCTCGGTGCTGGCCGCCGCCGACGCCCTGCGCGACGCCCTGCACGCGCTCCTGGACGACCCCGCCGCCGTGCACGTCGAGCGTCTGGCCGTGGTGGGCGCGCCGCTCGATCGCGCCCGCGCGCAGGCGGCGCTCTCCCGTGCCCTGGACCATCCCGGGGTGGACCTGGTGGTCGCCGTGGGCCACGGCGTGGGGACGCTCGCGGCGGCGCGGACGGAGCGGCCCGCGCGGCCGCTGGTGGCTCCCTGGGCCCTGGATCCGGCCCTCGCCGGGCGAGACCCCGACGCCGCTGCCGGTGCCCCGGACGTGCACGCGCTGACCGACCCGACCCTGCTCTCCTGGCCGCTGGACCTGCTGCGCGAGCTGGGCCCGGCCCGCTCGCTGGCGATCCTGGCACCCCCGGTGATCGCCGAGCTCGCCCGCGGCTCTCCGGACCGCCCGGACACCGCGGCGGGACACCCGGACACCCCGGCGACCCGCGAGGACGACCCCGCCCTGCAGTGGGTCCCGCTCCTGGCCGACGATCCCGGTGCCGCCGTCGCGGGCATCGCCAGCGGGACCGACGCGGCGATCGTGCTCGCCGGCCACCTGACCGGCGAGGCCCTGGACCAGCTGGTCGGCGCCCTGCGCGAGCGCGGCCTGCCCGCGTACGCCCTGGACGGCCGCCTCGCCGTGGAGCGCGGCGTGCTGGCCGGCCTGGCCCGTCAGGACGAGCCGCGCCGGCTCGCGCGCCGTGCCGCCCTGATCATCCAGGCGCTGCTGACCGGCGCCGGGGCGTCCGAGCTGCTGCCCGCCGTCGCCGGCCGCGCCCACCACCTGGTCAACCAGGCCACCGCCGGCGAGCTGGGCCTGGCCCTGCCGCGGTCGCTGCGGCTGGAGGTGGAACTGGTCGCCGCCGGGCCGGATCCGGGGGCGGAGACGCTGGACCTGGCCGGCGCCATGCGGGAGGCCGCCCGCGTGCGGCCGGACGTGCTGGCCCGTCGTGCGGCGGTCGCGGCCGGCGCGCAGGAGGTCGCGCTGGCGAGGTCGTCCCTCTGGCCGCAGCTGGACCTGGACGTGCGCGTCCGGCAGATCGACCGCGACCGTGCCGAGGCCGCCCTGGGCAGCCGTCCCGAGCGGGCCGCGTCGGTGGGTGGACGCCTGTCGCAGGTGATCTACTCGGAGGACGCCCACGCCGCGGTGGGGATCCAGGAGCAGCGTCAGCGGGCCCGCAAGGCCGGCCTGCAGGGCGAGCGCCTGGACGCCATGGCCGCCGTGGCCGCGGCCTACCTCGATCTGCTGCAGGCGCGGACGGCGGTGCGGATCCGTCGCGACGACCTGCAGCTGACGCGGACCCAGCGCGAGCTGGCGCGCATGCGCCGGCGCGTGGGGGTGGCCGGCCCGGCGGAGCTGCCGCGCTGGGAGGGGCGCCTGGCGCAGCGCCGGGCGGAGCTGATCCGGGCCAGCGCCCGGGCGGAGCAGGCTGCCGTGGTGGTCAACGCCCTGCTCGATCATCCCCTGGAGACGCCGCTGGCGCCACGGGATGCCGTCCCCGCCACCGTGCTCCCCTACCTGGACGCCTGCTGGCTGCGGCAGGTGGTGGACCATCCGGCGCGCTTCGAGCGGCTGCGCGACTGGCTGGTGCAGGAGGCCAGGCAGCGCGCGCCGCGGTTGCAGGCGCTGGCCGCCGCGCGAGAGGCGGGCCGGCGGGCCCTGACCGCCGCGGACCGCGCCTGGTGGGTGCCCACCGTCGCGGTCTTCGGCGACCTATCCCATCGCGTCGCCGAGGGGGGCGCGGGCACCAGGGGCTTCGCGCTCGATCCCACGGGCATCCCGCGCGAGCTGCGGCCCTTCGCGGCCGCCGTGGACGATGCCTTTCCGCCGCCGCCGGGCCGGACGTCCTGGAGTGCGGGGGTGTCGTTCTCCTTGCCGCTGTGGGAGGGGGGCGGCCGGCGGGCGGAGCAGCTCCGGGCCCGCCGGGATCTCGCCCGCGCCGACCACGACCATGCCGCGGCCGCGCTGCGCCTCGAGCGCGCCGTCCGGGCCGCGGCCCACGCCGCCGGCGCCTCGCTGGCCGTGATCGAGCACGCCGAGGCCGCGGCCGACGCGGCGGGGCGGACCCTGGAGGCCGTCACCGACGCCTACGCGCGCGGCGCCACCGACGTGGTGGACCTGCTCGAGGCCCAGAACGCCGCCCTGGCCGCCGAGCTCGAGGCGGCCACCGCCCGCCATCGCTTCGTGGCCGACTACCTCGCGGCCGAGCGGGTCGCCGGCGCCTTCACGCTCCTGCTGTCGCCCGAGCGCCAGCGCGACCGGGCCGCCCGGCTCCGCGCCCACGTGGACCGGACGGCCGAATGAACCGGGAGGGGTGACCATGCCGGTGCACAATGCCGACATCGCCCGGATCTTCCGCGAGACCGCGGAGCTGCTCAGCCTGGAGGGTGCCAACCCCTTCCGGGTGCGGGCCTACCGCCGGGCCGGCCGGACCATCGGCGGCCTGCCCACCGAGGTCCACCGCGCGGTCGCCCGCGACGAGCCGCTGAGCGACCTGCCCGGCATCGGCGAGGACCTGGCCGACAAGATCCGCACGGTGGTGCGCACCGGCTCGCTCCCGCTGCTGGAAGAACTCCGCGCGGGGGAGCCCGGCGCGCTGCACGAGCTGCTGGCCATCGACGGCCTGGGCCCGGTGCGGGTCCGCAGGCTGCACCGCGAGCTGGGCATCACCTCGCCCGGGCAGCTGCGCGAGGCCGCGGAGCAGCACCGGCTCCGCGATCTCGCCGGGTTCGGTCCGCGCCGCGAGGCGCGGCTGCTCGCCGCGCTGGACCGCCAGTCGTCCGCCACGGAGCGCGTCCCCCTGGCCGAGGCCGAGCAGTACGCCGAGGCCCTGGTCCGTCGCCTGCGCCGCGCCCCGGGCGTGCAGCGGGTGACCGTGGCGGGCAGCTACCGTCGCCGCTGTGACACGGTGGGCGACCTGGACCTCCTCGTGGTCTGTGATCGCCCGGCCGCGGC
>CAZWYF010000039.1:0-32223 GCA_964637835.1 uncultured Fibrobacteraceae bacterium
GCCGACGCCCTCATCCCGGCAACTCCGCAGCAGAACGGCGGGCCGTCCAGGCCCGCCGTTCGCGAGGACATGCCGGGATGAGGGCGT
Organism: uncultured Fibrobacteraceae bacterium; assembly: GCA_964637835.1. Taxonomy (GTDB): domain Bacteria; phylum Krumholzibacteriota; class Krumholzibacteriia; order LZORAL124-64-63; family LZORAL124-64-63; genus Glo-17. The sequence continues at coordinate 88 of CAZWYF010000039.1, forward strand.
CGGCCCTCCCGCCTACCGCCGCCCCCGCCTCCCCCGAGCCTTCTTCTCGAACTCGGCGATGAGGTCCTTGTCCGTCTCCAGGGAGATGATGCGGAACTGCTCGACGTGCAGGCCGGGGTCGTCCATGACGTTGAGCTCGAGGCCGAACTGGCGGCACATCTCGCGGAAGTGCTCCGCGCGCTCCTCCAGGAGGTAGAGGGCGAGCATGGGGTTGGCCTGGATCTGCAGGCGCCGCTCCTTGGTGACGATGGCGATCCGGTGCACCAGGCGCTCGATGCGCCCGGCGCAGGTCTCCAGGGAGAGGACCTTGCCGGTGCCGCCGCAGTAGGGGCAGGGATCGGAGAGCTGGCTGAGGATGGAAGGACGCACCCGCTGGCGGCTCATCTCCACGAGGCCCAGGCCGCTGATGGAGAAGACCTTGCTGCGGGCGCGGTCGCGCTTGAGGTGCTGGCGCAGTTCCTGCAGGACGCGGCGCTTGTTGCCCTCGGTCTCCATGTCGATGAAGTCGATGACGATGATGCCGCCGATGTCCCGCAGGCGCAGCTGCCGGGCCACCTCGCGGGCGGCCAGCATGTTGGTCTGCAGGATGGTCTCCTCCTGGTTGCGCTTGCCGGTGAACCGGCCGGTGTTCACGTCGATGGAGACCAGCGCCTCGGTGGGCTCGATGATCAGGTAGCCGCCCTTCTTCATCCAGACGCGCTTGTCGAGGCTCTTCTTCAGCTCCGCCTCGATGTCGTAATGGTCGAAGATGGGCAGGTCGCCGCTGTAGAGGCGGATGCGCTTCTCGAGCTCGGGCGCGAAGGTGCGGGCGTACTCCACCAGCTTGGCCTGGTCCTCGGGGTCGTCGAGGACCAGTTCCTCCACATCCTCCTTGAAGAGGTCGCGGATCAGGCCCACCACCAGCCCCACGTCCTCGTGGATCAGCCCGGGAGCCTCCACCTCCTTGGCGCGCTCGCGGATGCGATCGGCCATCTCGGAGAGATAGTGCACGTCGTTGGCGATGGACTTCTCGTCGGCGCCCTCGGCGGCGGTGCGGATGATGAAGGCACCGCGATCGGGCCGGTGCTGCTGCAGGATCTGCTTGAGGCGCACGCGCTCGCGGCGGTCGGCGATCTTGCGGGAGACCCCGATGTGCCGGCCCTTGGGCATCATCACCAGGTAACGGCCGGGCAGCGAGAGGTCCGCCGTCAGGCGCGGCCCCTTGGTGCTGATGGGTTCCTTGGTGACCTGGACCACGATCTCATCGCCCACCTTGAGCTGGTCGGCGATGTCGGGCACGGGCTCGTTGCGCCCGCGGCGGCGGTCGCCCCGTCCAGAAACGTTCTCCTCGTCGGCATCGGCATCGGCATCGGCGTCCTCCTCGTCGGGGTCGCCGGTGCCGCCGTGGACCACGTCGCTGGCGTGCAGGAAGCCGGCCTTCTCCAGGCCGATGTCCACGAACGCCGCCTGCAGGCCCGGCTTGACCGAGGTGACCTTCCCCTTGTACAGATTGCCCACGATGCGGCGCGCGTCAGCCCGCTCGATGAGCATCTCGACCGGCTCGGCGTCCTCGAGGATCGCCACCCGCACCTCGTGCGGCGTCGAGTTGATGATGATGTCCTTACGCATGGGCTCCGATTCTGCATCGGCCGCCATGGCGGCGGCCTAGTCGTTCAGCTGGGCCTGCCACCGCACGCGGCGGCGGAGGGCCTCGATCTCTGCCAGCGGGGAGAGCCAGCGACCGCTCTGGTCCCGGCCGCTGATCCCCTTGCGGACCACCGCGCAGAAGCGCGGCTCGGGCAGACGCTCACCCAGGAACGCCGCCAGGAACTCGTGCACGGGCAGGCTGGCCCCGCGCTCGTCGCGGACCAGGCTCAGGTGCAGGACCACGCCGCCCTCGGGCGGAGCGGCCGCCACGGTGAGGCCTCCGGGCGGGATCAGCCCGCGGGCATCCACCGTGGTGTCGGACTTGCCGGGACGACGGCGCGTCCAGGGCCATCGCTCGGCGCCGAGGAACGTCTCGACGGCCTGGACCACGGCGGTCGCGTCCGGGCCGCCCTGGTCCGGCGTGGGCAGCGTCACCACGAAATCGAGGCGCTCGGCGCGCGCATCGATGCTCGGCGGCGTCACCGAGCCCACGGTCAGGCCGCGCACCGCGCGCAGGCCCGACGGCAGGGCCGCGTCCAGCCGCGCGACCCAGTCGGGTTCGTCCCACATGAGCGCCAGGTCCAGGACCTCGCGCTCGCCCGCCACGCCCACCGGCAGCGGCGGGCCGAACTTCACCAGCGGATGGGGATGATACCCCTTGCTGTAGGCCACCGGCAAGCCGGAACGCCGGAGCGCCAGGTGAAGCTGACGCTGGAAGTCCAGATGACCAAGGAACACCATCCGGCCGGTCTTCGCATATTCCAGGCGGCACCAGATCTTGGCCGACGCCCGCTCGCGCCACGACCGCCAGCGCGCAGCCGCCGGCGTCGCCTCGGCCGCGGTCGCGGTCGCGCCATCCGCTGGCGCCGGGGTCGTCGGACCTGGGGTCGTCGGACCCGGGATCGCCGGGGCGACCGGCGGCGCGGCGGTCAGGTGAGCCAGACCATCGCCGCAGGCCGCGCAGGCGGTGCAGGGACCATCCAGGCGGCAGTCGGCCGTGGTCTCGCCGGCCAGCGCCCGCTCCCACTCCTGGCGCAGGAAGGCCCGCGACACCGGCGACAGCAGGCTGTCCCACGGCAGGGGCGCCTCCGGATCACGCGGTGCGGTGACCAGCCCGGGGTCCACCCCGCAGGCGGCGAAGGCCCGCTCCCAGCGGCTCCAGTCCCAGCACTCGTCCCAGCTGTCGAAGCGCGCGCCGTCCCGCCAGGCCGTCTCCACCACGTCCGCCAGGCGCGCATCGCCCAGGCCGAGCACCCCCTCCAGGAAGCTGACCTCCGGCTCGCGCAGGCTCACCTTCACCTTCAGGCGGCGCAGGCGCCTGGCCAGGTAGTTGTTGCGCCGGGCCATCTCGGCGCGGGAGATCTGCCCCGCCCACTGGAAGGGCGTGTGGGCCTTGGGCGCGAACGGCGAGACCGAGACGGTGACCTGCCCGCCCCCGCGCGGCGCCAGGGCCACCAGCCGGCCGGCGAGCGCCACGATGCCATCGAGGTCCGCGTCGGTCTCCGTGGGCAGGCCGAGCATGAAGTAGAGCTTCACCCGGCCGATGCCGCCACGGAACGCCTCCTCGGCGGCCCGGACGATCTCCGCCTCGGTGATCTGCTTGTTGATCACGTCGCGCAGACGCTGCGTCCCCGCCTCCGGGGCGAAGGTGACGCTGCGTGGCCGCTCGCGGCCGACGCGGCCGTGGAGTTCGGCGTCCAGCGAGTCCATGCGCAGGCTCGGCAGCACCAGGTTGGTGCGCCGGCCCCGCAGGGCGTCCTGGATCCCGGCCACCACCGGGCCGAGGCCGGTGTAATCGCCGGTGGAGAGCGAGAGCAGGCCCACCTCGCCGTAGCCCGCCTCCTGGCTGCCGCGAGTCGCGTGTTCCACCACCGGCGCCACGTCCCGCTCGCGCACCGGTCGCTGGATCATCCCTGCCTGGCAGAAGCGGCAGCCGCGGGCGCAGCCACGCATGACCTCCACCGCCAGGCGGTCGTGCACCGGCTCGGTCACCGGCACCAGTTCCGCGGGCGGCGGGATGCGGTTCAGATCCGCCACCACCCGTGCGCGCACCGGCTCGGGGGTCTCCGGGTACCAGACACCCGCCAGGGCGCGCACCGCGGCCAGGGTCTCCGCTCGTGACGCCCCACGCGCGCGGGCGGCGCCCACCGTCGCGGCGATCTCCACGAGCACCTCCTCCCCGTCGCCGGGCACCACCACGTCGCAGAACGGCCCGATCACCGCGGGATTCATGGTGCAGGCGCCACCGGCGAGGATGATGGGATCGCCCTCGCCGCGCTGGTCCGCCCGCAGCGGCACGCCGGCCAGGTCGAGCATGGTCAGGAGGTTGGTGTAGGCCAGCTCGTAACCCAGGGAGAAGCCGATGAGGTCGAACTGCGCGGCGGGCCGGCGCGTCTGCAGGCCGAAGAGCGGCAGGTCCTCGCGACGCAGCACCGCCTCCAGGTCGGGCCAGGGAGTGAAGGCGAGGTCGCAGAAGGTGTCGTCCCGCTGGTTGAGCAGGGAGTAGAGGATGCGGATGCCCGTGTGGGACATGCCCACCTCGTACGCGTCCGGGAAGCAGAGCAGGACGTTGCAGCCCTGCGGGCGCCAGTGCTCTGCGCCCACGGCGCCGCGCTCGCCGCCGACCACCCGGGCCGGCCGGCTGACCAGCGGGAGCACGCGCTGCTCGAGGACGCGTCCGAGGGTGCCGGGATCGAGCGCGGCCAGGTCCCGCCGTCGCGGATCGCGCGGGGGACCGCCGGCGGGCTGGTGCTGCGGGGCCGGCGAGGTCATCCCTGCGCATCCCGGTCGCCATCGCCCGGCCGCGGCTTGAGGATCACCTCGGCGCCCTCGGCATGCCGGTCGGACACGGTCCTGTCCAGTTCCTCGCCGAAGCTGACGGGGTAGTCGCCGGTGAAGCAGGCATTGCAGTAGCGATCACCTTCCCCGGTGGCCTCGAGCAGGCCCTCGAGGCTCAGGTAGTGCAGGCTGTCGGCCCGCAGGTAGGCGGCGATCTCCTCGACGGTGTGGCTGCTGGCGATGAGCTCCTTGCGTACCGGCGTATCGATGCCGTAGAAGCAGGGGTTGGTCACCGGCGGCGAGGCGATGCGCAGGTGCACCTCCGCCGCGCCGGCCTGCCGCAGCAGCTTGACCAGCTTGCGCATGGTGGTGCCGCGGACGATGGAGTCGTCCACCACCACAACCCGCTTGCCGGCGAGCACCTCGCGCACGGGATTGAACTTGATGCGCACCGACATGTCGCGCACCTGCTGGGCCGGCGAGATGAAGGTGCGGCCCACGTAGTGGTTGCGGATCAGGGCCAGCTCGAAGGGGATCCCCGTGGCACGGGCATAGCCCAGGGCCGCGGTGTTGCTGCTGTCGGGCACGGCGGTGACCAGGTCCGCCTCCACGGGCGCCTCGCGGCCGAGGATCTCGCCGCTCGCCCGCCGCGCGCGCTCGACGCTCACGCCGAAGATCCGGCTGTCCGGCCGCGAGAAGTAGACGTGCTCGAACACGCAGCGGCGCTCGCGGCCGGCGGTGGCGACCCGGCGGCTGACCAGCTCGCCCTGGCCCAGCACCACCATCTCCCCGGGCTCGATGTCGCGCAGGTAGCGGGCGCCGATGATGTCGAAGGCGCAGCTCTCGCTGGCGACCACGTAGCTGTCCTGGAAGCGGCCGAGGCAGAGGGGGCGGAAGCCCAGCGGATCGCGCACGGCGACGAGCTTGTCCCCCGACAGGACCACCAGGCTGTAGGCGCCCCGCACGTGCGGCAGCACGTTCTGCAACGCGTCCGCCACGTCCGGCGCGCGGTCGCGGGCCATGAGGTGCAGGATGACCTCGCTGTCGCTGGTGGTCGAGAAGATGGAGCCGTCCTGCTCCATGACCCGGCGCAGCTGTGGCGCGTTGACCAGGTTGCCGTTGTGGGCCAGGGCCACGGCTCCGCGGTGGCTGGCCACCTGGATGGGCTGGGCGTTGATCAGGTTGCTGCTGCCCGCGGTGCTGTAGCGCACGTGGCCGATGGCGTAGGTGCCGGGCATGCCCTTGAGGGTGGACTCGTCGAAGACGTCGGCCACCAGGCCCATGGCCTTGTGGGTGTGGATGCGATGGCCGTCGGAGACGGTGATGCCCGCCGACTCCTGGCCGCGGTGCTGCAGCGCGTGCAACGCCATGCTGGCCAGCTCCGACGCGCCCTGCACGCCGGCGATGCCCACCACGCCGCATTCCTCGCGCCAGTGCCGATCCTCGCGCAGTGCCGACCAGAGGCTCACGGATTCTCCTTCCCGGCGCCCGCCGGGCGCCGTAGCACGGTGCGCCAGCCGTGCAGGTGGGGATTGACCAGCAGGCCCTGGTCGCCGGCGCGGGTGACGGCGAGGCGCTCGGCGAGCCGGGCGGGGGCGCGGCCGTCGGCGGCCAGCACCAGACGCCAGAGCACGCCCGAGAGGATGGGGCCGGGCTCGCCCAGCGGGATGGCCACCACGTCCATGGCCACGTGGCCGTCGGGGACCGGGCCGCCCAGAAGCGCGTCATCGAGGTGCGCATCGTCGCGGGGCGCGCCAGCCACCGGTCGAGCGTCGCTGGCGAGGGGTCGACCGGGCCATGCGGGCGCCAGTTCGGCGCCGCCGCGGGCGGGCGCCGCCAGCCACGAGGCGCCCGGCTCGGCCAGCTCGAAGTGTCCGTAGTGGTGCTTGTTCGGGTTGAAGAAGCGGCCGATCCGCAGCAGGTCGGCCACGGTGCGGCCGTCGCCCTCGCCGAAGAAGGTGTGCAGCTCGCAGCGGTGCAGCGCCCGGAGGGCATCGCCCCCCTCGAGCCGCCGCTGCATCACCCGCAGGGCGGTGGCCGCGTGCAGATCCACGCCCTTGTGACTGACCAGCAGGGTGGTCTGGATCATGGTCAGGGCCTCCTGCCGTCAGGAATGCTCGGCCAGGCGGCAGCCACCGGGGCCGCGCGCCTCAGCACAGTTCCACCAGCCGCCGCAGCAGCCAGAAGCCCGGACCGGCGGCCTCGAGGGCCTCCGGATCCGCCGCCGCCCGGCGCCGCAACACGCCCCAGGCGTGCGGCAGGTCCTCCGGGACCATGCGCAGCTGCAGGGCCCGCTCCGGATGGGGCATGAGCGCCAGCACGTTGCCATCGCGATTGGTCAGTCCGGCCGCGTCCGCGAGCGAGCCGTTGGGGTTGCCGCCCCCGCCACCGGCCAGCGGCACGTAGCGCAGCGCCAGATGACCCTCGGCGGCGAGTCGGGCGAAGAACTCGGGATCCTCGTGGGTGAAGCGCCCCTCGGCGTGGGCCATGGGGACCGGGAACGACCCCACGAGCCCCTCGGTGAACGCGCAATGGCTCCCCGACACCGGCTCGAGCCCCACCCAGCGCGAGAGGTAGCCACGCCGCCCGGGCGCCCGGTTGGCGGCCAGGGCCACCTCCACGGCGCCCGGCTCGATCCCCGGCACGATGCCGCTCTCCACCAGCACCTGGCAGCCGTTGCAGATGCCCAGGATGGGCTTGCCGCCGGCCGCGGCCGAACGGAGCACCTCCAGCAGCGGATCCTTGGCCGCGATGGCCCCGGCCCGCACGCGGTCCTGGTAGCTGAAACCGCCGGGCACCAGGAAGCCGTCGTAGGCCGCGAGCTCCGGCACGGGGCGGGTCCAGCGGAAGATGTCGGCGTCGCCACCGGCCAGCAGCACTGCGCGGGCCGACTCGTCCTCGCAGTTGACGCCGGGCAGCTGCAGCACCGCGACCCGGGGCCGGCGCGAGAGCACCGCCGGCGCGGGCTGTTCCAGGGCCGACGCCGCCACCGCCGGCGCCGCGTCCGGCACCGCCGCGGCCGCCGCCTCGCCGCCGAACAGGCGCGGGATGGTCCGCTGCCAGGCCAGGGCCAGTTCGTCCACCGTCAGCACCACGCGGGTCTGGTCGGCCGCGGTCATGGTCAGCCGTCCGTCGCCGGTCACCTCGCCCAGGGGCCACCAGGCCGCCCCGCCGAAGCCGAGCAGCTTCTCCACCTCCGGGGCGCTGGCCGCCGGGGTGCTGACCACGAACCCGCCTGCCTCGGCGAAGAGGAACTCGCGCAGCGTCAGGTGATCGAGTTCCGCGGGCTGGGCCGCCCGCACCCCGAGGCGCGCCTGTCCCTCCAGCCCCACGGCCATCTCGGTGAGGGCCACGGCGAGGCCGCCGTCGGCGATGTCGTGCACCGCGTTGACGATCCCCGCCCGCACCAGCGAGAGCACCGCCGACAGCTCGCGACGGGCGGCGTCCCAGTCGATGGGCGGGACCGCCGGCCGGCCCGCCGAGAATCCGGCGGCGAGGTAGAGGCTGCCCCCGGTCTCCGGTGCAGGACGACCCACGAGGTACAGCCGGTCGCCCGCCTCCTTGAGGTGCTGGCTGCGGCTGCGGCGGTAGTCGTCCACCACGCCCACGCAGGCGACGATGGGCGACGGCGCCACGCTGCGGCCGCTGGCGGCCTGGTTGTAGAAGCTCACGTTGCCCGAGATCACCGGCAAGGGCTCCCCGGGAGCCGACAGACGACCCAGCGCTCGGCAGGCCTCGCCGATGCCGCGCACGCCCTCGGTGAACTGCCACATGGTGCGCGGCTGTTCGGGATTGCCGTAGTTCAGGCAGTCGGTGATGGCCGCCGGCTCGCCGCCCACGCAGACCACGTTGCGGCAGGACTCGAGCACGGCGCGGGCGCCGGCCTGCCAGGGATCGGCCTCGCCGAGCAACGGGTTGCCGTCGCAGGTGATGGCCACCGCCCGGCGGCAGCCGGGCAGCGGGGCGGTCACCCCCGCGTCCGCCTCGCCCGGCCGCAGGATGGTGCCGGCCTGGACCTCGGGGTCGTAGTGCCGGAAGAGATACTCGCGGCTGGCCACGCCGGGGTGGCCGGCCAGGGCGAGCCACTCGCCGGCGATGGCCGTGACCGGCCCCTCGGGCAGCCGGGCGCTGTCAGGCACCGCGATCCGCTCGGGCGCCTCGGCGGGGCGGTCGTAACGGATGCCCTCGGTGATGGTGTCGATGGGCGCGTCGGCCAGGACCCGCTCGCCGCGGCGCAGGACGTAGCGCCGCTCCACCGTCACCCGGCCGATGCGGCGCGCACTGGCGCCGTCGTAGACCATGGGCAGGGCGAAGTCCTCGTTGTAGATGCGCAGGACCTGCTCGGTCAGGCGCGCGGGCACCGCCAGGCCGTAACGCTCCTGGGTCTCGCTGCAGGCGCAGACGCGGGCCGGCAGCTGATCGATCTGGTGCACGTCCGCCAGGTCCACCTCGCAGCCGAAGCCGCCGGCGTCGCAGAGCTCGCTGGTGACGCAGGCCACGCCGCCGGCGCCCAGGTCCTTGAAGCCGATGGTCACCCCCTGCTCGCGGCAGAACGCCAGGGCGGCCCGGTTGGCCACGGTGAGCACGCGCTTGAGGAACGGATCGGGCGTCTGCACCGAGCCCCTGTTCTCGGTGGCCGCGGCGGCGTCCAGGTCCGCCGAGGCGAAGGCCGCGCCGCCCATGCCCGACCAGTCGGTGGGCTTGCCCACGAGGACGAGGTCGTAGGGCTCGTCGGCGGCCTCCCGCGGGACGCGGCTGTGGGTGATGTGCTCCTGATCGACCAGGCCCACGGCCACCACGTTGACCAGGCAGTTCTCGTTGAACGACGGGTGGAAGGCCACGTCGCCGCCCAGATTCGGCACGCCCAGGGCGTTGCCGTACTCCCAGATGCCGGTGACCACCTCGCGGGCGATGTCGCGCCGGTGGCGGGCGGCGGCCTCGTCGGGCGGCGTGTCCTCGCCGGGGACGTCGGCCTCCGGCCAGCCGAAGCGCAGCGGGTCGAGGACGCCGATCACCTCGCCGCCCATGCAGTAGACGTCGCGCACGATGCCGCCGATGCCGGTGGCGGCGCCCTCGACGGGCATGACCTGGCTGGGATGGTTGTGGCTCTCGTGGGCCAGGATGATGCCCCAGCGCCGGCCGCCGTGCTCGCCGAAGTCCACCACGCCGGCGTCCTCCACCGGGCCGATCACCACGTTGGCCGCCTCGGTGGGCAGGTGCGCCTTGAGGTGCGGGCGGCTGCTCTTGTACGAGCAGTGCTCGCTCCACATGGTGTCGAAGAGGGTCATCTCGGTGAGCGTGGCCTCGCGGCCGAGCAGCTCGGCCACCCGCCGCGCCTCGCTCGGCCGCAACGTCAGGCCGTGGCCGGCGAGCCAGCGGCGCAGGGCGTCGTCGTCGAGGCTGGCGGTGGGGACGGGATCGAAGCTCTCGTCGTGGGTGGCCACGGGTTCCCTCCGGTGGTCGCGACAGCGGGAAAGCGGGCGAACGCGGCCGTCCGGGGACGCCCGCCAGATGCGTAATGTAACCCCTGCGGTCGCGAATCAAAAGGCCGGAAGCGAGCCCCCCGGCGGAGCCGCCCCACGCGTTCCGGGGACGACCCCGCCGCCAGCCCCCTGGCCGCCGATCGGCCTGCCCGGCAGCGGCTTCACCGCCGGGCGCGCCGCAGCGTCTGCCGGGTGGCCGGGGCGATGCCGATCATGCCGTCTCCGCCGTGAAGTCCTTCCCCGCCAGGGTCCGTTCGAAGAGATGGGGCACCTGGCGGAGCTGATGGTCGAGGTCGAAGCAGCGATCGAGGGTCTGGCCGTCCAGCCGCCCGGTGATCTGCGGATCGGCGGCCAGGGCGTCGCGCAGGGCCACGTCCTCGTCCCAGACGCGCATGGCGCAGGCCTGGACCCGGGCGTAGGCGTCCTCGCGGGTCATGCCCGCCTCGGTGAGGGCCAGCAGCACCGCCTGGCTGTAGAACATGCCGCGGACCTTCTCCATGTTGGCGCGCATCTGGTCGGGGAAGACCACGAGGCCGCCGATGAGCCAGCGCATCTTCACCAGCATGTGGTGCAGCGTGTGGCAGGCGTCGGGGAAGATGATGCGCTCGACCGAGCTGTGGCTGATGTCGCGCTCGTGCCACAGGGCCACGTTCTCCACCGCGGTGTGGGCGTAACCGCGCAGCAGGCGCGCCATGCCGGTGAGCTTCTCCGAGACGATGGGGTTCTTCTTGTGGGGCATGGCGCTACTGCCCTTCTGCCCCTTGCCGAAGGGCTCCTCCACCTCGTGCACGTCGGTGCGCTGGAGGTTGCGGATCTCCACGGCCATCTGCTCGATGGTGGCGCCCACCAGGCTGACGGCGGTCAGGAAGGCGGCGTGACGATCTCGCTGCAGGATCTGGGTGGACACCGGGGCGGCCCGCAACCCCAGCCGGCGGCAGGTCTCGGTCTCCACGGCGGGATCGAGGTGGGCGTGGGTGCCCACGGCGCCCGAGATCTGGCCGTGGCGGCACTCGGCGATGCCCGCATCCAGCCGCGCCAGCCCCCGCCGCAGCGCTTCCCAGTAGACCAGCAGCTTGAGGCCGAAGGTGGTCGGCTCGGCGTGGATGCCATGGCTGCGGCCCATCATCACGGTGCCCTGGTGCTCGCGGGCCCGCGCCTCCACGGTCTCCAGCAGGTCCACCAGCGACCGCCGCAGCACCGTGCCGGCGTCCCGGATCTGCATGGCGAAGGCGGTGTCCAGCAGGTCGCTGCTGGTCATGCCCTGGTGCACGAACCGGCTCTCCGGCCCGATGTGCTCGGCCATGCTGGTCAGGAAGGCGATGACGTCGTGCTGGACCGTGCGCTCGATCTCCAGCACCCGCGCGGTGTCGAACCCCGCCCGCTCGCGGATGGTGCGCGCCGCCGCCGCGGGGATCTCGCCCCGGTCGGCGCGGACCTCGCAGACGGTCACCTCCACCTCCAGCCACCGCTCGAAGCGGGCGGTGTCGGACCAGATGGCGGTCATCTCCTCGGTGGCGTAGCGAGCGATCATGGACGGGCCTCCACGCGGGGGTCTGGGATTGGTTCGACCAGCGGCATGATGGGCGATCCGGCCGGCCGGCGCAAGCGGCGGCGCGGTCGTCCGGCCGCCCGGCGGCGAGCGCCGCGGTGGCGGGTTGTCCCGCCTGCTCCCCGGCCGTATCATGACGCGCGTCCGCTCGCCCCGCCCGCCGCCGTCGCGGTCCAACCTCACGAGGTGCCTCATGCCCGCCCAGCTGCCCCGTCCGTGGTCCCGGCCCCTGCTCACGGTCCTCTGCCTCGCCATGGCGGGCCTGCTGGCCGGGTGCGGTGGCGGCCAGGACACGCCCACCTCCCCCGCCCCGCGCCAGACGGTGATCCTGGGCATCGACGCCCTGGACTGGCAGGCCCTCGACCCGGTGATCGCCGCCGGCCGGGCGCCCACCCTGGCCGGCCTGCGGGACACCGGCGCCAGCGGCATCCACCTGAGCTTCGTGCCCCTGGAGAAGTCCCCCCTGATCTGGGCCAGCATGGCCAGCGGCCTCGAGCCCGAGGACCACGGCGTGGGCGGGTTCGTCAAGAGCCGGGGCGACGAGTACGAGGTCCTCGCGTCAGCCGGCGACTGGCGGGCCCCCGCCCTCTGGGACATCGCCGGCGCGGCCGGCCTGCGCAGCTGCGTCATCGGCTGGTGGGTCACCTACCCCGCGCGGCCCATCGAGGGGGTCATGGTCTCCGACCACTACAGCTACACCCCGGCCGGCGCCCGCGATCCGGAGGGGCTGGTGCGCCCGGCGGACCTGACCGACGACCTCGCCGCCCTGACCGTGGACTGGCGCGAGATCCCCGTGGCCACGCTCGCGCGCCTGCTGCCCCACGCCGATCCGGCGTTCCTCGCCGATCCGGACAACCCGCGACTGCAGAACCTGCGCACCGCCCTGGCCGGCGACCTCACCTACCTGGCGACCGCGACCTACCTGGCCGGCCGCGAGGACTACGACCTCTTCGCCGTCTACTTCCGTGGATTCGACATCGTCTGTCACCACTACTGGCGCTACTGGGATCCCGGCGATGGCCGGCCGGCCAGCGAGGAGGATCAACGCCTGTATGGCGGGATCATCCCCGGGTACCTCGAGCTGGTGGACGGCTGGCTGGCCGAGCTGCTGCCCCGCCTGCCGGCCGACGCCAACCTGGTGGTGGCCAGCGACCACGGCTTCTACGGCCCGCGTCGCGATCGCAGCGGCACGATGGTCAAGGGCGTCGGCGAGCACCGGCCGGAGGGCGCGCTGATCATGCGCAGCCCGCTCTATCAGGCCGGTAGCAGGTTCGATCGCAGCTTCGTGCTGAACTTCGCGCCCACGGTGCTCGCCCTCATGGGGCTTCCCGCGAGCCAGGAGATGCCGGGCCGCGTCCTGCGTGACGGCCTCGCGGAGGAGGCGACGCCGTACGTGGCGCACATCGAGCAGCACCGCATCGCGAGCTACGCCGGGCTGGCCCCGGCCCCGCCGCCGGCGGTGGCCGAGGATCCCGCCATGAACGAGGCGGTCAAGACGCAGCTGCGCTCGCTGGGTTACGTGGACTGAGCGTGGCCCGCGCCGCACCGGACAGGCGCGGGGGGGCGGCCATGGCCGCCCCCTCCTCTCGGGTCCCGCGAGTGGTTCGCCCGGGCGACAGCGCCTAGGGCTTCCACTCCTGCCAGACCTTGCCGGCCAGCTCGGGCCCCGGCGTGAGGGTCTTGTCCCCCGGCTGCCAGCCCGACGGCGTCACCTCGCCGGTCTTCATCACGTGCTGGAAGGCCTGGACCTGCCGGATCAGCTCCTGGGGGTTGCGCCCCACCTCCGGCGTGAGCACCTCCTGGGCGCGGATGTTGAAGTCCGGGTCGATGATGAACCGGCCCCGGATGTCCACGCCGGCGGGCGCCTCGTAGACGCCGTACAGCTCGCCGATCTGACCGCCAGCGTCGGAGAGCATGGGGAACGGCACGCCGCCGTCCACCATCTTCTTGAGCTCTTCCTCCTGCCAGATCTTGTGGACGAAGTGGCTGTCCGTGCTCATGGCGAGCACCACGACGCCGAGGTCGGCGAATTCCTGCTCGAGGGCTGCGACCGCAGCCAGCTCGGTGGGTCAGACGAAGGTGAAGTCGCCCGGGTAGAAGCACAGGACGATCCACTTGCCCTTGTGGTCGCTGAGCTTCACCGTCTGCATGCCCTGGCCCTCGACATAGGCGATGGCCTCGAAATCCGGGGCCGGGTGCCCGACCTTTGCGATCATCCGGTTCACCTCCTGGCTGGCCGGCGCCGCCGCCGCCTCGGTGGCCTGCTCCTGGACGAGCGGGCCCCGCGCGGCCTGGACGCAGCCTTCCTTCTGCTTGCTCACGTGGGTGCTCCTTTCCGCCGGGAGACCGCCCGGCAGTGGCGCCAACATAGCACAACCCGTTGCGGCGTAAAGCGCGAGCAAGTTGCTCGGAATTATTATCGAATCCCGTGTTCAACCGCTCGGCGCCGGGGCGTCGCCCGGGGAGCTTCTCCAGCCCGCCGCTACAGTTCCACGCGCAGGGGGCGGCGGAGCAGCAGGCCGGCCGTCAGGGAGAGGATGGTGAAGGGCACCCACCAGGGCAGGGCGTGGCCCAGGAGCTGGATCTCGCGACCGGGTAGCGTGATGGCCAGGTGCCGGACGGGCTGCTCCGGCGGCAGGGGCCGGCCGGCGGGGTCGATGGCCAGCTGGGCCAGGGCGTTGCCGTGACGGGCGGTGGTCAGGGCGGCGAGGCGATCGACAGCCACCGGCACGGCGAGCGTGAGCGTGGCCGCGTCCGCTGCGGACGCCACGCCGGCCGCGACCGCCGCGCCGGATGGCGGACCCGGTCGCAATTCCAGGGCGTGGATTCCCGACGCCAGCGCCCGCACGCGCCAGACCAGTTCCTCGCGCGCGGGGTCGCGCACCGGCCCCGCCTCCACCGCCAGGCCTGCGGTGGGCACCAGCACCGCCCGGGTGCCGGCCGGAACGGCCGCGGTCACCAGCGCGGTCTGCCCCACGTCCAGCGGCCGCCGACCCAGGCGCGCCTCCAGCTGCGGCAGCACCAGCAGCAGGGGCAGCGCCAGCGCCGCCAGCGCGGGCAGCGCCAGGACCAGGTAGCGCAGGTTGGCGACCACCACGCCGGCCTGGACGCGGAGGATCACGCGGAGGTCGTCCTGGTAGAGGGCGGCCTCGAGCAGGCGGCCCAGCAGCCGGCCCCGCGCGGCGGCCAGGCGTCGCTGGGGCGTGGCCCACTTGAAGAGCAGGAGCGCCAGCACGGCGAACAGCACCGACGCGATCGCCAGCAGGACCAGCGGCGAGCCCAGCGCGAGCGCCGCCAGGAGATCGCCCAGCCGGGTGCAGAGATGGCCGATCCCGGTCAGCACCCCGGCGTCCTCACGAGATGTACCCCAGGCCCTGCATGCGCCGGCGGATCTCCTCCTCGTCGGCGCCGCCCTGGTCCAGCTTGTCGAGCTCGCGCTCGAGGACGTGGGCCACGAACTCCTCCACCGACGCGTAGCCGGCCGCCCGGCCGACCCGCTCGGCGCGGGCGAGCAGGTCCCGATCCAGCTTGATCTTGCCGCCTCCGAACATGCGGGCTCCTCTCGCGGCGCTCAGCGCGCCGCCGGCTCCTGGGTGAACAGATCGCGGCCGGTCATCTCCGGCAGGGGCTCCTGGGCGAACAGCCGCAGGATGGTCGGCGCGAAGTCGGCCAGCGTGGGATCGGGCCGCGCGATGGGCCGGGTCGTCAGCAGGATGCCCGGCACCTCGTCGGCCGCCTGGCAGTGGTCGCCACTCCACTTCTGCTCGTTGTCGACGAACATCCCCGGCGGCACCTCGCCCAGGGCGGACTCGTTGCTGCCGCGCCACCCGCGATGATAGCCCAGGATGATGTCCGGGCCGGTGTCCGCCCGGTCGCCGTGGTAGACCTCGTCGGCCCGGTAGGCGTACTTGATGGCCGGCGCCTGCAGCTGCGGATCCCGCGTCGCTTCCAGCGTGACGACCAGCTCGCGCAGCAGCGCCTCCTGCTCCGCCCCCGGCTCCACCACCCCGTGGATCTCGCGGCCGCGCAGGTTCAGGTACAGGCCGTTGATCCCGATGGCGTAGGCCCGCGTCCGCGCCCAGTCGATGCCCTCGAGGTACTCCACCTCGCCCGGGGCCACCCCTTCCCGGAGCGCCAGGTAGCCGTGCTCCCGCAGCCAGCTGTTGACGTGGAGGCTCCGCCGGTAGGGCGCGAATCCGTGGTCGCTCATGACCATGACCAGGGTCCGTGGCCCCACCGTGTCGAGCACGCCGCCGAGCACGGTGTCGAGGGACCGGTAGATCTCCGGGATCCGGCCGTGGTGTTCGCCGGCGCAGGCGGCATGCAGGGGCGACCGCGGATCGATGGCGCGCCACCACATGTGGCAGTCCTGGTCGGGGTAGTTGAAGTAGAAGAAGAGGAAGCCGCGGTCGCGCCGCGCGAACCGGGTCAGCTCGTGGGCGAGTTGCTGCTTGCGCTCGGCGAACACGAGGTCGCTCTGGGAGAGGTAGTCGGCGTCGGTGAAGACGTCCTCCTCCAGGGCCTTGGTGTCGCAGGGCAGTCCCTGGGTGAAGTAGGGCCCGAGGGCCCGGGCCAGCTCGCTGGCGTAGTCGTCGGGCGTGGAGATGGGCATCTCCGGCGCGGCGGGATCGATCTGCACCGGGGTGATGTAGAGCCGCAGCTGCGGTTCGGTCTCCATGAGGTAGACCCGCGCCACGCCGCGGACCGACTTCAGCAGCGGCACCAGGCCGAACTCCAGGGTCAGCCAGTCGCTCCACTCCCCCTCGCGCAGCAGCAGGCGGTGCTCGCCCAGGGCGACCAGGGCGCTGCGCCCCTCGCGGTCCACGGTGATCGCGAGCGGCAGTTCGGCCGCCGGCGCCCCCTCGCGATAGGGATTGGCCGGTCCGGCCACCACGGTCTCCGCCCGGCCGTCCTCGAGGTAGATCGCGCGCAGCACGCCGCCGGTGAGGTCGCGCGGAGCCAGCGGGTCGTCGGTGACGTAGGTGTACTGCCCGTAGGTTCCCTGGATGTCCGGCGTGCCCATGCCGCTGAGCGTGCGCGCGTCCGTGGGCACGGGCGGGAAGTTGGCCGGCACCTTGAACACCGTGGCGTCCACGTCGCCCTGGTCGAGCAGCTGCCAGAACGCCGTCCCGTGCCGCAGGTTGCGCACCTCGCCGCCGCCGCGCGGCACCCGCCAGGAGCCCAGCCCCCAGAAGTCGGCCGGGCCCTTGGCCTCGCTGGTCGAAAGGTACGGCAGCATGGTGGCCGGGTCGCGGTGGATGAAGTCGAAGATGCCGTGGCCGCCGGGATCGGTGCCGGTGATGAACGTGGACCAGGCCACCGGCGACTGGGGCGGGATGGCCGTCCCCAGCGGCAACAGCTGGCCCCCCCGGGCGAGCACGCGGTCGAAGTTCGGCATGAGTCCCTGGGCGCGGTACTCGGCCACCAGCTGGGGGTCCATGCCGTCGAAGCCCAGGACCACCACCTTCTGCGCGGCGGCCGGTGCCGCCAGCAGCGCGGTCAGCCACAGGACGACCCCGGCGACGGCGGCGCGGCGAGTGAGAGGCGGCGAGGTCCTCATGCGACCGAACGCTCCGTGGTTGCGGCCCCGGCGACGGCGCCGCCAGGACACAGGCTGCGGCCATGCAGGTGCCCGGGCCGGGGCACGCCGCACAGATCGAGGATGGTGGGCGCCAGGTCCACCAGCCCGGCGCCGGCGAGGTCCAGCGGCCGGTTGCTCAGCAGCACGCCGGGCACCTGGCGCGGATCCATGCAGTGGTCGGCGGACCAGGGCTTGGCGTTGTCCCGGAACACGGCGCCGATCACCCCGCCGGTGGCCATGTCCCAGTCCGCGCGCCAGCCCGGATTGTAGCCCACGATCACGTCGGGCGCCTCGTCGCGATAGGGACCCCGGTAGACCTCGGCGCTGGCCCAGACCTCGGCGATGGCCTCGCCGCCGGCGGGATCCTGGAGGCCGCGCAGACGGTCCATGAGCTCGGTGCGCAGGCTCACCGCCTGCTCCGGCGGCACGATGCCGTGCCGCTCGCGGCCCTCGACGTTGAGGTAGAAGCCGGCCAGACCGTTGGCGTAGGCCCGGGTGCGGGACCAGTCGATGCGCGTGGCGTCGGCCACCGCGCCGGGCGGCAGCGGCGACGGCGGCCCCTCGGCAGGGTCGTCCTGCAGCCGCAGGTAGCCTTGCTCCCGCAGCCAGGCGTTGAGGTTCACCGCCCGGCGGAAGGGCTTGAACCCGTGGTCGGACATGACCAGCAGCACCTCGTCCTGCTGCAGGCGGGCCAGGGTGCGGCCCACCAGCTGGTCGGCCCGCCGGTAGAGATCCTCGATGACGCCCCGGTGGCGGTCGACGTCCAGACCCGCGTTGGCCGGGTGATGGTCCAGGCGGAAGCGCAGGAAGGTGTGCTGCAGGCGGTCGGTGGCGTCGAAGACGCAGGCGACCACGCCGTCGCGCTGCCGATCCAGGGCGTGGAAGAACTGCGCCTCGCGCTCGGCGTGGATCCGCCAGGTCTGCTCCAGGAAGGCGTCCTCGTCCAGCACGCGCTCGTTGAGCGCCCAGGTGTCCTCGGCCAGGCCCAGGGTGGCGAACGGTCCGTGGATCCGCGCGAGCATGGGGGCGTAGTGGGGCGGCTGGCTGATGGGCATGGCCGGCGCCTGGGGGTCGATGTTCAGGGGCGAGACGTAGAGCCCGAACGGTTCCCACGCCGTCACCCGCAGCATGGCCAGCCCGCGCACCCTCCGCCGGCCGTGCCGGAACTCCAGGCGCAGCCAGGGCGAGAACTCCCGGTCGCCCAGCTCGCAGACCTGGTCGCCCACGGCGACGCGGGCCCGGCGGGCGCCGGCATCCACCGCGCAGCGGACGGCCAGCTCCATGGCGCCGCCGCCGTCGGGCCGGTCGGGTCCGGGCAGGCGGCCGGTCCAGGTCCCGTCCTCCGCTCGCTGGAGCACGCGGCGCTCGCCGCCGGTCATGGCGCTGGTGGGCGCCGCGGCGGCGGTGAAGTGGGTGAAGGTGCCCTGGGTCCCGCGCAGATCGGGCAGGCACATGGCGGCCAGCAGGCGGCCGCGGAACTTCTCGGGCGGGAAGGTGAGCGGCACGCGCAGGATGGTGGCCGCCACGCCGTGGTCGCCCAGGATGGACCAGAAGCTGCGGCTGCGGCGACGCAGCTGCATGTGGTCGGGACGACGGCCGAGCCGCAGCGGGCCCAGCCGACGCTCGCGGCCAGGGACCAGGCGGGTGCTCGAGAGCTCGGGCAGGTGGGTGCGCGGATCGCGGCGCAGGAAGTCGAAGATGCCGTGACCGCCAGGATCCACCCCGGTGGCGAAGGTGGACCAGGCCACCGGCGAGACCGCCGGCAGGGTGGTCTGCAGGTCCCCGAAGCCGCCCTGCGCCGCCAGGCGCTGGAAGTGCGGCATGACACCGGCGGCCATGAACTCCCGGGCCAGATCGGGATCCAGCCCGTCCAGCCCCAGGACCACCACCCGCCGGGCCTGCCGCCGGGCCCGGGTCTTCCGGGAGCGCCAGCGGCGGGCGGCCAGCCGGAACGGCCAGGAGACCACGCCCGCCGCCGCGATCGCGAAACCCGCCAGGGCGAAGAGCAGCGAGCCGCCGACGGCGAAGCCGGCCCCGGGGCCCACGTAGGCCGCGGCCGGGGCGGCGGCCAGCAGCAGTGCCGCCAGCAGCACGGCCGGTCCGGCACCGGAGGGCGGCGTTGAGGTCGACGGGCGCATGCGGACTCCCCCGCCCGGCCAGGCGCCCGACGGGCGCGTCACCGGCCGGCGTTGCGATTGAAAACCGATTCCAGTCATGGTCGGTTCTGGCGGCCCGGTCCGCAAGCGGCAATGTCCGCCAGGCGCCAGGTCAGCCGCCGAGGTGCCGCCGCGGGACCAGGTGCTCGGTGACGTACTCCCCCACCGCCTCCCGCACCGGGGTGATGGGCACGTCGCAGCCGGCACCCCGGAGCTTGTCCATGCGCGCCTCGGTGAAGTACTGGTACCTGCCCTGCAGGTGCGCCGGCATGTCCACGTAGGT
This sequence comes from uncultured Fibrobacteraceae bacterium, assembly GCA_964637835.1. GTDB lineage: Bacteria > Krumholzibacteriota > Krumholzibacteriia > LZORAL124-64-63 > LZORAL124-64-63 > Glo-17. Next base: position 19,544 of record CAZWYF010000039.1, read on the forward strand.
GATGGCCGGCTCACGGCCCAGCGCCGTGAAGATGGCCCCGATCAGCGTGTTCCAGTCGCTGGCCTCGCCGGTGCCCACGTTGAAGACGCCGCTGGCCTCGGGGTGATCGAGGAGCCAGAGGGTCATGGCGGCGGCGTCCTTCACGTACACGAAGTCCCGCTGCTGGCCGCCATCGGGGTACTCGGGCCGGTCGCTCCGGAAGAGCCTGACCGTGCCGGTGTCGCGCACCTGCTCGTAGCCCTTGCAGACCATGGAGCGCATCTCGCCCTTGTGCCACTCGTTGGGGCCGTAGACGTTGAAGTACTTCAGGCAGCAGATCTCCCCGAGCAGGCCCTCGGCCTTCGCCCACAGGTCGAAGGCGTGCTTCGACTCGCCGTAGGGATTCAGCGGTCGCAGATCCTCCAGGCGGGCGTGGTCGTCGTCGTAGCCGCGGGAGCCGTCGCCATAGGTGGCGGCGCTGGAGGCCTGGATGAAGCGGGCGCCCTGGCCGCGGGCGGCGCGGCAGAGGTCCTGGCTGTAGAGCACGTTGTTGGCGTGCAGGTAGTCCCGGTCGGTCTCCGTGGTGGAGGAGCAGGCGCCCATGTGCAGGATGCCGCGCAGCTCGTCGGCGTAGCGGCCGGCGGTGAGGTCGTCCCGGAAGCGCTCGTGGTCCTGGTAGCCGCGGTCGTAGCGCAGGGGTTCGAGGTTGGGCTCGCCCGCGTCCGAGCGATGCACGTCCACGGTGAGGATGTCGGTCTCGCCGCGCTGGTTGAGCAGCCAGATGAGGGCCGACCCGATGAAGCCGGCCGCGCCGGTGACCACGATCATTGCCGTGCCTCCTCGAGGACCAGCTCGCCCTCGAACGTCTCGCCGTCGCGCTCGGCGGTGAAGGAGATGCGGTCGCCCACCATGGCCTCGTACATCAGGCGCGTCATGGTGTCGCGGCTGTCCAGGGGGGCATCGTTGACGGTGCGGATGATGTCGTAGACGCGCAGGCCGGCCCGCCAGGCCGGGGAGCCCTCCACCACGTCGTAGACCACGTAGCCGGTGGGGTCGTCGGTATCCAGGGCGGCCATGATGTCGCTGGTCAGCGGGTAGAGCATGATGCCCCAGTTGGGCTGGCGGTAGTGGCCGAACTCCCGCTCCTCCTCCAGGACCCAGCGCACGCGGTTGGCCGGCACGGCGAAGCCGATGCCGATGGAGCCGCCGCTCTCGGTGAAGATGAAGGTGTTGATGCCCACCACCTCGCCACGGGCGTTGACCAGCGGGCCGCCCGAGTTGCCGGGGTTGATGGCGGCATCGGTCTGGATCATGCCCAGGTAGTAGCGATCGCCCTGGCGCTGGCGCACGATGTCGCGGTTCAGGGCGCTGATCACCCCCACCGTGACGGTGGGCTGGGTGTCGGCCAGGAGCTGGCCGAAGGGCGAGCCGATGGCGATGGCCCACTCGCCGATCTTCACGTCGTCGCTGTCGGCCAGGTGGGCCACCGGCAGGTCCTCGCCGTCGATCTTCAGGAGCGCCAGGTCGAAGCGGTTGACCACCTCGGAGACCACGGCGGGGTAGTCCGTCCCGTCGGAGAGGGTGACCACCACGGCGTCGGGGGTGCCGGACACCACGTGGGCGTTGGTCACCACGTAGCCGTCCGCCGAGATGATCACCCCGGAGCCGTAGTTCTGCCGCTCCTGGTAACGCAGGCGCGGGGCGCGGCGCTCGGGGAAGAAGAACTCGAAGAACCGCGCCCGCGGATCGCGCACCGCCACGCGCTGGGTCACGGTGATGGTGACCACCGCCGGGGCCACCCGCTCGGTGGCCCGGACGATGGCGTTCTCGCGCTGCTCGCCGATGAGCTCGCGCGGCGGCGGCACCTCCGTCTCCGGACCGGCCCGCTGCTCCTGGCCCGCCACCACGGCGCTGTCGGCGGCCATCTCGGCCAGCAGCTGGGCCACCGCGGCGTCCCGCTCCTGCTCCCAGTCGCCGCGCCAGGCACGCTCGCGCGCGAGCAGCAGCACCGCGCCCAGCAGCGCGCCGGCCAGCAGGCCGATCACCAGGGCGCTCCAGGTGGGCAGACGACCCCGTGACATGCCGCTACGCTCCCTGCAGGCGGTCCCAGTCGGCCAGGAAGGCGGCCAGGCCCCGGTCCGTCAGCGGGTGCTTGACCAGCTGCGGGATCACCTGCGGCGGGATGGTGGCCACGTCCGCGCCCAGCAGGGCGGCCTGCGCCACGTGCTGCGGATGCCGCACGCTGGCCACCAGCACCTCGGTGCCCAGGTCGTAGTTGGCGTAGATCTCCACCACCTGTTCGATGAGGTCCATGCCGTCGTGGCCGACGTCGTCCAGCCGGCCCACGAAGGGCGAGCAGTAGGCCGCGCCCGCCTTGGCGATCAGCAGCGCCTGCACCGGCGAGAACACCAGCGTGGCGTTGACCGCGATCCCCTGGCCGCTGAGCGCGGCGATGGCCTTCAGGCCCTCGTAGGTGGTGGGGATCTTGACCACCAGGTGGTCGGAGATCCGCGCCAGCCGCTCGCCCTCCTCGATCATGGCGTCGGCCTCGGTGGCCACCACCTCGCCGGAGACCGGGCCCTGGACCAGGTCGCAGATCTCCTTCAGCAGGGCGTCGGTGTCCTTGCGGCCGGCCTTGGCCATGAGCGATGGGTTGGTGGTCACGCCGTCGCACATGCCCATGGCCTTGACCTCGGCGATGGCGGCGATGTCGGCGGTGTCGATGAAGAACTTCATGCCTGGTCTCCTTCGGCGGTGGGCGGCTCCTCCGCGGCGGCGGCGGGCCGCCGGGGGGCATCCGCGGGGACGTACCTGGGGTCGAGCAGCTGCGGCGGGTAGACGACCTCTTCGAGGAACAGGCCGTGCGCCGGGGCCATCATGCCGGCCGCGCGCCGGTCGCCGGCGGCCAGGATGCGATCGAGATCCTCGGGACGGCGGGCGCCGCGGCCGACCTCCAGCAGCACGCCCACCAGGTTGCGGACCATGTGGTGCAGGAAGCGGTCGGCCCGGACATGGAAGATACCACCCCGGTCCGTCCATTCAAGGCCGCAGACCTCCACGCGGCAGGTGTTGTCCGCCTTGAGCGAACCGGTCTTGCAGAAGCTGCGGAAATCATGGGTGCCCCGCAACCGGGCGCAGGCCGCGTCCATGGCGTCGCGATCCACGCGCCAGGGGACGTGGAAGGCGTGGGGATCGAAGATGTTCCGGCGCCACTGCAGGCGGTAGGCGTAGCGCCGGGCGATGGCCGAGTGGCGGGCATCGAAGGCCGGGGAGACGGCGGCCACGCCGAGGACCTGGAGGTCGTCGGGCACCATCTTCGGCAACGCCCGGCCCACCCGCAGCACCTCCGCGGCGGTGGCCAGCTCGAGGTGGGCCACCTGGCCGCGGGCGTGCACGCCGGCGTCGGTGCGCCCGGCCCCGGTGGGCTGGGCGGGCCGCTGCAGCAGGCGGGTGAGGATACCCGCCAGCTCGCCCTGCACGGTGCGCCGATCGGGCTGGATCTGCCAGCCATGGAAGCCGGTGCCCACGTACGCCAGGTCGATGCGGACGCGCGGCCGCCAGCCGGCGGCGAGGCCGCCGACCGGCGCGGTCCCGGGGTCGCCACGGTCCACGCTCATGACGCACCGGCCGGGTTGAAACGCTCGACCACGGTCAGGACCAGGGCCACGGCCCAGAACAGCAGCGCCAGCGCCTGCCAGACCGGTAGCGGCGGCGGGTGCGCCGGCCCGGCCGGCAGGCGGCCGGCCAGGGCCAGCGGCAGCGATTCGGCCCGTCGGGCCAGGCTCTCCATCAGCGGGGGGATCACCAGCAGACGGCCCCGCAGGTCCAGACCGCGCCGGCGGCGGCCCGACCCGCGCCGCAGGCGCAGGCAAGCGCCGATGCGATCGGCCTCGGCGTGCACCCGGGGCGCGGTGCCCAGCGCCACGGCCAGCGTCACGCCCAGGTGGCGCGTGTCCACGCCCAGCGGCCGCAGGGGCCGCAGATACCAGGCGGCCGCCGCCATCAGGGCGGGCAACGGGAGCAGCCGGGCGGTCAGCGCGGTGGCCGCGAGCATGAGGGCCAGGCGCACGAGGGTCACGACGCCGCGGCCCAGGCCGGTCCAGGATGGATGCCACAGCGGCGCCGTGTCGGTGGCCGAGACGGTGTGGGCCGCCAGCACCAGCGCCGCCACCGGCAGCCAGACCACCACCTGCCGGCCGAGGGCGCCGGGACGCGCCCCCGCCGCCCGCAGCAGTCCGGCCAGGGCCATGGCCAGCGGCGGCAGCGCCGGCCACGGCAGCAGCAGCGCCGAGAGCACCGCCAGCCCGCCCGCACCCAGCCGGGCGGCCGGGTGCAGCCCGGCCAGCGGCAAGCGAGGTCGCACGTCCCAGGCGTGGTCGGCCGCGGGGATCACCGGGCCTCCGCCCCGGCCAGCCGGGCGGCGATCTGCACCGCGTTCCAGGCCGCGCCCTTCAGGAGGTTGTCCGCCACCACCCAGAAGAGCACCGCGTCCTGGCGCCCCGGCTCGTGGCGGAGGCGCCCCACGTGCACCTGGACGTCGCCGCTGGCCTCGGCAGGCGTGTGGTAGCTGCCGGGATCCTCGTCGCAGGTCAGGCCCGGATGGGAATCCAGGGCGGCCACCAGCTCCTCGCGTCCGCAGGGTCGCTCCAGCACCGCACGCACGGCGGCGGCGTGGCCGTTCCACACCGGGACCCGGACCGCGGTGCAGGACACGGTGAGCTGCTGCCGATCGAGGATCTTGCGCAGCTCGGTGTGGACCTTGTGCTCCTCGGTGAAGAAGCCATCGTCGCCGATGGCGCCGATCTCGGGAATGCAGTTGGCAGCGATGCGGCGCGCGAACACGCGCCCGGGCTTGCCCGCGCCCGCCAGCTCGCCGGCGGCCAGGGTCGCCGCCTGCCCTGCCAGCTCGGCGACGCCCTGCTGTCCCGCTCCGCTCACCGCCTGCATGGTGGTCACGTGCACCTCGCGCAGGCCGGCCAGCCGGTGCAACGCCGCGCAGGGCAACGCCACCTGGATGGTGGAGCAGTTGGGGTTGGCGATGATGCCGCCCGGACCGTCCGCCTCGCCCAGCAATGGCACCAGGTGGCCGTTGACCTCGGGCACCACCAGCGGTGCGGTATCCGCCCCGCGCCAGGCGGAACTGTTGTCCACCACCCAGGCACCGGCCTGCGCCGCCACCGGCGCCCAGCGCCGGCTCGCCGTGGCGCCCGCGGAGAAGATGGCCAGCCGGATATCCGCCCAGGCCGCGGCGTCCACCGCGCGGCACACCACCTCGCCGTCGCGGAACGGCAGCCGCGTGCCGGCCGAGCGCTCGCTGGTCAGCGCCTCGGGGGGCTCGCCGATCCACGGCTGGCGCGCCAGCAGGTCCAGCATGGTGCGGCCCACCAGGCCGCTGGCTCCGAGGACGGCAGTACGCATGGGAAGCGTTCCTTTCGCGGGGGGAGTGGCGGTATGGTAACAACGCCACGGTCGCCGGTCAAAGCGCCGCGCTGGTGCGTGGACGACCGCCCCCGCCGGTGATACCGTGCAGCCGTGCGGTCCGGCGAGCCGGCCGGCCGCTGATCCCGTCCGAGGAGTGTCCATGCCGCGCCCCGTCACCATGATGCTGCCGCTGACCCTGGTGGGGCTGGTCGGCCTGCTGGCCGCCTGCGCCCCGGAGGATCGCGAGCAGAAGCTGGACGCCATGGTCCGCTGGGAGGACCGGCGCCTGGCGCCCGTGGATTCCCTGGCCGACCTCGCCGCCGGCCCCGACGCCCACGTCCGCCGGGCGGCCCTGCGCGCTGCCGGGCGCATCGGCCGCACCGACGCCGTGCCCCTCCTGCTCGGGGGCCTGGACGATCGCAGCCGCGCGGTCCGCACCCAGGCCGCCTTCAGCCTGGGACTGCTCGGCGGCGCGGTGGGCGTGCCGGCCCTCGCCCGGCAGCTCGCCGATCCCCACCTGGCCATGCGCGAGGCCGCCGCCGAGGGACTGGCCCACCAGGAGCACGACGGCGCCATGCTGCTGCCGGTGGCCGTGCGCGGGGAGACCCGCGAGGCCATGGCTGCCTGGACCGCCCTGCGCCGCGTGGCCCACCGCGCCGATCCCGATAGCCTGCTGGCCGCCATCCGGGCCGGCCTCGGTCGTCCCGAGGCCGCGGTGCGCTGGCGCGTGCTGCGCTGTGCGGAGCGGGCGCCCGACTCCTCCCTGGTGGCGCAGATCGCGCCGCTGGCCACGGACGACGACGTCCCGGTGCGCGTCCACGCCCTGCGCGCGCTGGCGCGGCACCGGGGCCCGGCCGCCCTGGACGCCGTCCTGCGCAGCGGCGAGCGCCATGGCCGACTGCGGGGGCTCGACCGGCGACGGGTGCAGATCGCCGGGTTGCGGGCCGTCGGCGCCCTGGCCGGCCCCGTGCTGGCCGCCGACCCCGAGGGCGACCACGCCTCGCGCGCCGGTCGCGCGGTGGCCCTGCTGCGCGCCGGCGCCGGCGACGACCACCCCCACGTGGCCGAGACCGCCCTGGGCGCCATGGCGCAGGCCGTGGCGGAGATCCCCCTGCCGCCGGCGGCGGCCACCCAGGAGAGCCTGCTGCCGGTGTGGCGCCTGCGCCTGGCCCGGGCGGCGCGGGAGCACCTCGACGACTCCGCGCCGGCCATCCGCGCGGCGGCCGTCTCCGCCGTGGCCGCCCTGCGCGGCCAGGGCGCCTGGCCCGAGCTGGCCGGCCATCTCCAGGATCCCGATCCGCCCACCGCCGGGGCCGCGCTCGCCGCCCTGCTCGGCCACGCGCCGCAGTACCGCGCGGCCTGTGCCGCCATGGACACGGTCATCGCCGGCCACGGCCCGCGCGGCCGGGCGGAGGTGCTCGCCGCCCTGCCCGTCCTGCGCGACCGCCTGGCGGCTGCCGGCGCCCTCCACGAGCCCCCGCGCCAGTTCCCCCGGCAGGACGACCCACGCTGCCTGCCCAGCCTGATCTGGTGGCAGGCCGCCCACGGCCTGCGCCACGAGGATCTGGCCGTCCGCAGCCTGGCCGCCCCCCTGCTGGCCACCCTGCCCGGCGGGGCGTCGCGCCAGGTGGTGCTCGATGCCTGGCGGGCGGAGCAGCGTCCGGCGCGTCGGGAGCGGGAGGTGCTGCTGGCCCTGCTCGAGGCCATGGGCACGCTCTGGGCTGCCGACCGGACCGACACGCTGGACTTCCGGCCCCGCTGCGCGGAGTGCCAGTTCCTTGCCGGCGGCGGCCGTGGCCTCGTGCCCGCCCCCGCCGCGGCCAGCGGCGACAGCCTCGTGATCCCGGCCGATTCTCTCGTCGCGCAGCCGGCCGACACCCTGCGCGCGCGGGCCGCCCGCGCCCTGCGCGAGGGATTCGCATGGCCCCACCTCTCCGTCCGCCTGGCCGCCCGCGAGGCCGCCCTCGGCACGGGGCTCCTGGCCCCGGAACTGATCCCCGCCGCCGCGAGCCTGCGCGAGACCCTGCCGCCGCATCGCCGCCATCCCGACCAGCCGGCCCTCACCCGCGATCCCGGCGCCCGCGAGGTCCGCTGCATCACCGACCGGGGCACCTTCACCATCGCGCTCGCCCACGAGCTGGCCCCGGGCGCCACGGCCGCCCTGGTGGCCCTGATCGAGCGCGGCTTCCACGACGGCCTCGTCTTCCACCGCGTGGTCCCCGACTTCGTGATCCAGGGCGGCTGCCCCCGCGGCGACGGCTGGGGCGGGCCGGGCTGGACCGTGCGTAGCGAGTGGTCGCGCACGCCCTTCCGCCGCGGCACCGTGGGCCTCGCCCACGCCGGCAAGGACACCGGCGGCAGCCAGTGGTTCGTCTGCCTCGGCGACCAGCCGCACCTCGACGGTCGTTACACGGTGCTCGGCGAGGTCACCGCGGGCCTCGAGGTGATCGATGGCATCGAGCGCGGCGACACCTACCGCCTCGAGGTGGTGGGGACGGCCGAGCCCGCGAACGGGGCGGCGGCGGGGGCCGATTGACCCCGCGGCCCGCCGGTCGTATCCTGATGGGGTGCCCGCCCGGCTCCTCAGCGAAGGGACCGCCATGCCGCATGCCGGACGCTCCCTGCCCGCCCTGCTCCTCGCCGCCCTGCTGATCGTCCCGGCGATCACCACCGCCCAGCCCGCCTCCGGGACCACCGTCATCGGCAGCGGTCTGAGCGGTCGTCCCTTCGTGATCGAGGACGACCTGGTCCTCGAGAACCTGGGCCTCTACGAGGCGGTCCGCGCCTACGACGATCCCCAGGCCCCCACCTGGCTCGACCTCTACGACCACTCCCAGGACGGCTACTGGCAACGCATGCTCCACGACGACGGCCTGGTGGTCGCCGTACGCGACGGCAACCCCGGCGGCCTGGACCTGGTGGACGTGAGCGATCCTGCCGCCGTGCGCCCCCTGGCCTCCCTCGAGGGCACCAGCTACACCGGCGCCTGGCTCAGCGGCCGGGCGCTGGTGGCGAGCCTGCCCTCCGCCCTGCTCAGCTACGACCTCTCCGACCCCGCCGCGCCGGTGTTCCGCAGCGTGGCGTCCATCGCCGACCATCCCGGCCGGCGCTGGCTGACGGGCGTGGGCCAGGTCCTGCTGGCGATGGCGGGCCCGGCCACCCTGCAGGCCTTCGCCGCCGAGGACCCCCTGCTGCTGACGGACCTGGGCCCGCGGCCGCTGGACGCCGACCGCATCGACGCCCTGGCCGCCGGCGACGGCGTCCTGTACGCCCTGCTGGCCACCACCGCGAACGGCCAGACGGCCGTGGACCTGGGCACCTACGCCGTCCAGCCCGACGGCACGCTCACGCCCACCGATCGCCGCAACCTGGTCACCGGCCGCGAGGTCGCCGGCACGCACCTGGTCCGCCGGGGCGATCTGCTCCTGGCGGGCGCCGGCTCGGTCCACGCCCTCGACCTCGCCGACCCCGCCGCACCGGCGCCAGCCTGGGAACTGCCCCTCGCGCCGGACCACCTCGAGGTGAGCGCCCGCCGGATCTTCGTGGCCACCGGAGAGCAGCTACGCATCTACGACCGCCCCGCTTTCGGCCACGCCCCCGCCGAGCCCGTGGTCCGCGACATGTTGCCTCGGCTGCAGACCATCGCCGGCAGCGGCCCCTTCCAGACCGCCCAGGTGTACGAGGATCGCAGCCTGCTGCGCCCCATCGACGCCCGCAATCCCACGCACCCGGTGCTGGGGCCAGCCTTCGAGACCGGCGTCGACGGCAGCTTCGTCCAGCGGGGCGTCGTGGGCGCCATGCGCGGCAGCGAGGGCGTCCTGCAGCTGCTCGACCTGACCGATCCCAAGGATCCCGGGTTCCTCGGCCGCCTGCAGGAGGAGGCCACGTACCTCAACGTGACCCTCGGCCCCCAGGTCATGGCCCTGGAGGCCCTGCGCGAGTCCATCGAGCTGCGCCTGTACGACCTCGCCGACCCCGCCGACCCCCTGCCGACCGCGGCGATCGAGGACTTCGGCACCCTGGCCGTGGGCGAGGGCCTGCTGGTGGTCCGGCGCCTGACCCGTGTCCAGATCTACGACATCACCGACCTCGCCCGCCCCAAGCGGGCGAGCGCGCCGGGCGTGGTGGGCCGCGTCCTGGATGCCGTCATCCACCGGGGCCACATCTACGTGCTCGCGGAGGTGGGACCGGGCTCGGTGGTGGTGCACGCGCTGGACGTGGCGGATCCCCGCGAACCCGTCCTGATCTCGAGCGCGCCGCTGGCCCACTATGCCGCCGACCTGACGCTCCACGCCCAGCGACTCTACGCCATGGGCTTCAACTGGGGGCACATCCTGAGCCTGAGCGATCCGGCCGAGCCGCAGCAGACCGCGGTCTTCCCGGCCTGGGGCCAGTCGGGGCGCGGCCTGGCCTTCAACGGCGACGTGACCACCGTCGGCGGCTGGCTGCTATCGCTGCGGGACGAGACCTTCGCTCCCGCCAGCGCCCCCGACCAGGGGCCACCGCCGGCCGCCGGCGTGATCCTGCGCGCGGCGCCGAATCCGTTCAACCCCGCCACCACCGTCACCTTCGCCCTCGACCGCGCGCGCGAGGTCACCCTCTCGGTACACGACCTGCGCGGCCGCCACGTGGCCGACCTGCTGACCGGGGCCTTGCCCGCCGGCGAGCACCGGGCCGTGTGGCGAGGGCGCGACGCCGCTGGCCGGCCGGTGGCCAGCGGGGCCTACCTCCTGCGTCTGCACGGCTCCGGCCTGGAGGCGCTGCAGATGATCACGCTGGTGAAGTAGTCTGCGGGCGAGACCGCGAGAAGCCCGGTCGGCGGCGTCCTTCCGGACGTGGCGGCCGGGCTTCTCCGCGATCGGAGCCGACGCCTGGCGTCAGCCGCGCAGGGCCCGCGCCAGGGTCCCCCAGGTGGGCGCCGCGCCGTAGAGCAGGATGCCCGCGCGGAAGAGCTTGCCCGCGATCTTGTTGGCCAGCCAGATGGTGCCGATCAGCAGCGCCCAGGAGAGCAGCACCTGCCACAGGGGCGGGTTGCTCACGCTGATGCGCATGAACATGATGATGGGCGAGAAGAATGGCACCAGCGAGAGGATCACCGCCAGCAGGGTGTCCGGGGCGCGGACCACCAGCATCATCAGCATGATGGGCACCACCATGCCCATGGTGAGCACGCCGGCGAACTGCTGGGCGTCCTGGACGGAGTTGCACATGGCCCCCACGCCGGCGTAGAGGCTGGCATAGAGGAAGTAGCCGAACAGGTAGAAGAGCAGGAAGTTGAGCCAGAACCAGGGGCCGAACATGGCCAGATCCACCTGGGCGCCGCCCACGGCGATCCCCTGCCCCGAGGCCACCAGCCCGGCGGCCGTCCAGACCGCCACCTGGGTGAGCGCCGCCAGCCCGATGCCCAGGACCTTGCCCATCATCAGCTGCTCGGGTCGGAGGCTGGCCAGCAGCACCTCCACCATGCGGCTGCTCTTCTCCTCGATCACCACCGTGAGGTTCTGCTGCCCGTAGACCAGCACCATGAAATAGATGATCATCACCATGAAGATGCCGCCGATGATCCCCACCTCGGAGTTCTGCTCCGACTCCGCCTCCGCCGTCAGCTGCCGGGTCGACCACTGGCTGCGGGCGAGGATGAAGGCGTGCTGGTCGGCCGGCACCCCCGCCCGGTCGAATCGCTCCTCGCGCAGGATGTGGTTCAGCGCCGGCTGCAGGGTGCGCTCGCGCAGGACCGCCGTGCCCACCGCCGTGTTGTAGAACGTCACCTGTGGATCCTCGTAGAAGCCCGCGCCGATGAGCAGCCCCGCATCCACCTCCGCGGCCAGGACCAGCTCCTTGAGCTCCTCCACGCAGGCCCCGGTGTCTCCATCGCAGGCGAGGGCCTCGAGGGTCACGAAGTCCGCGCCGCGGTCCTGCAACTCGGTGGCCAGGCGCGGCAGGACCTCGCCCGAGAGATCCAGCACGGCCAGGGTGCGGTCCTGGTCGCCGCCCACCTCGGCCAGCAGCGTGGGGCCGAGGATGAGCGCCATCATGAACACCGGCCCGAGCAGCGTGCCGATGAGGAACGACTTGCTCCGCACCCGCTCCAGGTACTCCTTGCGCACCACGGTCAGCACCTTGCTCATGATCGACTCCTCTTGCCGGCGGGCGCCCGCCCGGCGGGGTCAGCAGCTTCGGCAGCGTCGGCAGCGGCACGGTCGTCCCGCTGGCGCAGCACCGCGGTCAGGAAGATCTCGCCGAGGGTGGGTCGGTTGGCGGTGAAGAGCGACAGCTCGCCGGCCGCCGACAGGGGCGCCAGCAGGCTCTGCGGGTCGCGGTCTGGCTGCAGCTCCAGGCGCCAGGTGCCCTCGTCCAGCCGCCGATCCAGCACGCCGGGCAGGTCGGCGGGGGGCTCGCCCCCGTTCCGATACGCCACGCGCACCATGTGGAACGGGAAGGCCGCCCGGACCTGATCCAGGGAGCCGTCCAGGATCTTGCGGCCACCCTCGATGAGACAGACCGCGTCGCAGAGGCGCTCGGCCTCGGCCAGCATGTGGGTGGAGAAGAGGATGGTGGTGCCCTTCTGCTTCTCCTCGAGGATCAGGTCGCGCATCAGCTCGATGTTCAGCGGGTCGAGGCCGCTGAAGACCTCGTCGAGGATCACCAGGTCGGGCTCGAAGATGAACGTGGCCGCCACCTGGATCTTCTGCTGCATGCCCTTGGACAGGTTGTCCACCTTGCGCTTCGCGTACTCGCCGAGGCCCAGGCGCTCGAGCCAGCGTTCGGCGCGCGCCAGGGCCTCGCGGCGTGGCACGCCCTTCAGCTCGGCCAGGTAGGCGAGCTGGTCCTGGCAGGTCATCTTGCGGTACAGGCCCCGCTCCTCCGGCAGGTAGCCGATGCGGTCCCGCAGCGAACGCTCGAGGCGCCGGCCGGCCAGGGTCATGGTGCCGGCGTCCGGCAGGATGATGTCCATGATGCAGCGGATGGTGGTGGTCTTGCCCGCGCCGTTGGGGCCGAGGAAGCCGTAGATGCTGCCCCGCGGGATGGTCAGGCTCACGTCGTCCACGGCCAGCTTGGCGCCGTAGCGCTTCTGCAGGCCGCGGATCTCGAGCAGCGGCTGCCCCACCGGGGGCAGGTCCAGCGATCCGGATGTCATGCCGTGGGTCCCTTTCGTTCCTCCGACGGAGTCGGGGTTCCGCGTGCGGAAGCGGCGTTCCGCATCCCCGGCAGGCAGGGTACGCGAGCAACCGGCCGCCGGCCAGAGGGAAGCGCATCGATGACATCGATGACATCGATGA
>CAZWYF010000040.1:0-1400 GCA_964637835.1 uncultured Fibrobacteraceae bacterium
TGGTCTCGGTCGTCAACGGTCTCGCTTGCGGATCAGGTAGAACGGGGGGCGGGCGTCCAGCAGCGTGTGACCGGTGAGACGACACCAGGCCGGCACCTCCACCGGCGCGCCGGCGTCCCGGCTGGCCACCATGAGGGTGGCGCCGCCGGGCAGGCCGGTCATGACCTGCCGGAGGTCCATGATGAAATCGCCGCAGCCGCGGTCGAAGGAGTCGTAGACCTCGTCGAAGTCCCAGTCTCGGGGGAATCCCGCCATGGCGGTGTCACCTCGGTGCTCGGTCGCTCTGCTGGTTCACGTGGAGTCCGGTCGCGCGCTGGCGCCGGACGCACCCGTCCCGGGGCGACGTCGGCCGGATCGAGATGGCGGGGGGAGTCGGGGAGGGAAAGAGACCCGTCAGCGACCACCGTGCGCCAGCCAGACCCGGGCGGCGTCGAGGCGGTGGACTCAGGTGAAGCCGGTGAACATGTGACGCGGCATCGGTCTCTCGCGGGCTGGCCGCCGGAGCGGCGGGATCAGGTCACGGGCACCATCGGTGCCGGGATCGGGGCCGGAACGAGGCCGCGCCACGCTGGCGCCCACCTTGCGCTGACCACCTTGCGGCCGGCCACCTTGCGGCTCCGGACTCACGAGCCGATGATACAGGCCAGGAACGCTCGGGTCAACCCGGTCCGTTCCTCCGGATCCGCTCCTCCTGGGGGGTGGGCTCGCGCCAGGGAGGCCTCCGGGGCCCCGTGACTTTTTTACGAATCGGGCGGTCATGCCTATTGAAATGCCAAAAAGATTCTGGTATCATGACCGTCACTTCGCGCCGTGGGGTCATCGCGGAGGAGATCGAGTCGGAAGAGGGGACCATTCACACTGGGGATGAAAGACATGCGAACCAAGATAATCATGCTCGTCCTGGCGGCCGCCATCCTGATGCCGGTCGCCGCCTCGGCCCTGCACTTCACCTACGTCGCACCGTCGGCCGATTGCTACGGCTGGGCCGCCGATTTCGGATTCCGCTGGCGTCAGTTCCCGGAGGCGAGCTACTCCGGCACCGTGAGCTTCGTCATCACGCTCGAGGATTCCGACGGCAACGTGCTCGACACGTTCACGTGGTCCGACGACATCACGCGCCCGGATCCGTCGTACTTCGTCCAGCACTACTCGTTCAGTGATGCGTGGACGGTGACCGAGCCGGCGGGGATCTACTTCGTCCGCGGGGAGTTCAGCCTGGAGGCGCCGACTCCCGACGGCATGGACACCAACACCACCGAATTCGAGATGCAGTTCGAGTGCGAGACGGTGCCCACGCAGGAGACCTCCTGGAGCTCGGTGAAGTCGCTCTTCGAGTAGCCTCCGACCGCCGAGCAACGAACCGGCCGAGGAGCGTACCGGCCGACCGCTGGCCTGACCGA
>CAZWYF010000040.1:1500-3870 GCA_964637835.1 uncultured Fibrobacteraceae bacterium
TTCACCGCTCCCGCGTCCCGGTGACCGCGACGAACGCGAACCCGTCATGGAGGTTCGCGTTTGTCTTTCTCGCCGGATCGGTCAGCGGAGTCCCAGGCGCTTGAGGCGGCTCTGGAGCGTGGTGGGCTTGAGTCCCAGCAGCCTGGCGGCGCCCTCGGCCCCGTAGATCCGCCCTCCGGTCCGTGCGAGCACCGCGGCCACGTGGTCCCGCTCCACCTCGCGGAGGGTGCGGACGGCGCTGGCCGGGGGCTCGGCGGCGGGCGACCGCGGTGCGCGGCCCGGCTCGGCCACGTGCGGCGGCTCCAGCGTCCCGTGTCGCCGCAGGATGGCGGCGCGCTCCAGGGTGTTCACCAGCTCGCGCACGTTGCCGGGCCAGGGCCGCTGCTGCAGGGTCTGCCGGGCGGCCTGGCTCAGGCGCCAGGGGCCGCGGCCGGTCCGCGTGGCCAGCTGCTCCAGCAGATGCTCGGCCAGCGGCACGATGTCCTCGGGCCGATCCCGGAGCGCCGGCAGCGCCAGGGGGAACACCGCCAGGCGGTAGTACAGGTCCTCGCGGAACCGTCCCTCGGCCACCGCCCGGGTCAGCTCCACGTGGGTGGCGGCCATCACGCGCACGTCCACCTTCACGGTGTGGTCGGCGCCCACGGGCTGGAACGTGCCCTCCTGCAGCACGCGCAGCAGCTTGGCCTGGGCTGCGGCCGGCATGTCGCCGACCTCGTCGAGCAGGATGGTGCCGCCGTTGGCGGTGAGGAAGCGGCCGCGGCGATCGCGGGCCGCGCCGGTGAACGCGCCGCGCACGTGACCGAACAGCTCGCTCTCCACCAGGTCGGCCGGCAGGGCCGCGCAGTTGAGGGTCACGAAGGGGGCGTCTCGCCGCGGACTCCAGCCATGCATGGCCCGGGCGAGCACCTCCTTGCCGGTGCCGGTCTCGCCCTGGATCAGGACCACGCTGTCGCTCTGCGCCACCAGCTGTGCCTGGCGCACCAGGTCCTGCATGGCCGCCGACGGCGACTGGTCGAGGAAGGCCCCCGCGGGGTCGGTGCCGGTGGCGGCGGCCTCGAGGCGCCGCTCCTCCACCAGGCTCTCGCGGTACCGCTCGAGCAGCTTGGCCTGCTCGGCGTAGAGCAGGGCCAGGGAGATGATCTGGGCGTAGACCTCGGCCAGGGCCACGGTCTCCTCCGCGTAGACGCCGCAGATGGTGCGATCGAAGGTCATGATGCCGAGGCTGCGGTCGGCGGCATGGAGCGGGACCACCATGCAGGAGTGGCCGTGAGGAAGATCGAGGACCGCGTCGTAGGGGTCGCCCTCGCCGGTGGCATGGTCGTGGTCGTGATCCTCCAGGACCACCGCCCGGCGCGACTCCAGGGCGCGGCGGATGGAGGGGTAGGCGCCGAGGTCGATGCTGTGGCGGCGGACACGCTCGCTGGCGAGGGGCCCGTGGGCCACGCGCACGCGGAGGCGATCGCCCTCGAGGCCGAGCACGGCGGCGAGGTCGTGGGGGACCAGCCGGGACAGCGAGGCGAGGGCGCGGTCGAGCACCTCGTCGATGCGGTCGGGCTGGCCGGCGAGGTCGGCCAGCTGGCGCAGGTCGCCGGAGTAGTCGAGGATCTGGGACATGGTGGAACCTCCCGTCCCCGCCAGGATACGACGATATCTCGGTGCCGCAACGAGATGTCGTTGCCCGGTTGACGATATATCGGTGGCCCGGTGGCCCGGCGGACACTGTCTGGCGGTTAACGATCACCGTGACAGCGAGTTATGATTTCTCTCCCGGCTGGCATCCTCCCTGCATTTCCCTGGGCAAGTCAGTCGAGAACGACCCCAGAAAGGGAGATCAGCCATGCAGAACCCGATCCACGACCATCTCAACGGCCTCCTCGCGGACACGCTGGTCCTCGAGCAGAAGCTCCGGCACTACCACTGGAACGTGAGCGGCCCGCAGTTCTTCGCCCTGCACGCCAAGTTCGAGGAGCTGTACGACCACTTCGCCGACGTCATCGACGACGTCGCCGAGCGGATCCTCACCATCGGCGGCGACCCGGTCCGCACGCTGGCGGCCGCCCTCGAGCTGGCCGCCGTCCGCGAGGATGCGGGCAAGCCGGCGGCGCTGGAGATGGTGCAGAACCTGCGGGCGGACCTGGCCACCATCCACGGCCGGGCGCAGCAGACCATCGAGGCGGCGGAGAGCGCCGGCGACCGCGGGACGGCCAACCTCCTGGACGGCCTCGGCGACGAGCTCGAGAAGACCCTCTGGATGCTCGACGCCACCCTGGACGTCCCCGCCGGCCAGCGCGCCTGACCGGAAGCGGGCCAGGACGGCGACGACCACGACGGCGACCACGACGACGACCACGACGACCACGACGACCACGA
>CAZWYF010000040.1:3970-25500 GCA_964637835.1 uncultured Fibrobacteraceae bacterium
CGCCGTCGCGCCGTCGCCCCGCCGCCACCGCCCCGCCGCGGTCAGCCCGCGAGCCCCAGTGCTCGCCGCTGGAACGCCGGCAGGGCGAAGGCCGCGTGGTGGATCTCCGGCGTCCACCAGCGCAGCTCGCCCAGCGCCGCCACCCGCTCCGGGTCCGGCGCGGCGGCCCGCGCCGCCGCCAGCGACAGCCCCTTGCCCGCCAGGCTGAACGACCACAGCCCGCCCGGGTACAGCAGGTTGTGGTAGTTGTAGACCGCCACCTCGGCGAAGGTGCCGCGCAGGATGTCCAGCAGGGCGCGCTGGGTCGGCAGCTCGTACCAGGGGTTCTCGCACTGCGAGACCACCAGGCCGCGATCGTCGAGGACGCGGTCCACGTTCCGGTAGAACTCCGGGCCGAACAGCGGTTGCGCCGGGCCCACCGGGTCGGTGGAGTCCACCAGCACCACGTCGTACCGCCGGTCGGTGGTCGCCACGTGCTCCACGCCGTCGGCCACCGAGACGGTGACGCGGGGGTCGCCGAGGCAGGCGGCGGTCAGCGGCAGATGCTCGCGGCAGGCCTCGATCACCAGGCCGTCGATCTCCACCAGGTCCACCGCCTCCACCGTCGGATGCCGCAGGCATTCGCGCACCGTGCCGCCGTCGCCGCCGCCGATCACCAGCACCCGCCGCGGCGCCGGATGCAGCAGCAGCGGCACGTGGGCGATCATCTCGTGGTACACGAACTCGTCGCGTTCGCTGAGCATGTACAGGCCGTCGTTCAGCAGCACGCGGCCGTGGCCGGCGGTCTCCACGATCTCCACGGTCTGGAAGTCGCTCTGGCCGCGGAAGAGCACGCCGGTCACGCGCAGGCGCAGGGCGTGGGTGTCCTGATTGCGTTCCTCGACCCAGCAGTCCATCACTCTCGCTCCAGGTGGCAGTAGACGGTGTGGTACCCGTTGCCGAGCACCGCGTCGGTGACGCGGCGGGGCGTGTAGTGGTCCGGCAGGAAGCTCAGCCGGACCGGGGCGGTGAAGTAGAGGAGGTCGGCCCGGCGCGGCCGGAACACGGTGAGCAGCCGCTGCACGAACCGCCCGGCCTCGGGCGCGGCGAAGTCCCAGCCCAGCTCGAAGCTCGCGTACGAGGCCTCCCGCTCGGGGGTCACGTGCATGGTGGCGTAGCGCCGGCCCGCCAGCGCGTTGAGGGAGTAGCCCACCGGATCGAAGAGGTGGTCGTCGAAGGTGAAGCCGGGCAGCAGGCCGGTCAGTCCCAGCCGCTCGCGGAGGCTGAGCACGCCGGGGCCGGCGGGCGTGAAGAGCTCCATCAGGCCGGGGTCGATGTCGTGCATGAGCAGCTCGAGGGTGGTGTCGCCCGCGGGGATGGTGGCCGGCCGGTCCAGGTGGAAGAGGCTGATGTGGTCGCCGTCGCTGTCGCCGAAGCAATGCTCGGTGCCGGGCAGGCGGGTCCGGAGCCGCGCCACGTCCTCGGCGAAGCGGCTGGGCTGCTCGGCGGGGAAGTTCTCGTTCTTGCGCTCGTAGATCAGGGAGGTGACGTGCTCCTGGCCGACGTGATCGAGCAGGTGCAGCAGGCCCTCGATGAGGGTGGTCCGTCCGCAGGTGATCATCAACGCCCAGCGCGCCGAGACGAACAGGCTCGACTCGCTCAGCAGCCAGGCGTCCAGCTCGTCGTTGCCCTGATGGCCGAGGATCTCCGCCCGGCTCGCGCACACCACGTCGGCCCAGAACGCCGGCCCCAGGGCACGCAGATCCGGGCCGGTGGGGCCCACGGTCAGCTCGAACTTCTTCTCGGTGCCCTCGAACAGCATGGGCGCGTCCCCTCTCGCAGGACGATGGAAGATGATCCACGGGGGCGACCCGCGCACGGAGGAATTATGCTGGCCTCGAACCCGCTCGACCACCCCCGATGGCGAGGAGGCCGCCATGTTCTACTTCCGCCTGAACAAGGTCCGCCTGATGGACAACCGCGAGGGCTCCATCCTCTTCGGCCTGCTCAAGCGCGACCGCGCGGAGATCCAGTTCCTCAGCCTGGTGACCACCGGCGGCGAGGACTTCCCCGACCTCGCCGAGCTGCTCGCCACCGAGGATCCGGCGCGCCGCCGCCAGATCACCGCCGACATCGTCCGCCGGGTGGCCGCGTTCCGCAAGCTGCACACGGTGGAGAACGTGCGAGACGGCCACATCTTCCCCTTCGGCGACACCGGCTACAACGTCTTCCAGTCGCCGACCACCCCCGACCACTTCAACTGGCTGCTGCTCGCCGTGGAGCTCGACGAGGACGTCCGCGACCTCGGCGCCGCCATGGAGCAGGAGATCGCCCGACCGGATTTCGACGACTTCGTCCTCAGCTTCCTGCAGCTCGTCTCCGCGGCCGCCAATCCCGCACTGGCCGCGGCCGTGGCCGCCATGCGCTACCTCGGCTCGGTCTGGGCGCGGCAGCTGCAGGGCGACACCAACGACCAGGCCGGCCTGCTCTACATGAGCCTCAACCGCTGGGAGCACTATCCCCACGGCAAGCGGGACCGGCAGGACGTGCCCGACCTCACCGGCAACATGTTCGTCGACTACACCATCTTCGCGGTGGAATCCGAGCCGATGGTCTAGCCGCCGTTCTCGCCGCTGCCCGACCCGTGATCTGCGCGGGCGACCTGGCCACCGTTCCCGGTCCCTGGCTTCTCGGTCCCGTCCGCGCTCTCCGCCGGTTCCCAGCCGCCCTCCGCGAGCCAGGCGCGCGAGTCGGCCACGTGCTCGCTCAGCAGCAGCCAGTGGACGACATCGTCCGCGGCGAACCGCGTGCGCTCGTCCACCGGCAGCAGCGTCTGGCCTCGCCGGCGCACCAGCGGCAGCATGCGGCCGTGGGTGTCGCGGGGCAGGTCGCGGGCGCCCAGCTCGGAGTCCGCGGCGAAGCGCCAGGCCTCCACTTCGGCGATGCCGCGGCGCAGGCGCAGGTCCCAGAGGGCCACGTCGCGCGGCGTGCCGAAGAGCATGTGGATGTCGTCGCGCTCCAGGGCGTCGCTCTCCAGGCCGCTGGGACCGGGCTGCTGGGCCACCAGGGCCTCCGGGACCTTGCTCTCCCGGCGCGAGCGCTCGGCGAAGCGCATGTTGATCACGCCGTTGGGCAAGAGGCCGATGGCCGCCCGGCGGGAGTCCATCTGGCTGCCGCGCTGGGCCCGCTCCTCGAGGGCGTTGCCGTAGATCACCCGGAAGCCCTCGTCCTCGGCATGGCGGCAGGACTCGGCATTGCTGTCGACCAGGACCACCGGCACGTTGGCCTCGCGCAGCAGCCGGGCCAGCAGCCGGGCCAGCGCATGGGCGCCGAGGATGGCGTAGCCCTGGTTGGCGGGGCGGTCCACGCCCAGCAGCACCGCCAGCGGCCGCGCCGTCAGGCCGGTCACCACCACGGTCGTGACGATCACGAGGAACACCAGGGCCCGCATCTCGAGCCCCCCGGCCATGTCGGCCGCTTGCAGGCGGTCGGCGAAGAGCGAGCTGACCGCCGCGGCGATGATGCCGCGGGGCGCCACCCAGGACAGGAAGGACTTCTGCTGCCAGGTCATGCCGTGGCCGGCGGTGCTGGCCACCACGGCCAGCGGGCGCACCACCAGCATGACGATCAGCACGGTGGCCAGGCCCGCCAGCCCCAGGTCGCCGATCTCGCTGAGGCGCACGTCGGCCGCCAGCAGCACGAAGAGCAGGCCGATGAGCATCACCGTCAGCTGCTCCTTGAACTCCCGCAGATCGCGTAGCTCGGGAATGCCGGCGTTCGCCACCACCATGCCCGCGACGATGGCCGCGACGATCCCCGTCTCGGGCATCACCGTGTTGCAGGCCTGCACCAGGAGCAGCACCAGCGCCAGCGTGAACGGGTTGTCCAGGTCCTGGGGCACCACCCGCGCGTACTTGAGCGAGGCGGCGATGGCCGCGCCGCCGATCAGGCCGGCCACCGTCCCGAATCCCAGCCGCTGCACCAGCACGCCCAGGCCGTGCAGGAACCCCATGTCCGGCAGGGTCACCACCTCGATCACCACCACCGCCAGGATGGCGCCGATGCCGTCGATGAGCACGCCCTCGGCCTCGAGGATGTTCTCCAGCTCGCGACGCACCTTGATCCGGCGCAGCAGGGGCGTGACCACCGTCGGTCCGGTGACCACCACCAGCGATCCGAACGCCACCGCGAGCGACCACGACCAGTCCAGCACCCAGCGCGCGGCGAACGCCGCCCCGACGGCGGTCACCAGCGCCCCCCAGGTCAGGAGCCGGCGCAGCACCACGCGTTCGCGACGCAGACGCCGCCGGTCGAGGCTGAGGCCGCCCTCGAAGAGGATCACGGCGGTGGCGAAGCCCACCAGGACGTGGAGGTCATGACCCAGGACACCGGGCGTGACGATCGCCAGGCCGTCGGGGCCGAGGGCCACGCCGGCACCCACGAGCAGGACGATGCTCGGCAGTCGCAGATGGCGCGCGGCCACCGTGCAGACGATGCCGGCAGCCATGGCCATGGCGATGGTCAGGGCAGGGGATACGGCACTGGTGTCGGGCATGCAGGCTCCCGGTCGGCTCGCGTGACGGCTTCGGGTGAACGCCGCATGCTAGCACGATCGGTCGCGACCGGCCACGATCCAGCGCGCCGCGACCCAGCGCGCCACGACCCAGCGCGCCGCGACCCAGCGCGCCACGACCCAGCGCGCACCGAGCGCTCGCCGCGCCGGTCAGTCGAAGTCGACGATCACCTCGTCGAGCGCCCGCTTGGGCACGTGGTGGACGCGGCGCTCGTCCCGCCAGTAGCGGATGTCGCCGTCCTCGGGCACCGGCTCCACCGATACCTCTTCCAGCGGTTCGCCCAGGGCGACCACCAGCAGGATGTCGTAGCGCTCGGGGATGTGCAGGGCCTCGCGCAGGGCGGGGCGGTCGATGGAGGCGATCATGCAGCCGCCCAGGCCGCGCTCGGTGGCGCCGAGCAGGATGGCGTAGGCGGCGATGCCGTCGTCCCAGCGGACCTGCTCGGCCACCTCCCGGTCGGTGAGCACGATCACGTAGCCGGCGGGGCGCTCGCCGGGCTCGGGCCCGTCCCAGCCGGTCAGGTAGCCGGCCCAGCGCAGGTGCGGGAAGATCCGCGCGTTGCGCTCGGCGGTATGGCTGGGCAGGAATCGCAGGGGCTGCTTGTTGGCGGCCGAGGGGGTCAGCCGCGCCAGGTCGATCAGCTCGCGCATGATCGCGTCGGGGATCGCGCGGTCGGCGCGGAAGCGACGATAGCTACGACAGCGCTGGACCAGTTCCTGGAACATCGCGTCCTCCGGGCGGGGCGGGTGACGGTGGCTGGTATCGTCTCCTCTGGTTCATGATGACATCTCCGGGACGGCGTGTCATGCGCCCCCGCGAACGACGCGGCACGGCGGCGGTTCCCGCGGCGGAGCAACCCTGCCGGCGGGCCCGCCGCAACGGCTCGCACCGCTCGCGACCGCGCCGCGGAAACTCCGAATCATCCACTATGATATCAGGATTTCATTATGGTTGACCGGCGTACTCGGATCGGTTTCCATCAACGCCATGCTCGTGGCTCCTCCTGTCCCCGTCCCGCCATCCTCGAGGTTCGCTCATGCCCGAAGCGCTGATCCCCGCTCCCGACGCGCTGCCCGTCGGCTGGGGCTGGTTCCAGGTCCTGCTGACGGTGACCTTCGTCCTGCACGTGCTCATGATGAACGCCATGTTCGGCGGCGCCGTGGTCACCCTGCTGGGCAGCTTCCGTCGCAACGACATCGCCGCACCCGCCGCTCGCGACGCCGCTGGCCGGGTGCCCACGCTGGTGGCCCTGACCGTCAACGCCGGCGTCGCGCCGCTGCTCTTCCTGCAGGTGCTCTACGGACACCTCTTCTACACCAGCAGCATCGTCATGGCGAACTGGTGGTTCGCCATCTTCCCGGTGCTGATCGTGGGCTACTACGCGGCCTACGTGGTGTTCTTCCGGTACGACACCGGCCTGCGCCCGCTGCTCTCGCTGATCACCGTCCTGATCCTGCTGTTCGTCAGCTTCATGTTCGCCAACAACAACACGCTCGCGCTCACCCCCGACCGCTGGGGCGTCTGGTTCGACGACCCCGGCGGCGTGCGGCTGAACCTCGGCGAGCCCCAGCTCTGGCCGCGCTGGCTGCACATGATGATCGGCGCGGTGGCCGTGGGCGGGCTCTTCGTGGCGCTGCTGCAGGACAACCGCGTGCGCCGGGGCCAGGAGGACGCGCTGGCGGCCCGGGACTGGGCCCTGCGCTTCTTCACCCACGGCAGCCTGGCCCAGATGGCCGTGGGACTCTGGTGGCTGATGGCCCTGCGGGACGACGTCATGCGTCGGTTCATGGGCGGCAGCCCCTTCGCCTCGGCGCTCCTGGTCCTGGGCATCGCCGCGGGCGTCTACGCCGTGGTCCTGGGCTTCCAGAAGAAGATCCGGCCGGCCGTGGCCCTCACCGTGGTGACGGTGGTGATCATGGCGCTCATGCGCGAGGTGGTCCGCTTCGGCTACCTCGAGGGCGTGTTCCATCCGCGCGACCTGGAGGTGGCGCCACAGATCTCGCCCATGATCGTCTTCCTGGCGACCTTCGCCATCGGGATCGGCTGTGTCGCCTACATGCTCGAGCTGGCCGCCCGGGCCGGGAAGGAGGCCTGAGATGAATTACCCCGTCTGGGATCTCGGCGCCCTCGGGGGCGGCTTCTGGATCGCCCTGGTGGCCATCATCCACGTGTTCGTGGCCCACTTCGCCGTGGGCGGCGGCCTCTGGCTGGTCCTCACCGAGCACAAGGCCCGCCGCGAGGACGACCCCGCCCTGCTCGCCTACGTCAAGGGCCACAGCAAGTTCTTCCTGCTGTTGACCATGGTCCTCGGCGGCCTCACCGGCGTGGGCATCTGGTGGACCATCGCCCTGCTCAACCCGGGAGCCACCAGCAGCCTGATCCACACCTTCGTGTTCGGCTGGGCCACCGAGTGGGTGTTCTTCGTGTGCGAGATCGTCGCCCTGCTCATCTACTACTACAGGTTCGACACCATGAAGGCCCGCGATCACCTGATCCTCGGCTGGTTCTACTTCGTGTTCGCCTGGCTGTCGCTCTTCGCGATCAATGGCATCATCGGCTTCATGCTCACGCCCGGGCAGTGGCCGCAGACCGGCAACTTCTGGCATGGCTTCTTCAACGAGAGCTTCTGGCCGGCCCTGGTCTTCCGCACGGCGCTGGCGGCCATGATCGCCGGCATGTTCGGCCTGCTGACCGGCGCCTGGCAACGGGGCGCCGACCTGCGCCACCGCGTGGTCCGCTACAGCGCCTGGTGGGTGATCGCGCCCTTCGTGGTCATGGTCCTCGGCGCGCTGTGGTACGTGCGCGCCTTGCCGGCCGAGCAGCAGGGCATGGTGCTGCAGCGCGCCCGCGAGGTGGCGCCCTGGCTGCGCCTGTTCCTCTTCCTGACCCCGCTGCTGCTGGTGGGCGGCGTGCTCGCCATGCTCAGGCTGCCGCGGCCGGCCCAGCTGACCGTGGCGGTGCTGGTGGCGGCCGTGGGCTTCCTGCACATGGGCAGCTTCGAGTTCATCCGCGAGGGCGGCCGGCGTCCCTGGGTGATCCACGGCGAGATGTACTCCAACGCCGTCACCGCCGACCAGGCCGCCGCGTTCGCCTCCGGCGAGAAGAGCTTCCTGGCCAGCGCCCGCTGGACCAGGCACAAGACGGTCACCGAGGCCAACCTGCTGGAGGCCGGTCAGGAGATCTTCCGCCTGCAGTGCGCGGCCTGCCACTCCATCCGCGGCCCGTTGAACGACATCGTCCCGCTGAGCCACCCCTTCACCCAGGCAGGCCTCGAGGCCCAGTTCGTGGGGCAGGGCAAGGTGGCCCCCTACATGCCGCCGTTCTTCGGCAACGCCGACGAGCGCCGCGCCCTGGCCGCCTACCTGCTGCAACGTGTGCACGGGCGGGCGCCCGAGGCGAGACCGGCATCGGCGAAGCGGGACGTGGCGGTGACCATCCCGCCCTTCGATCCCGAGACCGACGACCACGTCCTGCTCGCCTGGAACAACCTGGGCATGCACTGCCTCAGCGACAGCGACCCGTGGTGGGTGATCCTGCCGCCGGCCAACGACCTGCACGCCCAGCTCATCCGGCGCGGCGAGTTCCCCGAGGTGATCACCGAGGGCGTCGAGATCACCTTCACGGTGGAGCCGGGCTTCGAGCGGCCCGAGCGCGACGTGAGGTTCTGGAGGTTCGTGAAGAGCAACTTCGGTGCGGAGCTGGAGGAGGGGGTCGGCCTGGGCGGCCACCGCGTCTCCGGCACCATGGCGCTGGATGCGGAGAAGTCCATGTTCGCCGCCGCGCTGGTGCCCGTCACGCCCTACCAGGATGGCGAGTACAACCCGTACCCGCTCTACACCATCGAGGCTCGCGACACCGGGACCGGCGAGATCCTCGCCAGCACGATGGCCGTGGCGCCCACCTCCACGGAGATGGGCTGCACGCGGTGCCACGGCGGTGGCTGGCGCGTGGGCGGCGTGGCCGGTTTCACCGACGAGACCGCGCGCCGCGTGCTGGCCGTCCACGACAAGCACAGCGGCACCGGGTTGCTGTCCATGGCCGAGCGCGGGCAGCCGCGCCTCTGCCAGAGCTGTCATGCCGACCCGGTCCTCGGCACCGAGGGCCAGCCGGACCTGCTGAACTTCCCGGCCGCCATCCATGGCTGGCACGCCAGCTACCTCACCGGTCGGGGCACCGACGCCTGCTACCAGTGCCACCCCGCCGACCCGGCCGGTCCCACCTCCTGCCTGCGCGGCGGTCATGCCGAGAACCTGGACTGCACCCACTGCCACGGCACCCTCGAGGACCATGCCCTGAGTCTGCTGAAGAAGGAGCACGAGGCGGGCAAGCCCGGGGCCGCCAGGCTCATGGCCCCCCTGCAGCCGCGGGCGGTGGCCAGCGTGGAGGAGGTGATCGGCCGGACGCCGTGGCTGCAGCAGCCCGACTGCGTGGCCTGCCACACCGAGGACTACATCCGGCCCGACCCCGCCGGGATCTCCGCCTTCAACCAGTGGACCGGCGGCGCGGAGGAGCTCTTCCGGGTCCGGACCGACGAGACCGGCATCCTGCAATGCCAGGCCTGTCATGGCTCCACCCACGCCACCTACCCGGCGCTGAACCGCTGGTACGGCGCGGATCGCGACAACATCCAGCCCCTGCAGTACCAGGGCGACCGCCGGCCCATCGGTGCGGCGGGCGGCTGCCGGGTCTGCCACCGCGTGGACATGGACTTCGCGGTCCATCACGAGGGGATCATGGTCGACCCGTAGCCGGCCCGCTCGATTGCTCGTGATTCCGATCTTCAGTATCAGGAGGTCAAATTATCTAACCTGCCTTAATATTCGCCCTTGAAAATGTTGCAGCGTCCCGTAGAATCGGGCGACAAACAGGAACCATTGTTGCAGTAGATCTCGCGTTCGATCACGCGCCGCAGTGGAGATCACGCGTTGCAGTAGATCAGCCGACCGCTCATCGAGATCCGACGTCCGCAAGAGGACCCGAGCCCCGGAGATGTCTCCATGAGTTCTCACCGCAAGGCGGCCCCCGTCCGCCATCCCATCATGACGAACACGTTCAAGATCCTCCTGGTCCTCGCGCTGGCCACGGTGGTCCTGATCGGCTGGCGTTTCTATGTCGGCCTGGGCCCCTCCACCGGCATGACCGACGTCCACCCGTGGGGGGTGTGGAAGCTCTTCAACGTCATCGTCCTGACGGCGCTGGCTTCCGGCGGCTACGCCGTGGCGCTGCTCGTCTACGTGCTCAACCGCGGACACTACCACTCGCTGGTGCGGCATGCGCTGCTCACCAGCGCGGTCGGCTACACCATGGCGATCCTCGCCCTGGGCATCGACGTGGGTTCGCCCTGGAACTTCTGGAAGGTGCTGTTCTGGTCCTGGGAGTGGAACAGCAACTCCGTCCTGCTCGAGGTGGCGATCTGCATCTCGGTCTACGTGCCGGTGCTCTGGGCGGAGCTCTCGCCAGCGTTCATGGAGCGCTGGAAGGATCGCACCGACATCCTCGGCTCCATCTCGCGCACCATGCTGCCGCACATGGAGAAGATCCTGATCTGGGTGATCGGCCTGGGTATCGTGCTGCCGACCATGCACCAGTCCTCCCTGGGGACCATGTACATCCTGGCCGGCGACAAGGTGCATCCCTACTGGCAGACGCCCTGGCTGCCGCTGTTCTTCCTGCTCTCCTGCTGGGTCATGGGCTACGCGGCGGTGATCACCACGTACATCCTGATCAGCAAGAAGTACCGCCGGCAGACCGAGGACAGCGTGCTGCTGTCGCTGGCTCACGTCATGTCCTACGTGATCGCGGCCTTCCTGGTCACCCGGATCATCGATCTGGTCTACCGGGGTCAGATCGGCGGCCTGCTCACCAGCGACCACCACAACTGGTACCTGGTCGCGGAGTGGCTCCTGATGCTCGGCGGGGCCCTCTGGCTGCATGCCATCAAGACGCCCAAGCTGGGCGTCCTCTTCCGCTCCGGCATCTTCGTGATGCTCGGCGCCATGCTCTACCGCACCGGCGCCGTCTGGCTGGGTTACCATCCCCTGGTGGGCGGCATCTACATGCCGTCGGTGCCGGAGCTGATGGTGACCCTCGGCTTCATCGCCATGCAGATCCTGGTCTACCTCTACGTCATCAAGACCGTGCCCATCCTCGACGCCGAGACCTACCGGCCGGGCCTGGGCAAGCCCATGCCGCGGCCGACGCGCTGAGCGTCACCGCAGCGACCGTCTTGCGGTCCGGGCCGGCTCCGCGGGGAGCCGGCCCTTCTTTTCGGGACTGGCAAGTCCTACCGGACTTGTGCGACAATGGGTGATCGTCCAGACGCCGAACCCACCTCGCCAAGGAGCCGTCCCGATGAAGTCCACCCTGCTGGCGATCCTCGCCGTGCTGCTGGTGGCGAGCAGCCTGCCCGCCACCGCCGCCGCCCTCGACACGTTCCACCAGGACCATCGCCAGACGCCCAGGCTGCTCGTCGCCCCGTCGTGGGACGCGGTGGCCGGCGCCACGCCCCGCGGCGCCGCAGAGGCCTTCCTGCTCGACCAGGCCGCGCGCCTGGGCCTGGAGCGCGGCCTGGCGGATCTGCAGCTGGTGCGGCAGCGCGAGAGCCTGCTCGCCCGCCACTTCCACTTCCAGCAGGTCCTCGACGGCATCCCCGTGCACGGCGGCGAGGTCACGGTCTCGGTGGCCAAGCGCGACGGACGGGTGCTGCGCGCCTACAATTCCTACTACCCCGTGGGCGAGCAGCGCGCCCTGCT
Source organism: uncultured Fibrobacteraceae bacterium (assembly GCA_964637835.1). Lineage (GTDB taxonomy): Bacteria > Krumholzibacteriota > Krumholzibacteriia > LZORAL124-64-63 > LZORAL124-64-63 > Glo-17. The sequence continues at coordinate 15,276 of CAZWYF010000040.1, forward strand.
GCCCACCGCCGGCCTCGACCGCGAGGCCGCGTACGACCGCGCCTGGGAGCATCTGCGCGCCCACGGCGACCTGCGCTCGCTCCCCGATGCCCGGCTGGTCTACAGCCCCGAGGGCCCCGGCTTCCGCCTGAACTGGCTGGTGGACCTGGACCTGGCCGCGCCCGACGGCGCCTGGCAGGTGCGGGTGGACGCGCTCTCGGGCGCGGTGGTGGAGGTGACCGACCGCCGCATCGCCCGCAAGCCGCTGGCGCCGGTGGCCGAGCGCCTCGCCGCCCACGAGGGGCCGCTGGCCGACCGGCAGACCGCGTTCGCCGCCATCGCCGCGCTGGAGGCCGAGCGGGCCGCCGCACGCCAGCAGCGGGCCGCCCTCGCCCGGGCCGACGGCACCGGCGTGGTCTTCGATCCCGACCCGCGCACCACCCTGCGCAACAACTTCCTGCGGGACGGGTCGTCCCCGGCGGAGTTCGCCGAGGCCTACTTCACCCGCGACCTGCTGGACATCGCGTACGACGGCTCGGTCTATCGCCTGGACGGCCCCTGGGCCAACATCCTGGACTGGGACGCGCCCAGCACGCCGCCCAGCACCACCACCGACGGCGACTGGAACCGCCAGCGCGGCGTCAACAGCTTCAATGACGCCATGACCTACTTCCACCTCGACCAGAACCAGCGGTACATGCAGTCCCTGGGCTTCGTGGGCGAGATGGCCATCCAGGACGGCTCGATCAGCGCCGACACCGATGGCTTCGGCGGCGCCGACAACTCCGCCTACTACCCCGGGAGCAACCGGCTGACCTTCGGACACGGCTGCGTGGACGACAACGAGGACGCCGACGTGATCCTCCACGAGTACATGCACGCCATCCACCACGACATCAGCAACGGCTGGTTCGGCGGCGACACCGGGGCCATCGGCGAGGGCCTGGGCGACTACTGGGGCGGCAGCTACAGCTACGGCACCACCAACGGCCCGGTCTTCTTCCCCGACTACATCTTCCACTGGGACGGCCATGGCGCCGGCAACTGGTGCTGGCCCGGCCGCGTCATGAACCGCACCAGCCTGCAGTACGTCCACTCCCAGACCTACGGCGCGCACCAGCCCATCCCCGGCGGCATCAGCGACGAGCTGTGGAGCACGCCCATCTTCCAGGCCATGCGCACCCTGGTGGAGGAGCACGGCGAGACCCGCGAGTCGGCCGACACCATCGTGCTGGAGAGCCAGTTCGGCCTGGGCAGCGGCCTGAAGATGCGCGACCTGGCCAACGCCATGATCGCCACCGCCCAGGCGCTCTACCCGGACGGTCCGCACGCCCAGGTCTACGTGGAGAAGTTCCTGGTGCACAACATCATCCTGGCGCCCTTGCCGGCCGTGGGCGTGCTGGCCTTCGACGTGGTGGCCGAGCCCTCGGGCAACGGCGCCGCCGATCCCGGCGAGACGGTGGACGTGCGGGTGACCCTGAGCAACAGCGGCCTCTCCGACGCCACCGAGGTGAGCGCCACGCTGACCGCCGTCTCCGCCGGCGTGACCGTGGAGCAGTCCCTGGCCACCTTCCCCGATCTGGTCGCCGGCGGCAGCGGCATCGCCAGCGCCGACTACCGGTTCACCGTGGGCCAGGACGTGCCCTGCGGCACGTTGCTGCAGTTCGCCCTCGAGGTGAGCTACGTCGGCTTCTCCGGCCCGGAGATCGTGACCCGCGCCGTGCAGGCCTTCGCCGGCGTCCCGGTGGGCGGCTATGGCTTCCAGGCGCCCTACCAGCCGCTGCCGGACAACGACGGCACGGAGATCCTCAGCGAGATCGTGGTGGCCGGCACCGGGGCCACCGTCTCGGCGGACATCAACCTGGACCTGGACATCACCCACGACCACGTCGGCGATCTGGTGATCTGGCTCACCTCGCCCGCGGGCACCCGCGCCTACCTGCACCTGCTGCAGGGCGGGGCCGGCGACGACATCCAGGGCAACTACCCGGGCACCCTGGAGCCCGCCCAGTCCTTCGACCGCTTCCTGGGCGAGCCGCTGGACGGCGTCTGGGAGCTCATGGTCCGCGACCAGGGCACCGGCGGCACCGGGCAGCTCAACAGCTGGGCCTTCTACGACATCTCCGGCGTGGATTGCGAGCAGGACGTGACCGCCGCGCCCGGCGAGGCGCCGCCGGCCACCTTCGCGCTGGCGCAGAACACGCCCAACCCCTTCAACCCCGCCACCGAGATCGCCTTCAGCGTGCCGGCCGCCGCCGGCCCGGTGCGCCTGGAGATCTTCGACGTGCGCGGCCAGAAGATCCGGACCCTGGTCGACGGCACGCTGCCCGCCGGCCAGCACACCCGCACCTGGCACGGCCGCACCGACCGCGGTGGTCGGGTGGCCAGCGGCCTGTACTTCTACCGCCTGCAGGGCGACGGCTTCCAGCAGACCCGCAAGATGGTGGTGGTTCAGTGACGGTGGTCCGGCCGCCGATGCGGTGAGTGGCGGCGCGGCGGGTCGCGGGGGACCACCACCGGCCGGCCATCCACCTGGTGGATGGCCACCGGCAGGCCGTAGACCTCGCCGATCACCGCGGCGGTGATCTCGCCACAGGGGCCCTGGGCCACGATCCGGCCGTCCTTCAGCAGCAGGACGCGGTCGGCGTAGCTCAGGGCCATGTTCAGATCGTGCATGGTCATCACCGCGGCGATGGCGTGCTCGTCCACCACGCGACGGACCAGGTCCAGGATGGCCACCTGGTTGCGCAGGTCCAGGGAGCTGGTGGGCTCGTCCAGCAGCAGCAGCCGCGGCTCCTGCACCAGGGCGCGGGCCACGGCCACCTTCTGCAGCTCGCCGCCCGAGAGCTGGTCCAGCCCCCGCAACGCCAGGCGGCTGAGGTCCAGCCGGCGCAGCGCGGCCTCCACCATGCGCAGATCCTCGTCGCTCGCGTCCCAGCGGATGTGCGGCCTGCGGCCGAGGAGGACGGCGTCGTAGACCGTCAGCCGGGCCGGCTCGGTGCGCTGGGCGACGTAGCCCACCTCGCGGGCGATCTCCGGCGGGCTCAGCTTCAGCACGTCGCGGCCCTCCACCAGGACGGCGCCGCGGTCGGGCCGCAGGATGGCGTCGATGCACTTCAGCAGGGTGGTCTTGCCGGCGCCGTTGGGGCCGAGGATGGCCACCAGTTCGCCGGCGCCCACCGCGCAGTGCACGTCGCGCAGCGCCTCGGCGCCGGGATAGGCGAAGCTCACGCCCTGGACCGCGAGGATCATGGCCGCCTCCGTCGCAGGATGAGGGCCAGGAACACCGGCGCGCCGAGGAACGCGGTGAGCACCGAGACCGGAAGCACGCGGGGGGCCAGGAGCAGGCGCGCGGCGGTGTCGGCGGCGAGCAGGAGCAGGGCGCCCAGGACCAGGCTGGCGGGCAGCAGGTAGCGGTGGTCGGCGCCCACCAGACGACGCGCCATGTGCGGCGCCACCAGGCCCAGGAAGCTGATCACGCCCAGGTGGGCGATGATCACCGCCGTCAGCAGCGCCGCCAGCAGCATGCCCAGCCAGCGGACCCGGCCCACGGGCACCCCCAGGCTGGCGGCGGTCTCGTCGCCGGCGTCGATGGCGTTGTAGTTCCAGGCGCCGGCCTGGAAGACCACGGCGCCCGCCGCGGTGGCGGCAGCGAGCAGGCCCACCTCGCGCCAGGAGGCGCGGGCGGTGTCGCCGAAGGTCCAGAAGACCATGGCGGCGAGCTGGGTGTCGTCGGCGAAGTACTGCAGGAACATGGTGCCGGCGGTGAAGAGCGAGCCGAGGGCCACGCCCGTGAGCACCATCACCTCGGGGGTGGCGCCGCGGGCGCGGGCGAGGGCGGCGATCACCAGGGCGGCGGCGGCGCTGCAGGCGAAGGCCGCCAGGGTGGTGAGGGCCGGGCCGGTGATGGCGGCCGCGCCCACCGGACGCGACGCCATCACGCCGCCGCCCAGCAGCATCACCGCCAGCGCGGCGCCGAAGGCCGCGGCCTGGGCGATGCCCAGGGTGAAGGGCGAGCCCAGGGGATTGCGCAGCACCGCCTGCATCACGGCGCCCGACAGGGCCAGGCCGGCGCCGGCCACCAGGGCGGCCAGGGCCTGGGGCAGGCGGATGTTCCAGACGATGGCCTGCACCTGCGGCGTCACCTCCCGGCGCAGCAGGCTGCGCACCACGTCCCCGAGGGGCAGGTCCACCGCGCCGGAGGCCACCGCGATCACCAGCAGCAGCGCCAGCGACACCACGCCCCCGGCGATCACCGCGCGCTTGCGCCCCAGGTAGCGGCGGTACTCGGCGGGGATCTGTCCGTCGGCGAAATGCATCTCAGTCCACCGGCAGGGGCTCGTAGACCAGGCCGCCGAAGGCGGCGTCCAGGCGCGCTAAGACCGGCGCGCCCACCAGGAAGCGGTAGATGGCGTCGGCGCGGGCGGCCGGCTCGACGTCGGCGAAGCGGTCGGGGTGCAGCACCTTGCCCACGTAGTAGGCGTTGGCCAGCACCGACCCGAAGTTGCGCATGTACCAGTTGTAGGGCAGGAGCCCGTGGACCCGGCCCTCGCGCACCGCGGTGAGCGTGCGGTAGGCGGGGTCCCGCCGCAGCTCTTGCAGGCCGCCCTGGCCCGGACCCAGCTGCAGGGTGGAGAGGTCCAGGAAGATCACCTCCGGGTCCCAGGCCAGGATCATCTCCTTCGCCACGTCGGCGTGGCGCAGATCCTGGTCGGCGCGGGCGGGATCCTGGGCCAGGTTGCGCGCGCCCACCAGCTCGAACGGGGGGTAGACCGGCTCGGTGGAGGCCAGGCCGTGGGGACCCTTGAAGGCCACGCCGCCCAGGTAGACGCCGGGCCGGCGGGCGGGATCCAGGCCGGCGGTGCGGCGAGCGAGGTCGTCCACCGCCTCCTGCAGGAACGACACCACCGCCTCGGCGCGCTCCTGGCGTCCGACCACGCGGCCCATGAGGCGCAGGGTCGCGAAGAGCACCGGCCGCAGGCCCACGAGATCGCCGTAGTCCAGGGCCACCACCGGGATGCCGGTGCGCGCCTGCAGCTCGTCCGGGTGGGTGCCCATGCTGGCGCCCCAGGTCTTGAGGATCACCTGGGGACGCGGATCGAGGGCGAGGATGAGCTCGGGGTTGTCATGGCCGCGGAACTCGCCGAACACCGGCAGCTCCCGCAGCCCTGGACTGGCCAGGGCGTAGGGGCGGGCGGCGAAGCGCTCGCGGCGGGACTCGATGTCGTCCACGGCCACCACCAGGTCCAGGGCCTGCAGGTAGGCGAGCAGGCGCAGGCAGCCGGCGCCCGAGCAGATCACGTGCTCCACGCGGGCGGGGACCACCACCTCGCGGCCGAGGGCGTCGGTGACGGTGATGGTGGGGGGGGCGTCGGCGTCGGGATCTGCGGCGGCGGCGGCGGCGGCGGTGGCGACGGAGGCGGTGGCGGCCGGGATCGCGAGGACGGCCGCGGCCACGAGAATCGCGGCGAGGAGGGGCCGGGCGCCACGCGCGCCGGCCGCGGCGCCGGAGCCCGGCCGGGGCCGTCGGCGAGAAGGAGGGGGCGTCCGCCCGGCAGCGAGGGCTTGTCCGCTCATCGAGATTCCCGGGGTGCAGGAGGTCGGGTGCGTGGCGACCCGTAGCTCGCGACGGCCAGCATAGCATACTGCAACCGCCTGCCGCCGGTGTAAACCTCGACCCCCGGGCAGCTTCACCGATACCGCAAATGATAATCGAAATCGTTTTGTCATTTTATGCTTCTCACCTGGTTACAGATCAGTTACAGTGCTCGGGTGCATCGGCGAAAACCGTTCCTGACAACGCCGTCGTCCGCTTCGTCTCGTCACCGTGTTCACGTCAGCCCCGGGAGCCCACCATGGATCCGAGAGGACATCTGAAAGAGATCCGCGAACAGTCGTCGGACAGGAGCATGGACCGTCGCAGCTTCCTGAAGATCGTCACCATGGCAGCCGCCTCCGTGGGCCTGTCCTCCTCGGTGGCGGTGAAGATGGCCGAGGCCGCCATGCAGGGCCTCAAGCCGTCCGTGATCTGGCTGCACTTCCAGGAGTGCACCGGCTGCACCGAGTCCCTCCTGCGCACGTCCCACCCGGACGTGGCGAACCTCATCCTCGACCTCATCTCCCTCGATTACCACGAGACGCTCTCCGCGGCGGCGGGCCATCAGGCCGAGCAATCCCTCCACGACACCATGAAGGCGCACAAGGGCAAGTACATCTGCGTGGTGGAGGGCGCCATCCCGGAGAAGGACGGCGGCATCTACTGCAAGATCGGCGGCAAGACCGCGGTGGACATGCTCGAGGAGGTGGCCGCCGACGCCGGCGCGGTGGTGGCCATCGGCTCCTGCGCGGCGTTCGGCGGCATCCCCGCGGCCGACCCCAACCCCACCGGGGCCACGGGCGCGCCCATGATCCTGAAGGACAGGACCGTGGTGACCATCCCGGGCTGCCCGGCCAACCCCTACAACTTCCTGGGCGTGGTCCTGCAGTACGCCACCCTGGGCACGCTGCCCGGCCTGGACGACAAGGGCCGGCCGAAGTTCGCGTACGCGCGCACCATCCACGAGGACTGCCCGCGCCGCCCGCACTTCGACGCCGGCCGCTTCGCCAAGGTGTACGGCGACGACGCGCATCGCAACGGCTACTGCCTCTACGAACTCGGCTGCAAGGGCCCCGCGACCCACGCCAACTGCTCGCTCAAGCACTTCGGCGAGGAGGACGGCGCCTGGCCCATCGGCGTGGGCCATCCCTGCGTGGGCTGCACCGAGCAGCGCCTGGCCTTCCGCGTCCCCATCCACGACACCGTCGACATCGAGCGGCCCACGCCGCCGGATACCTACGCGCCCATCCATGCCGAGCCCGGCGGCGTCAGCCCCGTGGCCACGGGCATCGGCGGCGCGGTGATCGGTGGCGCCATCGGCGCCGGCCTCGCGCTCTCGCGCAAGCTGGACGCCGAGGAAGAGCCGGCCGCCGAGAAGAAGGAGGAGTAGGCATGCAGAACAGCCGACGCTCGTTCCTGAAGGGACTGGCCACGGTGGGCGCCACGGCGGCCGCGTCGTCGGTCCCCGTCCCGGCCAGGGCCGCCGGCCCCACCGAGGCGCCCGCGGACGCGGTGGGGATGCTCTACGACACCACCCTGTGCATCGGGTGCAAGGCCTGCGTGGTGGCCTGCGCGGACGCCAACGACCTGCCCCGTGATCAGCGCAACGACCCGCTCTACCAGGCTCCCGGATCGCTCAACGACCAGACCAAGAACATCATCAAGCTCTACGACGACGGCGACCGGCGTTCCTACATGAAGGCCCAGTGCATGCACTGCCTGGATCCCAGCTGCGCCAACGCCTGCATGATCGGCTCCTACCAGAAGCGCGAGTACGGGATCGTCACCTGGGATCCCGCCAAGTGCATCGGCTGCCGCTATTGCCAGATCGCCTGCCCCTACGACATCCCCAAGTTCGAGTGGGACGAGCGCGCCCCCCGCCTGGTCAAGTGCGAGATGTGCCACCACCGGGTGATCGAGGGCGGCGAGCCGGCCTGCTGCGAGGTCTGTCCGCGGGGCGCGGTGATCTACGGCAAGTACGCCGACCTGCTCGAGGAGGCGCAACGGCGGCTCCGCGACAACCCCGGCAAGTACGTCGACCGCATCTACGGCGAGGTGGAGGGTGGCGGCACGCAGGTGCTCTACCTCTCCCACGTCCCGTTCGAGCACCTCGGCCTGCCCCAGCTGGGCGAGGAGGCGGACGGCAAGCTCACGCGCGAGATCCAGCACGGGATCTACAAGGGCTTCATCGCGCCGGTGGCGCTGTACGCCGTCCTCGGCGGCGTCATGATCCGCAACCGGCGGCGCGAGAAGAAGGCCCAGCAGCAGACCGGTGGCGAGTAGGGTGCTCGCCGCCCAGCCAGTCGAGAGCAACGCACTGCGTGGCGGCCCGGAGCGGCCGCGGCGGAACAGCGATAAAGGGGTTGATCAATGAGCAAGCGAATCGTCGTGGATCCCGTGACCCGCATCGAGGGACACCTGCGCATCGACTGCGAGGTGGATGGTGGCGCCGTGAACAAGGCGTGGTCGTCCGGCCAGATGTGGCGTGGCATCGAGACCATCCTCAAGGGGCGCGACCCGCGCGAGGCCTGGCTGTTCACCCAGCGCTTCTGCGGCGTCTGCACCACGGTGCACGCCCTGGCCTCGGTCCGGACGGTGGAGAACGCGGTCAAGGTGGAGGTGCCGCTCAACGCGCAGCTGATCCGCAACCTGATGCTCAGCGCCCACGCCATGCACGATCACATCGTGCACTTCTTCCACCTGTCGGCCCTCGACTGGGTGGACGTGGTCTCCGCGCTGAAGGCCGATCCCAAGAAGACCGCCAAGCTGGCGCAGTCGCTGTCCCCGTGGCACCGCAACAGCGAGCAGGAGTTCAAGGCGGTCAAGGACAAGCTGGCCACCTTCGTGGACCGCGGCCAGCTGGGCATCTTCGCCAACGGCTACTGGGGCCACAAGGCCATGCAGCTGCCGCCCGAGGTGAACCTCATGGCGGTCAGCCACTACCTGCAGGCCCTGGACTACCAGCGCACGGTCAACAAGATCAACGCCATCCTCGGCGGCAAGACGCCCAACATCCAGAACCTGGCCGTGGGCGGCGTGACCAACGCCATCAACCTGGACAGCCCCTCGGCCGTGAACATGAACACGCTGTTCCGGATCAAGGACCTGCTGGACGAGATGAACGCGTTCATCGAGCACGTCTACCTCACCGACGTCTGCGCCATCGGCGCCATGTACCCGGAGTGGCTGGGCTACGGCGCGGGCGTGACCAACTACCTGGCCGTGCCGGACATGCCGCTGGACTCCGCCATGACGGAATTCGATCTGCCCGGCGGCACCATCATGAACGCGGACTTCGCCACGCACCGCGCCATCGACAGCCTGGAGGACCCGTACTTCGCCGACAACGTCACCGAGTCCATCGCGCGGGCATGGTACGACGGCGACTGGGAGCGGCACCCGTACGAGGAAGACACCATCCCCAGCTACACCGAGTTCCAGGACGACGGGAAGTACTCCTGGATCAAGGCGCCGCGCTTCCAGGGCGAGGTGATGCAGGTGGGGCCGCTGGCCCAGGTGCTGGTGGGGTATGCCCAGAAGCACGAGCCCACCATGAAGTGGCTGACCAGGGCCATCGACACGGCCAGCGCGGTGGCGGGCATCCAGGTCAAGCCGGCCATGCTGCACTCCACCCTCGGTCGGCACGTGGCCCGCGCCGTGCGCGCGGCCATGATCTGCGAGCTGTCCCAGAAGCACTGGAAGATGCTGGTGGACAACATCGCCTCGGGCGACACCGACATCTTCAACGAGCCGGAGTTCCGCGGCGAGCAGGTGGGCTTCGGCTGCCACGAGGCGCCGCGCGGCACGCTGTCGCACTTCGTGGTGATCCGCGACGGGAAGATCGTCAACTACCAGGCGGTGGTCCCCTCCACCTGGAACGCCGGCCCGCGCGACGCGCAGGATCGCCCCGGACCGTACGAGGCCTCGCTGGTGGGCAACCCCATCGCCGACGCCGAGCGGCCCCTCGAGGTGCTGCGCACCATCCACTCCTTCGATCCCTGCATCGCCTGCGCCGTCCACACCCTCGATGTCGAGGGCAAGGAGGTCGCCAGGGTGAAGGTGCTCTGAGAGGTGGGTGACGCGTGACCGCTGCTGGTGATCAGCCGGCGCCGGCGCAGACGGACATCGCGGTGCTGGGCCTGGGCAACGTCCTCATGGGGGACGATGCCCTCGGCCCCACCGTGATCGCCCACCTGCTGGCCCGGTACGAGTTCCCCGAGACCGTGCGGGTGGAGGACCTGGGCACCCCGGGCCTCGACCTGCATCCCCACCTGGCCGGGGCCACGGCCCTGATCATGGTCGACGTGGTGAAGTCCGACGGCGCGCCCGGCGAGCTGCGCCAGTACCGCAAGGACCAGATCCTGCGCCACCTGCCCCAGGCGCGCACCGGTCCGCACGACCCCTCCTTCAAGCAGGCCCTGCTGGCGCTGCAGTTCGCCGACCAGGAGCCGCAGGAGGTGCTGCTGGTGGGCGTGATCCCGCGGAGCACCGAGGGCGACAACACGCTGTCGCCGCCGGTGGCCGCCGCGGTGGACCAGGCCGTGGCGGCGGTGTGCGCGGAACTGGAGCGGCTGGGCCACCCGGCGCGCCCGCGGGCCGAGCCCGCGCCGCCGGCGCTGTGGTGGCAGGACGACCCGGCCGGCGACTAGC
>CAZWYF010000040.1:25600-27919 GCA_964637835.1 uncultured Fibrobacteraceae bacterium
GGGGCGCGCCTCGCCGGCCGCGCCGGGGCGCGGGTGGTCGTGCAGGTGGCGGGGTCGTCGATCATGGCGGTCATGACTCATCCGGCAGGCTCCTCTAGCAGATCCGGGGCAGCAGCTCGCCGGCCGGGACGTCGACGATGCGGGTGCCCCCGATGGTGGTCTCCAGCAGGACGCGCCCGGCCGGCTCGGCGGCCACGCGGCCGATGCGGCAGGCGTCCTCTCCGTACGGCGTGGCGCGCATGGCCGCCAGGACCCGGTCGGCGTCGGCCTCCGGGACGCAGGCCACCAGCTTGCCCTCGTTGGCCACGTGCAGCGGGTCGAAACCGAGCATCTCGCAGGCGCTGGCCACCTCCGGCCGGACGGGCAGGGCGGCCTCGGCGATCACCAGGGCGGTGCCGCTCTGGGCGGCCAGCTCGGCCAGGCTGGCGGCCAGGCCGCCGCGGGTGGGATCGCGCAGGGCGTGCAGCGCCGCGCCGGTGCCGGCCATGGCGGCCACCAGGTCGCCCAGGGGGGCGGCGTCCGAGGCGATGGCGGTCTGGAAGGCCAGCTCGCCGCGGGCGGCGAGCACGGCGATGCCATGGTCGCCCAGGTGGCCGCTCAGCAGGATGGCGTCGCCGGGGCGGATCTGCGCCGCGCGGGCGGCGCGGCCGGGCCGGATGCGGCCCACGCCGGCGGTGGTGATGGCCATGCCGTCGACGGCGCCGCGCTCGACCACCTTGGTATCGCCGGTGACGATCATCACCCGCGCCTCGGCGGCGGCGTCGCGCATGGAGGTGACGATGCGCACGAGGTCGGCCATGGGCAGGCCCTCCTCGAGCAGGAAGCCGGCGCTCAGCCAGAGCGGCTCGGCGCCCATGACGGCGAGGTCGTTGACGGTGCCGCAGACCGCCAGGCGGCCGATGTCGCCGCCGGGGAACTCCAGGGGCTTGACCACGTGGGTGTCGGTGGTGAAGGCGAGGTCGGTGGCGTCGCCCAGGGCGCTGACCGGCAGGACGGCGCTGTCCTCGGCGGCCTCCAGGTGGACGTTGCTCAGCAGGGGGCGGAAGACGCGGGCGATGAGGTCGGCGGTGAGCCGGCCGCCGCCGCCGTGGCCGAGGACGATGCGCTCGTCGTGGGCCAGCGGGACGGGGCAGACGGGGCCGGCGGCGAGGTCGGCCGCATCGTGCGGGGCCCGGGGATCGCGGGGGTCGGTCATGCGCCCACCTCCCCGGTGGTCGCCGGCGGTTGCCGGTAGCGGTGGTAGGCCGCGCAGGCGCCCTCGTTGGAGACCATGGTCGCGCCCAGCGGATGCTGGGGCGTGCAACGGGTGCCGAAGGCCGGGCACTCCAGGGGCCGGGCGTGGCCCTGGAGGATCTCGCCGGCGATGCAGACCTCCGGCTCGGCGGTGTCCAGGTCGCCCACGCCGAAGCGACGGCTGGCGTCGAAGGCGGCGTAGGCGTCGCGGATGGCCAGGCCGCTGCGGGCGATGGAGCCGATGCCGCGCCACTTGCGGTCGGCGAGGACGAAGACCCGGTCCACGGCCTGCCGGGCGTGGGGGTTGCCCGCGTCGGGGACGGCGCGGCCGTAGGCGTTCTCCACCTCGGCGCGCCCCTCGCGGCGCTGGCGCACGGCGGCCAGGATGCCGCGCGCGAGGTCCACCGGCTCGAAGCCCGTGGCCACGATGGGCACGCCGAACTCCGCGGCGAGGGGCCGGTACTCCTGCAGGCCCATGACGGCGCAGACGTGGCCGGCGGCCAGGAAGGCCTGCACCCGGTTGCGCGGCGAGCCGAGGATGGCGCGCATGGCGCCGGGCACGCAGGCGTGGGAGCCCAGGATGGAGAAGTTCGCCAGCCCCAGCTGCTCGGCCGCGAGCACGGCCATGGCGTTGGCCGGGGCGGTGGTCTCGAAGCCGATGGCGAAGAACACCACCTGCCGGTCGGGGTGCTGCCGGGCGAGCTGGACGGCATCCAGGGGCGAGTAGACCACACGGACGTCGCCGCCGGCGGCGCGCACGGAGAAGAGGTCCTGGCGGCTGCCGGGCACGCGGAGCATGTCGCCGAAGCTGGCGAAGATCACCTCCGGCCGCGCGGCGATGGCCAGGGCGCGGTCGATGACCTCCAGGGGCGTGACGCACACCGGGCAGCCGGGGCCGTGCACCAGCTCGATGGTACCGGGCAGCAGCTGGTCGAGGCCGCTGCGGACGATGGCATGGGTCTGCCCGCCGCAGATCTCCATGAGCACCAGCGGCTCGGTGGCCTCGGCGCGGATCTCGTCCAGCAGGGCGCGCACCAGGGCGGGGTCGCGGAAGCCGTCGAACCGGCTCACGAGCGGGCCTCCGGG
>CAZWYF010000040.1:28019-30024 GCA_964637835.1 uncultured Fibrobacteraceae bacterium
CCAGGCGGCCGCCCAGCGCGCCGGCCTCGCCCACGTCGGCCAGGGTCTGCAGGTCGGCCAGGGTGCGCTGGGCCTCGTCCTCGCTCATCTGGCTGATGGCGAAGCCCACGTGCACCAGCACCCAGTCGCCCACGCCGGCGTCCGGGGTGTAGGCCAGGCAGACCTCGCGGCGGGTGCCGCCGAAGTCCACCTCGCCCTGGGGCAAGAGGCCGTCGGTGTTCAGGCTGGTGATCTGTCCGGGGATGCCCAGGCACATGGGGATCAGCTCCTCGTTTCCTGATGGCGGGCGGCGGCCACCGCGGCCTGGCCCAGGGCCAGCCCGCCGTCGTTGGCGGGGACGCGGCGGTGGACCAGCACGGTGAAGCCGGCGGCCTCGAGCCGCGCCACCGCCAGCTCCAGCAACAGCAGATTCTGCCAGACCCCGCCGCTGAGCGCCACCGTGGTCAGGCCGTGGGCCTGCCGCGCGTGCTCGCAGGCGTCCCCCACCATGGCGGCCACGCCGTGGTGGAAACGGGCGGCCACCGTGCCGAGCGGCACGCCGCCGCGCACATCGTCCACCAGGGCGGCCAGCGCGGGGCGGGGGTCGATCTGGTGATCGGCGATGGTGAAGGGATAGGCGCCGGCCTGCCGGCGGTCGGCGGCGGCCTCCAGCTCGCAGGCGGCCTGGGCCTCGTAGCGCACCGAGGGGCTCAGGCCGGCCAGAGCGGCGGCGGCGTCGAAGAGGCGGCCCATGCTGGTGGTGCGCGGGGTGTTGATGCCGCGGGCGAGCTGGGTGGCGAGGATCTCGCGCTCCGGTGCGGTGGCGGCGCGGACGGGGGCGAGGTCGTCCCGCCAGGGGAGGTCCATCTCGCGCAGCCAGGCCAGGGCCATGCGCCAGGGGTGGCGGGCGGCCGCGTCGCCGCCGGGCAGGGGGCACGCGCGCAGGTGCAGGGCGCGGTGGCAGTCCGCGTAGCCGCCCACCAGCACCTCGCCGCCCCAGATCACGCCGTCGGGGCCGTGGCCGGTGCCGTCGAGGCAGACGCCGATGGCGCGGGTGTCGAGGGCCCGGCCGTGGTCGGCCAGGCAGGCGGCCAGGTGGGCGTGGTGGTGCTGGACGGCGAGGGTGGGCAGGCCGGCCGCGGCGGCATACTGCTCGGCCCAGCGGGTGGCCTGGTAGTCGGGGTGCAGGTCGTGCACCACCAGCGTGGGCTCGATGCGGAAGAGCCGGGCGAGGTGCTCGACGCCCTGCTCGAAGGCGAGCAGCGTCTCGTGGTAGGCCAGCTCGCCGATGTGGTGGCCGAGGAAGGCGCGGCGGTCGCGGGTCAGGCAGAAGGTGTTCTTCAGCTCGCCGCCGGTGGCCAGCAGGGGCGGCGCCGTGAACGGCAGCTCCAGCGGCAGCGGCGCGTGGCCGCGGGAGCGGCGCAGCAGGTAGGGGGCGCCGCGGAAGGTGGTGGCCACCGAGTCGTCGCAGCGGATGTGGATGGGGCGGTCGTGCAGCAGGAGCCAGTCGGCCAGGGGCGCCAGGCGGGTGCGGGCCTCGGCGTTGGTATGGGCGATGGGCTCGTCGCTGAGGTTGGCGCTGGTCATCACCAGGGCCGTGGGGGCGGGGCCGGCGCCGGTCTCGCCCGGCGCGAGCAGCAGGTGGTGCAGCGGCGTGTAGGGCAGCATGAAGCCCAGGCGGTCGCGGCCCGGCGCCACGCCCGGGGCCACCGGGGCGTCCGGCCGCTGGCGCAGCAGCACCACCGGGCGGGCGGCGGACCCCAGCAGCGCGCGCTCGGCAGGGTCCAGCTCGGCGTAGCGGGCGATGGCCTGCAGGTCCGCCGCCATGAGGGCGAAGGGCTTGCCCTCGCGGCGCTTGCGCCGGCGCAGGGTGGCCACGGCCCGGGCGCTGGCCGCGTCGCAGGCCAGGTGGAAGCCGCCCAGGCCCTTGATGGCCGCCACCTCGCCCGCGGCCAGGGCGCGCCGGATGGCGGCGAGGGCGTCGGGGCCGGTGGCGAGGCGCGCGGGGGCGTCCTCGGGGCCGTCG
>CAZWYF010000040.1:30124-32033 GCA_964637835.1 uncultured Fibrobacteraceae bacterium
TCATCGGGACGACCCCGCTCCAGCCACACCTGCGGGCCGCACGCCGGGCAGGCCACCGGCTGGGCGTGGAAGCGGCGGTCGGCGGGGTCGGCGTACTCGCGGGCGCAGTCGGTGCAGAGCGGGAAGCCGGCCATGGTGGTCTGGGGCCGGTCGTAGGGGATGTCGCGGACGATGGTGTAGCGCGGGCCGCAGTTGGTGCAGTTGAGGAAGGGGTAGCCGTGGCGGCGGTCGGCGGGATCGCGCAGCTCGCGCAGGCAGTCCTCGCAGGTGGCCACGTCCGGCGAGACCGGCAGGTAGGCGCCAGGCTCGGGCCGGGAGGCGGTGATCACGAACTCGCCGGCGCCCTCGGGCGCGGCCGGCGCCTCCTCCCAGGCCTCGATGGCGGCCAGGGGCGGCAGCGCGGCGCGGAAGGCGGGGGCGAACCCCGCCAGCGCGTCCTCGGGGCCCTCGAGATGGATGTCCACGCCGGAGGAGCTGTTGCGCACCCAGCCGCCGAGGGCCAGCTCGCGGGCCACCTGCCAGACGCAGGGGCGGAAGCCCACGCCCTGGACCACCCCGGTGATGTGGATGCGGCGGGCCGGCATGGCGGCCTCAGCGCCCGGCGCGGGCTCGCTCGATCCGGTCGGCGATCCACTGGTACCAGTCCTGCAGCCCCTCGCCGGTCTGGCAGGAGATGGGCAGGACGGTGATGCCCTCGTTGAGCGCCTCGACACCCTCGCGGAAGCGGTCCACGCTGAAGGTCACGTGGGGCAGCAGGTCGATCTTGTTGAGCAGCAGCATGTCCACGCCGCGGTACATGGTGGGGTACTTGAAGGGCTTGTCGTCGCCCTCGGGCACCGAGCCCATGACCACCTTGGCGTCGGCGCCCAGGTCGAAGGCCGCCGGGCAGATGAGGTTGCCCACGTTCTCGATGAAGACCATGTCGACCTCGGCGAGGGGCAGCTGGCCGATGGCGTCGCTGACCATGCCGGCGTCCAGGTGGCAGGAGCCGCCGGTGTTGATCTGCACCGAGACCGCGCCCGCGGCGGCGGCCCGGTCGGCATCGAGGCTGGTGACCATGTCGCCCTCCACCACGCCGAGCCGGTAGCGGCCGGTGAGCGCCTCGACGGTCTTCTCCACCAGCGTGGTCTTGCCCGCGCCGGGGGACGACATCAGGTTCAGGCTCGCCAGGCCGTGCTGGCGCAGGATGGCGCGGTTGGCGTCGGCGAGGCGGTCGTTGGCCTTGGTGATCTTCTCGACCACGGGAACGCGGCGGTTCATCGGGCGGGGCTCCTTGGGGAGGGTTCGGGCTCGAGATCGAAGGACTCCACGCGCAGCTCGTCGCCGCCCGCCACGCGCACCGACCCGCTGCCGCAACGGGTGCAGCGGAAGTCCTCGCGCTCGGGCTCGAAGAGCGCCGTGCAGTCGCGGCACTCGAACTGCATGGGCACGCGCCGGAAGCGGAGCTGCGCCCCGGCCGCCGGCGTGCCCTCGGCGATGATGTCCCAGTAGAACTGGACCGAGTCGTCGACGATGCTCGCCAGCTCGCCCACCACCAGATCGATGGCGGTCACGCGGCCGCCGCCCTCCCGCTCGGTGGCGTCGAGGACCAGATCGAGGATGCCCTGGGTGACGGCGAGTTCGTGCATCCTGCAATCATGGACCGCGATGGGCTTGTTGTCCAGCAAACTCTTGTGCGGAAAGCCGTTAGATGGTTGACGACATCTGTTCTCAACAGGTTGCGGCCGGGCCCGGCTCAGCGCGGCGGCCCAGGATGCCGCCGGAGGAAGCCGGCCTCGCCGAGGAGATCTCCAGGAAGCTGGTGGCGTGGCGCGCCGTGGCGGCCGTCCGGCCGCCAATGAGAACCGCCCGTCATCTCGAACCCCCGGGGGTGCCCGGTCCGTTTCGATGCCGCGTCGCGAATCTGACG
>CAZWYF010000041.1:0-28055 GCA_964637835.1 uncultured Fibrobacteraceae bacterium
AGCTGTCGAGGCCGCCGCTGGCGAGGACCACGGCGAGGGGGCGCGGGTCGGTCATGGTCGCTCTCCTCGGGTCAGACGCCGCCCTCGGCCTCCGGCCAGACCACCTTGTGCAGCTGCACCTGGAAGCGGACGGGCAGGCCGTCGGCCAGGATCCAGCCGGCGAGGTCGCGCAGTTCGAGGTCGCCCCAGCCGGGCGACAGGGTGACCGGCACGCCGGGCGGCAGGCGGCGGCGGGCGCCGCCCACCTCCAGGCCGTCGCCGATGAGGGCGCGGGCCCACTCGTAGTCCGCGCGGTCGGTGAGCACCAGCTTGATCTCGTCGCCGGCGTCCAGGGCGGCCAGGCCGTCCCAGTCGATGTGGTCGGCCGCGATGCCGCTGCCGGGGGTCTTGACGTCCACCACGCGGCAGACGCCGCGCGGCACCGCGGCCAGGGGCACGCGCACGCCCACCGTGCCGCTGGTCTCCAGCACCACGGCCAGGCCGGCGGCCAGGGCGGCGGTCATGAGCGGCGCCGCCTCCGGCTGCAGCAGCGGCTCGCCGCCGGTCAGCAGCAGCATGGGGTGGCCATGGCGCGCGACCTCGGCGAGCACCTCCTCCACGGTCCGGCGCTCGCCGCCGCGGAAGGCGTACGCCGTGTCGCAGTACACGCAGCGCCGGTGGCAGCCGGTCAGGCGCACGATGACGCAGGGCCAGCCGGCATGACGTGACTCCCCCATGATGGCAGGGTATATTTCCCGGACGTGGAGCATGACGACCGCGGGCCCTCCGGTCCGCTGGAGCGTGCGAGGTTGAACCGACTTCCCAGGAGCGAGCGGACCGTGGAGAAGGTAATGCGACACCGGGACCGGGACAATCGGCAGGGACGACCAGGACGCCGGGCACGCCCAGGACGGCGGCTCCGCCGCGCGATGGCCAGCGGGACGGTCCTGCTGCTGGCGCTGGCCGTCGGTTGCGGCGGCGGCCAGTCCGGCGAACAGTCCGACGGCCAGCCGGGTGGCCAGACGGGCAGCCGGTCGGGCGAATCGGCCCGCGGCCCGGCCGGCGGCGAGGCGGCGGCGAGCCGCCTCGTGTCCGACCGCTGCGCGTTGACCGTGGACCGCTCGGCCGTGGACCAGTTCTACCGGCTGGCCGACCGCGTGGCCGCCGGCGAGGTGGTCTCCCTCGAGGAGATGGGCCAGGTGGTCTCCGCGCCGGTCTGGGAGCACTGGCGGCGCAGTTACCATCCCGAGCGGGTGCCGGCCTCGCGCGTCGCGCGGGCGCTGTTCATCGCCCTGCGGGATCAGGACGAGCTGCCGCCGCGCCTGCGGGACAAGCCCTACCGGGTGGACCTGGTGCGCAACTACGAGGTGGCCCTCGACCATCGCGAGCGGATCCTGCCGTTCATGGAGGCGTTCATCGCCGACGAGGTCGCCTGCGGCGTGGCCCCTTACCTCGACGGCTGGCTGCCCCGGGCGGTCCTGGCCGACACCCTGCACCTGGAGTTCGTGGTGGGCCAGCCGGAGATCCGCCTCTACGAGGACCGTTTCCTGGTGGATCCGGGCATGGCCTGGGCCGCGGGCCGCGAGCAGATGGTGCGCTTCCTGGCCTCCACGCTGTACCGCGACCGGGCCGTCATCGAGGGTACCGACCCCGACCGGGCCGCCGGCCCGCAGATCGCCCTGGAGTGCCTGCGCGTGGTGCACAACGAGGCCATCCCCGCCTACCTCGACCGCGTGGCGGAGATCGCCTTCGACGGCCGCCACCCCCTGCTCGCCAGCCGCGGGGCGGTACCCGAGCGGTTCGGCGACCAGGCCATGCGCACCCTCGAGTCGCTGGACACCATGCTCACGCGGCTGCGGGGCTGGCAGGACGCCGACGACGCGCAGTGGGAGCAGGTGCTGCGGCTGTTCATCGGCTCGCAGAGCTGGCGGCCCACCGGCTGGTACATGGCGCGGGTGATCGCCGCCGAGCTGGGCGAGCCGCGCCTGCAGGAGGTCGCCGGCTCGGTGGCCGGGTTCTGGACCGCCTACGCCCGGGCAGCCGCCCGCACGCCCGGCGAACCCACCGAGCCCCCCGGCACGGTGGGCGCCCTGCTGCAGCAGGCGCCGCGGCTGAGCCCGCAGAACGTGGCCTGGATGGATGCGGAGCTGACCCGGCTGTTCGACTGAACGGCCGGGCCAGCTCCCGGGCCGGGCCAGCTCCCGGGCCGCGCCTACTCGTCCGGGTAGTGCACGAACCGCGGCTGGATGTCCACCGGCACGTGGTCCAGCTTGGCCAGCGCCTCGGTCATCACCGGCGGCAGCGTGCCGTAGCGGTCGATGAGCGCCTGGGCGGCGGCCTGGTCGCCCGCCGCCTGCAGGACCAGGACCTCGTTGAGCAGCAGCTCGACCGCCGGCAGGAAGCGGTCGAAGTTCACGTGGAAGCGACCGCTCCCGGGATCGTGGGCGATGGCGCCCTTCTCCAGCAGGTAGTTGAACTGGATGGCGTTGGCCTCGCCGTGGGCCGACTCCGCGCCGAAGCGCACCGAGCGGAACAGGCCCGCCAGGAAGGTGGCCGGCTGCTGGCGCGTGATCTCGGCGGGGAAGTAGTCCCGACCGGCGGCGTGCAGCTTCAGGATGTCCCACTCGCCCATGATGTCGGCCTTGACCTCCTCGATGGTGGAGTAGGTGTCCTTCAGCTCCAGGCGCACCTCGGTCTCGCGGCCGTCGATGGTCAGCTTGCCCGGGCCCAGGCCGTGGCTCATCTCGTGCCACAGGGTGTGCAGGAAGAAGCTCTCGGCGGTGACGTACCCGAGCTGATCCTCGGCCACCAGGGTCTCGGCGATGGGCTGCAGGATCTGCTGGAACTTGGCGTCCATCACGTTGCGCAGCATCACCTTCTTGCTGCCCTTGGCCTCGCGCACGCGCTCGTCGTTGGGCAGGTTGAAGGCGATGGTCTGCACGCCGGCGCGGGTGTCGCCGCCGGAGTAGACCAGGTCCACCACGCGGATGGGCGACTCGCTGCCGCGGTCGAGGTTCTTGTGCTCGTCGGGCAGCGGCAGGTTCTGCTCGAGCCAGGGCAGGTCGTCCTTGAAGCGCGCCAGGCGCTGGGACTCCGCCGGATCGGTGACGGTGATGAAGGCCTCGAAGGCGGCCTTGAAGCCGAGGAGCTTGTCCTCGTAGATCTCGTAGGGGCCGATGGTGGCCTCCACGCGCGCGTCCACGTCCATCCACAGCAGGTCGGACTCGTAGTAGTCGTCGGTGAGGAAGGCCGCCGCGCGGGCGTTCAGGAACGCGGCCAGGCTCTCGTTGCCGGTCAGGCGCGCGGCCTCGCGCAGGTGGGTGGCCGCCTGCTCGAGGCCCGGGCGGAAGAACTCGCGGTACGCGATGGCCACCAGGTCGCCGGTCTCGTCGCGGCGGACCATGGTGTGCAGGTTCTTCAGGCGCTCGTCGGCCGCGATCTCGTCGCGGTCGGCCTGCGTCAGGTCGCGCGGGTAGTAGTTGGCGCCCTCGGGACGCTCCCAGCCGCCCACGAAGGGCTCGAAGCCCTGCCGACGATCCCACGGCCCGGCGTTGATGGCGAAGTAGCGCTGCAGGGCGTCGGCCTGCGGGCCGTCGTACGCGGCCACGCGGGCATGCATGGCGTCGTAGCAGGGCGTGGCCTGGACGCGGAACATGTCGTGCATGATGCGGCCGGCGGCCACCAGCTCGTCCAGGACGGCCCGCTGCTCGGCGGACAGATCGCTCAGGTCCGGGGCCATCTCCACCACGGCGTAGGCGGCGGCGCGGTCGGTGAGGTCGTCCACGGGTTCGAGGGCGGCGTCCTCCACCCAGGTGCAGTCACGGTCGGCATGTTCCTCGGCGAGCCAGCGGTTCACGGGTTCCACTCCCTGGTCGTTGCCGCAGCCGGCCAGCAGCACGGCCGCCAGCGCGGCGATGGCGATCCAGCGCGCATGCGTCATGTTCGGACTCCTTGCGATGGTATTCCGGGGCATCGGATCACCCGACACATTGGCGCATGGCGGCGGCGCGGTCAATGGCGGCCGCATCGCGACCGCACGCCGAGCCCGGGGACGACCTCTGCGCGCGCCGCACCCGGCCGGGGCCGCGTCCCGCCCGGAAAAGGCCGCGCCCCCGGCCTGGCGTGGTCGGGGGCGCGTGCAGGAGCTTTGCTGGCGGGAGCGACGAGACTCGAACTCGCGACCTCCGGCTTGACAGGCCGGCGTTCTAACCAAACTGAACTACGCCCCCGCCGGAGCAGTAGGAGCGGGAATATAGCCCGGGCCCTGGTTTCTGTCAAACGGCGGCGAGGGGAATTTTTCGCCCTGGATGGGCGCCCTGCGGGGGGTCGCGGTGGCCCCTGGACGGGCCTCAGAGCAGCGCCGCCAGGTCGAGGGGCGAGGTGTCGTCCAGGGCGTCCAGACGCCAGCCTGGGCCGGCCAGGCGGCTCACGTCGTCGAGCAGGCCGGGGTGCCCCATCACCAGGCCGGTGCCGAGGGCGGCCAGGAGCGGCTCGAGGAGCTGCGCGTGGGCCAGGTTCAACGGGCGATGGGCGGTGATCAGGAGGCGGGCGAAGGGCGGACCGGGCGCCAGGCGCGGGGCGGCGGCGTCCACGCGGACGTGGTCGGGCCAGGCGCGGCGCACCAGCGGCGTCAGGCCGGGCGCGGCGGCGCCCAGGCGGTCGCCGGCGGTGGCGTCGAACCACAGCAGGCGGCCGGGTCCCGGCGCCAGGGCCACCGACGCGGCCAGCCGGGTGCGGACATCCGCGTAGACCGCGGCGTCGGGGCCGTTCGCGGCCGCATCCGCGGGCGGTGCGGCGCCGGGCGGTGCGGCGCCGGGTATTGCGGCGCCGGGCGGTGCGGCGCCGGGCGGTGCGGCGCCGGGCGGCGCCGGATCGGGCAGGGCGGGGCCCTGGTCGCCACCGGGCAACGGGAACGCCTGCCAGGGGATGCCCCGCAGCAGGAGCCGCTGGCACCCCGCCTGCGCGCAGGCTTCCAGCCACGGGCGCGGCAGCCGGGCGGGGTCGGCCAGGCCCTCCTGGCGGCCATCGCCGGCCAGGATGCCGTGCGCGGTCATGGCCGGCCGCAGGGCGCCCATGCTCACGTCGTCGCTCCAGAGCTGCACCGCGCGGCCCAGGCGCCGGCGCAGGGCGCGCAGGCCGCCGCGATCCAGCGACAGCGGCGGCTGGCCGTGGCCCAGGGGCAGGTGGCCCACCATGACGGCGTCGATGCCGGCGGCCAGGACGGCCTCGAAGCCGGCGGGCCGGGCCACCGCCGGGCGGACGGCCACCGCGTGGGTATCGGCCGCGCTGCCGCCGTGGTCGGGCCAGTGCTTGGCGCAGCCCTGCAGGCCCGCCTGCCGCAGGCCCATGGCGGCCGCCCCGGCGTGGCGGGCCACCAGCGGGGCGTCCTCGCCGAACGCGCGGGCGCCGATCACCGGGTTGTGCCGGTGGCCGAGGACGTCGCACACCGGCGCCAGGACGCGGGTCAGTCCCAGGGCGCGCAGGCGCCGGGCGGTCTCCAGGTGGACGGCCGTGGTGAGGTCGGGACGGTCCAGGCGGCCCAGGCTACGGGGCGCGGGCGGCCGCCCGGCCACCGCCTGCAGGAAGGACACCGGCCCGCCCTCGTGGTCGGCGCAGATCTCGGCCTCCGGGCCGAGCACCTCG
Source organism: uncultured Fibrobacteraceae bacterium (assembly GCA_964637835.1). Taxonomy (GTDB): domain Bacteria; phylum Krumholzibacteriota; class Krumholzibacteriia; order LZORAL124-64-63; family LZORAL124-64-63; genus Glo-17. The sequence goes on from CAZWYF010000041.1 coordinate 5,623, forward strand.
TGCACGGCGGCCACCAGGGCGGCGAGCCCGTCGGCCCCGGTCACGTTGCGGGCGAAGAGGATCACCCCGGCGGGGCGCCAGCGGTCCAGCCACTGGCGCTCGCGGGGATCGAGGTCCGGGCCGGCCAGCCCCACCACCAGGCGGGCGGCCACCGGGTCCGCACTCACGGCAGCACCACCGGATCCAGCGACTCGAGGCGCGCCCCGGGGTAGTAGGCGGCCAGGATCCCGGCCACGTCCTGCCCCGCCTCCGCGCGGCCCAGGGCGCCCATCTGGCACATGCCCAGGCCGTGGCCCCAGCCGCGACCGCGGGCGATCACCGCGGTGCCGGCCTCGACCTCGAGGTCGAACCAGGCGCTGCGCAGCATGGACGGCCGGCCGTCCGCCGGCACCAGCACGCGGCGGGTCTGGTCGCCCCGGACGCGGTAGATGCCGGCGTCGCAGGTGATCTCCAGCACGTCGACGCGGCCCTCGTCGGTGCGGCGGTGGACGCGCAGGTCGAGCAGGCGGCCCGGCTCGCGACCGTCGGCGCCGCCGGCGTCGCCCGCGGCGGAGAAGGCGCCCGGCCGCCAGGCCACGCGGCCGCCGCCGGTGAGATAGTCGAGGTAGCCGGGCAGGGTGCGCGCGAGCACGCCCTCCAGCTCGGACCAGGTCCAGGTGGCCGTCCACTGGCTGTACTTGCTGGCCGCGCACCAGGGCTGGCCGTCGGGCCGCCGGTCCGGGACGCCGGGCAAGAGCGGGTCCGGCGCGGTGGGCCAGACCGCGTCCTTGGCCGCGGTGTGGCCGGCGCAGGTGGAGTGGAAGAAGGCGTCGGCCAGGGTGCCATCGGGACTCCGGAGCACCAGCCCGGCGGTGGCCGCGATGGCGGCGGTGCAGAGGCTGTCCTCCACGGCGGCGCCGCTGTAGACCTGGTCGCGGACGTCGGCGTACACGTCGAAGCCACGGGCCTCGCGGGCGCCGAGGCGGGCGGCGACGTAGGTGCGCGCGGCCACGGCCTGGGCGGCGAGGGCGGCCAGCTGGCTGGCCGGACGACCCCGGCCGATCTCCCGCGGCAGCACGCCCGCGAGGTAGCTCTCCAGCTCCACCACGTTGATCACGGTGACGCCGTCGCCGTCCGGGGTGGCGATCACGTGCAGCGCGCCTCGCCAGGGCTCGCCGTCCCAGACCAGCACGTGCTCGGGCGAGGCGGGGGCCACCACCACGCGGTCCACGCGCCCGCCCTGCAGGTCGCTGGCGTACATCACGCGGCCCTGGAGATTCCAGACCGACAGGGAGTCGGCGGCGCCGAGCGCGAGGATCACCCCGCCGCGGGACGACCGCAGTTCCCACGGGCCGGTGCAGCCCAGGCGCTGCTCCGGCCGGTCCTCCGCCAGCCCGACGCGCACCGGGCGCGGGCCGGCCTGGCCGGCCCGGGGCGCCGGCCCCGCCTGCCAGGGATCGCGCACGACGCGCTTGCTCACCGCGCAGGCGCCGAGCCAGCCGGCCGCGAGCACGCCGAGCAGCACCGCGAGCAACAGCGGCGACGCCGCGACCATCCGGTCGCGGCGCCCGCCTCGGAGGAAGAAGAACCCAGCCATGCGCACCTCCATGTCCGCACCGGCGCCGGGGTGGTCAGCGCATGATCACCAGGCGCTGCATGCCGCTCCGCACCTCGCCCTCGGCCCCGTCCACCTCCACGCGGTAGAGGTAGGTGCCGTTGGCCAGCCGGTCGCCCTCGCGGTCGCGGCCGTCCCAGGCCAGCACCTGCTGGCCGCCGCCCGACAGCGGGAAGGGCACGTCGGCCACCGAGCGGCCGCTGACGGTCCAGACCCGCAGCCGGCCCTGGCCGCTGGCCAGGTCGGTGGCGAAGACGAACCGCGTCGCCTCCCGCATGGGGTTGGGCACGTTGATCAGGCCGCTGATGCCGCCGGCGACCACCACCGGATCGCCCGCCGACAGCAGGACGAAGGTCTCGAACCCGTCCACGGCCACCGTCACGCCCCGGTCCACCTTGCCCGGGCCGGCGGTGACGGTCAAGTCGATCTGCAGGCGGTCGTTGCCCAGGACGGTGCTGGTGACGCCGGAGACCTCGAGCGCGTCGCCGCTGACCTCGACGGTGGTCTCCTCGTCCAGCCAGGCGGCCGACTCGACCAGCAGCCGCAGGTCCACCGGCTCGCCGGCGGGGAAGGTGAAGGCATCCGGATCCAGCGACTCGCCGTCGGCGGTGGTGATGCTGGTCTCGTGGGCCACGTCCAGGGTCAGGACCCAGTGATCGCCGGCATCGCCGCGGTCGGCGGTGTCGAACACCTCCACCAGGACCTGATGCGGGAAGGGACGCACCGGCAGGGACAGGCCGTAATCCATGATCTGGCGGCTGCCGTTCTGGTAGGCGGGCACCGCGCTGGTGACCACCTGGCTGGTGAGGTCCTGGCCCGCGGTGTCGCGCACGCGCAGCGCGGCGATGCCGGCCTCGTCGCGGGCCTGGATGGTGAGTTGGCGCAGGTTGGTGGCGTCGGCGGCCGCGAGCGCCGCCTCGCCGGAGACGGGGCCGCCACCGGGGCCGGCCAGCTCGGCATCCACCTCCGGGGGACCCGCGTCGAGCATGAGCAGCGGGTCGCCCAGGACGGTGTACTGGTAGACCATCTGGCGGTTGGTGAGCGTGGAGGACATGGCCAGCAGGTCGGCCTCCGCCGCCCAGGCCAGCTCGCCCACCATCCAGCGGCTGGCCACCATGTCGCCGTCCACCATCATGGACGGCGGTTCGAGGACCATGCGATCGAGGAAGGCCTCGCTGAGCCGCAGGTTGTTCTGCAGGAACTCGTAGCCGCTGCTGGCGTAGCTGGCCACCGCGCCGCCCTCGGTGAGCAGCAGCAGGTTCTCGCCCAGGCCGGGCATCACGAGGTTGCCGCTGGCGTGGCCCACGTTCTGGATGAAGTCGCCCAGGTGACAGCCCATGCCGCAGAAGAGCCACGGCTTGCCCACGTTGGTCAGCTGGCTGACGTCCTGCCGATAGGTGATCGAGCGGGTGTCGTGCTGGAACCAGACCTCGTGGGCCATGAGCCAGTGGTTGGCGTGGCCCTGGAAGTGGGCCAGGGTGGCGCCCTGGCTCAGGCGCGCGATGAGGTGGCTGGGGGCGCCGCTCTCCTCGCACCATTCGCGGGCGTCGTTCAGGGGGATGGAGCCGCCGTCCGGCGGGTAGATGGGCTCCATGAAGGGCCGCAGCCAGACGGTGTCCGCGGCCAGCGGCACCAGCCCCGCGTTGGCCTCCCAGGCCAGGGCCATGCGGCGTTCGCTGAGCTCGAAGTCCTCCTCGTTGTCCTGGTACTCCAGGGTGAAGCCCCCGGCATCGAGGGTGCCGCTGGACCAGGCGTCGTCGGCCATGAAGATGCCGCGCCGGCGCCAGGTCTCCCCCGGCTGGGCGTTCTCCACCTGCTGGATCTTGGTCAGGATGCGCAGGACGTCCTCCGGGCTGTTGGCCGGGAAGCGGCCCACGTAGAGGTCGGCGGGCTCGGTGATGTCGCCGGGGAAGTTCTGGGTGCCGTCCACGTCGGGATTGGCGAACCACTCGTCCGACGCCAGCACCTCCGGCGACAGGCCGCCGATGAACTGGACGTGGAAGTTGGTGGGCACCCAGTCGCGCGACCACTGCCGGCCAGCCGACGGCACGCCCAGCTCGCGCGGGTTCTCGTTGGCGTCGCCGATGAGCACCAGCGTCCAGGTTCCCCAGGCGGGGCTGGCCAGGGCGTGGTTGACCAGGCGCTTGATCGCCCAGGGATTCTTCAGGCCGCCGCTGTACCAGTCGAAGACGTCCTGCGGCGCCACCACGTGGAAGGTGCGCTCGGGATCGCGCTCGCGGCGATAGTCCAGCCACTGGTCGGCCGCCTCCCGGAATTCCGGGTGGCAGACCACCAGGACGTCGGCGCCGCTCTCGCTCAGCTCGGTGGGGCGCACGCCGGTGGCCAGCTCCGCGCTGCCGTAGAGGATGTCCGGCACGCCGTTGCTCTCCATGCTGGTGGCCGCGTAGAACCGGCGCTGGCCGCCGGTCTGGTCCACCTGCAGGGAGAGGGTGTAGCGGTCGCCGGCCTCCACCACGTTGCTGCGGGTCAGGGCGATCCACACCGGATCGCGGGGGTCGGTGACCTCCACCAGCCCCACCTCGGTGTTGCCGAAGCCCGGGATCTGCAGATCGTTGACGGCCTCGGCGTCCCCGCCGGAGAACGCCAGCCGGCCGAACGGCGCCTGGTAGAGCGCGTCGTACTCCACTTCCACCCAGTCCAGGTAGCAGAACAAGGGCAGGGTGGTGATGCCGTTGCGCGCCCGCAGGGCCACGTCCTCGGCCTGCATGGCGGCGGCGGGCAGGGCGGCCTCGTAGATGCGCTCGTAGGGGCTGCTGACGGTGAACGGCGGCAGCTCGGCGAGGACGGTCTGATCCTCCACCAGGTCGTAGACCACCGTCCGGTTGCTCGAGCCCTGGTTGGCCATGCCCACACGGATCAGGGCCGTCGGCTGCTCGGGCGCAGGCGACCAGAAGCTCAGGTTCACCCGCACCTCGGGATCGAGGATGGTGTTGTAGTAGTACCGTTCCACCGTGATGGCCGGCACGTTCTCGCGGTAGGCCACCGCCTCGTTCCAGCGATCGGTGCGACGGTAGGACTCGAGGCCCGCGCCGGCGGCCGGCGGCAGGGTGGCCTCGGCCATGCGGGCCCAGGTCTCGCCTTCTGGCGGATCGGCCAGCTGCAGCCAGTAGACGTTGTCCTGGTTGCTGATCTCCAGCAGGTCGCCGGCGTGGTCCAGTTCCCAGTAGGCGTCCTCCTCGAGGTAGCCGAAGGCCACGTCGTCGCGGGGGCGCAGGCCCCAGAAGAGGAAGAGGTCGTCGTCGGCGAAGGGGTCGTCCGCACCCTCGCCCACCATGCGGATGGGCACCTCCACCTCCACGTACGGCCGGGCCGTGGGGTCGGTGGGGTCGTCCAGCGCGGCCACGTAGCGGCGCTGGTAGAGGCGGATCTGGCCCTCGTCGATCACGTCGGCGGGGAGCAGGCCCCGCTCGCGCAGCTCGCTGGCGCGCACGCGGTGCAGCTGGGTGCGGCGGACGGGGATGCGCACCTCGGGATGGCCGAGGGGCGTGCCCCTGGTGGCCGGCCGGTCGAGGCGGGACTTCTCGCTGCGCACCACGCCGGCGCCCGCCTCGGTGGGCAGGCTGCGCAGCTGGTCGCCGTTGAGGAAGACGCTGGCGAAGCGGTGGTCGTTCTTGCCCACCGGGCGCGCGGCGGCGCTGCGGGGCGCGTCCTTGCCGGCGGTGGCGTCGGCGACGAACCGCACCCGCCACTCGCCGCCGGCCAGCCGGGACACGGCCTGGCCCGAGCCATCGGTGCGCACGGGCAGGATCACGTAGTTGATGATGCGCCGGCCGCGCCACCAGGCCGTCTCGCCCAGGCGGACCGCGGGTCCGGGCTGCAGCGCCGGGTCGGGGCGCTGCATGTCCTGCTGGATGGAGAGGGGCACGCCCTCGGTGGGCACCGGCTCGCCGGGTCGCGGCAGCAGGGGCACCTCGTGGTAGCGGCCGGTCTCCGGGTCCTCCTGCATGACCGGGACGTACTCGCGGGCCAGGGTCCGCGGCGCCAGCGGCTGCCAGTCCTCGCGGACCACCTCCAGGCGCGGGACGGTGCCGGGGGGCACCACGAGCCAGCCGCCGCGCCGGGGCAGGCGCACGCCGCCGGGGACGCCCGAGCTGCGGAAGCCCGGCAGGGCGGCCTCCCAGGCGGGCTGGCCGGGATCGAGCGACCGGCCCGGACGCCACTGCGGCGCCGGCAGGTCCAGGGAGAACCGGATCTCCTCGCGGGAGCTGGTGCTCACCTGGGGCTGCGTCGACGCTCCGGCCGCCACGAGCGGCGCCAGCAGCAACAGCGACGAGAGCAGGCGGACCATCAGCGGGATGCGGCCCACGGACTGGCTGGCGATCATGGAGCGCCTCTCCATTCTCAGGGGTTTCTCTGGGTGGTGATCAGGGGTGGGCTCGAAGCTGCGATCAGTATACCAACGGGTCGCGTGGCGGTCAAACAGACGCATGCGCGGGGCGGTGAACCACCCCGCGCACGTGAGCCTCCGGACGGAGATCCGGACGGAGATCCGGCCTACTGGAACAGGCTCTTGACCTGGCTGAGGCTGGACTGCTCCACCGCGACGATGCCGTCACCGTACAGGGTGGCCACCACGGCGATGGGGGCGCCGCCGGTGCTGGTGCCCGGGATGAGATCATCGACGTTGGCGTTGTCCGCGAACACCGGACCGTCGTGGTCGGGAATGCTCTGCGGGGTGGCCGGGCCGGTGGTGAACTCGACCAGGCCGCCGCCGGAGAAGTGGATCATGCTGAAGGTGCAGAGCACGGCCGCGCCATCGGTCACGGGCAGGGGCACGCCATAACCGACCAGGTGGTTGAGGTTCGTGTCGCCGAAGTTCAGGGCCTCGTTCGGCCAGGTCACGCCGGAGACGAGCAGCTGTCCGCCACTGTTCTCGGTGATGCTCACCTCGTAGCCGCCGAGGGAGACGAAGTCGGCGCCCAGCATGACCAGGTAGGCGTCGAAGGGGGTGGATGCAGCCGGGTTCAAGTTGGTGTTCTCGTCGGTGAAGTCGGTGTTGCTGAAGAACATGCCCACGGCAGGCTGCTGGGCGACCGCAGTGCCGGCCATCAGGGCCACGAGGGAGAGAGCTAGCAGTTTCTTCATGGTTCACTCCTGAAGCAACGCAGGTCTTTTCGATCCTCTGCCGGGGGAGCCTCGTCCCGCTGCCCGCCGCCCGCATCGGCGCGACAGCATCCGGCTTATCCGGGGCTCGGTACGTCCGTGTAGAGCCGGGAGCCGTGGCCAAGCTGACCGGATTCCGGCACGGTGACCGGTCTCACGCGATGAATATCCCCGCAAAGCCTGGTCCTGTCAAGCGTGCAAACCGTGGAGACCACCATGGTGGAAGCCGGGGAACCATGCACCCTCTTGCGGCTCCTGCCCACCAGGCGCGGCCTCGCGGTCCGCATGGCGGCGGCGGGCATCTCGCCCGGTCCGACCCGCCAGCCGGGCACCGCCCAAAAAAAGAGCCCCGGGCGAACCCGGGGCTCATGGGTCGGGCGAGGCTTACTCGAAGAGGGCCTTCACGCCGGACAGGGTGCTGGCCTCGACGGCCACCGGGCCCGTGCCCTGGAAGGTGAAGACGTGGGGCGAGCCGGTGATGTAGCCGCACGGGATCAGGATGTCGGGGTTGACACCGTCGGCAATGACGGGGCCGTCCCAGTCGGGGATGCTCGGCGGGGTGGCGCCGGCCATCTCGACGTTGAACTCATCGATATCCTCGAGCAGGATGAAGTTCAGGGTCGACAGGACCACCAGGTCCTCGACCGGCAGCGGCACGCCGTAGCCGATCAGATGGTTGGTGTTGCTGCCACCGAAGTTCAGGCCATCGTTGGGAATGTCCAGACCGGTGATGGTGGCGGCGGCGGGCATGGTGAAGCTCACCTCGTAGCCACCGACGTTGGTCACGGACGTGTTGTGCAGCGTGACGACGACCTGGGCGGGGGTGGCGAGCGGGAAGCTGTGACCGGTGACGTACTCGCCGTCCACCATGGTCCACATCCCGAACTCATCCATCTCCTGGGCCATGGCACCGCAGGCCATGATGGCCACGAGAGCCAGAGCTAGCAATTTCTTCATGGTTGCACTCCTCAAGCAGCGCAGGATTGTTGACGTTGGGACTGCCGGTGAAGGATCCCGGCTGCCCCGCCGCCTGCATCGGCGGGGCAGCACTCCGGCACGGGCTCGATCGCTGCGAACGCCTTACAGGCAGATCGCACCGGCCGCGGGGGTGAAGCGCACGATGTCGGACAGGTTCACGACACCATCGTTGTTGAAGTCGGACCGGTACGGGTTGGTCCCGCCAGAGAGGTCCTGGGTGAAGGGCACGACGTCGGACAGGTTGACCTGGAGATCACCATTCAGGTCGGCGCTGTTGTACGTGATGTCGAGGCCGCCGCCGGCCAGCGCGGTCCCGGCGATGTAGACCAGGGTGGTCTCGCCCGCGGAGCTGCCACCAGCAAGCAGCGGGTTCTGCCACTCGGTCTGGCCGAGCTCGTCGGTGGAACCGTCAGCGGTGGTGCCGCCCGGGCAGGCGACCAGGCCGCCGCCGGACGTCTCCAGCCACAGATCCTCGAACGGGTAGCCGAAGATGGGGTTGGTGTCGCCGTCCACCAGCGTCAGCGTGATGGTCGCATCCACCTGGCTGCCGCCGAGGAAGGCCTCATCGAAGCCAACACCCTGGCCATTGGGAACCACGAACACCGAGGCGCCGTTGGCGGCGGGGTCGATGGACGCGGAAGAGAGAGTCAGGTCGGGAACGCCAGCCCAAGCCAGGGAGGCCAGGCTCACGACCATGATGCCGAGCAAGAACCTACGAAGCATTAGGTCACCTCCAAAAGTGATCCGTTCAAGCGAGGGTGGCTAACCCAGGCGGAGTCTGTGTGAGAACTGCTGGAGTCCTCCTTCCCACTCGGAGTCCATCACTTGACGCAGATCAGATTACCACACCCCCCCTGCACAGGCAACCCTCTTTTTTCACTGCTTGCCCATTATTTGCAATACGGTATCTGCATATGGGCCCGCAGGATCGGGAAAATATCACGAGGCGGGAAGGCAGATCATGATGTCAACAAATATGAGGATCTTGTAAAGTGGTGGGCGAAGCAGGACTCGAACCTGCGGCCCCCTGCTTGTAAGGCAGGTGCTCTGGCCAGCTGAGCTATTCGCCCACCCCGGAGCGGAAGAGGCGCCAGACGAACGCTGGCAGGGCCACGCAGTAGCCGAGGACCAGGAGGATGGGTCCCCAGGACAGGTGACCGGCCGCCAGCATCCCGTATCCCACGGCGATGGCGATCAGGCCGGCGGCGAGGATCCAGACGTGGCGCAGGATGGTCATGCGGTCCTCCAGTGGAATCGGGCGTGCGCGGCCGCGGTCCAGCGCGCGCCGGCGGCACCGGCCAAGGGTAGGCCCCCGGGACGGCCGCGTCAACGCCGACGCTCGCGCATCAGTTCCCGGTAGCGGGCCACCGCCCGCTGGTGCTCGGCGTGGGTGCGCGAGAACACGTGACCCCCCTCGCCGTCGGCCACGAAGTACAGGGCCTCGCTGGCGGTGTCCGGCCGCGCGGTGGCCAGCAGCGCCTGGCGCCCCGGGCTGCCGATGGGCCCGGCGGGCAGCCCCCGCCGGCGGTAGGTGTTGTAGGGCGAGTCGATCTTTAGGTCGCGGTAGAGCAGTCGCTGCCCCCGCTTGCCCAGCCAGAAGGCCACGGTGGGATCCGCCTCCAGCCGCATCCCGCGGGCGATGCGGTTGTGGTAGACCGCCGCCACCTCGGGCCGTTCCCGCGCCAGCCGGGCCTCCGCCTCCACCAGCGAGGCCAGCGTCAGCAGGCCGTGCGCCGAGAGGTCGCGCGCCACCGGCAAGGCCCGCTGTCGGGCGGTGTCCACGCGGGCGAGCTGCAGGCCCACCACCGCGGCAGCCACCGCCCCGGCGGTCAGGCCCTCGGCGAAGTGGTAGGTATCGGGCGCCAGGTAGCCCTCGCACCAGCGGATGGCCGGGCCGACCGGCCGCCCCACGCCGGTCAACGCCCGCTGCAGGCGCTCCCGCTCGGCGGGCGTCATGAGGGTGTCGGCGCCCCCGCGGACCAGGCGATCGGCGGCGCCGAGGATCGCGTCCGCATCCAGGCCCAGGCTGTCGGCCAGCACCATGGCCATCTCGGTCGCCTCGCGGCCCTCCGGCAAGGTCACCACCACCGGCAGCGGCCCCTGCTCGGTCAACTCCCGCAGCACCTGGCGTGGCGACGCGCCCACGGTCACGCGGTAGCGCCCCACGTGCAGGTCGCGATCGGCCCCGAGCAGGCGCGCGCCCAGCAGGAAGATCCGGGGCCGGCGCAGCACCCCCCGCGACGCCAGCTCCGTCGCCACGGCCTGCAACGTGGCGCCCGGCCGCACCTGCACGGTGATGGCCGCCGGGGCGCCCGGCGCGGGCGCGAAGCCGGCGGTCCAGGCGCGCCAGGCCAGACCGGCGAGGATGATCGCCGCCACCATCGCCGCCGCCGCCGCGGCCAGGAACCAGCGCCGCAGGCGACCCATCAGGCGTCCTCCGGCGACCGCGCGGCCCGCAGGCGATCGAGGTGCTGTTGCAGGATGATCTGGGCCGCCACGGCATCCACCTCGCCGCGCCGGGCCGGCCGGCCGCGGCGGGCGATGGCCCGCTCCGCCTCCTGGCTGCTGTAGCGCTCGTCAGAGAGGGTGACCGGCAGGTCGAGGGCCGCGGCCACGCGGTCGGCGAAGCGCCGGGCCTTGCGGGCGAGGTCGCCCTCGCGGCCGTCCGCGGTCAGCGGCAACCCCACCACCACGCCGGTGGCCCCGCGATCGCGGACCAGGTCGGCCAGCAGGGCGAGCACCGATCCGTCCCGACCCTCGACGTGCACGCCGACGGCGAACGCGAGGGTGCGTCCGGGATCGCTGGCCGCGATGCCGATGCGGCGCTCCCCGTAATCGATGCCGAGCAGGACGGACATGGGCCGGGAGGATCAGCTGGCGCCGTCGAGGTTCTTGACCAGCCGGACGCGGAAGCGGCCGTCGGGGGCGCGGTCGAAGTCGAGACGATCGGTGAACTCGCGCATGATCAGGATACCGCGCCCGCGCTCGCGCATGACGTCCTGGGCCGGCTGCCAGCTCTCGATGTCGAAACCCGGCCCCTGGTCCATGACCACCACCTCGAGGCGCCCCGCGTGCATCTCGATGTGGATCTCCACGGGATTGGCCTCCTGCAGGCCGTTGCCGTGCTCCATGGCGTTGGTGCAGGCCTCGATCACCGCGGTGCCCAGCTCCTCGAGCACCTGGCGTGGACAGTCCAGGTCGCTACCGAGCTCGAGCAGCACGGCGTCCGGGACGCCGAGGAAGGCCATCTGGCTGGGCAGCTTCAGTTCGATGCGGGAGTTCACGTCGGGCGCCCCCGTCCCTGGTTCAGGCGAAGCTCCGGACCGCCTCGTCCTCGTCGTCGAACGACTGGAAGACCGTGGACAGCTTGGAGACGATGAAGATGTTCTCGATACGCTCGGTGACCCTCAGCAGTTTCAACTCGCCACCCGCTCGCTGCAACGTGGTGTAGCCCGAGATCAGGATCCCCAGCCCCGTGCTGTTGACCCACTTGACCTTCTCGAGGTTGACCAGGACGTTGTGGACGCCCTCGTGCATGAGCGTGCGCAGGACCTCGTTGAACGCCTCGGCGTCCGGTCCACCCATGATCTTGCCGCTGATGTCCAGGATGGCGACTCCGTCGCGGCGGCGTTCCTTGATCTTCAAGCGTCGTGTCTCCTTGGTCCAGGGCGCCGACCAGCTTGGCGCAGGATAGTGCAGCGGGGCCCGGGTGTCCACCCTCACCGCGCCGCCCGGAGCCCCTCCAGGACGGCGGCCAGGTCCGCCGGCAACGGCGACGACAGGCGGAGTTCCCGGCCGTCGGCGGGGTGGCGCAGGTGCAGCTCGGCGGCGTGCAGCAACTGCCGGCCGGCGGTGCGGACCATCCACGCGGCCGCCTGCCGGTCCGCCGGCGCCACGGTGCGCGCCCGGCGGTCGTCCCCGTAGACCGGGTCCCCCACCACGGGATGCCCGTGATGCGCGAAGTGCACGCGGATCTGGTGCGTCCGGCCCGTCTGCAGACGCACCCGGCAAAGTTGCACGAAGCCCAGGTCCTCGGCAACCTCCCAGTGCGTGATGGCCTCGCGGCCGCCCCGGGGGACGACGGCCATGCGCTGGCGGTCACGCGCGTGGCGGCCGATGGCCCCGGTGAGCGTACCCGCCGGCTGCGGCCACCGGCCCCAGCCGAGCACCAGGTAGATCCGTCCCAGCGTGCGATCCTGCAACTGGGCCGCCAGCTCGCGATGGGCCCGCGGCGTGCGGGCGACCACCAGCAGGCCGCTGGTGTCGCGATCCAGCCGGTGGACGATGCCCGGGCGCAACGGATCCCCGGTGTCGGCGAGAGCGAGGCCGCGGTGGGCCAGGGCATTGACCAGGGTGCCATCGGGGTGGCCGGGCGCCGGGTGGACCACCAGCCCCACCGGCTTGTCGATCACCAGCAGGTCGTCGTCCTCGTAGACCACGTCCAGGGGGATGTCCTGCGGCGCGGCGCTGAGCGGTTCCGGCTCCGGCAGCAGGTAGGTCACCTCGGCGCCGGCGTCCGGACGGTAGGACTTGGGACGCGGGCGGCCATCCACCAGCACCTCGCCGGCGGCGAAGGCCTTCTGCAGCTGGTTGCGGGAGAGGTCGGGCTGGCAGGCGGCGAGGATGCGATCGAGGCGTTCGCCCGCCTCGGCGGCCGTGATCCGGTGCGCGTGCCGGTCAATCATGGTCCGGCGCCGGGGGCAGGCGTCGCGCCCGGCGCTCGCGATATTCCTCGGCCAGCAGGCTGATCAACAGCAACGTGCCGCCGCAGGTCACCCCGATGTCGGCGACGTTGAAGGTCCAGAAGCGCGCCGTGCCGAGGCCGAAGTCCAGGAAGTCCACCACCAGGCCCTGGTAGAAGACGCGGTCGATCAGGTTGCCCAGCGCGCCGCCGAGGATCAGGCCCATGGCCAGGCGGCGCAGGCGCAGCGCGGGCGGGGTGACGATCAGGAACCAGACCAGGGCCACCACCGCCCCGGTGCTGATGGCCACCAGGGTCCAGCGCCCGAACGGCGTCAGGCCCATGGCCGCGCCGGGATTGCGGACGTAGGCGAGGCGGAAGAACTCGCCGAGCACCTCGACGCGGTCCGCCCGCAGGTCGGCGGCGTTGGCCAGGACCACCCGCTTGGTGATGAAGTCGACCACCAGGAATCCGGCGGCCCAGAGCCAGGCTTCCAGTCGGCGCATCAGGAGGATCCCGCCTCCTCCTCCTTCTCCTTGCACTCGATGCAGAGGCGGGCGTGGGGCACGGCCTTCAGCCGTTCCTTGCCGATCTGGCCGCCGCAGCCCTCGCACTTGCCATAGGAGCCGTCCTCGATGCGCGCCAGGGCCTCCTCGATGTGGTAGAGGTAGCGGCCCTCGGTGCTGGCGAACTGGATGGTGGCCTCGTACTGGTACTCGTCCGTGCCCTGGTCGGCCAGATGGTTGGAGTGGGCCCGGCTGGCGGTCGCGCCCTCCTGGCCGTCCTGACCGCGGATCACCTTGTGATGCTCGGCCATGGACTTGACCACCCGCTCCTTCTCCGCCAGCAGCAGCTTGCGGAATCGCTGGAGTTCGGTCTTGCGCATGCGTCTCTCCTCCGCCGCACTCAGCGCCTGGCGAGCATGATGGTCACCTCCGCATCAGCGATGCGGAACGAGTCGCGGTGCGGCAGCTCGCCGGTGGCCGCGAGCGACTCGGCCAGGGTCTCCTGGCGGATGCGATCGGTGTGCGCGGCCACGGCGGCCTGCACGTCGGCCGGGCCGGCGATCACCAGGTCGATGCGATCGCTCACCTCCAGGCCGCTCTTCTTGCGCAGGTTCTGGACCTTGTTGATCAGCTCGCGCGCCAGGCCCTCGGCGCGCAGCGCGTCGGTCAGGGTGGTGTCCAGCGCCACGGTCAGGCCGCCCTGTCCGGTGGCGGCGAAGGGCGCGATCCCGGCCTGGCGCACCTGGATCTCCTCGAAGCCCAGCGACTCGGTGCGTCCAGCGCAGGTCAGGTCCACCGTGCCGTGCGCCTGCAGGGTGAGCAGGTCCTCGGGGTTCAGGCCCTCGATGGCCCGCGCCCACTGCGGCGCCTGCTTGCCGAACCGCGGCCCCAGGGCGCGGTAGTTGGCCTTCGCCGAGAGCTCGGCCACCGCGCGCGGGTCGGCCACCGTGCTGACCGTCTTGACGTTCAGCTCGCCGGCCACGTAGCCGGCCAGGGTGGCGTCGGACAGCAGGTCCCCGGCGCGGGCGTCGTCGCTGTGGATCAGCAGCCGGCCCAGGGGCTGGCGGGTCTTCAGCTGGGTCTCCTGGCGCAGGCTGCGACCGAGCTGCACCACCTGCTGGGCGGTGAGCATGCGCGCCTCCAGTCCCGCGTCCCGCGAGGCGGCGTCGGCCTGCGGGAAGTCCTGCAGGTGGACCGAGACGTCCCCCTGGCCGTGGCCGCGAAGCGCCCGGTACAGCTCCTCGCTGCTGAACGGGACGAACGGCGCGAGCAGGCGCAGCACCGTCTCGAGCACGGTGTGCAGCGTGGTGTAGGCGGTGTGCTTGTCGGTGTCCACCTCGCCATGCCAGAACCGCTTCCGCGACAGGCGCACGTACCAGTTGCTGACGTCGTCGAGGACGAACGCGCCGAGGGTCTTGCCCGCGCGCGTGAGGTTCATGGCCTCGAGGTCGTCCCGGACCGCGGCGGTGACCGATTGCAGGCGGCTGAGGATCCAGCGGTCGAGCAGGTCCGGCGCGGTCTCGCGCGCCGCATCGGGGATCCAGCCATCCAGGTTGGCGTAGGTGGCGAAGAACCGGTACGTGTTCTCCAGGGTGCTCAGCAGCTTGCTGCGCGCCTCGGCCACGCCGGCCTCGTCGAAGCGCGTGGGCAGCCACACCGGGTTGACGGTGATCATGTACCAGCGCAGGGGATCGGCCCCGTCACGGCGCATGATGGCCACCGGATCGACCGTGTTGCCCACGCTCTTGGACATCTTCTTGCCCTTGCGATCGAGGATCAGCTCGTTCACCAGGCAGCGCTTGTAGCTGGACCGGCCGGTCAGGAAGGTGCCGATCACCAGCATGGTGTAGAACCAGCCGCGGGTCTGGTCGATGCCCTCGGAGATGAAGTCGGCCGGGTACTGGCTCTCGAACAGCTCGCGGTCGCCATGGGGCCAGTGGTACTGGGCGAAGGGCATGCTGCCCGAGTCGAACCAGCAGTCGATCACCTCGGGCGTGCGGTGCATGGTGCCGCCACAGCCGGCGCGGGTGCAGCCGAAGGCGACCGCGTCCACGTGGGGCCGGTGCAGGTCCAGCTGCGACTGGTCCTGGCCCGTCAGCTCGGTGAGCTCGGCCCGGCTGGTGGGCAGGTGCCGGTGGTCGCAGGCGTCGCAGATCCACACGTTCAGCGGCGTGCCCCAGAACCGGTTGCGGCTCAGCGCCCAGTCGATGTTGCCGGCCAGCCAGTTGCCGAAGCGGCCGGCGCCCACCTCGGGCGGCGCCCACACGATCTCGGCGTTGGCGGCCACCAGCTGGTCGCGCATGCGGCTGGTGGCGATGAACCAGCTGGGCGTGGCGTAGTAGATGAGCGCGTTGCCGCAGCGGTCGTGGAACGGGTACTCGTGGCTGTAGGTGTCCTTCGCGTACAGCTGCCCCGCCTCGGCCAGGTGGGCGATGATCTTCGGATCGGCCTTCTTGACGTGCAGTCCGTGCCAGGGCGCGACCTCGGCGGTGAACTCGCCGTTCTGGTCCACGGGCTTGAAGAAGGCCAGGTTCTCGCGCTCGCCCACGTGGAAGTCGTCCTCGCCGAAGGCGGGCGCCATGTGGACGATGCCGGTGCCGGAGTCGAGGGTGACGAAGTCCGCGGCCACGATCCGGAAGGCGTCCTTGTCCGGGGGCACCTCGCAGAAGGGCAGCAGCTGCCGGTAACGACGACCGACCAGGTCGCGGCCCTTCAGGGTCTCCAGCACCTCCACCCCGCGCTCCTGGTCCAGGACGTCCAGGCGCGCCTCGGCGAGGACGAGCACCTCGTCGCCGTGGCGGACGCGGACGTAGTCGAAGTCCTCGCCCACGGCCAGGGCCACGTTGCTGGGCAGGGTCCAGGGCGTGGTGGTCCAGGTGAGGAAGCTCTCCTGCGCGTCGGCCGCCTGCAGGCGCACGAAGATGGAGGGGTCGCTGACGGTGCGGTAGCTGTTGGCCATCTCGTGGCTCGACAGCGGCGTGGCGCACACCGGGCAGTAGGGGACCACCTTGTGGCCCTGGTAGAGCATGTCCGCGGCGTGGAAGCGCTGCAGGATGGCCCAGACCGACTCGATGTACTCGTCGGTGTAGGTGATGTAGGGCTCGTCGAGGTCCACCCAGTAGCCGAGCAGCTGGGTGAACTCGTCCCACTCCTGCTTGCAGGACCAGACGCTCTCGCGGCAGCGGGCGTTGAACGCGGCGAGGCCGAGGTCCTCGATGGCCTGGGCGCCCTGGATGCCGAGCTGCTTCTCCACCGACCGTTCCACCGGCAGGCCGTGGGTGTCCCAGCCCGCCTTGCGCACCACGCGGTGGCCGGTCATGGTCTTGTAGCGGCAGATGATGTCCTTGCAGAGGCGCGCCATGACGTGATGGACGCCCGGCTTGCCGTTGGCCGTGGGCGGCCCCTCGTAGAAGACCCAGTCGGGCGCGCCCTCGCGGATGGCGAGGCTGCGCCGGAAGGTGTCGTGCTCCCGCCAGAAGGCGCGGATGCGCTCCTCCGACGCGGCGTCGTGCAGCGGACTGGGCAGTGGCGGATACAGGTCGGCCATCTCGGCGTTCGTCCTCGCAGGTTTCGGCGGCGACCGCGGCCGGTCAGGGGCGCGGCGCCTCGCGCAGGAACCCGCAGACCAGGGCCTCGAGCCGCGGCCGGGCCTGGTCGGCGGTCCTCAGGATGTCTTCCACCTTGGCCGGGTGCAGGTTGTCCGGCAGGCAGGCGTCGGTGATCACGGACAGGCCCAGCACCTTCATGCCGGCGTGGACGGCCACCAGGTTCTCCGGCACGCTGGACATGCCCACGGTGTCGGCGCCGATCAGGCGCAGGAAGCGGTACTCGGCGGCGGTCTCCAGGTTGGGACCGGCGACGGCGGCGTAGACGAAGTGCCGCAGGGCCAGCTTCTGGTCCAGGGCCACGCGATCGCAGAGGTCGATGTACCCGCGGTCGTAGGGCTGGCTCATGTCCGGGAAGCGCGGGCCCAGGCGGTCGTCGTTGGGACCGATCAGGGGGTTGTCGCCCATGAGGTTGATGTGGTCGACGATCACCCCGATGTCGCCGGGCGCGTGCTCGGGATCCATGCCCCCCACGGCGTTGCTCATGACCAGGGAGTGGGCCCCCAGGGCGCGCATCAGGCGCACCGGCCGGGTGATCTCCTCCATGGAGTAGCCCTCGTAGTAGTGGACCCGGCCCTGCATGACGCACACGGCGCGGCCCTCGAGGGTGCCGAGGACCAGGTTGCCGGCGTGGCTGATGGCCGTCGATTCCACCAGGTGGGGGATCTCGCCGTAGGGGATGCTCACCGCATCGGCGATGCGCTCGACCAGGTCGCCGAGGCCGGTGCCCAGGATCACGCCGAATTCCGGCTCGAGATCCGTGTGCTCGCGGACGTGGGCGAGGGCCTCCTGGGTGCGGGTGTACTGATCGCTCATCTCCGGTCCGTCCTGTGGCCTGAAGGTGCGCAATTCGCGGCGATCCCCGGCCTGTCAGGGCCGGGGACGAAGGCATGGTAACCTAACACGGGCCCGCGCGCCAAAGCCAGGAAAAACGGCCCGGGCAAGCGCTTGCAGCGCCGGCCCGGGCCGGAAGACGGCCGCTCGATGGGCTCAGGCCCGGTGGGCGTCCTCGGACGCCGGCTCGGCGACCGGTTCGGTCGCCGGACTGGTCATCGGCCCGGTCGCCGGGCCGGTCATCGCCGGCGGCCCCGGCAGGGGCCCGGTCGCCGGGCCGGTGGTCGGCGGCGTACCCGCCTCGCGCACGGCGTCGGCGATCCGGTCGCCCGGGGCGGGCTCGGGTGCGGCCGCGGGCGCGGGGTCGGGCGCCGGTGCAGCCGCGGGGTCGGGCGTCGGTGCGGCCATGGACGCGGGGTCGGGCGCGGCCGTGGCGCGGCGATCATCCGGCTGGCCGGAATCCACGGCGTAGTCGCGCCACTGGTCCGGCTCGTCGTTCAGGCGGGCGGAGGCCCCCGGAGCCGGCCGTTCGACCAGGTCGGGATCCTGGGCCACCGTGGGAGCAGACGCCCCTGGCGGCGTGCCGGGGGTGGCACCGGGGATGGTCCCGGGGCCGGTCCCGGGGCCGGCGCCGGGCACGGCGTCGGCGCTGGCGAGCAGGCGGCCGTCCAGCTCCTTGAAGTCGCTGCGGTGCTGCTCGGTGAACTGGATCTGGGCCTCGGCCAGGCTGCGGAAGCGACCGAGGTAGGCCTCCTTCTCCCGGTGCACGGCCAGGGCCTCGCGGCGCAGCTCGTCCAGGCGGGCCCGGCCCTCGGCCAGGGTCTGCTCCACGCGCTGGCGGGCCTGCTGCACCAGGATCTCGCCCTCCTTG
This sequence comes from uncultured Fibrobacteraceae bacterium, assembly GCA_964637835.1. Lineage (GTDB taxonomy): Bacteria > Krumholzibacteriota > Krumholzibacteriia > LZORAL124-64-63 > LZORAL124-64-63 > Glo-17. The sequence goes on from CAZWYF010000041.1 coordinate 23,816, forward strand.
CGGGCGTTGTCGCGGGCCTCCTGGGTGACGCGTTCGGCCGTCATCAGGGTGTCGCGGAGGGTGCGCTCGAGGTTGCGGTACTCGGCCAGCTTCTCGTCCTGCTCGAGGACCCGTTCCCGCAGCTGCTTGTTGTCCACCAGGACGGCCTCGTACTCGTCGGCCAGGGTGGTCAGGAAGGCCCGGACCTCGTCGGCGTCGAACCCGCGCATGCCGCGCTTGAACTCCTGCTTGCGAACGTCCAGCGGCGTGATCCTCATGGGGCAATCTCCTCGGATGGCGGCCAGCCCGCACGCGCGAGCGGCCAGTTTCCGACCACCTGGGCCGGGACGGGCGTCGTCCACGGGCAGTGCATCAAGAGCGATGCCATCAACCCTCGCGCGGACCGAAGACCGCCGTGCCGATGCGCACGAGGGTGGCGCCCTCGGCGATGGCGGCCTCGAAATCTCCCGACATGCCCATGCTCAGCTCCGGCAGGTCCTGCCCGCAGGCGGCGGCCGCCGCGTCGCGCAGCTCCCGGAGCCGGGCGAAGGTGCGCCGCAGCTCGGGTTCGGGGTCGCCGAAGCGCGCCATGCACATCAGGCCGCGCAGCTGCAGGCCGTCCAGCCCGGTCATCCGACACGCTACGTCCGCCACCGCCTCGGCGGCAAGGCCGTCCTTCTGGGGTTCGGCGGTGACGTTGACCTGCAGCAGCACCGGCTGGACCACGCCCAGCTCGGTCGCCTTGCGGGCCAGGCGATCGGCCAGGTCCAGGGAGTGGACACCGTGGATGAGGGCGAAGCGGCCGGCGGCCTTGTTCGCCTTGTTGCGCTGGAGGTGTCCGACGAAGTGCCAGCGCACCGCCGGGGCCTCCGCGCCGGCGGCGGGGATCAGGGCGGCGGCCACCTCCTGCTGCCGGGAGAGGGCGTCCTGGATCCGGTTCTCCCCCAGATCCAGCTGGCCGGCGAGGACGCCGGCGGCGACCCGCTCGAGGGGGATGCGCTTGGAGATGGCCACGAGCCGGACCCCGTCGGGGTCGCGGCCGGCTCGCCGGCAGGCGGCGGCCATGCGCTCGCGCACGGCGTGCAGGTTGGCGGCGATGTCGACGTCGGGCATGGCGCCCTCCGCAGCTAGCGCCAGCGCAGGATCCGCGTCTCCGGATCGAGCTCGAGGGAGACGGTCGCCGGCTGCTCGCTGTCGTGTTCCTTGAGGATCTGCAACCGGATGTGGTCCGACCGGGACTGCAGCGCGAGGATCACCGCCAGGTTCTCCTCGTGCCAGGCCACCTCGCGCGGGATGCCGCGCTCGTCCACCTCCTGCCCCTCGCGGTGCAGGTTGCTGCCGGTCCAGATCTCGGTATCCATCTCGCGCGCCAGCTCGCAGACGCCCGCGATCTCCCAGTCCTCGCTGTACTCGAAGCGCGGGGTGCCGTCCATGATCACCATGTCGGGCCGGAAACCCGCGCTGTCGCGCAGGAAGGCCACGGACTGGCGCAGCTTGTCCAGCGTGAAGGTCTCGGGATTGTAGACCAGGATGTGCCGGCCGCGCTCCACCTCGAGCCGCCGCTCGAGCATGTTGTCGAGGCGCAGCTGCTCGGCCAGCGGCTGCAGGAGCTCGTCGTAATAGGCGCGCAAGCGGTCCACGGTCTCGCGGGTGGAGATGTGCAGCACCTTCTGCCCCTGCAGCAGCCTGTCCAGGGCCAGGCCGATGAGGAAACCGGTCTTGCCCACGCCCGTGCGCGCGAGGACCACCCCGAAGTTGCCGCGGCCGAGGCCGCCGCCGAGGGCCTTCTCGAGCACGCGCACGGGACTCTTCTCGAAGACGTTCATGGTCATGATGACGCTCCTATGCCGGGATGCCGACTCTACTTGCCCTCGGCGCGCTTTTCCAGGTAAGTCTTGCGCAGCTCCTCGGCGGTCTCCGCCGGGGCCGGCGCGTAGCGCGCGAACTCCATGGTGAACTCCGCCTTGCCCGCGGTGGCCGAGCGCAGGACGCTGGCGTAGCCGAACATCTCGCCCAGCGGCACGTGGGCGTCGATGCGCACGAAGCCGTCGTCCTCGGTGGTGCCGACGATGATCCCGCGGCGCTGCATCAGGGTCTTGAGCACCTCGCCCTGCATCTCCCCCGGGCCCTCCACCGACACCAGCATGAGCGGCTCGAGGGCCACCGGCTTGGCCTCGCCGTAGACCTCGCGGAAGGCCATGCGGCAGGCGGTCTGGAAGGCCATGTCCGAGGAATCCACGGCGTGGCTGTCGCCGTCCTCGAGGGTGACCTTCAGGCCCTGCACCGGGGCGCCGATGAAGGCGCCGGCCTCCATGCAGCTGGCGAATCCCTTCTCGCAGGCGCCGATGTACTCGGTGGGGATGTTGCCGCCCACCACCGCGCTCTCGAAGTGGAACTGGCCGTCGTCGCTGGGCTCGACGCGGCCGATCACCTTGGCGTACTGGCCCGAGCCGCCCGTCTGCTTGCGGTGCACGTAGTTGAACGTCGCCGGCCGGGTGATGGTCTCGCGGTAGGCCACCTTGGGCGCGCCGGTGGCCACCTCGGCGCCGAACTCCCGGCGCATCCGCTCGACGTAGACGTCGAGGTGCAGCTCGCCCATGCCGCGGATCAGGGTGTCGCCGGTCTCCGGATCCACCGCCGTGCGGAAGGTGGGATCCTCGCGGGTGAAGCGGTGCAGCGCCTTGGAGACCCGGGCCTGGCTCTTGGGGTCGCCGGGCAGGATGGCGAGCGAGACCACCGGCTCGGGCACGTGCATGCTGGTCAGGCTGATCTGCGGGCCGCTGGTGAAGGTGTCGCCGCTGGCGCAGTCGATGCCGAAGAGCGCGACGATGTCGCCGGCGGTGGCGGTCTCGATGTCCTCCATCTGGTCGGCGTGCATGCGACCGAGGCGGCCCACCTTGACCTTCTTGCCGGTGCGCACGTTGACGATGTCGCTGCCCTTGCGCAGGACGCCCTGGTAGAGCCGCACGTAGGTCAGCTGGCCGTAGGCGCCGTCCTCGAGCTTGAAGGCGTGGGCGACGAGGTCGTCCTCGGCATCGTTGCTCAGCACGAACGACCGCTCCTCGCCCCCGCGCAGGATCTCCACCGCCTGGTTCTGCACCTCGGTGGGGTCGGGCAGGTAGCGGACCACCGCGTCGAGCAGGAGCTGGACGCCACGGTTCTTGTAGGCGCTGCCCAGGAAGACGGGCGTCAGCTCGTTGCTCAGGACGCCGCGGCGGACCGCGTCGTGGATCAGCTCGGGCGTGACGCTCTCCTCGAGGATGGCCTCGGTGAGCTGATCGCTGAACATGCTGACCGCGTCGAGCATCACCTCGCGCCGGGCCTCCGCCTCGACGCGCAGGTTGTCGGGGATCTCCTCCCAGACCACCTTCTCGCCGCTCGCCCCCGCGAAGCGGGCGACCTTCATCTCCACCAGGTCGATGACCCCCTCGTGGGCGGCCTCCAGGCCCAGCGGCAGCTGCATCATCACGGCGTTGTGGCCCAGCTTCTCGCGCAGCTGGTCGGTCACGCGCATGGGGTTGGCGCCGGAGCGGTCGCACTTGTTGACGAAGGCCAAACGCGGCACGTTGTACCGCTTCATCTGGCGGTCGACCGTGATCGACTGCGACTGCACGCCCGCCACCGAGCACAGCACCAGGATGGCCCCGTCGAGCACCCGCAGCGCGCGCTCCACCTCGATGGTGAAGTCCACGTGGCCAGGGGTGTCGATGAGGTTGATGGTGTGGTCCTTCCAGACCGCGTGCGTGGCCGCCGACTGGATGGTGATGCCGCGCTCGCGCTCGAGATCCATGGAATCCATGGTGGCGCCCACGCCGTCCTTGCCGCGGACCTCGTGGATGGCGCGGATGCGGCCGGTGTAGTACAGGATCCGCTCGGTCAGCGTGGTCTTGCCCGAGTCGATGTGGGCGCTGATCCCGATGTTGCGGACCTTGCTCAGGTCGAGGGTCATGGTGGTCGATCCCTGGTCTGGCCCGCGCCGGCGCGGGCGGTTGGGCAGCAGCATCGCCGTTGCACGCAGACGAGGTTGGCGGGGGCCAACCTCGGGGACGGTGCGCTCGCGATGCGTGAGGCGGGCGCAATCTAAGCGCGGGATGCTCCGCGTGCAAGTCCCGCGGGGCGATCTCGCAGGAATTTCACGGACGGTCGGGATCCGGTCCGGAGGGCGGCAGCGGGGCCGACGGGGGGGCGGGCGGCGTGTCCGACGGGGGGACCGACGCCACCGCCGACGCCGTGCGCCGCAGGAAGTGCGGGCTGGTGCCGA
>CAZWYF010000041.1:28155-31294 GCA_964637835.1 uncultured Fibrobacteraceae bacterium
GGGACCGACGCCACCGCCGACGCCGTGCGCCGCAGGAAGTGCGGGCTGGTGCCGAGCTGGTGATAGCCCACCCGCTCGCCGATGGCGGCCACCGACCGCTCCAGCGCGCGGGTGCTCTCCTGCGACCCCTCGTCCAGCCCCGGCTTGCCCTGGTAGAGCTGGTAGCCCCGGCGGAAGCGCACGTCCGTCAGGTTGGGCATCAGGATGTTGGCGCCGGCCAGCAGACCGCGCTCGCGGCCATCGGGAGCCAGGGCCTGCAGGGCGGTGGTGGCGGCGATGTTCACGTCGCGCAGGGCCAGGCGCGTGCAGGCGATCATCTTCAGGCCCAGCTCCAGCTGCCGCGGACGGGCCGCGGCGAAGTCGCCGAGGGCGTCCGCGAGCGGCGTGTCCGGATGGGGGATGAATGGCCCCATGCCGATCATGTCCACGTCGTGATCGCGCATGAAGAGCACGTCGCGGGCGAGGTGGTCGGCGGTCTGGCCGGGCAGGCCGATCATCACGCCGGTGCCCACCTGGTAGCCGCAGGCCCGGATCCGGCGCAGGGCCGCGAGCCGATCGGGGAAGCTCTGGCGATCGGCATGGATGGCCGCAAAGAGGTCCGGATCGCTGGTCTCGATGCGCAGCAGGTAGCGGGAGGCGCCGGCCCGTCGCCAGCGCTGCAGGGTGGCCTCCGGCTGCTCCCCCAGCGAGAGGGTGACCCCGCACCGCTGGCCGGAGAAGGCCGCGATCCCCCGCAGCAGCTCCTCGACGTGGGCGGCGAAGTCCTCGCTCCGCCGCTCGCCCCCCTGCAGCACCACCGAGCCGAACCCCTGCTCCCACGCCCACCGCGCCGCCTGCAGCACCTCCGGCGGCTCGATGGTGTACCGCGTCACCGCGGTGTTGCTCCGCCGGATCCCGCAGTACAGGCAGTCGCAGGCGCAGACGTTGGAGATCTCCACCAGCCCCCGCAGGTACGCCACCCGCCCCACCGTCGCCGCCTTCACCGCGTAGGCCGCGTCGTAGAGCCGCTGCAGCTCCCGCGGATCCTCCAGCGCCAGCAGCACCCCGAGGTCCTCGACCCCGAACCGCTCTCGCGTCAGAATCCTCCCCAGCGCATCCAAGCCTCTACCTCCGATCACCGGCTGCCGCAGGGCGGTCCGGGGGCGGTGATGGCGTCGGTGGCCGATGTCCTCGGCCCTGCGGGCCTGCGGAGTTCGGCCACCGACGCCATCACCGCCCCCCGGGCCCCCGGGCAGCCGCTAGATCGCCCCGTGGGCGCGGCCCACGGTGGCGAACGCCTCGAGGAGCTGGTCGATGTGCGCGTCGGTGTGCGCGGCGGACGCCTGCAGCCGGATCCGCGCCTGGCCCCGCGGCACCACCGGGAAGGAGAAGCCGATGCAGTAGATGCCCGCCTCGAGCAGGTCGCGGCTCATGTTCTGGGCCATGATGGCGTCGTCGTCGAACCTGCGGAAGTGGATCGGGACGATGGGATGGTCGCCCGGGTCGATGTCGAACCCCAGGCCGGTCAGACCCTCGCGGAGGCGCTTCTGGTTGCGGTCCAGGGTGCGCAGGGGCTCGGGGTCCTCCTTGCAGATGCGCAGGACCTCGAGGCTGGCGCCGCAGACCGCCGGCGGCAGCGAGTTGCTGAAGAGGTAGGGGCGCGACTTCTGCCGCAGCCAGGTGATCAGCTCGGTGGGGCCGCAGGTGGCGCCGCCGAGGGCGCCGCCCAGGGCCTTGCCCAGCGTGGTGGTGATGATGTCGACGCGATCGAGGCAGTCGAACTTCTCGTGGGTGCCGCGGCCGGTGGGCCCCACAAAGCCGGTGGCGTGGCACTCGTCGATCATCACCATGGCCTGGTGGCGCTCGGCCAGGTCGCAGATCTCCGGCAGCCTGGCGAAATCGCCGTCCATGGAGAAGACGCCATCGGAGACGATGATCTTGAACTTCGCGTCCTTCGCCGCCTCCAGCTGCTGGGCCAGCGACTCCATGTCCGCGTGCTCGTAGAGGTAGCGCTGGGCCTTGCACAGGCGCACGCCGTCGATGATGGAGGCGTGGTTGAGCTTGTCGGTGATGATGGCGGATTCCCTGTCGAGCAGCGGCTCGAAGACGCCCCCGTTGGCGTCGAAGCAGGCGGCGTAGAGGATGGCGTCCTCGGTGCCCAGGAACCGGGCCAGCTCGTGCTCCAGCTCCTCGTGCAGCTCGGTGGTGCCGCAGATGAAGCGGACCGAGCTGAGGCCGTACGCCCACCGGTCGAGGGTCCGCCGGGCGGCCTCGACCACGCGCGGGTCGCTGGCCAGGCCGAGGTAGTTGTTGGCGCAGAAGTTCAGGACCGTGCGGCCGCCCACCTGCACCTCGGCGCCCTGCGGGCCCTGCAGCACCCGCTCCTCCTTGAAGAGTCCCTGCTCGCGGATGGCCGCCAGCTCGCCGGCCAGCACGTTCTTGATCTCACCGTACATGTCGCCCCTCCCGCGGGTCGCCTGGAAGACGTGATCTCGGATGGCGTGTCTCGTGCGCCTGCGAAGGTACAACGCGCCCGCGGCGCGGTCCAACCGCAATGCGCGAACGGCGCCGAGGGCGAACCCCCCAAGCGCGAACGCCGCCCCCGGGGGAGCGGCGTTCGCGTGAGGACTGGTGGAGGCGGCGGGAATCGAACCCGCGTCCATGACCGGTACCCCGCCGGCGTCTACATGCTTAGTCGGCCGTTGATCTCGTCCGTCAGAAGGTCGGCCAACATACCAACCGACGGACCAGCCTCACCTAGAGTTTCGCCCATTGCCAGAGGCCTGCGCCGGGCTAGTCATCGGATTACGGCGCTCCGTTGGACCGGGCCGATGACGCCCCAGTCCAGGGAACGGGCGGCTAACTAAGCCGCCAGTGCGAAGTTATCTTCGTCACTTGTTGGTTTTCCACCGTTTAGCGGGAGAGGTGGGATCCCGGCATGCAGCCTGCGGTCCCCCGACCACGTCGAAGCCATGTCGCCCCCAGGGTCAGTCGGACCTGCTGATGAGAACAATCTATCGCGGGCGGGGTTCCCGGTCAACCGGGGTGGTGGGCGCGGCGCCCGGCGTGGCGTGCGATGTCGCGCAGTGGTGCGACTGGCCCTGGCGGGACGGCCCCCGGCGGAACGGCACCCGGCGGGACGGCCCCACGGCGGAACGGC
>CAZWYF010000042.1:0-9224 GCA_964637835.1 uncultured Fibrobacteraceae bacterium
GCGAGGGTGGCCGCACCGTGGGCGCCGGCGTCGTCGCCAAGATCATCGAATAGGATTCCAGGCATGCGGGCCGGCGCAACGGGCGCCGGTCCGCGCAACGCGCCAGGTGAGCAGGCGCTGCCGGACAGGCCGGACAGCGAAGCTGGAGTAGCCTCGCGGAAGGAGCAGGAGTGGCTCGTCAGAAAGTTCAGATCAAGCTGCGGGCTTACGAGCCGGCGGTTCTCGACAAGTCGGCCGAGGTGATCGTCTCGACGGTGCTGCGGACGGGCGCGCTGGTGCGCGGCCCGATCCCGCTGCCCACCAAGAAGTCGATCTACACCGTTCTGCGCTCTCCCCACGTGGACAAGAAGTCCCGTGAGCAGTTCGAGATGCGCATTCACAAGCGGTTGATCGAGATCGAGAACTCGACTCCGCAGACCATGGAGTTCCTCCGCAAGCTGGCCCTGCCGGCGAGCGTCGACGTGGAGATCGTGGCCTCCTGAGCGGGCGACCGCCGGGAGAATGGGAGCGAATCTGATGATCGGACTGATCGGCAAGAAGCTCGGTATGACGCGTCGTTTCGACGACGACGGCCGGAGCGTGCCCGTGACCGTGATCGAGGCCGGCCCCTGCGTGATCACGCAGGTCAAGACCGTGGCGACCGACGGCTACGATGCGGTCCAGGTCGGCTTCGGCGCGAAGAAGCCCAAGAACACGCCCATGCCCATGCAGGGCCACTTCCGCAAGGCGGGCACCGACCCCCTGCGGACGGTGTGCGAGTACCGTTTCGAGGCCCAGCCGGAGTTCGAGCTGGGCCAGACCCTGACCGTGGACCAGCTCGAGGGCATCGAGAAGGTGGACGTCGCCGGCACCACCAAGGGCCGCGGCTTCGCCGGCCGGATCAAGCGCCACGGCCATCACCGCGGCCCGGCCGGCCACGGCTCGAAGAACGTGCGCCAGGCCGGCGGCACCGGCATGTGCGAGTGGCCGGGGCGCGTGCTCAAGGGCCACCCCATGGCGGGGCAGTACGGCAACAAGCGCGAGACCAAGAAGCATCTGAAGATCGTGGCCATCGATCCGGAGCGGAATCTGCTGCTGGTGCGCGGTTCCGTCCCTGGCCACACCAATGGCATCGTGTTCATCCGGCCGAGCCGCTAGCGGGCTCGCCCGACCGGAAAGACGAGGTAGAGACCATGGCGACCGCGAAGCTCTACAGCAGCACCGGTGAGCAGAAGGGGACGGTGGACCTTCCTGCCGCGCTGTTCGAGCAACCCGTGCACCGGCAGGCCCTGTACGAGGCCGTGCGCAACTACCTGGCCAACCAGCGCCGTGGCACGCACGACACCAAGACCCGGGCCGAGGTCATCGGGAGCAAGCAGAAGATGTTCCGGCAGAAGGGCACCGGTCGGGCGCGGATGGGCTCGATCACCAGCCCCAGCCGGGTGGGCGGCGGCCGGGCTCACGGGCCGCACCCCCGGGACTACGGCTACACCCTGCCGCGCCGGATCAAGCGCCTGGCGCTCAAGTCGGCGCTGAGCGACCGGGCGGCCAGCGAGCGGGTGAGCGTCTTCGAGGCCCCGAGCCTCGAGGCCCCGAAGACCCGGACCCTGGCGGAGCTGCTGGGCAAGATGACGCTCGAGGGCCGGCACACCCTGGTGGTGCTGCCGCCGGAGGGCGACGTCCTCTTCAAGAGCCTGCGCAACCTGCAGGGCGTGCGCGTGCTGCGCAGCAACGAGCTCAACGCCTACACCATCCTGTGGGCCGACAACCTGGTGTTCACCCAGGACGCCCTGGCGGGCGCCGAGGAGGTGTTCGCATGAAGGACCTGAGCCAGGTGGTGCGCAAGCCGCTGGTGACCGAGCGCTTCGCGGATCTCCGCGAACGCGACAACAAGTTCATCTTCCAGGTGCACCCCGACGCCAACAAGCACGAGATCCGTCAGGCGATCGAGCATTTCTTCGGCGTCAAGGTGACCGACGTACGCACCATGAACGTCCGCGGCAAGGTCAAGCGCCTGGGGCGCTTCACCGGCAAGCGCGCGGACTGGAAGAAGGCCATCGTGACGCTGGCCGAGGGCGACTCCATCGACCTGTTCGATCAGGTCTAGGAGACCCCCGACCCGACGTCGTCTGGCCGGCCCGGGGGCCGGCCACCATGACCACGCTGGCGCGGCCCAGAGGCCCCGCCGAGCTGCAGGAGACAGGACGCCATGGCCATCAGGAAGCTCAAGCCGAGGACGCCGACCCAGCGATTCCGCACGGTCGCCGATTTCGCCGAGATCACGCGCAGCGAGCCGGAGAAGTCGCTGCTCGAGCCGTTGACCAAGTCCGGCGGACGCAACAACACCGGCCGCATCACCTCCCGCCGTCGCGGCGGTGGGCACAAGCGCCGTTACCGCAAGATCGACTTCAAGCGGCACAGCAAGGCGGGCGTGCCGGCCCGGGTCGCGAGCATCGAGTACGATCCCAACCGCAGCGCCCGCATCGCCCTGCTGCACTACGCGGACGGCGACAAGCGCTACATCCTCTGGGCCAAGGGCCTGGAGGTGGGCGCCGAGGTGATGTGCGGTCCGGACGCGCCGTTCGAGATCGGCAACTGCCTGCCGCTGGAACGTGTGCCCCTGGGCACGCTGGTGCACAACGTGGAACTGAACGTGGGCCGCGGGGGCCAGGTGGTCCGCTCGGCCGGCGCCTACGCCCAGGTCCTGGCCAAGGAGGGTGATCGGATCACCCTGCGGCTGCCCAGCGGCGAGGTGCGCATGGTGCACCGCAACTGCTACGCCACCATCGGCGAGGTGGGCAACAGCGAGCACGAGAACGTGGTCAGCGGCAAGGCCGGCCGGACGCGCTGGCTGGGCCGGCGGCCCAAGGTGCGTGGCGTGGCCATGAACCCCATCGACCATCCGCACGGCGGCGGCGAGGGCCGCACCAGCGGTGGCCGGCATCCCAGCACGCCGTGGGGCATGCCGACCAAGGGTTACAAGACGCGGAAGAAGCAGCCGTCCGACGCCTTCATCGTGCGCCGGCGCAAGAAGAAGTAGCGAGCGATCGCGTGCCCGCCGGGCGGGCCGCTTGACTGGAGGATGGCAGACGCATGACGCGTTCGATCAAGAAGGGTCCCTTCATCGACGAGCACCTCATCGCCAAGATCGAGGGGCTGAACACCAGGAACGAGAAGCGGGTCGTCAAGACCTGGTCGCGGCGCTCGACCATCGCGCCCGAGTTCCTCGGCCATACCATCGCCGTGCACAACGGCAAGCAGTTCGTGCCGGTGTACGTCCAGGAGAACATGGTGGGCCACAAGCTCGGTGAGTTCGCGCCCTCGCGGACCTACCGCGGCCACACCAGCAAGAACAAGAAGAAGTAAGCAGCCGCTGGAGGATATGTCATGGAGGCCAAGGCCGTCTCCCGTTACGTCCGGATCACGCCCCGCAAGGCCCGTGCGGTTGCCGACCTCGTGCGTGGGCGGACCATCCAGGAAGCCCTGAGCATCCTGGCGCTCACGCCCCGCAAGGCGTCGCCCCTGCTGCGCAAGGCGATCCTCTCGGCGCGGGCCAACGCCCAGGTGATGAACGACGACGCCGTCGATCTGCAGGACCAGAACCTGGTGATCAAGGAGATCCTCATCGACGAGGGTCCCACGCTCAAGCGCATCCGTCCGCGCGCGCAGGGCCGGGCTTTCCGGGTCATGAAGCGGACGAGCCACATCAAGGTGACCGTCGCGACGGTCGCGTGAGCTGGCGCCCCGGGGGCTGACCCCGGAGCGGACACTCGCCCCGCGGTCGGGAAACGGCCGGCGGCGATAGAGAAAGACCGGGAAGGAAGACCATGGGTCAGAAAACACACCCGATCGGATTCCGGCTGGGGATCGTCAAGGACTGGAACTCGACCTGGTTCAGCGAGCGGCATTTCGCCGACTGGCTGATCGAGGATCAGAAGATCCGCAAGTACGTGCAGGCGCGGGTGGGCAACGCGGGCATCGACTCCATCCGCATCAAGCGGTTCAGCGAGCGGGTGCACGTGATCGTCGCCACCAGCCGGCCGGGCGTGGTCATCGGTCGTCGCGGCGCCCAGGCGGAGTCGCTGCGGCAGGAGCTGGAGAAGCTCACCAGCAAGAAGATCAAGCTCGACGTGGACGAGGTGAAGAAGCCGGAGCTGAGCGCGCAGCTGGTCGCCGAGCACATCGCCGTGCAGCTGGCGAGCCGCGTCTCGTTCCGCCGGGCCATGAAGAAGGCCATCTCCACCGCCATGCGCATGGGCGCCAAGGGCGTGCGCGTGCGCTGCGCCGGCCGCCTCGGTGGCGCCGAGATGGCCCGCGTCGAGAGCTACGCCGAGGGCAGCGTGCCCCTGCACACCCTGCGGGCGGACATCGACTACGGCACGTCCACCGGACGGTCGCAGTACGGCTCCATCGGCGTGAAGGTGTGGATCTGCAAGGGCGAGATCTTCCCGGCCGAGTTCAAGGAAGACCTCCGCAACCAGGTGGCGCGGGATCGCGCGTGAGCGAGATCCCGGTCGCGGGGTCGCCTGACGATCCCCGCGGCCGGAAGAACGTGGCGCCAGCCAGCGCCCGTGACAGCAGAGGAACCGAATCATGTTGATGCCGAAGCGCACCAAGTTCCGGAAGATGATGAAGGGCCGCCGTCGCGGACTCGCGCACCGCGGCTCGAAGGTCTCGTTCGGTGATTTCGGCCTGCAGGCCGTGGAGCCCGGCTGGATCAAGAGCCGCCAGATCGAGGCCGCGCGTGTGGCGATCACCCGCAAGATCAAGCGCATGGGCAAGGTCTGGATCCGCGTGTTCCCGGACAAGCCCATCACCCTGAAGCCCGCCGAGACCCGCATGGGCAAGGGCAAGGGCGCGCCCGAGTACTGGGTCGCGGTGGTCAAGCCCGGACGCATCATCTACGAGATCAACGGGGTCGACGAGGGGCTGGCCAAGGAGGCGCTGCGCCTCGGGGCCGCCAAGCTCCCCTTCAAGACCCGTGTCGTCAGCCGGCAGGGAGACTAGGTCATGGCCAAGAAGAAAGCGCACGATCTGCGAGACATGTCCGTGGAGGACCTCCAGGGCCTCGAGCGGGAGAAGGCCGAGGAGCTGATGGACCTGCGCATGCGCCTGAAGCTGCGCCAGGTCGACAACGCCCTCGCGGTGCGGACCGCGCGTCGCGAGCTGGCGACGATCAAGACGGTCATCACGGAGAAGACCAAGGCGGCCAACTAGACGCCGATCTCGCCCCCGGTCGGGGCACAGGAGTTGGAAGATGGAAACCACTGAGCGCAACCTGAGGGCGAGCCGGATCGGGACCGTGGTGTCCGCGAAGATGGACAGGACGGTGGTCGTGTTGATCCAGCGGCGCTTCCCGCACCCGCTCTACAAGCGAATCATCTCGCGGTCCACCAAGCTCAAGGCCCATGACGAGGCCAACGAGTGTCGCGAGGGTGACGTGGTGCGCCTGATGGCCACCCGCCCCCTGTCGAAGACCAAGCGGTGGCGGGTCGCGGAGATCCTCGAGAAGGCCAAGTAGGCCGGAGGCAGGAGCAATGATCCAGGAATACTCGCGTGTGACCATCGCGGACAACTCGGGCGCCAAGATCGCCCAGTGCATCCGCGTCCTGGGCGGCACCGGCCGCCGGTACGCCCGGGTCGGCGACGTGATCGTCGCCTCGGTCAAGTCGGCCATCCCCAACGGCAACGTCAAGAAGGGGCAGGTCGTCAAGTGCGTCATCGTGCGCACCAAGAAGGAGATCGGGCGCAAGGACGGCAGCTACATCCGCTTCGGCGAGAACGCGGCCGTGATCCTCAACGCCGAGAACATGGAGCCGGTCGGAACGCGCATCTTCGGTCCCGTGGCCCGTGAGCTGCGGGAGAAGCGCTTCATGAAGATCGTCTCCCTGGCCCCGGAGGTGCTGTGATGCGCATCAAGAAGGGCGACGTGGTCCGCGTCATGGCGGGCAACGACCGCGGCAAGGAGGGGAAGGTCCTGAAGGTCTTCCCGGAATCCGGACGCGTGATCATCGAGAAGATCAACCTGATCAAGCGCCACCAGCGCCGGACCCAGACCAACCCGCAGGGCGGCATCGTGGAGAAGGAGGCGCCCATTCACGCCTCCAACGTGATGCTGGTCTGTCCCAACACCAAGCAGCCGACGCGCATCGGCAAGGAGATCCTCAAGGACGGCAGCCGCGCTCGTACGAGCAAGAAGAGCGGCGAGATGCTGAGCGACTGAGGAATCCGGTCGGAAACGGACGACGGAGGAAGGTCAGATGACTGCCAAGACCAAGCCGCGGCTGCGAGAGACCTACGAGCAGGAGGTCCGGGCCGCCCTGCTCGAGAAGTTCCAGTACGGCAGCGCGATGCAGGTGCCCCAGCCGACCAAGGTGGTCCTGAACATGGGCCTCGGCCGGGCGATCCAGAATCCCAAGACGCTCGAGGCGGCGATCGCGGACCTGGAGGCCATCACCGGCCAGAAGGCCGTGCCCACCAGGGCGCGCAAATCGATCTCGAACTTCAAGCTCCGCGAGGGCATGACCATCGGTTGCCGGGTGACCCTGCGCCGCGAGCGGATGTGGGAGTTCCTCGAGCGTTTCATCAACGTGGCCCTGCCGCGTATCCGCGATTTCCGCGGCGTGCCCGTGCGCCTCAGTGGCGCGGGCGACTACACGCTGGGCCTGAAGGACCAGCTGATCTTTCCCGAGATCGACTACGACAAGGTGGACGAGCCTCGGGGCATGAACGTGACCATCGTGACCACCGCCAAGACGGACGAAGAGGGCCGGGAGCTCCTCAGTCTGCTCGGGATGCCGTTCCGGCGCTCTTAAGGAGGAAACGCATTGGCGCGCAAGTCGCTGATCGCCAAGGCCAACCGGCCGCCCAAGTTCAAGGTTCGGGCCTACAACCGCTGCCGACGCTGTGGTCGCTCTCGAGCGTACCTCCGGCGTTTCGGAGTCTGCCGCATCTGCTTCCGGGAACTCGCCCTCGAGGGGATGATCCCGGGCGTGAAGAAGGCCAGCTGGTAGCGCGTACGCGAGGAGACGAGAGATGAGCATGACCGATCCCATCGCGGATATGCTGACCCGGATCCGTAACGCCATCCAGGCCGGTCAGCGCAAGGTGGAGATCCCGGCCTCGGGCACCAAGCGCGACATCGCCGAGGTGCTGCGGGAGCAGGGTTACATCCACAAATACGAGGAGATCGCCGACGGCCCCCAGGGTACGCTGCTGGTGTACCTGAAATACTACGACCGCGACGGCCAGCGGACGGGTGTCATCGAGGGGATCCGTCGCATCAGCCGCCCGGGGCGGCGGGTGTTCGCCGGCAAGGACCGCATTCCCAAGGTCTGCGGTGGCTACGGCATCTCCATTCTGAGCACGAACCAGGGCATCCTCACCGGTCACCAGTGCCGCAGCCGCGGTATCGGTGGCGAGGTGATTTGCGAGGTCTGGTAAGCCGTCAGGCCGCGGAGGAAGCGAAATGTCTCGCATCGGCAACTATCCCATCACGATCCCCAGCGGCGTGACCGTCACCGTCGAGGGCGGCATGTCGGTGGTCAAGGGCCCCAGGGGCGAGCTGCGGCAGCACGTGCCCGATGGTCTGCTCTACGAGCAGGAGGATGGCACCCTGACCATCAAGCGCCCGGACGAGAGCAAGCCCATGAAGGCCTACCACGGGCTCGTGCGCGCCCTGATCGCCAACCAGGTGATCGGCGTGACCGAGGGCTGGAGCAGGACCCTGGAGATCGAGGGCGTGGGTTACCGCGCCCAGGTCAAGGGCAAGGTGCTGGACCTGCAGCTGCAGTTCAGCCACCCGCTCGAGTACCCCATCCCCGAGGGCGTCACCATCGAGTGCCCCGAGGCCACCAAGATCGTCGTCAAGGGCGCCGACAAGCAGCAGGTCGGCCAGGTGGCGGCGGAGATCCGCGCCTTCCGCAAGCCCGAGCCCTACAAGGGCAAGGGCATCCGTTACGAGGGCGAGAAGATCATTCGCAAGGCCGGCAAGGCCGCGGGCAAGTAACCCTGCCCGCCGGAGGAGAACGACGATGAGTGCCAAGAACACGAGGCTCAGCGCCCGGCTCAAGCGGAAGCACCGCGTGCGCCGGCGGCTGCACGGCACCGCCGACAAGCCGCGGCTGACCGTCTTCCGCAGCCACCGCAACATCTATGCGCAGCTGGTCAACGACGACGAGGGGCGGACCCTGGTCGCCGCCGACGGCCAGCGCGCGGTCGAGGTCGAGCTGCCCGAGGGCGTCGACGGCAAGCGTGCCCTGGCTTACCGCGTGGGCAAGGCCATCGCCGAGCAGGCGCAGGCCAGAGGCGTCGAGACCGTGGTCTTCGACCGCAATGGCTATCTCTACCACGGGCGTGTGGCGGCGCTGGCCCAGGGCGCCCGCGACGGTGGTCTGAAGTTCTAGAGTGCCCTGCCCGGCTCCGGCCGGGCGCACCGCAGACAGGAGCAGGAACCCGATGGCGGATATGAACAACAACACTCGCCCCGGTGGTCCCGGCGGACGTGGTCCCGGCGGTCCCGGCGGTCCCGGCGGTCCCGGCGGACGTGGTCCCGGTGGTCCCGGTGGACGTGGTCCTGGTGGTCCGGGTGGACGTGGTCCCGGTGGTCGTGGACCTGGTCGTGGCGGCCCTGGCGGTCCCGGCCGTGGCGGCCCCGGCCGCGGCGGCCCTGGCGGCCCGCGCGGCGATCGTCGCGATCGCGAGCAGTCCGACCTGCTCGAGAACGTGATCAACATCAATCGTGTGGCCAAGGTGGTGAAGGGCGGCCGGCGCTTCAGCTTCAGCGCCATCGTCACCGTGGGCGACGGCAAGGGGCGCGTGGGCGTCTCCATGGGCAAGGCCAACGAGATCGCCGACGCCATCCGCAAGGCCGGCGAGGCCGCGCGGCAGGCGCAGCTCAAGGTGGCCATGGTGGGCGACACCATCCCCTACCAGGTGATCGGTCGCTTCGGCTCGAGCCGCGTGCTCCTGAAGCCGGCCACCCCCGGTACCGGGGTGATCGCGGCCGGCGGCGTGCGCGCCATCCTCGAGGCGGCGGGCATCCGCAACATCCTGACCAAGCAGCTCGGGTCGCGGAACCCGAACAACGTGGTCAAGGCCACCATGGACGGTCTGCGCCAGCTGCGGTCGGTGGAGGACTTCGCCGCCAAGCGCGGCCTGACCGTGCCCGAGGTGCTCGGCCTGGCGACGCCGGGCCAGCCTCGCCCGGAGAAGGCCGCGAGCAAGCCGGCCGAGAGCGCGCCGGC
>CAZWYF010000042.1:9324-19849 GCA_964637835.1 uncultured Fibrobacteraceae bacterium
CGGGCCAGCCTCGCCCGGAGAAGGCCGCGAGCAAGCCGGCCGAGAGCGCGCCGGCGGAGAGCGCGCCGGCCGAGAACAAGCCGGCCGAGAGCGCGCCCACCACGGACGCCGGCCCGGAGCAGGAGGCTGCCCGCGATGAGTAAGCTGAAGGTCACCCAGATCCGCAGCACCATCGGTCGTCCCCAGCCGCATCGCCGGGTGGTCGAGGCCCTCGGTCTGCGGCGCCATCAGATGACCGTGACCCACGAGGACACCCCCGTCATCAGGGGCATGCTGCACAAGGTGCGGCACCTGGTGCGGGTCGAAGAGGTGAAGTAGCATGCTGAAGCTCAACGACATCCAGGCGCCCCGCGGCGCCAACCGCGAGAAGAAGCGCCGCGGCCGGGGCCCGGCGTCCGGCCAGGGCAAGACCAGCGGCCGCGGCCACAAGGGCCAGAAGGCCCGCTCGGGCGGCGGCGTGCCGCCGTGGTTCGAGGGCGGCCAGATGCCCCTGAACCGCCGGCTGCCCAAGCGCGGCTTCACCAACATCTTCAAGAAGCAGTACCAGCTCGTGAATCTCGACCAGCTGGAGGACCGCTTCGAGGCCGGCCAGGCCGTCGATTCGATCACGCTGGCCGCGGTGGGGCTCGTCCGGCATCCGGAGCGGCCGGTGAAGCTGCTCGGCCGTGGCACGTTGCAGAAGCAGCTGACCGTCGAGGTGGATCGGGCCAGCCAGGCAGCGATCAAGGCCATCGAGGCAGCCGGCGGTTCGGTGACCGTCAAGGAGCAGTAGGCCACAGGCCCGCAGGCGCGCACCCAATGCAAAGGAAGCAGCCTTGAATCTCGCTGGCAGCTACCAATCGATGTTCAAGATCCCCGAGCTGAGGCGGCGGATCCTGTTCACGGCGTTCATCCTCGCCATCTACCGGCTGGGAAGCCACATTCCCGTGCCGGGCATCGACCGTGCGGCCATGGCCGATTTCTTCGGGAGCCTGGAGGGATCGCTCGCCGGCCTGTACGACATGTTCTCCGGCGGCAACCTGAGCAACGCGACCATCTTCGCCCTGGGCATCATGCCCTACATCAGCGCCTCCATCATCCTGCAGCTGCTGCAGGCGGTGGTCCCGTACTTCGAGAAGCTGGCGAAGGAAGGCGAGGAGGGGCGCAAGAAGATCACGCAGATCACCCGCTACGGGACGGTGGGCCTGGCCCTGGTGCAGAGCTTCGGCATGAGCTTCGCCGTCCAGGGCATGGGGGTGGTGGCCAACCCGGGCCTGGCCTTCCAGGCCATGTTCGTGCTCACGCTCACCACCGGCACCATCCTGGTGATGTGGCTCGGCGAGCAGATCACCGAACGGGGCATCGGCAACGGCATCTCGCTGATCATCTTCATCGGGATCATCGCCCGCTACCCGTTCGACATCCTGCTGACCATCGAACAGCTGCAGCAGGGGTCGTTGCACTGGTTCAAGCTGCTGCTGATCCTGGCGTTCATGCTGGCGGTGATCGGCGGCATCATCGCCATCACGCAGGGCCAGCGGAAGATCCCGGTGCAGTACGCCAAGAAGATCGTGGGCCGTCGCGTGTATGGCGGCGCGAGCACGCACATCCCGCTGCGCGTCAACACCGCCGGCGTGATCCCCATCATCTTCGCCCAGTCGATCATCATGTTCCCGGCCACCCTGGGCAGCTTCTTCCCGGAGAGCGTCTTCTGGCAGGAGCTGGCGCGGGTGTTCTCACCGCCCCACGCGATCTACGTGATCATCTACTCGGCGATGATCATCCTGTTCGCCTACTTCTACACCGCGGTGATCCTCAACCCGCGCGACGTGGCGGACAACCTGAAGAAGCAGAGCGGCTTCATCCCCGGCGTGCGGCCGGGTCCGAAGACCGCCGAGTACATCGACCGCGTGCTGACCCGCGTGACGCTGCCGGGCGCCATCTTCCTGGCCACCATCGCGGTGCTGCCGGACCTGATGATCCACTACCTGAACGTGCCGTTCTACTTCGGCGGCACGGGCCTGTTGATCGTGGTCGGCGTGGCGCTCGACACGCTGCAGCAGATCGAGTCGCATCTGGTGATGCGGCACTACGACGGCTTCATGGCCAAGGGCCGGCTGCGGGCGCGGAGGACCTGATCGTGAACGTCGTCCTCATCGGCCCGCCGGGAGTCGGCAAGGGCACCCAGGCCACCGGGCTGTCGCAGCGCTTCGAGATGGTGCACATCGCCACCGGGAACATCCTGCGCGCGGCGGTGCACGACCAGAGCGAGCTCGGCAAGCAGGTGGCCCAGGTGCTCCGGTCCGGTCAGCTGGTCTCGGACGACCTCATGGTCGACCTGATCCGCAAGCGGCTGGCCGAGGATGACGCGCAGCAGGGCTGGTTGATGGACGGGTTCCCGCGGACGGTGGCCCAGGCGGAGGCGCTGACGGGCCTGCTGGAGGAGCTCGACCAGACCATCCACGCGGTGATCCGGATGTCCGTGCCGGACGACGTGATCGTCGCGCGGCTGGCGGGTCGGCTCTCCTGCCACACCTGCAGCGCGACCACCAGTCGCGAGCAGGTGCCCGGGGGCGAGAGCGGGGCCTGCCCCACCTGCGGCGCGCGCGACCTGTTCGTCCGCGACGACGACCGCGAGGAGACCATCCGCGAGCGCCTGGCCGTGTTCCAGGCGCAGACCGATCCGGCGGTCGCGTTGCTCGGGCGCCAGTATCCCCTGCGGGAGGTGTCCGGGGTGGGCACCACGCAGGAGGTGGCCGAAAGGCTCAATGGTGTCCTGGGCTAAGCTGAAGATCCGGCGCAAGTCGTCGGAGGAGATTGACAGGATGGCGGCCAGCGGCAAGATTCTGGCCTCCGTCTTCCTCGAGGTCCGCGAGCTGGTGCGCCCGGGCGTGACCACGGGCGAGATCGACGGCGCCCTCGAGGGCATGATCCGCGATGTGGGCTGTATCCCCTCGTTCAAGGGGTACCATGGCTTTCCCGCCTCGGCCTGCATCTCGGTGAACGAGGAAGTGGTCCACGGGATCCCGGGCGACCGGGTCCTGGTCGATGGCGACGTGGTCGGCATCGACATCGGCCTGATCCACGAGGGCTGGCACGCCGACAGCGCCGAGACCATGCCCGTGGGCGAGATCTCGGGCGAGGCGCGGCGGCTGCTGGAGGTGACCGAGGAGTCGCTCTGGCGCGGCATCGGGGCCATCGCACCGGGCGAGCGGCTGTCGGTGATCGGGACGGCCATCGAGAACCTGGCGCGGGACGAGGGCCTGGCGGTGGTGGAGACGCTGGTCGGTCACGGGATCGGACAGCAGATGCACGAGGATCCGCAGGTGCCCAATTACCGTTGCTTCAGCATGCCCGACCCGATCATGGACACGGGGCTGGTCATCGCCATCGAGCCGATGATCAACCAGGGCACCAAGCGCGTGGTGACGCTCGCGGACGGCTGGACCGTGGTCACGGCCGATCGCAAGCTCTCGGCGCACTTCGAGCACACGGTGGCCGTGACCGACGCGGGGCCGCGGGTCCTGACCGATCGCCCCCGCCGCATGGCGCAAGGAGAGCAGTAGATGGCGAAGGAAGAGGGAATCAGTGTCGAGGGGATCGTGATCGAGTCTCTGCCGAACGCCATGTTCCGGGTGGAACTCGAGAACGGCCACGTGGTGCTCGCTCACGTCTCCGGCAAGATGCGCATGCACTTCATCCGCATCCTGCCCGGCGACAAGGTGACCGTCGAACTGTCGCCCTACGACTTGACCCGAGGGCGCATCACCTACCGGTACAAGTAGGACCGCCCGGAGGAGACATCATGAAGGTTCGCAGTTCCGTCAAGAAGATGTGCCCGAAATGCAAGATCATCCGTCGCGAGAACGTCGTGCGCGTGATCTGCATCAACCGCCGCCACAACCAGCGGCAGGGGTAATCAGACCCCACCGGCCGCCGGGGCCGACGGCGCTCGTCGCCGCGGCGGCGCGGCCGAGGACCACGAAAGGAGCCAGGAAGTGGCACGTATCGCCGGCGTCGACATTCCGAACGAGAAGCGGATCGCGACGTCCCTGACGTACATCTACGGGATCGGCCCCTACCGGGCCACCGAGATCTGCCGCAAGGCCGATATCGACCCCGAGTTGAAGACGCGGGACCTGAGCGAGGACCAGACGCGCCGTATCATCGGGATCATCGACAAGGACTACCAGGTCGAGGGTTCCCTGCGCACGGAGCTTTCCATGAACATCCAGCGCCTGATGGACATCGGGTGCTATCGGGGTCTGCGTCACCGCCGGAAGCTGCCGTGCCGGGGCCAGAACACCAAGAACAACGCACGGACCCGCAAGGGCCCGCTATCGCGTCCGGGTGGCGCGAAGAAGTAGCCAGGTTCTGCCGACACCGGCAACCGGGAGGTGACGAGTGGCCACGGCCAAGGACAAGCGCGCCAAGGTGCGCAAGACCAAGAAGCGGAAGTACGACTCCGTGGGCGTCGCTCACATCAAGTCGAGCTTCAACAACACCCTCATCACGATGACCGACCTGCAGGGCAACGTGCTCACGTGGTCCAGCGGCGGGCACCAGGGACGCTACAAGGGCAGCCGCAAGTCGACGGCGTTCGCCGCGCAGCTGGCCGCCCGTTTCTGCGCCCAGGAGGTCATCCAGGCGGGGATGAAGAAGGTGGAGTGCTGGATCAAGGGTCCGGGCTCCGGCCGCGAGGCCGCCGTCCGCAGCCTCAAGGCCGAGGGCCTCGAGGTGATCCGCATCAAGGATTGCACGTCGATCCCGCACAACGGATGCCGCCCGACCAAGCGGCGGCGCATGTAACTCAGGAAAGCTGGCGACCCGGCGGAGGCCGGGAACGTCAGGGAGGTCTCATTTCATGGCAAGGTACACCGGTGCGAAGTGCAAGCTTTGCCGCCGCGAGGGGATGAAGCTGTTTCTCAAGGGCGAGCGCTGCTACTCCAGCAGCTGTGCCATGGAGCGCCGGCCGCATCCGCCGGGGCAGCATGGACGTCGCCGTGGGCGTAAACCCTCGGACTACAAGCTCCAGCTCCGCGAGAAGCAGAAGGTGCGCTCGATCTACGGCGTGCTGGAGCGGCAGTTCCGCCTCTACTATGCCGAGGCGAACCGCCGTCCGGGTCCGACGGGTGAGATCCTCTTCACCATCCTCGAGAAGCGGCTCGACAACATCGTCTACCGCCTCGGCCTGGCGCCGTCGCGCGATGCGGCCCGCCAGCTCGTCCGCCACAAGCACGTGCTCGTGGACGGCGAGGTCTGCGACATCCCCAGCGCCCAGGTTCGCCCGGGTCAGCAGGTGAGCATCCGGGAGAAGAGCCGGAACATTCCCATGGTCGTCGAATCCGTCAAGAACGCGGCCCGACGCGACCGCCTGCCCTTCGTGGAGCTGGACGAGCAGAAGCTCGCCGGCAAGCTGCTCGCCGAGCCCCAGCTCAGCGATCTGCCGATCCCGATCCAGGAGAACCTGATCGTGGAGCTCTACTCGAAGGTCTAGACCTGCTGGCTGAGAGGAAGGGAAGAAGCGTATGCGCTGGGTCAACATGTTGATGCCCGACAAGGTCCGGATCGTCCCCGAGACGCAGACCGAGGCCTTCGCGGAGCTGGAGATCGCACCCCTGGAGGCCGGCTTCGGCCACACGCTGGGCACCGCCTTGCGGCGGACCCTGCTGTCCAGCATCCACGGGCACGCCATCGCCGCCGTCCAGATCGAGGGCGTGCAGCACGAGCTGAGCACGTTGCCGAACGTGCTCGAGGACGTCACCGATATCGTCCTGAACCTCAAGCAGGTGGTCTTCGCCCTGTCCGATGCGCCGTCCGGCTGGGCGACCATCGAGGCCAGCGAGCCCGGGCCGGTGACCGCCGGCATGATCGAGGGACACCCCGATCTGGAGATCAAGAATCCCGACCTGGTGATCTGCAACCTCACCGAGGCCGGCAAGTTCTCCGCCCGCGTCTACGTGGACCTGGGCCGGGGCTACGTCGACCGCGAGGTGCACGAGATCCCCGGCGAGGTCATCGGGGTCATCCGCATGGATGCCAACTTCTCGCCGGTCAAGAAGGTGGCCTACCGGGTGGAGGACACCCGCGTGGGTCAGCGGACCGACTACGACAAGCTGGTCCTCGGCATCACCACCAACGGGGCGGTGGAGCCGGATGACGCCATCGGCTTCGCCTCCAAGCTGCTCAAGGACCACTTCCAGGTCTTCATCAACTTCGACGAGGCGCCCATCGACGCCCAGGAGATCGAGGAGGATGAGGAGCAGGTGCGCCTGACCGAGCTGCTGTCGCGTTCGGTGGAGGAGCTGGAGCTGTCGGTGCGGTCGGCGAACTGCCTGAAGAGCGGCAACATCCAGACCATCTACGATCTGGTGACCAAGAGCGAGAGCGAGATGCTGAAGTTCCGCAACTTCGGCCGCAAGAGCCTCAACGAGATCGCGGAGATTCTCGAGGGCATGAACCTGAGCTTCGGCATGACCTTCGACGACGAGATCGCCGAGAAGGTGAAGGCCAGGATCTCCGACTGAGCCTGGGTCGCCGAGAGAAACCGAGGACGGAAGTACCATGCGTCACAACCACAGTGGCCGCAAGCTCAACCGGACCGCGGCGCATCGCAAGATGCTCAAGCGGAACCTGGTGACGGCCCTCTTCGACCACGAGCGGATCCAGACCACGGTCATCAAGGCCAAGGAGATGCGACCGCTCGCCGAGAAGCTCATCACCTACGCCAAGCGTGGCGATCTGCACGCCCGCCGCATGGCGGCGCGGAAGATCAACGACCCCGCCGTCCTGCAGAAGCTGTTCGAGGAGATCGGACCGCGGTACGCGGAGCGGCCGGGCGGCTACACGCGGATCCTGCGGCTGAGCGGCGCTCGCCGGGGCGACAACGCCGAGATGGCGCTGCTCGAGCTGGTGGACAACACCGCGCGGCCCAAGTCGCTGGACAGCAAGAAGCGGCGCAACGCCCGGCGGATCCTCAAGGCCGAGGAGAAGGCCGAGGCCGAGGCGCAGCTCCAGGAGGCGCTGGAGGCGCAGGAGGCCGCTCCCGAGGAGGCCGCTCCCGAGGAGGCCGACACCGCCGAGACCGACACCGGGGAGACCGACACCGAGGCGCAGCGCGCCGCGGCCGAGACCCCCGAGGAGAGCCCCGAGGCGCCCGCGGCCGAGGGCGACGAGGACCAGGAGAAGCGCAAGGACTGATCGGCGCGACACTCCCGCGGCGGTCTCCGCATCCGCGGAGCGCGACGCCAGACAGCCAGGCCCCGTCCCCTGCGGTCGGGGCCTGGCGCGCGTCCGGCGGACCCTGGACAAACCCGCCCGGCTGGGCCATGTTTGCACGCATCCGACCCACGCCTGCGGCGGTCGCGGATGGCCGCCGCCGGGTGTCGTGCGCCGTCACGCCACACGGCGCCGCGCCCGAACCGAAAGGACGCCATGACTGCACGGACGCTGTACTCCGCCGGCATCACCGGCACCGGCATGTCCTTCCCCGAGAAGGTCCTGACCAACGCGGACCTGGAGAAGCTGGTCGAGACCAACGACCAGTGGATCACCGAGCGGACCGGCATCCGGGAGCGGCGCATCGCCGAGCCCGGCACCGGCGCCTCGCACCACGGCATCCTGGCCGCGCGCCAGGCCATGGCGATGGCCGGCGTGACGCCCGAGGAGATCGACCTGATCGTGGTCCCCACGGTGACCCCGGACATGTTCTTCCCGAGCACCGCCTGCCTGATCCAGGACGCCCTCGGCTGCAAGAACGCCTGGGGGTACGATCTGTCCGCCGCCTGCAGCGGTTTCCCCTTCGCCCTGCAGACCGCCCGGGCGCAGATCGAGACCGGTGCGATCGAGACCGCCCTGGTGATCGGCAGCGAGGTGATGTCGTCCATCATGGACATGACCGACCGCAACACCTGCATCCTCTTCGGCGACGGCGCCGGTGCGGTGGTGGTCCAGCGGCTCCCGGAGGAGCGCGAGGGCATCCTCGAGCACATCCACCACATCGATGGCGTGGGGGCGAGATACCTCTACATGGCCGGCGGCGGCAGCCGCCAGCCGGCCACCGCCGAGAGCGTGGCCGCCCGGCAGCATTTCATCCACCAGGAGGGCCGCGAGGTCTACAAGTATGCCGTCAAGGGCATGGCCGGCGTCACCCTGGAGATCCTGGAGGCCGGCGGCCATGCCGCCGACGACGTCAAGCTCTTCGTGCCGCACCAGGCGAACCTGCGCATCATCGAGGCGGTGCAGAAGCGCGTGGGGCTGCGGGACGAGCAGGTGGCCGTCACCATCGACCGCTTCGGCAACACCACCAGTGCGACCATCCCCTCGGCCCTGCACATCTATCACGAGCAGGGCGTCCTGCAGCCGGGGGACCTGGTGATCATCTGCGCCTTCGGCGCCGGCTTCACCTGGGGCGCCATGTCCATGCGCTGGACCGTCGGATCCTGACCCGCGCCGGCTCCGGGTCCGACGGCCCCGATCGGGGAGTCGCCATGATCGAGGTCCGCAACCTGTCGCGCCGCTACGGCACCGTCCTCGCCCTGGACGACGTGAGCTTCCACGTCGATCGGGGCGAGGTGGCCGGTTTCCTGGGGCCCAACGGCGCCGGCAAGTCCACTTGCATGAAGATCCTCACCGGCAGCCTCGCACCGGGCCGCGGCAGCGTGCACCTGGGCGGGATCGACGTGGTGGCCGATCCGGTGGCCGCCCGGCGCCTGGTGGGCTTCATGCCCGAGCACACGCCGCTCTATCCCGAGGGCACGGTCCGCGAGTTCCTCCGCTTCGTGGCCGACCTCAAGGGCGTCCGGCGGTCGGAGATGGCGGCCCACTGCGACACGGTGATGGACCGCTGCGGCCTGGCCGAGGTGCGCCAGCGGCTGGTGGGCCATCTCTCCAAGGGCTTCCGCCAGCGGGTGGGCCTGGCCCAGGCCCTGGTGGGCGATCCGCCGGTGCTGGTGCTGGACGAGCCCAGCAGCGGCCTGGACCCGCACCAGATCGTGGAGATGCGGCAGCTGATCCGCAGCTTCCGCGGCGAGAAGACCGTGCTGCTCTCCAGCCACATCCTGGCGGAGGTGGGCCAGGTCTGCGAGCGCGTGCTCATCCTCGACCGCGGCCGGCTGGTCTGCGAGGAGCGGGCGGAGAACCTGGGCGACGCCGAGGGCGCCACCGTGGTGGTCAGCTGGGACGGCAATCGCGACCAGGTGGCCCGCGCCCTGGCCGCCGTGGTGGGCGAGGACGCCGTGCGGCTGACCGACGCCGGCGCCGAGATCTCCATCGCCGGCAACGCGGTGGAGATCAAGCCGCGGCTGGTGGAGTCGGTGCTGGGCGCCGGCGGGAAGCTGCAGAGCCTGGAGGACCGCGGCCCCACGCTGGAGGATCTCTTCCTCCGTCTGACGGGCGCCGCGCCCGCCCCCGCCCCCGAGCCCGGTCCCGCACCCCAGCCCCCGGAGGAACGCGCGTGAGGCAGATCCTGGCCATCGCCCGCCGCGAGTGGCGCGCCTTCGCCCAGAGCGGCATGGCGCCGGTGATCGCCGCGGGCTTCCTGGTGCTCACCGGCCTGTTCTACTACCTGTTCGTCCGCGGTTACGCCGACACCAGCGAGGCCATGCTGCAGACCGGCCGCTGGCGCTTCCTCAACCTCCACGCCGGCCTCTTCCACAAGCTCTACGGCGACGTGGTGCTCTTCCTGCTCTTCCTGCTGCCGGCGGTGACCATGCGCCTGCTGAGCGGCGAGTACCGCAGCGGCCGCTGGGAACTGATCGCCAGCTGGCCGGTGTCGACCCGGCGCTGGGTGCTGGGCAAGTGGCTCTCGGGCGTGCTGGTGGCCAAGGTCCTGCTGCTGGGCACGGCCTTCTACTTCGGCCTGACCATGCTGCTCGGCCGCTTCACCGATCCGGTGGTGGTGCCGGAGTGGCAGCCGCTGCTCACCTCGCTGGTGGGCCTCTCCCTGCTGGCCGGCGCGGTGGTGGCCTGGGGACTGGCGGCCTCCGCCCTGGTGACCCACCAGGCGGCGGCCTACTTCCTGGCCTTCGGCATCGGCCTGATGCTCTTCCTGGTGGGCCAGCTCGAGCCGTTCCTGCCCGCGCCGCTGGCCGGCGTGGCGGCCGACCTCGCCCTGGGCAACCACTTCCTCGCCTTCGCCGGCGGGGTGATCGACAGCCGCGACGTGGTCTACTTCCTGGGCGTGATCGCCACCGGCCTGGCCGTCTGCGAGGCCGCGGTGGCGCAGCGGCGGCTGCCGGCCGGGCGCCGTGCCGGGCCGTGGCTGCGCGTGCTCGTGGTCCTGGCGGTGGCCGTCTTCCTGCAGCAGGTGGCCGAGCGCCGCCCCCTGCGGGCCGACCTGACCCCCAGCCGCCTCTACAGCCTGGCGCCGCAGACCGAGCAGATCCTGCGCAGCCTCGAGCGCCCGCGTCCCGCGGCCGCCGGCGCGGTCGACGGCGCGGTCGACGGCGCGGTCGACCGGGAAGCCGCCGGCGAGGGAGCCGGCGAGGGCGACGGCGAGGGCGGGTCGCCGCCCCCGACGGTGACCGCCACGGCCTACTACCAGGGT
>CAZWYF010000042.1:19949-27964 GCA_964637835.1 uncultured Fibrobacteraceae bacterium
CCGCCGCCGCCGCCGACCCCGCGCCGCCCGCCGGCCGCCTGGTGGTCATCGGCAGCAGCGGCCTGGTCACCAACGCCAACCTGGGCCTCTACGGCAACCGCGACCTGGTGCTCAACCTGGTCAGCTTCCTGGCCGCCGAGGAGGACCTGCTGGGCATCCGCGGCCGCCGCGCCAGCTTCCAGCCCCTGCTGCTGACCACGCGGCAGGAGGAGTGGATCGGCGCGGTGGCGGTGCTGATCTGGCCGGGCCTGGTGGGGCTGGGCTGGTTCGCCGTGGTGTTCCTGCGCCAACGGAGGCACTAGATGCGACGCTGGATCCTGCGCACCCTGGCCGTCCTGATCGCCGTGGCCGCCGGCGCCTGGCTGTGGACCTGGTCCCAGCCGGAGCGGCCCGGTCGTGGCCTGGCCGGCGGGCCGCTCTTCGACGCCGCCGCGGCCGACGTGGTCTCCCTGGAGATCCGCCGCCCCACCGGCGCCAGCACCCTCGAGCGCCGCGGCGACGGCTGGGTGCTCACCGGCCAGGTGGACGACCCCTTCGTCGATCCCGACCGTGCGCAGGCGGTGCTCACCGCGCTGATGACCGGCGAGGGCCAGCCCGTGCTGCCGGGCACCGAGCCGGACGCGCGCCGCTTCGGGTTCGGCGGGCCCGCCTCCCTGGAGCTGGCGCTGCGCCTGCGCGGGGGCGGTCGCGAGCGTCTCGCCCTGGGCGACGCCAGCGAGGTGGCCGGCATGATCTACGCCAGCGGCGCCGGTCGGCCCGGCGTGTTCGGCATCGGCGGTGGGCTCTATGCCCGCCTGGCGCGCCTGCCGGACAGCGTCCGCCTGGCGCGCGTCCTGCCCCCGGTGCGGGCGGCGGACCTGGACTCCCTGCGGCTCGGCCGCCGCGGGGGGGCGACCTGGCTCTTCGCCCCCGACGAGCACCAGCGCTGGTGGTTGCGCCGGCCAGGCGGCACGGCCTCGCTGGTGGGCGACGCGGCCCGGTATCACGGGCAATACCAGGATCGTCGCCGCGACGACGGTGGCGTGGTCTGGCTGCTGGCCGACGAGCGCCGGCTGCGCGAGGTGGTCTACCGCGCGTCCGACACCGCGGTGGCCGGCTTCCCCGCCCCCGGGGAGATCACCGGGCCGGTCCTGGCCGACGCCGGCCTGCAGCCGCCCTACCGCACGCTGACGCTCCACCGCACCGGCGGCGACCCGTGGCGGCTGGAGCTGGGAGAGGAGCAGCAGGCGGCCCACAACACCGTCATGGTGCGCCGCGAGACCGCCCTGGTGGTGGCGCGGGGGCCGGCGCTGCGCCCCCTGGAGGGGCCGCTCTCGGATTTCCTGGATCTCGGCGCCCTCAGCTTCCGTCCCGGGGCGGCCGACAGCTTCCGCGTCGACGGCGCCGACCGTCCGGTGATCGTGGCGCAGCGGGCGGCGGATCCGCAGGCGCGGCGGGACGAGCTGGAGAGCATCTGGGACGCGGTGGCGCCGCCGGGCTGGGAGCTGGTCTTCGGGCCGGTGGCCGCCCGCAACCAGGCCTCCGACCTGCAGATCACCCTCGACCGGCTCGAGGCGCGGCGCATCCTGCCGCCGGCGTCGGAGGACCCGCTGGCCGCCACGCCGCGCTGGCGGCTACGGGCCTGGCTGCCCGACGGCCGGGCGCCGGAGGTGTGGTTCGGCCGCCTGGCCGCGGACCAGCGCCCGGCGGTCTGGGACCCGGCCGACGGCAAGGTGATCGTGGTGCCGGAGGAGATCCTGGTGACCCTGCGCAACCTGCAGCAGGGGCTGCGGCGGCGCTGAGCCGGCCGGCGCGGCGCTGAGCCGACGGGGGCCGGACTCCGGCCGGCGTCCGGCCGGCGCGATCAGTCCGCGGCGCGCAGCGTGGGCGGGACGGCGAGGCGGGCGTGCTGCCGGGCGTCCCACCACGGGGGCCCGGCCGTGTCCAGGGCGGTCACCGGCACGGGCTCGCCCAGGGCGTCGGCCAGCTCGGTGAGGGCGGCGTCGTAGGAGTACCGCAGCGCCAGGTAGCTGGCGTGCTCCGCCGCGGGCACCGGCGCCGCGGGCGGCAGCTTCAGCGTCCGCGGGTTCACGAAGCGCCCGCTCTTCTTCACCCGGAAGTCCAGGTGCGGGCCGGTGGCGTAGCCGCTGGCGCCCACGTAGCCGATCACGTCGCCCTGGCGGACGCGGGTCCCCACGCCCACGCCCCGGGCGAACCGCGAGAAGTGCAGGTAGTACGTCTCGTACTCGCGGTTGGTGTGGCGGATCTTGACGTAGCGGCCGTTGCCACGCTTGCTCCCCCTCGCCACCACCACGCCGTCGCCGGCCGCCCAGACGGGCGTGCCGATGGGCGCCGCGTAGTCGACGCCCAGGTGGGGCATGCGCCGCCGGAGCACCGGGTGCAGGCGGTCGTAGCTGAAGCTGCTGGAGATGCGCGAGTAGTTCACCGGGGCGCGCATGAGCTGCTTCTGCAGGTTGTGGCCCTCGCGGTCGTAGTAGCCGGCCTTGCCGTCGCGCAGGGTGTAGCGGTAGGCGGCCAGGTCGCGCCCGACGCCCACGTAGCTGCAGGCCAGGATGGGGCCGGTGCGCACGAAGGCGCCGTCCTTGTAGACCTCCTCGTACACGATGCGGAACCGGTCGCCCCGGCGCGGGTCGCGCGAGAAGTCCAGGTCCCAGCCGAGGACGTCGTTGATCTTGGCCGCGAGATTCAGCGGCGCGCCCACCGCCTGCAGGCTCGCGTAGAGGCTGCTCTCGATCACCCCGCTGACGCCCACGGTGCGGCGCTCCACGGGATAGGCGCCCAGTTCCTGGGCGAAGCTGCCGTCCTCCTGGCGCGTGTAGCGCACCCAGCTCTCCAGGTCCAGATCGAACCCGAACGACCGCAGCTCCTCGCGCACCGTCAGCTCGACCTGGAAGCTGTCGCCCGTCTTGACCTTGCGCAGATCGCGGAACGGCTGGACCGCCCGCACCAGCGCCATGATGTCCTCGTGGGGGATCTTCAGGCCCTCGAGCGCCTCGTAGAACGTCTGCCGGGGCTGGATCACCAGCGCGAGGGCGTGTCCGAGGCCGGGCCCGGCGGCGCCGGTCTCGCTGGCGGGCGCCACCGCCGGTTCCGGCAGCAAGGGCTGCTCGGGGGGCAGGCGATCCACCGGGCCGCCGGCGTCGGCCAGGACCGCGTCGCCGCGAGCGGCGAGATCGCCGGTCGCGTCGCCACGGAAGGCCAGGAGGCCCGCCGCGCCGGTGAGCAGGGCACAGGCCGCGATGATGGTGCTGATCCTTCGCATGTCCTCGATCCGTGGTTCGGGCGCCTGCTGGCGAGCGTCTTGCTAGGTTCCCGACTGCCAAGTTGAACCCGGCACCGGCGCTCAAGCAAGGGGTTTCTGCGCCGCCATCGCCGGTGTATCCTCAGCGTGGGCCGTCGCCGCGCCCGGGCCCGTCCGGGGCCCCGGGCCGGTCGCGGCAGTCCCCGGAGGCCATCCGTGCGAATCGCCATGCCCGCGTCCGTGCTCGTGCTCGTCGCCGCCCTCTTCCTCGCCCCCGTCCTGGGGCCCGACCGCGCCCGCGCCGCCGACTACCTGCGCGACGCCACGGGGACCAGCGTCCTGCAGTTCGGGGCCAGCGCCGCCCTGGTCGGCGACCAGGATGGCGACGGCGCCGCGGAGATCCTCGTGGGCGCTCCCGGCTACCAGGCGCAGGGCCAGGACGCCGGCCGCGCCTACCTATGGTTCGGCGGCAGCGACCTCACACTTGACGCCCAACACGTCTGGACCGGCAGCGACGGCGAGCACTTCGGCCACGCCGTGGCCTGCATCGGCGACGTCAACGACGACGGCACCGACGACTTCGCCGTGGGCGCGCCCTACGCCGACAACGCCGGCAGCGAGGCCGGCCGCGTCTACGTCTTCTACGGCGGCGCGCCCCTGCCGGCGACGCCCGACCTGGTGCTCGAGGGCCCGGCGGCGAACGGCCGCTTCGGCTGGGCCATCGCCGCCGCCGGCGATCTGAACGGCGATGGGCGGGACGACCTCGCCGTGGGCGCCCCCTACACCGACACCGCCGGCTTCGAGACCGGCGCCACCCACATCTATTACGGCGCCGCCGGCGGCCCCGCCACCACGCCGGACCTCACCCTGTCCGGCCAGGTGGCCTACGAGCACCTGGGCTGGTCGCTGGCGGGCGCCGGCGCGTTCCTCGGCGGCAACGCCCACTGCCTGGCCGTGGGCGCGCCCAGCCACGACACCGCCGGCTCCCTCATCCAGGGCCGCGTCTACGTCTACCAGGGCACCACCTCGCCCAACCCCGGCCCCGACGCCACGGCCGACCTCATCCTCCAGAGCAGCGCCACCGCCTCCGCCGACAACGAGTTCGGCTACAGCATCGCGGCCATCGGCAGCTTCGATGGCGACGGCGATCCCGACCTCGCCGTGGGCATCCCCTTCTACGCCGGCGGCGGCCTCGAGCGCGGCCGCGTGGAGATCTTCCTCGGCGGCCTCGACGCCGACGGCCAGGCCGACCGCACCGCCGACGGGCCCGCCGCCGGCAGCCGCTTCGGCTGGTCGGTGGCCCCGGCCGGCGACCGGGTCGGCTCCGGACTGCCGGACGTGCTCATCGGCGCGCCCTACGATGACGCCCTCGGCGCCGACGCCGGCCGCGCCTTCATCTGGGCCGGCGGCTCCGGCGACGTGGGCGACGCCGACAGCCTGCCGCTGGCCGACCGCGGCGACGGCCTCGCTCCCGGCACCATGTCGGGCGACCGCTTCGGCTTCTGGTGCGCCGGCGGCGCCGACCTCGATGGCGACGGCGCCCTCGACCACGTGATCGGGGCGCCCGCGGCCAACCTCACCAGCCTGGCCACCGCCGGCTGGCTGCGGGTCAACGACACCAGCGGCACCGTGGTGCCGGCCCTGCTGAGCGGCTGGACCTGTGCGTGGACGGACGCGGGCGCCGTGCTCGGCACCGCCACCGTGGGGGCGCCCCGCGAGGCGGTGGCGCGGGTCACCGTCGTGCGTCACGACCTGGCCCGTGGCCGGCAGGCCGTGGTCTTCGACGGGGCGCCCGCCCCCCACCTGCCCGCCGACGCCCCCGGAACGCCGCCGGGCGGCGCCGCCGGCGCGCTGGTCGCCCTCGGCGGCGGGCAGCTCTCCCTCGCCGACCCGGACGCCGCGCTGCAGACCGCCGGCGCGGTGGCCTACCACCTCGCGCTGCGGGACGCCGACCAGGCCGTGCTCGGCGCCGCGACCCTCGCCGGTCCGGACGGCCCCGCCCCGGATGCCCGCGCCCTGACCGCCCTGGCGCCCCCCATGCCCAACCCCGCCAACCCCCGGACCGTCCTGCGCTTCCGGGCCCGGGCGGGCGAGGCGGCGGTCCTGCGGGTGGTGGACCTGCGTGGCCGGCTGGTGCGCACCCTGCACGCCGGCGCGGCCACCGGCGCCTGGCAGCAGGTGGCGTGGGACGGCCTGGACGCGGCCGGCCGGCCGGCGCCGTCGGGCGCCTACCTGATCGGTCTCGACGCCGCGGGAACGATGCGGCAGGCGCGGGTGATGCTGGCGCGGTAGGACGATCCCCCCAGGCCGCGACCGGCCGGCGCCGCAGAGAACGCGGCGGCCTCCCGTGGGGAAGGCCGCCGCGTGTCCATCAGGCCGTGGCGGCGCGGGGGCGAGGTCGTCCCCGGCTCGCGCTGCTGCCTCGACGCTACTTGTCGCCCTCCATCTGCCACTTCGCGCCCAGCCGGGCGAGCAGGAAGCAGGCGACGCCCAGCGCCACCAGCATGATCAGGCCGATGATCTGGCCGGTGAAGCCCTCGTACCAGGGAGCGGCCGTGGCGACCAGGTTGCCGGCCTCGTCCAGGGAGAATTTCTCGCCCACCGAGATGTGGCGGATGGCGGCGCCGAAGTCCTTGGTGCGCAGGGCGGCGGTGAGCACGCCGAAGATGGCGGCGCCGGCCATCAGGCCCGACGCGATGAGGGTGCCCTGCTCCTGCCGGAGCCGGCGCATCTCCTCGCTGCCGCCGGTCCTGCCGATGATCCAGGCGGCCACCGCCCCGGCGAGCACGGCCATGTTGATGGAGATGGGCAGGTAGATGCCCAGGGCGAAGGCCAGCATGGGCACGCCGGTCATCAGCAGCATGAGCGCCACGGCGCCGCCCAGGCCGTAGAGCAGCCAGGGCTGGGCGGCGGGGTCGTCCATCAGGCCGCTGGAGACGGCGGCGATCATGTTGGCCTGCGGGGCGGGCAGTTCCTGCTCGTTGGAGACCATCAGGCCGGTGACCGGATCCTCCACCACGAAGCTGTAGGCGTTGTCCATGAGCGGGATCACGGCCGAGACCACCAGCGCGGCCACCGCCATGCCCAGGAACTTCCACTTCTCCTGGTTCCTGGGCGTCGATCCCAGCCAGTAGCCGATCTTGAAGTCGCTGATCAGGGCGCCCGACGTGGAGAGCGCCGTGCACACCGCGGTGCCGATGATCAGGGCGATGAGCATGCCGGCGGTGCCCTTCAGGCCCACGGCGATCATGATGCCGATGGTCATCACCACGGTGATCAGCGTCATGCCGGAGACCGGGTTGACGCCCACGATGGCGATGGCCTGCGCGGCCACCGGGGTGAACAGGAAGCTCAGCAGGAAGCCCGAGAACATGCCCACCACGGCGAACAGCAGGCTGCTGCCCAGGGAGTAGTCGCCCATCAGGGCGACGATCATGAACAGCAGGCCCATGCCCAGGGTGGCGGCCAGCTCGATGAGCAGGACGTGGCTGGGCTTCATGTCGCGCTGGGTGCGGATCTCCTCGGTCTGCTCGGCGCCGCCCTTGAAGGCCTTGAAGCCCAGGGTGATCGAGCCGACCACGATGCGCCACATGCGCATGATGCCGATCAGGCCGCTGATGGCGATGGCGCCGATGCCGATGGGCTTGATGAAGGCGCCGAAGATGCTCGTGGCGTTCATCTCGGCCACGTTGTAGGTGGCTCCGGCGAAGGAGAAGGCGTCCACTTCCTTGCCGAACAGGTACACCGCCGGCACCATCACCAGCATGGCCATCACCGAGCCGGCGGCGATGATCGAGGCGTAGCGGATGCCGATGATGTAGCCCAGGCCGAAGAGGGCGGCGATGGCGGTGAGCTGGACCTCGATCCGGGCGCCCTCGCCCAGGCCGCCCAGCAGGGTGCTGCTGGAGAGGCCGGCGTTCCAGAGGTGCAGCGCCTCGACGGCGAAGTCGAAGAGCGCGCCCACCACGAAGGCCGCGATGAGGATCTTGCCCGCGCCGCCGGCCGAGCTCTCGCCCGTCACCAGGATGTTGTTGATGGCGGTGGCCTCGGGGAAGGGCAGCTCGCCGTGCAGGTCCTTCACGAAGTACTTGCGCAGCGGGATGATCAGCACCACGCCCAGCGAGCCGCCGATGAAGCAGGCCAGGAAGATCTGCCACCAGGCGGCCGACACGCCGTTGATGTACATGGCCGGCACCACGAACGTGGCGCCCGCGGCCACCACGCCCGCCGCCTGCCCCACCGACTGCACCATCACGTTCTCCAGCAGCGTGGAACGGATCTGCCGCAGCCGGCCGAAGGTGATGGCCAGGATGGCGATGGGGATGGAGGCCTCGATGGCGTTGCCGGCCCGCAGCGCCATGTAGGAGGCCGCCACGGTGAAGAGCACCACCATGGCCAGACCGGTGAGGATGGACCAGGGGGTGACCTCGGCGCGGCGGTCGCCGGCCGGCACCACCGGCTGGTACTCCTCGCCGGGCTCGAGCTTCCGGTAGGCGTTGGACGGCAGCAGTTTGGAGTCCGCGGGTTTCGCGTCGTGCATCGGACAGCCTCCTCGGACACAAGGCGGCCCCGGGGCGGGGCGGGTTCGGGCGTGAACATGAATCGGCCGGGTGGACGCGTTCGGACGGGTCCGGTCTCGGTCCGCGGCGCGGCTCCCGGGTTTGCCGCAATTATGGTGGCTGAGCGGCCAAAACTCCAGATCTTCAAGCGGTGAGCGAAGTTGTCCTCGATCGCCGTTCGCGGGGGGCACGGGGGGCGCCGCGGGGGGGCGCCG
>CAZWYF010000043.1:0-27162 GCA_964637835.1 uncultured Fibrobacteraceae bacterium
GAGCACCAGATTCCTAATCTGGGGGTCGCGCGTTCGAGTCGCGCCGGGGGTACCAGCTTTCGACGGATGGCCGGAGAATCAGGTGGGCACGGGCGACGGATCGTGTATCATCGATGCTGAGCCGTGCCCGGCCCGGCGGCCAGGCACGCGAGCCAGATCGCTCATCGGGGCGATCGCCCGCAAGAAGAATCCGTTCGGCGCGCCTGGCCGGCGCCTCTTTCTCCTTCCCCGTATAGCCGGCTGGGCGTGCCGTGTTTTTATCATGGCGATCGGTGGAAAACCCGGCGGTCATGGCTTATCATACCGGATCGGCTCGAGAGATTCCCGACCCAGCACCCGAACACCGCGAGGTTCGATCACCGTGGCCGCCCACAAGTTCACCAAGAAGGATCTGAAGCAGGACTCGTTCGTCAGCAGCACCGAGAGGGCGCTGGAGTTCCTGCAGCGCAACGCCACCGTCGTCGGGATCGGCCTGCTGACGCTGGTCGTGGTGCTGGTCGGCGGCTCCTACTGGCAGCAGAGCCAGGAGGCGTCGCGGGTCGAGGCCAGCTACATGCTGTTCCAGGGCCAGACGTTCATCGACCAGGGCGACTTCGAGGGCGCCGTGGTGCCGCTGCGCGACTGCGTGGAGGAGCACGGCGGCACCGAGTTCGGCCGTTACGCGCGCGTCGCCCTGGTGCACGCGCTGCTGGGCGCGGGCGAGGTCGACCAGGCTCTCGGTGCGGCCGACCGCTACGCCGACGAGATCCCCGCCGACCATCCTGCCGCCACCGAGCTCGCCCTGGTCCGGGCCACTGCGCTCGCGGACGCCGGCCGGCCGGCGGAGGCCGCGGCGGCCATGGAGTCGCTGATCTCGGCCGAACTGCCCGACAACACCTACATCCAGCGCAGCCTGCGCCGTGTCCAGTGGCTGCGCGAGGCCGGGGATCGGGCCGCTGCCGTGGCCGTGCTCGAGGAGCTGCGCGATGCGGCGGCCGCGGGGGAGATCACCCCCATGGGCACCGAGCTCGAGCGGGAACTGGAGCGCACGCGCGCCCTGCTGGACTGATCCCACCTCGATCGTGGCGGTGGCCCTTCCGCGGGCCTCCGCCACGGCCAACGCCGGGGGAACGCCCGTGAACGAGATCGCCCGCGACCCCGAACCCACCGTCCGCGACCGCTGGCTGGGCGCGATCTGCTACCTGAGCCTGCTGGTGCTGGTCCCCATCCTCATGCGCGAGCGCAGCGAGTTCCTGGCCCGGCACTGCCGCCAGGGTTTCGCGCTGCTGTTCGCCGAGGTGGTGGTGGGGCTGCTGGTCTGGGTCCTCGAGTCGGCGTTCCACCTGGTGCCGGTCCTCGGGGTGCTCGTCAGCCTGGTGCTGCACCTGGCGTACTGGCTGCTGTTC
Organism: uncultured Fibrobacteraceae bacterium; assembly: GCA_964637835.1. Lineage (GTDB taxonomy): Bacteria > Krumholzibacteriota > Krumholzibacteriia > LZORAL124-64-63 > LZORAL124-64-63 > Glo-17. The sequence goes on from CAZWYF010000043.1 coordinate 1,386, forward strand.
ATCGGCCTGTCGGTGCTCGGGTTCGTCAAGGCGCTCAGCGGCGAGGACTTCGACGTGCCCGGCCTGGAGGACCTCGCCAGGCGGGTGCCCGTCCACGCCAGGCAGGATTCCGAGAACCTCTAGATCGACCGCCGAGACCGCCAATCGACATGGCGGCAAGCGGTTTCGTCGCCCCCGTCAAGTATTGCGCATAATGTATATTATGTTAAGTCGATGGTCTCGAAGAACGGGGCCCCTGTCGGAGCCCCGACATGCGGCGCCGGCGCTCAGCCGGTGACGCTCTTCATGGTCTCGAGGATCTTGTCCTGGCTCTGGGTGCCCGTCAGGGTGGCCTTGACCTGCCCGCCCTGGAAGAACATCAGCGCGGGGATCGACCGGATGCCGAGCTTCGCCGCGGTCTGCGGGTTGTTCTGGATGTCCATCTTGCCGACCACCCACTGGTCGGCCGTGGCGGCGGCCACCGCCTCGATGGTCGGGGTCAGCGCCTTGCAGGGCCCACACCACTGGGCCCAGAAATCCACGAGCACCGGCCTGTCGTTCTGCTCGACCTCGGCGGCGAAGTTCTGGTCGGTGAAATCCTTCAGATCGGCCATGGCGTTCCTTTCGTTGGTCTCGGGTGATCGATCACGGTCTCGCGGCCGGTGGCGGGTTCACGACCGACCCACCGCCGCGGCGGTCAGCAGGAGATGTTCGAGGGCCAGTTCCGGCGGGATCGGCCGGCTCTTCTGGGTACGCTCGCAATCGAGGCAGGCGTCCAGGAGTTCCCGGCAATCCGCGGCGCCGAGCCGGCGAGCCTGCGGCAGCAGCTTGTTGCTGACCATCCAGGGATTCAGCCGGGTCGCCCTGGCGATCTCGCCGGCGTCGGTGAGACCCTCCGCGAACGCGACGGCCACGGCGACCAGCCGGCGCAGGTGCGCGGTGACCGCGGGCGTGGTCGCGTACGTGTCCGTACCCCAGGCGGCGAGCCGGCGCCAGGCCCGCAGCGCCTCGCCGCCGTCGCCCGCAACGAGGGCGTCGGTGACCGCGAAGACCTCCAGCTCGGCCTGGTCCATCACCAGCTCGGGGATCTCCTCGGCCGACGGAGCCGCACCCCGCTCGGCCTGCAGCAGCGCCAGCTTCTCGATCTCCGCCAGCAGCGCCCGCAGGTCGCCCCCCACCAGTTCACAGAGCACCTGCCGGGCCGCCGGCGCCAGGTCGAGCCCCTGCTGCCGTGCCGCACGGTGCGCCCAGGCATCGAGGTCGCGTCCGCTGGGCGCTCCGAGATGAAAATAGTATCCGGCCTCCTTGGCCGCCTTCACCCAGGTCGCGTTGCCGTGGAACTGCTCCCCGACGATGATCAGCAGCGTGCTCGGTACCGGATCCTTCATGTATGCGGTCAGCGCCGGGACGCCCGGCGTGTCCTTGGTCCAGCCGAGCTGGTCGGCATGGCGCGCGATCACCAGCTGGCGGCCGGCGAGCATGGGATAGGCCTGGGCCTGCTGCAGGACGCCCTGCCAGCCCACGTCGTCAGCCGCGAGGGTGTGCTCGTTGAAGGCGGCCGCCGCCGGATCGAGGGCGCGCTTGCGGATGGCCTCGATCACCTGATCGATCCTCAGCTGGTCCTCCCCGTCGAGCACGTAGACGGGGCGGAACTCGCCACGCGCGAGGTCGCCCTCGCGCAGTTCGCGGAATCCGGGGACCGACGAGCCCCGGCCACCACCACCCTGACGCTTGGCCATCACCAGTCCTCCACCACCTGGGCGAGCACGTCGCGGACGATCTCCTCCACCGCCTCCTCCTTGGCCGACTGCTCGCTCGAGGCGCCCTGGGGATCGTCGAGGAAGTAGGTCCCGGTGCCGGTGAACCGGCGCCGCTCGAAGACCGGCTCGCCGCCATCCCGGGGCCGGAAGCTCAGCTCCACGGCGATCTGGACCTGGTACTCGTCCACCTGCTGCTGCCCGGAGATGGAGGCCTGGCGTAGCTGGTACCGCGCCACGCGGCCGTCGATCACGCTGTCGGCGGTCTCGAAGTCCACCACCTTCAGCGTGTTGTCCTCCTGCAGCGCGAGGATGATCAGGTCGGCGATCTCGACGCCCAGATCCGGTTCCGCGGTGGCGTTCTCCAGGTAATCGACGGCCACCCGCTGGATGGCCTCGTCGACCCGCCCGCTGCTCGCCGAATAGACGCCACAACCGCCGAGCAGGAGGACCAGGGCCGCCAGGGCCCCGGCCGCGGGCCGACCACGCCGGCCGCACTCTCGCCAGGCGACATGCCGCTCCCGCCTGCGGGCTCCCGTCTGCTCCATCACCGCATCCTCTCCAGGGCGCCCTGCCGGACGCCACCATCAAAGGCCGTGGGTCTTGAGCCGGTACCGCAACCGGTCCCGGCCGAGGCCGAGCAGGCGCGCGGCCCGCGACTGGTTGCCATCGCAGGCGGACATGGCCCGGGCGATGAGCTGCCGCTCGAGCCGCGCCACCAGTTCATCGAGGTCGATGCCCGCCTCGGGCCACGGGTCGCGCAAGGCGCCGGCGAGTTGCCGCGCCAGGACGTCGACCTCGTCGGCGGCCACCTCGGTGCCGCTGTCGGCGTCGAAATGCAACTGCGTGCGCTGCAGCCGGGTTCCATTCTCCAGCAACACGGAGCGTTCGATGGTGTTGCGGAGCTGGCGCACGTTCCCCGGCCAGTCGCGTTCCTGCAGGGCCGCGAGCGCCGCCGGCTCGAAGCCCGTGAACTCGCGCCCGAACTCCTCGGCGTACTGCCGCAGGAAATGCTCGGCCAGCGCGGGAACGTCCTCGCGACGCTGCCGCAGCGGCGGGACCTCCAGCTGCACCACCTTCAGGCGATAGTAGAGGTCCTCGCGGAAAACCCCTCGCGAGACGAGGGTTCGGAGATCGCGGTTGGTCGCGGCGACCACCCGCACGTCGACCTGGATGTCCTCCAGTCCCCCCACGCGCCGGAAGCTCAGCTTCTCGAGCACCCGCAGCAGCTTGACCTGGATGGCCAGGGACATCTCGCCGATCTCGTCGAGGAAGAGCGTGCCCGAATGGGCCAGCTCGAGCAGACCGAGCTTCTGCTGGGTGGCATCGGTGAACGCGCCGCGCTCGTGGCCGAAGAGCTCGCTCTCCAGCAACTGCTCGGGCAAGGAGGCGCAGTTGATCTCGAGGAAGGGATAGTCGCTCCGCGGCGAGTTGCGGTGCAGCACCTGGGCCAGGACATCCTTGCCCACACCGCTCTCGCCGAGGATGAGCACCGTGGACCGTCCCCCCGCCGCCACCTTGCGCAGGACCGCGTGCACCGCGCGCATGGACGGCGCGACGCTGGGTACGGCGCCCGGGACCTCGGCGAAGAGATCGGCGTCCGGATCGTCCGGAGCGTGGGGACCGGCCCCGCCACCGCTCGCGGCGATCCCGCGCCGCACCACGGTCAGGAGCCGGTCGAGGTTCACGGGCTTGGTCACGAAGTCGAGCGCCTGCAGGCGCATGGCCTCCACCACGGCCTCCGTCCGCCCATAGCTGGTGAGCACCACGACGGGCAACTCGCCACACTCTCGCCGCAGATCGGCGAGCAGGTCGAGGCCGCTGCGGTCGGGCAGACGGAGATCCAGCAGTACCAGATCGGGGCGCTGCTCCCGCACGGCGGCCAGGCCCCCACCCGCGGTGGCCGCACCGCGGACCTCGTAGCCCTGGGCCGCGAGGGTGGCGGTCAGGAAGCTGCGGATCGCCTCCTGGTCATCGATGATCAGGACGTCGGGCGCCATGGAGATCGGTCTCTTCGGGAATCTCGCCGCGTCGCCTCGGGCTGCTGGAGGCCGCGGCGGCGTGAGCGCAAGCAAAGGACGCGGCCTCCGCGATTATGGTGGCCGCGTCCTGGTCCCGCAAGGGGGAAGACGGGATCCAGCGAGAGCGGGCTACTACTGGGCACCCTCGCCCTTGACCACCACCCTGACGGTCTCGAGCAGGATGCCCGCCTCGGCCAGCGGTCCGCAGCGCTGGATGTACTGCCGGTCCAGCTCGACCTTGCGCCGCACGCTGTCCAGCGACTGGTCGTAACCGTTGCGCACCTGCGCCAGCCCCGTCACACCCGGCTTGACCAGCAGGCGGTCGTGGTAGTTGGGCACCTCGGCCTCGAGCTGGCGGATGAACCACAGGCGCTCCGGCCGCGGGCCGATGAGGCTCATGTCGCCCTTGAGGATGTTCCAGAACTGCGGCAGCTCGTCCAGGCGCGTCTTGCGCAGGAAGCGCCCGACCCGGGTGACCCGGGCGTCGCCCTTCTGCGCCCACTGCGGCCCGTTGGCCTCGGCATCGTTACGCATGGTCCGCAGCTTGTGGATGCGGAACGGGCGCCCCGGTTGCTGGACCTTGCGGCGGTCCTCACCCTGCGAGCGACGGGCCTGCCGGCGCCGGTTCTGGCCCACGCGGTCCTGGGAGTAGAACACCGGCCCGGGGCTATCGAGCTTGATCAGCGCGGCCAGGACCGGCAGGAGCAACCCGAAGAACGCCAGTCCCACGACGCTGACCGCGACGTCGAACGCGCGCTTGAGACCCTGGTAGAACTGCCCGGGCAACATGTCGATGAGCTCGGAAGGACGAGCGGTCGACGCCGGTTGCTCGTCACGGTCCGGGGTTCCGGCCATCGCCGGGATCTCGCCCAGGACCACCGTCCTGGCGCCGAGTGCCGAACCGGAGGCCATGGACATATCATACCGTTCTTGTCGATGTTGGTCGTTGCCATAGGTCGCCATATGCCGCGGTCCCTCCTGCGATCCGTGCCCGAGAATCCGTCTGGCACTCGCGTTGCCGGTGTTCCGTCGGACCATCTCCAGGAGATCCCCGATATTCCTCGAGAGACTCCGGATCATGCCAGAACGATCCCCACTGCATCCCTGGCCGCCGTAGATTATATCAAATGACGACGCCGTCGACAATGCAGAAAATGTCATTATCGCAAAAAACTAACACGGCCAGGAGAGCAGTATATCTCACCCGGCCGTGATCGCCAAGTAGCAAAAATCTTTACTTTGCAATAAGTTCTCTAATCCTGCAGCCGATCGTAGGCGAGGAGCGCCGTGGTCGCCGTCGAGATCATCGTCAACAGGAACGGGAGATTCCGCCGGAACCAGCCCTCGCGCTGGATGTGCACGTAGACGACATCGCCGGGATAGACGAGAGGGTTCCCCCTGGTCTTTCCACCCTCCAGGAAATCACGCATGTCGATGCGGGTCGCCTGGTCGCGACTGGCGCCAGACCGCCGCACCCAGTCCACCTTGCCCAGGTCGGCGTTGTTGAGCGGGGCTCCGGACAGCATGAGCACGTTGAGCAGCTCGGTCGGCTGCTCGATGGGCACCGTGGTGGGCGCCGCCACCCCGCCGAACACCTGGACGCCGAGATTGCTCGGGACGCCGACGGTGCCGTCGGCCACCGTGGGCACCACCAGCGTGTCGCCGCCGTCGAGCACGCGGTCGGGAAACGACTCGCCGCTGAGGTAGCCCGAGAGGTTCACCGTCTCGGAGCGTGGCCGGCCATCCTCGAGCGAGATGATCCGGCAATTCGACAGGCTGGCACTCTCCCCCGGGCCGCCGGCGGCACGCAACACGTCCCACAGCGTCGGGGGCGCCTCGAAGGTGTAGCTGCCCGGCGCGTTCACCGCGCCGAGGACGAAGACGCGCAGCGCGTTGTACTCCACCACGCCGAGCACCACCTGCTGGATGCCCGGATCGTAGAGACTGAGCCGGCGAGAGAGCACCTGCTCGCCCTCGTCGAGGGTCAGGCCGGCGAGATCCACCTCGCCGATGGGCGCCACGTAGACGCTGCCGTCGCTCTGGACGGTGAGCTCCCGGTCCATCGCCGACCGCTGCGGCACGTTCATCTGCAGCACGTCGCCGGCGCCGATGCGATAGACCTCGTCCTCGGTGATCGGGGCCTGGGCCACCGCCCCCGGCGGGGGGAGCAGCCAGGCCACGGTGAGCACGAGGAGCAGGCTGGCGACGGGGCGCTGACAGCGTCGGGTCATCGTGCACCTCCGGCCTGCTCGCGGTACCAGGCCACCGTCCGCTCGAGCCCCGTGCCGAGATCCACCTGCGGGTCGTAACCGAGCAGTTCGCGCCCGGCCGAGATGTCGGCCAGGGAGTGGCGCACGTCGCCCGCCCGCGTGGGGCCGTGCTCGGGCTCGAGCTCCGAACCCAGCAGATCGCGGATGCGCAGGCAGAGGTCCTTGACGGTGATCGCCTCGCCGCAGGCCACGTTGTAGACCCGGCCGTCCGCCGCGGCGGGCGCCGCCGCCGCCAGGAGGTTGGCCTGGACCACGTTCTCGATGTAGGTGAAGTCCCGCGACTGCCCGCCGTCGCCGTGGATCAGGGGCGCCTCGCCGGCCAGGTAGCGGGTGATGAACAGCGGGATCACCGCGGCGTACTGGCTCTGCGGATCCTGGCGCGCGCCGAAGACGTTGAAGTAGCGCAGGCCGATGGTGGGCAGATCGTAGAGGTCGCTGAAGACCTTGCCGTAGAGCTCGTCCACGTACTTGGTGATCGCGTAGGGCGACAGCGGCGAGGCCGGCATGTCCTCCCGCTTGGGCAGCACCTCGCTGTCGCCATAGGCGGAGCTGCTGGCGGCGTACACCACGCGGCGCACCTCCTGGTCCCGGGCGGCGAGCAGCACCTTCAGCGTGCCAGTGACGTTGACCTCGTTGCTGGCCAGGGGCTCGGCCACCGAGCGCGGCACCGAGGCGAGGGCCGCCTGGTGGAAGACCACCTCCACGCCCCGGAAGAGATCCTGCAGCAGGGCGAGGTCGCAGATGCTGCCCTCGACGAACTCCACGCCATCGCGGAAGCCCGCCAGGTTGTGCAGGTGGCCGGTGGAGAGGTCGTCGAGGACCACCACCTCGTGGCCCTGGTCGACGAGGGTCTGGGCGATGTGCGAGCCGATGAAGCCGGCTCCTCCGGTGACGACGTATCGAGACATGGATATCCTTCGCAGCCCAGGGGGCGGTTCTAGAGCCTGATGATCTTCTCGCTGGCGTGGCCCTTGAGGGCGTTGCGCGTGTCCACGATGGCCGGGCATACCTCGACCAGCAGGTCGTACGGGATGCCCCGGTGGCCGGTGACCACCACGGCCACGTCCACGTCGGCGAGGGTCTCGGGCGTCAGTTCGGCGCACTTGCGGGCGGAGACCTTGGCATCGAGGGCGGGGACGAATGGATCGTACCACTGCACCTCGCCGCCGAGGCGGGCGAGCATGTTCATGATGTCCAGCGCGGGAGACTCGCGGGTATCGTCGATATCCGGCTTGTAGGCCACGCCCACCACCAGGATCCGGCTGCCGTTGACGGCCTTGCCCAGGCCGTTGAGGGCGCTGCCGACCAGGCTGACCACGTGGCGCGGCATGGAGCCGTTGACCACGCCGGCCAGCTCGATGAAGCGGGACTCCACGCCGGCCTGCCTGGCCTTCCAGGAGAGGTAGAACGGGTCGATGGGGATGCAGTGGCCGCCCAGGCCGGGGCCCGGATAGAACGGCATGAAGCCGAACGGCTTGGTGGCCGCGCCCTCGATCACCTCCCAGACGTCGATGTCCATGGCGTCGCACATGAGGGCCAGCTCGTTGACCAGGCCGATGTTCACGCTGCGGAAGGTGTTCTCCAGGAGCTTGACCGTCTCGGCCACGCGCACCGAGGAGACCGGCACCACCGTCTCCATGAACTGCTCGTAGAGGGTGCGGGCCACGTCGGTGCAGCGCGAGGTCACCCCGCCCACCACCTTGGGGATGTTGTGGGTCTGGAACTGCTCGTTGCCGGGATCCACGCGCTCGGGGCTGAAGGCGGCAAAGAATTCCTGCCCCACCCGGCGATTCTCGCCCTCCAGCATGGGGACGATCACCTCCTCCGTGGTGCCCGGGTAGGTGGTGCTCTCGAGGATCACCAGCATGCCGTCGTGGACGCGCGGCGCGATGGCCTCCATGGCCGACTGGATGAAGCTGATGTCCGGATCGCGGGTCTTGCCCAGCGGGGTCGGGACGCAGATGTTCACGGCGTCGACCCGGGCGAGGTCGTCCATCGCGGTGGTGGGACGCAGGCGACCGGCCGCGACCATGGCCTTCACGTCGGCCGGGTCCACGTCGATGATGTAGCTCTCGCCGCGCTGCAGCTGGGCGACCTTGGCCTCGGAGAGCTCGAAACCGGTGACCTGGAAGCCGGCCTTGGCCATGGAGACCGCCAGCGGCAGGCCCACGTAACCCAGTCCGATGACGCCGAGGCGGGCGGAGCGGTCCTCGAGCTTGCCGATCAGTCTCTGATCCCACGATGCGGTCACGTCGCGACTCCTGGCTGGAACCGAACGCTGCGGGCCCGGGCCGCCGCCGCTACTCGGGCCGGCGTCGCCGATACTGGTCCCGCAACTCCTGCAACTTGCGCTGGGCCACCGCCAGTTCGCGGCGGAGCCAGAGGATCTCGCCGATCCGGTGGTAGACCCGCCGGCCGACGAGCACGAAACATACCAGAATTCCGGCCAGCGACAACCGCAGATACCAGGGGCTGATGCCCTCGCCGTGCTGCGCGAAGAGGTGGACCAGCGCCCGCCCGAAGAGCACCAGGGCGACCATGAAACCCAGCATCAGGATCGCCTGGACAGACTGGCCGATCAGGTGCTCGCGAAGTTGCCGGGCATGGCGGAGCGGCACGGCGTCACGGCCGTGCTCGAGGAAGCGAGACCTGAACAGCTCGCTAGTCCTCCGGCGGGATTTCCTCGTAATCCGCATCGCTGATATCCTGCTGGGTGAGGTCGCGGAGGCGGTCCGGGCGCTCCGGGCGCGAATCGGCCTGGCCGCCGCCGGGGCGCCGGTCCCGGCGGAAACGCCCGGCTCCGGTGCGGTGTTCCCCCGTGCCGCGCGGCAAGAGCAGCCGCAGCAGGCGGGGGATCAGCCACAGGGCGGCGAGAATGAGGAGCAGGAGTCTCAATGCGGTACCCGGTAGGGAAGATGGTACGCCCGACAGGATTCGAACCTGTGACCTCTTGCTCCGGAGGCAAGCGCTCTATCCAGCTGAGCTACGGGCGCACCCGACAGAACACCGCGCCAGCGGCCGCGGCGGGATCAACTTACACCCTGGCCGACAGTTGTCAAGATCGGCCCGGACCGCCCGGATCGCCGCTCCCCGCGGCCGCGGCCAGCAACTGGCGCGCGTAGGCCGTCTGGGCGGCGGCGTCGTCCTGGCGCCAGCCCTCGCCGCCGAGCTGGCGGGCCACCTCCTCCACGCGCTGGCCGGCTTCGAGCCGCTGGAGCGACAGGGCCGTGCGACCCTCCCGGACGCCCTTGCGCACCACCCAGTGCTCGGCGCCGTGGACCGCGACGGTGGGCAGGTGGGTGATGCAGAGCGCCTGTCCCTGACGCGCCAGGCGGCGCAGGAGCAGCGCCACGGGGGTGGCGGCGTCCATGCCCAGGCCGGCGTCGACCTCGTCGTAGAGCTCCAGCAGGGGCGCCTGCTGGCCCCGTCGCAGCACCGTCAGGCCCAGATGGATGCGGGAGGCCTCGCCGCCGGAAGCCACGCGGGCCACGTCGCCGGCGGCCTCGCCCGGATTGGTCTGGACCGTGAGCGAGACCAGGTCGGCGCCATGAGCCGCCACGCGGCACCGTTCCCCCGCCACGGTGACCGGCCCGTCGGGATCCCGCCGCGGCGTCACCTCGAAGCGCAGGCGCAGTTCCGGCAGGGCCAGCGGCCGGATGATCTCCTCCGCGGCCGCCGCCACCCGGGCCGCGCCGTCGGCGCGCGCTGCATGCAGCGCCTCGCAGGCCGCCGCCAGGTCCGCGCGCCGGGACCGCATGACCGCCTCCAGCCGCTCCAGGTCCGCCTCGCCGCCACCGGTCCGGGCGAGGCGGGCGTCGAGGTCGTCCCGCAGGGCCAGCAGCTCGGGCACCTCGCGACGGTACTTGCGGCGCAGCTCCTCGTAGAGCGCCTTGCGCTCCTGCAGCTCGTCCAGACCCCGCGGGTCGGCCTCGAAGCCGTCGAGGAAGCGGTCCAGCTCCGCCGCGGCGTCGGCCGCGAGGTCGGCCGCGGCCTGGACCTGTTCGAGGGCCTGCTGCAGGCGGGGACTCTTGTCGGCATGCTTCTGCAGGGCGGCCTGGGCGGCGCCGAGGGTCTGGCGGGCGGGAACCTGGCCGCTCTCGAGGGCTTCCCGCGCCGCGGCGGCGGTCTGGACCAGCGCCTGGGCATGCTGCTTGATGGCGATGGCCTCGGCCAGCTCCGCCTCCTCGTCCGCGCGCAGGTCGGCAGCGGCCAGCTCGTCACGCTGGTAGCGCCAGATGTCCACCTGCTCGCGGGCCATGGCCAGCTCGCCGCGCCGCTCCTCCAGCTCCGACTCGGCCCTGCGCAGGGCCTCCAGCGCGGCGGCCAACGGTGCGCGCAGGGCGCCCAGCTCCAGCGCCGCGTCCAGCAACTCGCGCGCGAAGCCGGGCTCGGCCAGCTCCCGCTGCTGGTCCTGGCTCTGGACCGCGAAGAGCCGGGGGCCCAGTCGTTCCAGGACCGCCAGGGAGGAGACGGCCCCGTTGATGAGCACACGGCCGCGCCCCTCGCGTCGCAGCTCGCGCCGCAGCACCAGCAGGCCATCGCCGGCCACGGCGACGCCGAGGCGGCGGGCCTCGGACAGCAGGTCGCCGCGGGCGGAGAGGTCGCACACCGCCTCCACCCAGGCCACCTCCTCCCCGCGACGGATCCGCTCACGATCGGCGCGTCCGCCCAGCAGCAGTCCCAGCGCGCCCGCCACCAGCGACTTGCCCGCGCCGGTCTCGCCGGTCAGGACGGTCAGTCCCGGTCCGGGCGCGAAGGTGACGTCCTCGGCCAGGGCCAGGTTGCCGATACGCAGCTCGAGCAGCATCAACGCTCCCGCCCGCTGCCGTCCACGGCGTCGCCCCGGCCGCGTCGGCTGCTGGCGCGCCAGCGCGGGGCCACGCCCCAGTTCAGCTTGTGGCGCAGGACCTGGAAGAAATCGCTGTCCGGGAACTTCACCAGCTGGACGGTGGGCTCGGTGAGGCCACAATGCAGGTGATCGCCATTGTGGATGGGCGTGGCCACCTGGCCGTCGGCGGTGAGGGTGGCGCTGTCGCCCACCTCGTGGATGATCAGCGCCACGTCGGCGCCGGCTCCGACCACCAGCGGTCGGACGCCCAGGCTGTGCGGGCAGATGGGTGTGACCAGCAGGCCGGCCACCTCGGGGGAGCAGATGGCTCCCCCGGCGCTCAGGTTGTAGGCGGTCGAGCCGCTGGCCGTGGCGAAAATCACGCCGTCGCCGAGCCAGCGGCCCAGCGAGGTGCCGGCGACGCGCAGCTCCAGATCCAGCGTCCGGGGCAAGGCACCCATGTTCACGGCCACGTCATTGAGGCCGGCCACCTCCTGCACGGCATCCGCTCCCCGCAGCAGACGACACCGCACGCGGGGTCGTCCCGCGAGGTGGTAATCGCCATCCAGCACGCGGCGCAGCGCGGTGGCCAGGTCTTCCAGGGGGATGTCGGTGAGGTAGCCCAGCGACCCGAGGTTGATGCCCAGCAGCGGCGTACCGCTGTCGCCGATCAGGCGGGCCGCACGCAGCATGGTGCCATCGCCGCCGAGGGCCACCAGCAGGTCCGACTCGGCCACCAGATCGGCATCCGACCGGGCGGCCGCCGGTTCGTCGAGGATGGCGGCCAGCTCGTGGCACAGCCGGTAGGAGAGGCCCCGCTCGGCACAGAAGCCGCGAATGGTGGCGATGGCCGTCTCGAGCTCGTCCTTGACCGGGTTCCCACACAGCCCCAGACAGCGTACTGGCGGCTTGGCACCCATGGCGTCCTCCCCGGTGTTCAGGAGGCCGAGCGCTCCGCACGCCGCCCCTGGCTACGGACCACCGCGGCGGCCACCGTCGCGGCGATGCCCTCGGCGTCCAGGCCCATCTCCGCCAGCAGTTCCGCTCGCGAGGCCTGATCCTGGAAGCGATCGGGAATGCCCAGGCGAACCACCTGCGGCCCCTCGGCCGGCGGCGCGTGTTCCTGGGCCCACTCCAGCACCGCGGCACCGAAGCCGCCCGCCAGCGCGTTCTCCTCGACCGTGACCACCAGCCGGTGCCGCGCCCAGACGTCCTGGAGCAGCTCGCCGTCCAGGGGCTTGATGAACCGCATGTCCACCAGCTCGGCCTCGATGCCCTGACGGGCCAGTCGCTCGGCCGCCCGACGGGCCGGCTGCACCAGGGAGCCCACGGCCAGGATGGCGACATCGTCGCCCTGGCGCAGGGGGCGCGCCTTGCCCAGGGCCAGTGGCTCGGCGACCCCGTCGATGGGCACGCCCACCGCCGACCCGCGCGGGTACCGCACGGCCGACGGGCCGTCCTCGTGCGCCAGCGCCGTGGCCAGCATGCACCGGAGTTCCTGCTCGTCCGCCGGGGCCATGATCACCATCCCGGGCACCATGCGCAGGAACGTCAGGTCGAACACGCCGTGATGCGTGGGGCCGTCCTCCCCCACCACCCCGGCGCGATCGACGGCGAAGACCACGGGCAGCTTCTGCAGCGCGACGTCGTGGATGATCTGGTCCAGGGCCCGCTGCAGGAAGGTGGAGTAGATGGCGCAGACCGGCCGCAGCCCGCGGCAGGCCAGGCCCGCGGCGAAGGTCACGGCGTGACCCTCGGCGATGCCCACGTCGAACGCGCGGTCGGGCAGCTCGCGCTCGAGGATGTCGACACCCGTGCCCGAGGGCATCGCCGCCGTGATGCCCACCACGCGGTCGTCCTCGCGCGCCATCTCCGCGAGCGTGGTGCCGAAGACCTTGGTCCAGCTCGGGACGCTGGCCGGCTTGGCCTTCATGCCCTCGGCCTTGTCGAAGGCGCTGACACCGTGGTACCGCTGGTGGTCCTGCTCGGCGAAGGCGTAGCCCTTGCCCTTCTCGGTCACCGCGTGCACCAGCACCGGCCCGCGCAGCTTCTTGACGTGCTCGAGGGTGCGCAGGACCGTGGGCAGGTCGTGGCCGTCGATGGGGCCGAAGTACTCGAAGCCCAGCTCCTCGAAGAGGATGGTGGGCACCACCAGGTTCTTCAGGCCCTCCTTGACGCGGCTGGCCAGCGCCTGCGCCTTGGCGCCCTTGGGCAGGCCGCCCAGGAGCTTCCAGATTTCGCGCTCGAACTTCGTGTAGTACTCGTCCGAGGTGATCAGGGTGAGGTAGCGGGAGATCGCACCGACGTTGGGCGAGATGCTCATCTTGTTGTCGTTGAGGATCACCAGCAGGTCCGTGTTGGCCTGTCCCGCGTTGTTCAGGCCCTCGAAGGCCAGGCCGCCGGTGAGCGCACCGTCGCCCACCACCGCGACCACGCGATGGTCCTCGCCATGCAGGTCCCGGGCACGCGCGTAGCCGAGAGCGGCCGACACCGCCGTGCTCGCGTGTCCCACGCCGAACATGTCGTGCTCGCTCTCGGTCCGCTTGGGGAAGCCGGCGATGCCGTCCTTCCGGCGGAGCGTGTCGAAGCGGTCGAGCCGGCCGGTGAGCAGCTTGTGGACGTAGGCCTGATGGCCCACGTCCCAGAGGATCTTGTCCCGGGGCGACTCGAAGACCCGGTGCAGGGCCACGGTCAGCTCGACCACCCCCAGGCTGGCGCCCAGATGGCCGCCGGTCCTGCTGACGGTGGAGATGATCTGTTCGCGGACCTCCTCGCAGAGCTGCGCCAGCTGGGACTGGTCGAGCTGATCGAGGTCGGCGGGGCCGTGCAGACGCGACAGGATGGGGCGCATGATCCACTCTCTTCCGGCGGGTCGGGTGTCCTCGGACCAGTCTAGACCGTTCCCACGGCGAAGGCAAAAAGAAAGCCCCAGATCACGCCGGCAGCCACGTGGGCCGGAGTGTGGGCCAGTGCGTCCAGATAGCTGGCCACCCGACGCCGCCACGGCTCGGCGTGCGGGCCGAGCAGGACGAGGTCGCGGACCAGCCGCCGCTGCTGCTGGGCCGCCCCTCGCACGCGCATGGCGTCGAAGACGGTGATCACCGCGAACACGAGCGCCACCGCCGTCTCGGGCGCATGCCAGCCCAGCCGCAGCAGGCACAGGGTCACCAGGCTGCCGCCGGTCACGCCGTGTACCGAGGGCAGTCCCGCACTCTGACCGAGCGCCGTCAGCTGCAGCCGGCGCTGGGTGACCGAGTAGAGCACCACCTTCAGCGCCTGACCGGCCACCACGGCCAGCATCACCACCAGCCAGATATCCAGGCCCTCGCCGGTCCGCGGGCCGTTCATCGGTCCCGCTGCCACATGTAGTCGGCCAGGGCGAGCAGCCGGTCCGCCGCCGATCCGTCCGGCAGCAGCTCCGCCAGCGCCCGGCGGCCACGGCCCCCATGGCGTCGCGTGCGCCGCCGCGCGGCATCCAGACCGTCGGTACGCACCCAGGTGGCCTTGCCGCTCGCCGCGTCCTTGCCGGGGGTCTTGCCCAGGTCCTCGCTCGTGGCCGTGACGTCGAGCAGATCGTCCGCCCCCTGGAAGGCCAGTCCCAGGTCGCGGCCGGCGGCGAGCAGGGCGTCCACGGTGGCCGCCCCGGCCCCGCGGCAGACGCCGCCCATGGCGAGGGCGGCGGCGATCATGGACGCCGTCTTGCCGAGGTGGATGCGCCGCACGTCCGCGGCGGTCACCGCCTGCCCCTCGGCGTCCAGGTCCCGCTGCTGACCGCCGACCATGCCCGCCGGTCCGGCCGCATCGGCCAGCAGCGCCACCAGCTCGGCGGCCCGCGGCCCGCAGCCGGCCAGGGTGCCGAAGGCCAGGGCCTGCAACCCGTCCCCGGCCAGCACGGCGGTCCCCTCGTCGAAGGCCACGTGGCACGTGGGACGACCTCGCCGCAGGACGTCGTCGTCCATGGCGGGCAGGTCGTCATGGATCAGGCTGTAGGTGTGCACCATCTCCAGTGCCGCGGCCGCGCGCAGGACCAGGTCCCGTGGCACCCCGTCGCGGCCGCCCAGCGCCTCCCAGGTCCACAGCGCGAGGATGGGACGCAGCCGCTTGCCGCCGCCGAAGAGGCTGTGCGCCATGGCCTGGCGCAGCCGCGGCGGGCCCGCCCGACGCCCCCGCAGCTCCGCGCGCAGCGTGCGCTCGATCTCGCGGCGGGCGGCCGCCAGGTCCTGCCGCCAGCGCTCAGGCACCGGCGCCCTCCTCGCGCCGCACCATCGCCTCCCAGGTGTTCTCCAGGAGCATGGCGATGGTCATGGGGCCGACGCCGCCAGGGACCGGCGTCAGGGCGCCGGCATGCCCCTCCAGTTCGTCGGCCCGGACGTCGCCGACCAGGCGATAGCCCTTCCGGCGGGAGGGGTCGTCCACGCGGTTGATCCCCACGTCGATCACCACCGCGCCGGGAGCCACGTGCTCACGGCCGAGCATCTCCGGCACGCCCACCGCGGCGACCAGGATGTCCGCCCGGCGGCAGTGCGCCGCCAGGTCCGGCGTGCGCGAGTGGCACATCGTGACGGTGGCGTCGCCCAGCGCCCCCTTGAGGTTGAGCAGGAGCGAGAGGGGTCGTCCCACGATGACGCTGCGGCCCACCACCACCACATGCTTGCCGGCGGTGGTGATCTCGTGGTGCTGGAGCATGCGCAGGATTCCGCGGGGAGTGCAGGCCACGGTCCGCGGCCGGCCGCTGACCAGCAGGCCCAGGTTGCAGGGGTGGAAGCCGTCCACGTCCTTGGCGGGATCCACGGCCGCCAGGACGCGATCGCCGTCCAGGGGGGCGGGCAAGGGCATCTGTACCAGGATGCCGTCCACCTGCGGGTCGGCGTTCAGCCGCGCCACGAGCCCGAGGACGTCCGCCTCGGCGGCGCCGGCCGGCAGGCGATGCGTCCAGTGCCGATAGCCCACCTGCTCGCAACCCTTCTCCTTGTTGCGGACGTAGACGCGGGAGGCCGGGTCATCGCCCACCAGGACCACGGCCAGGCCGGGGGCACGCGGGGCCTGGCTCACGCGCCGGGCGAGGTCGGCGAGGACGGCGTCGCGGACCACACGGCCGTCGAGCAGTTGCATGGAGCGTGTCCCTTCCCGCGGGCGCCGGCGGCGCCCCGCTCAGCGCGCCAGCGCCGTGGCGCGGGTCTCGCGGATGACGGTGATCTTGATCTGCCCCGGGTACTCCAGTTCCGTCTCCACGCGCCGGCCGATCTCCTCGGCCAGCAGGGCGGCCTCCTGGTCGGAGACCGCGGCGTGGTCCACCAGGATCCGGATCTCCCGCCCGGCCTGGATCGCGTAGCTCTTCTGGACGCCGGGGAACTCCGTGGCGATGCGCTCGAGGTTCTCCAGCCGCTCGGCGTACGTCTCCAGGCTCTCCCGGCGAGCCCCCGGCCGGCCGGCCGAGGCCGCGTCGGCGGCCGCGGTGATGAAGGTGTAGGCGCTGCTCGGCTCGACGTCGTTGTGATGACCCTCGATGGCGTTGATCACCACGTCGCTCTCGCCATACTTGCGGGCCAGCCGGCCGCCGATCATGGCATGCGGCCCCTCCACCTCGTGGTCGACGGCCTTGCCCAGGTCGTGCAGGAAGGCGCAACGGCGCGCCAGCCGGGCGTCGAGTCCCAGCTCGCTGGCGATCATGCCGGCGATGGCCGCCACCTCCTTGGCGTGGCCCAGGAGGTTCTGACCATAGCTGGTGCGGAACGCCAGGCGCCCCACGTACGGGATCAGGTCCGGGTGCACGTCGCGCACCCCCACCTCGAGGCACGCCTGCTCCCCCAGCTCGCGCAGCCGGTCCTGGACGTCCTGGGTGGCCTGTGCCACCACTTCCTCGATGCGGCCAGGATGGATGCGGCCGTCCCTGACCAGCTGCCGGAGCGCCACCGCGGCGATCTCCCGGCGCACCGGGTCGAAGGCCGACAGCACCACGGCCTCGGGCGTGTCGTCGATGATCACGTCCACGCCGGTGGCCTCCTCGAAGGCGCGGATGTTGCGGCCCTCGCGACCGATGATCCGGCCCTTCATGTCGTCGCTGGGCAGGTCGATCACCGCCACCGACTCCTCGGCGACGTGCTGGGCGGCATAGCGCTGCACGGCCAGCGAGAGGATCTTCTGCGCCTGGCGTCGGGCGGTGCGCTCGGTCTCGTCGTGGATGCGCTTGACGGCCTGGGCGGCACGGTGGCGCGCGTCGGCCGTGATCTCCTCGGTGAGCCGCTCCCGGGCCTCCTCGCGGCTCAGGCCCGCCACGCCCTCGAGGACCCGCTCTCGCTCGGCCACCAGCTTCTCGGCGGCGGCCAGCCGCTCCACCAGGTCGGCCTGCTGCTGCTTGAGGGTCTGATCGAGGACCTCGAGGCGGCTCTCCTTCTGGTCCAGGAACTCGACCTTCCGGGTCAGGCCGACCTCACGCTGGTCGAGGAGCTCCTGGCGGCGGTTGAGATCGCCGCGGGCGCGCTCGGCCTCCTCCTCGGCCCGCTGGCGGAGCTGGAGCGCCGCCTCCTTGGCCTGGAGCCTGGCATCCTGGAGCAGGTTGGCGGCCTCGCGCTCCGCGTCGGCGAGGAGCCGACGACGCAGATCGCTGGCCAGCCCGTGCAGACGGGTATATCGCAGGCGATGGCCGATCCAGCCGAGCCCGAAGGCCAGCAGGGCCGCGCCCGCGGTATAGGCAAACGCCGGCAATTGCGCCATGGCGTCTCCTTTCGGGTGCATCCAGTGGTGAGGTCGCGGGAGGGACCGGTCCGGAAGGCGAAAAAGAGAAAGGTCCCCGCCGGGTCGTGTGCGTCAGATGCAACTGAACCTTGTTGCACCAGGTGGGTCTCCTGTCCGCCCCTTGTGTCCGCGCCATCAGGGGCGCGGCCGCCGGGTCGGAACTCCGGAATCCCATTGCGGGAGTGTTGGCTCACTTGATTGACGCATCACGGGCCAAGCAGGGATCCTTTCCTGAATTATACGCCATCGGCCCCCCGGTTGCCAACCTCTTCGGAGAGGATCGCGAGGATCCGCCGGGCGCGTTCGCCCAGGGTCTCCCGCTCCTCCGTTCGGGCCCGGCGTTCCCGGGCCAGATCATCGGCCAGGTTCAGCGCGACCAGCACGGCGAGGCGGTCTCGCGCCCCGGGTGCGGCCCCGCCGGCGGCTTCCCGCATGCGGGCGTCCACCTCGGCCGCCAGGGACGCCACCTCGGCAGGATCGGCCGCGCTGCGGAGCGTGTAGCTCTGGCCGAAGATCTGCACCGTCACGTCCTGCGGTCCGGTCATGGCTCCTCCTCGTACCCGCGGGACGGGGCCGCGAGCCGGGATCCCGCCGCCACGGGCGCCGGGATTCCCCCGGACCTCAACCCATGGCCTCCAGCTTGTCCAGCAGGCCGGAGACCTTGGACTCGATCTGACGCCGCTGCTCCTCGAAGCGTTCGGCCTGGGCCGCGGTCTCGCGGGCCTCGCCGAGCTGCGCCTGCAGACGGTCGCGCTCGCCGGTCACGTCGGCGAGGCGCCCCTCGAGATCCTCGCAGCGCTGGTTCAGCTCGCCGTTCTGCCGGCGCAGCTCCTGGATCGTGTCGATGGCCTCGACGACCTTGGCCTCGAGCCTGGAGAGATGATCATCCATGTGGCGGTCACATCCTTGTTCGCCCGCCGGATCGCCTCCGACAGGCCCCCCACTCAGGTGCGCGGCTGCACATCCAGTCGCTCGGACAGGGCCGCGGCGATGCTCGCCAGGGCCCGGTCCACGGTCTTGCCCTCGAGGCTACCGGTGGCCGAACGGAACTTCAAGCGAATTCCGTACGCGGCCCGACCCTCCGGAACTCCCTTACCTGCATAGATGTCAAAGAGTTCCAGGCTTTCCAGCAGATCGCCGCCACCGGCGCGGATCACCTCGGCCAGCTCGGCATACGTCACCTGGCCCGGCACCACCAGCGACAGGTCGCGCTTGACGGCGGGGAAGCGGGAGAACGGGGTGTAACGCACCTCGGCCGGCTGCAGGTCCAGGCGTCCGAGGTCCACCTCCAGCACCGAGGCCGCATGATCCAGATCCAGCGCCTCGGTGGTCCCGCGCGCCAGGCGGCCAGCCACGCCCACCACCTGCCCCGCGGCGTCGTGGACCTGCCATTGCAGGCCCGTGACCAGGAACGGTTCCTCGCCGCCGGGCACCAGGGTCAGGGGCACGCGCAGCAGGGCGGCGAGCTGGTCGGCCAGACCCCGCAGTTCCACCAGATCGCCCGGGATCCCCCCCGGACCGTCGGGCAGCCCGCCGCCGGCCAGTCCCAGCTGCAACAGCCAGGGCTCCTCCGGCAGGAGCTTCTCCTGCTCGTGCCGCACGGTCGCCGGCCTGCGGCCGGCCGGCCAGAAGACCCGTCCGAGCTGGAACAGCCGCACCGGGGCCGGCGCCCCGGCATTGAGATTGCGACGCGCCACGTCCACGAACCCCGGTACCAGGCTGGTCCGCAGCAGGGTCTCGCCACCGTGGTGCGGGTTGAGCACGGCGAGACTCTCGGCGCGGACGTCGCCCGCGGGCAGTTGCAGGGCCGCGAGCTGGTCGCGTGAGAAGAAGGTGGAGGTGACCACCTCGTGATAGCCGCAGGCGGGCAGCCAGCCCCGCAGACGCTGCTGGACCTGCTGACGACGGCCCCGGGTCCGGCCGTGCAGCGGCACCGGCGCGTGGCCACCCTTCTCGCCGCGCTCGAACCCGTGGACGCGGGCGATCTCCTCGATCAGGTCCACCTCCTGGAGCAGATCGCGCCGGAACGACGGCACGGCCACCATCAGGTTGATGGTCTTGGCCTCCACCTGGTTGCTCAGCGGCTGCACCTTCAGACCCAGCGACTGCAGCAGCAGCGCCGCCTGTTCCTGATCGAGGCTGGTGCCCAGGACGCGGTTGACCTGGTAGACCCGCAGGTCGAGGTCCGGCCGTGGCCGGCGGTCCGGATCGGCGCGGTCGACCAGATCACCGCAGATCTCCGCCCCGGCATGCTCCTGCAGCAGGTAGAGGGCACGGTGGGCCGCGAACCGGACCATCTCCCAGTCGGCCTCGCGCTCGAAGCGGTAGCTGCTCTCGCTGACCAGGCCCAGGCGACGGCTACAGGCCCTCACGCGGGACGGCGCGAAGAACGCGCTCTCCAGCAGCAGGTTGCGGGTGTCGGCCGACACCTCGCTGCTGGCCAGGCCCATGACGCCGGCCAGGGCCACCGGGCCGTCGCCGTCGGCGATCACCAGGTCGTCGGCCTCGAGCTGCCGGGTCTGGTCGTCCAGGGTGGTGACGGTCTGCTTGCGTCCGGCGCGCCGCACGCTGATCACGCCGCCGGAGAGGCGATCCCGGTCGAAGGCGTGCAGGGGCTGACCGAGTTCGAGGAGCACGTAGTTGGTGATGTCCACCACGTTGTTCACCGGCCGCTGTCCCACCGCACGCAGGCGGTTCTGCATCCACGGCGGCGCTGGACCGAGCTGCACCTGGTCCGCGCCGGATGCGGTATAGCGCGGGCAATCGGCGTAGTCCTCGATCTCGACCTTCCAGCCGAGATTCTGTCCCTGGGCCGGCTTGAGCACCGGCGGCGGCGCGACCTTGGTGCCGTAGAGCGCGGCCACCTCGCGGGCCACGCCGAGGTGGCTCAGCCAGTCGGGCCGGTTGGGCGTCACCTCGATGTCCAGAACCGTGTCGCGGAAGCCGTAGATCTGGTCGGCCGGCGTCCCAGGCGCCAGGTCTTCCGACAGCTCCATGATGCCCGACCCCTCGGTCCCCAGGCCCAGTTCCGTACTCGAGCAGATCATGCCCCGGCTCTCGACCCCGCGGATCCTGGCCTTCTTGATCCGGAAATCGCCCGGCAGCACCGCCCCCACCCTGGCGAAGAGCACGTGCAGGCCGGCCCGCACGTTGGGCGCGCCGCAGACCACCTGGACCGGATCGCCGCCGTCGCCGCAATCGACGGTGCAGAGGCTGAGGCGATCGGCATCGGGATGCTTCTCGCAGGTGATCACCCTGGCGACCACCACCTCGGGCCAGGACACGACCACTTCCTCGATCCCCTCGACGTTCAGGCCGGCGGCGGTCAGTCGCGTGGCGAGGTCCTGCGGGGAATCGTCCCAGCTGACGAGGTCCCCGAGCCAATCCAGACTGATCTTCACAGCACACCTCGGAACTGATTGAGGAAGCGGAGGTCGTTCTCGTAGAGCAGACGGATGTCGTCGATGCCGTACTTGAGCATGGCGATGCGGTCGATGCCCATGCCGAAGGCGAAGCCCGTGTACGCGTCGGGCTCGTAGCCGGCGGCCGCGAAGACGTTAGGGTGGACCATGCCCGCGCCCATGATCTCCAGCCAGCCGGTCTGCCCGCAGATGCCGCAGCCCTTCCCGCTACAGCCGACGCACTCCATGTCCACCTCCACCGAGGGCTCGGTGAAGGGGAAGAAGTGGGGCCGGAAACGCATGGGCCGTTCGCCGCCGAAGAAGCTGGCCAAGAACGCGGCCACGGTCTCGCGCAGGTCCACCAGGCTGATGTTGCGATCCACGCGCAGACCCTCGATCTGGTAGAACTCCGAGGAGTGCGACGCGTCGGCATTCTCGTTACGGTAGACGCGGCCGGGGAAGACGTAGGCCAGCGGCGGCTGCTGGCGTTCCATCACCCGCACCTGCACCGGCGAGGTCTGCGTCCGCAGCAGCATCTGGTCGCCGAGGAAGAACGTGTCCTGGATGTCGCGGGCGGGATGGTCGTCCGGGAAGTTGAGCGCGGTGAAGTTGTAGTAGTCCAGCTCCACCTCCGGACCCTCGTCGCGGTCGTAACCCATGCCGAAGAAGATGTCGCAGATCTCCTCGACCACCGTCAGCAACGGATGCGTGGTGCCCAGCGTCACCGGCGCCCGCCCCGGCAGGGTGAGATCCAGCCCCGTCGGCGCCTCGTCCGCCCCGGCGAGAGCCGACTCGCGCTCGGTGAACGCGGCGGTGAGCTCCTGCTTCAGACGATTGAGGGCCGCACCGAGGGCGGGCCGCTCCTGCGGGCTGGCGTCCTTGAGGCCGCGTAGCAGGCCGGTGAGCTCGCCCTTGCGGCCGAGCAGCGCGACGCGGACGGACTCCAGCGCCTGCGCATCGGACGCCGCGGCGATCCGCTCCAGGCCTTGCTGCCGCAAGCGATCGATGGCTTCCTGCATGGTGAGGGAGACCTTTCGTCGGGCCGGCCGCGCCTGGCGACCGGCCCCGAGGTGTCAGCGTCGGTGGTCTAGAGCGCGTTGCGGGCGACGTCGGCCAGCTTCGCGAAGCCCGGCGCGTCGTGCACGGCGAGATCGGCGAGGACCTTGCGGTCGATGTCGATCTCGGCCTTCTTCAGCCCGCCCATGAAGGTGCTGTAGCTCAGCCCGTTGATCCGCGCGGCGGCGTTGATCCGGGTGATCCACAGCTGGCGGAAATCGCGCTTGCGGACCTTGCGATCGCGATAGCTGTACGCCATGGCGCGATCGGCGGCATGCCGCCCCTCGCGGATCTGCCCCTTCTTGGCGCCGAAGAAGCCCTTGGTGCGCTTGAGGATGCGCTTGCGCCGCTGCTTGCCGGCCGGATTGTTGGTTGCCCTGGGCATGGTCGTGCCTCCTGGATCTTGGTGCGGTTCGCCGAACCGGATATGGGTCAGCCGACCCCGAGCATCTTCTTGGCGCGCGCCTCGTCCGCGGGGGCGAGCATGCCCGACTTGCGGAGGTTGCGCAGCCGCTTGGGGCTCTTGCGGGTGAACAGATGGCCGTGGTAGGCCTTGCCACGCTTGACGCGCCCGCTGCCGGTCAGCTTGAACCGCTTGGCGGCCGCCCGGTTGGTCTTCATCTTCGCCTTGCCCATGGTGATCCTCTCTGTGGTCGCGGTGCCCGCGCGGTGGTCCGCGCGACGTGGTCCAGAAATCGTGGTGACGGGGACGCTACTCGTCGCCCTTGCTCTCGTCCGCCTTCGGCGCCGGCCTGGTCTTCCGCGGCGCGATGATGAAGCTGACCAGCTTGCCCTCGCGCTGCGGCCGGGACTCCGGGACGCCGAACTCGGAGACCTCCTCGATCAGGTGCTGGAGGAACTCCAGGCCCAGGTCCAGGTGCGAGACCTCGCGCCCGCGGAACTGCATGATGACCTTGACCTTGTTGCCAGCCTGCAAGAACTGCTCGATGTGCTTCTTCTTGAACTGGTAGTCGTGGTCGTCGGTCTTGGGCCGGAACTTGATGGTCTTGATCTTCACCGTCTGCGAGGTCTGCCGGGCCTTGCGGGCCTTCTTGCTCTGCTCGTAGCGGTACCGACCGTAGTCCATGATGCGGCACACCGGCGGCCGCGCCATGGGCGCCACCTCGACCAGGTCGAGGCCCTTCTGCTCGGCGAGGGCGAGGGCGTCGCGGGTGTCCATCTGACCCAGCTGGGTGCCTTCCTCGTCCACCACCAGCACGCGCGGAATCCGGATCATGCGGTTGACGCGAGTCGTCTTGTTGGCCTTGATGAGCGGACCTCCTGGTCTCGGTCTGCCGCGGCCCTCCCCCTCGCCCGGAAGCTTCCGGAACCGACGCGACGAGGCGGGCGCACGCGCCCGCCTCGGGATCGTCGACCGTGCCGTCCTCCGGCGCGGCGGGTCGCCGCGGGGGCCGAGTCACGGTGAGAGGCGGACCTCTGCTTGTACGGCGCCACCCGGATCCATGTCCCTCGCCCGGGCGGGCCCTGTGATAACCGGCAGAATCTAGGCCCTGCGGGCCACTTCGTCAAGCATCTCCTGCGTCAGGGCCTCCACCGAGAAGGTGCGCTGCTCCTTCTCGTGGCGCCGGCGGAGGTTCACCGTGGCCTCCTCCTGCTCCCGGCCGCCCACCACCAGCATCAGCGGCACCCGCATGGTCTCGGCCTCGCGGATCTTGAAGCCGATCTTCTCGTCGCGGACGTCGGCCTCGGCGCGGAGGCCGTGCTTGCGCAGCGCCTCGGCCACCTGCGCCGCGTAGGCATGCTGGTCGCGACTCACCGACAGCACCCGCGCCTGCTCCGGCGCCAGCCAGAGCGGGAAGTCGCCGGCGTAGTTCTCGGTGATGATGCCGATGAACCGCTCCACCGAGCCCAGGATGGCGCGGTGCACCATGTAGACGTAGCGGTCCTGGCCGCCCGCGTCGGTGTACGTCAGGTCGAAGCGCCGCGGCAGGTTGAAGTCGAACTGCACCGTGGAGGCCTGCCACTTGCGGCCGATGGCGTCGATGAGCTTGACGTCGATCTTCGGCCCGTAGAAGACGGCCTCGCCCTCCTCGCGGGTGTAGTCCAGGCCGTGGCGGCCGAGCGCCTCGATCAGGCTCTGCTCGGCGGCGTCCCACTCCTCGTCGCTGCCGGCGTACTTCTCCTTGTCCTGCGGATCGCGCACCGACAGTTCCACCTTGAACTCGTGGAACCCGAAGGTGCCGAGGATCTCCTTGACCAGCTCCAGGCAGGACGACACCTCGTCCTCCAGCTGCTCCGGCGTGCAGAAGATGTGGGCGTCGTCCTGGGTGAAGCCGCGCACGCGCATCAGGCCGTGCAGCGTGCCCTTGAGCTCGGCGCGGTACACGGTTCCCAGCTCCGCGTAGCGCACGGGCAGGCTGCGGTAGCCGCGGGTCTTGCGCTTGTACATCAGGATGTGGCCGGGGCAGTTCATGGGCTTGACCACGTAGGGGCGGTCGTCCTGCTCGAGGATGAACATGTTGTCGCGGTAGAACTGCATGTGCCCCGACGTCTCCCAGAGTGAGGCCTGGGAGATGTGCGGGGTGGTGACGAACTTGTACCCGTAGCGCTGCAGGACGCTGGTCAGGTACCCGGTGACCTGGCTGCGCAGCACGTCGCCGCGAGGGAACCAGTAGCTCAGGCCGGGCCCGGCGTCGTCCATGATGCCGAAGAGGTCCAGCTCGCGGCCCAGCTTGCGGTGATCGCGCTTCCTGGCCTCCTCCAGCATGTGCAGGTACTCGTCCAGCTCCTTCTTCTTGAACCAGGCGGTGCCGTAGATGCGATGGAGCATGGGCTGGCTGCTGTCGCCGCGCCAGTAGGCCCCGGCCACCGAGAGCAGCTTGAAGGCCTTCAGCTCCCTCGTGCTGGGCACGTGCGGGCCCTCGCAGAGGTCGATGAACTTCCCCATGCGGTAGATGGACAGCTCGGCGGCCTCGGTCTCGTCCAGGTGGCGGATCTGGTCCAGCTTGTAGGGCTGGTCGGCGAACATCTGCTCGGCCTGCTCGCGGGTGACGATCTCCCGCTGCACCGGCACGTCCTGCCGGGCCAGCTCGCGCATCTTCTCCTCGATGCGGGCCAGCTCCTCCTCGCTGAACGGCTCGGGCCGATCGAAGTCGTAGTAGAAACCGTTCTCGATGTCCGGGCCGAAGGCGAACTTCACGCCGGGGTAGAGCTCCTGCACGGCCCAGGCCATGAGGTGGGCGGTGGAGTGGCGCAGGGTCTCGTAGCCCTGGTCGGTGCCCCTGGTGATCACCTCGAGCGTGCCCTGATCGGTGGCCGGCTCGGTCAGGGTGTGGTTGATCCCGTCGACCGTCACGGCCAGCGCGTTGCGGTACAGCCCCTCGCCGATGGCGCGCACGGCCTCGCCGTAGGGCTGGCCCTCCTCGATGCGGATCTGGTTGCCATCGGGCAGGTCGTAGGTGAGCTGGGACATGGTGCCTCCACCTTGGTGTCTCGGGTTCGCACATGCACCCCACCTGGACGACCTCGCTGCATGTCACGCCGCGGGTCGCCGGGTCCAGGGATTCCCGACAAGAAAGCGTCTGGTCGGCGGGAGCGCAAAGGGTCCGCCGGCACGCAGCCGCGATCTGTCACCCCGTGCGGCACCCCGCGGCCTCTCCGGCCCGCAACGAGAAAACGGGCCGCTCTCGCAACCCGTTTCCTCGCAGAGTTTTCCGGTGGTGGGCGATACTGGATTCGAACCAGTGACCTCTTGTCTGTCAAACAAGCG
>CAZWYF010000044.1:0-24748 GCA_964637835.1 uncultured Fibrobacteraceae bacterium
GGTCACCCCCGTCGAGAACCACAGCTTCTCCGACGTGAAGGCCCTGTTCAACTAGACCAGCTGGTCGTCAGGATCGTCTGATCCGATCAGACGTCAGGGGCCGGGGAGCGATCCCCGGCCCCTTCTTCGGGATGACGCGGCGGCTGGATATGTGATATCATCATCTCCGCAACCCCGGAGATGCCATGCCCGCGTACCCCGCCCGTCCCCTGCCCTCCTGCACGGCCCTGGCCGCGGTGCTCCTGCTGGCGAGCGCGGCCCTGGCCCAGGCCCCCCTGCAGGCCGCCTTCGAGGCCGCCCCAGCCCAGGACGGGTATGATCGCTACCTGGTGCTCGAGACCGGCCGCGTCTACACCGGCGGCCTGCTCGTCGGCGCCATCTGGGACGACGATCGCCAGGATTTCCTGCCCGCCGGCGGCGGCCTGGACGTCTGCATCGAGGGCAACGGCGCCATCCTCGACCTCCAGGGCCAGCCGCTGTGCATCAGCTTCTGCGACCAGCGCCTGGACATCCGCGATTGCATCATCACCGGCGGCGAGGTGCGCTTCCGTGGCGACCTCTCGCCCACGGAGGACCGTGCTCCCCAGGGCTCGGTGCGCCACTGCACCTTCTGGCGACCGGAGGGATACGCCGTGCGGTTGCAGGGCGCCGGGGCGGGCATCCTCGTCGAGCGCAACATCGTGGTCGACCCGGTGGACGTGGGGCTGGGCTTCATGATCTGGTCCGGCGCCGCCGGACCCAACCTGCCCACGGGCCTGGCCCTCGGCCTGTCCGTCCAGAGCGCCACCTTCGGCGAGCCGACGGTCCGGGAGAACTGGACCTGGTTCTCCGATCCCCAGCTCAACGCCGATCCCCTGCACCACTTCGGATTCCTCTGAGAGTACAGCTGAACGCTGCCCACGCCGTGGGCGGAGGCCGGTGCGGCCCCCTGGAACAACGTGGTCGGCGAGGACCCGGGGCTCCGCGACCCCGGCGCCGGGGACTTCCGCGCCGAGCGAGCGCCGGCGTACGGCAATCGGGTCTGGCCGGCCGCTGGCAGCATGGCGCCGGGGCCGCTCGCGCGGCGGCGATCGCCCGCATCGCTGCGACCAGCGCCGTCTCCGGCGCCGTCGCCATCGCCACCGCCCGTCCGCCGGGGATCGCGCCTGGAGGTGGGCGGCCCCGTCACCGCCGACGCGCTCTGGGATGCCGCCGAGGTGGTGGTCACCGCGCCGGTCACCGTCCGCGAGGGGGCCACCCTGACCATCGCCGCGGGGGCGCGCGTGGTCTTCGACGGCTACTGGGGCCTGACCGTGGAGGACGGCAGCCTGCAGGCCGTCGGCACGCCCACCGCGCCCATCGTGCTGACCAGCGGCCAGCCCGAGGACTGGGCGCCGGACGGCGACACGCGCGGCGCCTGGAGCGGCCTGACCCTCGACCGCGTCCCGGCGGCCCGGGACAGCACCCGGCTGATCTGGTGCGAGATCACCCGCGCCAAGGCGCTGCCCGCACGCGACCCGGCCAGCGGCCGCCGGGGGACGACCTCGGCGTTCGCCGATGGCGTCGGCGGGGCCCTCCGCGTGATCGGTCCCTCGCCGATCCGCCTGGAGCACAGTCGTCTGCACCACAACCTGGCCCTGCGCGGCGGCGCGGTGGCGGCCAGGTATGGCGCCGCGCCGCTCCTGGTGGGCAACCTCTTCCATGACAACCATGCCACCCTGCGTGGCGGCGCCCTCTGGCTCAGCTACAGCACGCCGATCCTGGTGCACAACACCGTGATCCAGAACGTCACCGCCGCGCCGGACGCCTTCCTGGCCACCGGCGCCGTGGATCACACCCACGCCGACCCGCGTCACGTCGGCGGCATCTACTGGGGCAACCCCACCAGCCACCACACCGACCTGCAGATCCGCGAGCCGCGTGCGGCGCTGACCCGCTATTGCCTGGTGGGCGGCTGGCCCGGGGGCGAGGGCTGCCTGACGGGCGATCCGGGCCTCGACCTGTCCGGCCAGCCCCCCGGGGGGCCGCTTCCGGGTGCGGCGGTGATCGACGCCGGCAGCGCGGCGGCGGCGGCGCCGTGGTTGCCCCCGCGCGATCTGGCCGGTCGCTCGCGAGTGGTGGGTGCGGCGCCCGATCTCGGGGCGCTGGAATGGCAGCCCGTGACGGCCGTCGCGTCGGACCCGGCCCCGGCGCCGGTGGTCGCGCCGGTCCTGTCCGCGGGCCCCAACCCGGCGAACCCCGGCACCCGGCTGATCTGGGAACAGGTGCGGGCGGGGCCCGTGCGCCTGACCGTCCACGACCTCGCCGGCCGGCTGGTGGCCACGGTGGTGGCTGGCCTCCGCCCGGCCGGGCAGCAGACCGCCGACTGGAGCGGTCGGGACCGGGACGGTCGTCGGGTGGCGGGCGGGGTCTACCTGGTGCGTCTGCGGTCCCCGTCGGGGACCACGGCGTGCCGCCTGACGGTGGTGCCCTAGGCGCCGCCCTGGGCGCCGCCGGTGTCCCTGTCGTCGGCGTCCTGGCCGTCGGTGACGAGCAGGTCGTGATCCACGAGCCGTCCGAGGAAGGCGAGCACGTCGGCCTCGGCCTGCGCGCGCTCCACGTCGTACTCGTCGCAGAGGATGTCCACGATGTCCCGCACGGTGTGGGCCCCGTCGATCTGCTTCCAGATGAAGCTGCCCACGGGATTGAGGCTGAGCACCTGATCGCCCGAGGGCGCGAGGATCACGGTCTCGTCATCCACGTCGCGGGCGAGGAATTCGCGGCTGATGGTGGGGGTGTGGTGCAGTTCCATGTCAACCTCGCGAATCACGGGTGAGAGCGTCGTCGAGCAGCGGCCAGAAGCCCGGGTCGCGGGCGAACGTCAGCCGTCGCACCGGAGCATGGTGCACCAGGCGCGCGGCGGTGTCGAGCATGGCGGCGGTGGTGGTGTCGGAAGCCACGGCCTCCAGCGCGACCGGGGGCGCCACCTGGGCCGCCACCGTGGCGGTGGCCTCGCCCGGGCCCACCGGCGACAGGCCGTGTCCGGAACCCTTGTCCAGCAGCAGGATGCCGCCGAGGGGCGCGCGGCCCGGCTGCTTGGTGCGGAAGAAGCCGTTGAACGGCGTGCCCACCGCCTGGACGCCGTCGGGTCCGAACTCCACGAGGTTCATCTCGTCGTTCAGGACGGTGCGGCCGTCGGCCAGGCCGGCGATGGTGGTCTTGCCCGCCTCGCTGGCGCCCACGAAGAGGTAGCCGCGGCCGCCGGAGATCACGCCGGCGCTGTGGATGAGGGCGGCGTCGTACCCGCGGCGCAGACGGGCGGAGTGGAAGGCCTGGTAGAGGATCTGCTCGAAGACCCGCGTCATCCGTCCGCTGGTCAGGATGGAGGCCACCTGCAGCACGCCGTGGCCGGAATCGGCATCGAACCGGCCGCGGACCAGGCCGCCGGCGATGTCGAAGCCGGCGGGGGTGAGCGTCTTGGTGAGGACCAGCGAACTGGGCACCGGGGGCGGAGGGTCGTCGGAGACCAGCTCGATCGCGAGCGAGATGTCCGGTGCGGCGGGATCGGAGGCCTGCATGAAGTACTGCGCGAGGGCCTCCGCGAAGGCCGGATCGGGGCCTTGCAGTTCCAGGACCGTGGCGCCTATCCGGAGGCGGTATGCGTCGGGGATCGCCATGTGGTCACTCTCCTGGCGAGCGCGGCCAGGCTGCCGCGCACCATGTTCCTCAGGCTCTTGCGGACCGCGCGGCGGGCCTGCCAGCGCGCCGCGGGGGAGGCGAGGGCGGTCGTGTTCCCCGCCGGATGATGGATCGTGACCACGCGACCGAGGACCGCGCGGTGGTGAAGGAGTCCTGTGCCGGAGATGCCATCGCCCCGCTCGAGGAACCAGCGATCCGGTCCCACGGGCCAGGTCAGGAGCAACCGGTGGGCCACCAGGCGCTGATCGCGCGCGAACACGACGATGTCGCCGACGTCGCAGCGATGTCCGGCCACGGCTTCCACGGCGATCCGCGACCCCACGGGCATGATCGGCGCCATGCTGCCCGAGCGCACCGACAGGACGATCCGCTCGCCCGGCGACAGCTGCCCGCGCAGCAACCGGGTCTGCGCCACCGCGTCCTCCAGGGCGATCGGCGTCATGTCCACCCCAGGATCTCCGATCGGACTCCTGGCCCGGTCATCAGGAACCTTTTCTCCTGGCTCATGGGACCACATTGAGCCATCATCAGCCGGGAGACAAGGGAGGAACCCGCGTGACCGCGTTCCTGGCGCCAGAACTCGAATATCTCGCCGACCTGGCCCGCGCCTGGGCGTCGGGCGTCGAGGGGACCGTCCCCCCGCCGCCCGGGCTGGATGCGGCCGTCCTGGGCCGCCTGCTCGTCGCCCAGCCGGCCATGCAGACCCTCGCCGCTCGCGTGGATCCGGCGGCCCTGGGACCGGATGGCGCGCAGGACCTGGAGCTGGCCGCCGAGATCGCGCGGCGGCGCACGGGCCTGATGCTGCTCGAGCTCGAGCGGATCCTGCCCGGGCTCGCGGCGGTGGACTGCCGGCCGCTGGTGCTCAAGGGCGCCGCGCTGGCGCTCACCGTCTACCCGCGGCCCGAGGATCGCTGGTTCATGGACCTGGATCTCTGGGTGCCGCGTGATCGGGTCGCCGCCGCCCGCGGCGCCCTCGAGGGTCTGGGGTACCGCCTGGGCGACCCCGCCCTGACGCAGCGCTACTACCGGCGCCATCACTTCCACGAGATCCTGTTCAGCGACCACGGGGCCTGCGTGGAGATCCACTGGGCGCTCACGTTGCCCGATTCCGTCTACGGTCACGACCTCGCCAGCCTCGATGCCGGGGCCACCGAGAAGGCCCTCGGCCGCGGCACGTTCCGCGTGCCATCCGCGGTGGACCAGGTGTTGCACGGCGTCCTGCAGAGCATCGCGGGCGGATTCGGCGACCTGCGCCGCATCCTCGACCTGCACCGGCTGGAGGCCACGCTGACCGCCGAGGACCGCGAGGTCCTGGTCCGCCGCGCCCGGGCCGCCAACCTCGCCACCGGCCTCTGGCTGCATCACCGGTTGCGGGAGGACCTGCTCGGGGCGGCCATGCCGTCCGTGATCGACGCCCACTGCCGCCCGCCGGTCGGGCTGATCCGCACCCTCGACGATCTGCGGGTCGGCGAGATGTGCCTCGGGCACCGCCCCCGCCACTTCGAGGGCTACACGCGCCTGCTGCACTGGCTGTGCACGCCGCGGGCGCTGCGGCCGCGGGAGGTGGGCCGCTATCTCTGGCCCGGCGAGGCGGATCTGCTGGTGGCGGGCCTCGATCCGGGCCGCCGTCTGGCCCCGGCCCTCTGGGGCCGGCTCTGGGTGGAGCGCGTGGCCACCGCCCTGCGCATGTGCGGCCGCCTGACCCGCGCCCCCATCTGACCACCGGAACGCGCGCCCGCGAGACCGCGGGCTATCCGAACCGGCTGGGCGCGTCGCGCACCTCGTCGCGATCGCCGTCGCGCACGGCGTACTGGAAGCCGGGCTGCACGGCGCAGGCGCCGATGCGGCCGTGGCGGTCGAGGGCCAGGTACCCCACCTGGATCTCGCCGGGATGGTCCCCGAGGCCGGCGGCGATGCGCTCGATGGCGGCCTCGCAGGCGGCCTGGGCGTCCAGCCCCTGGCGCAGGAACTCCACCACCAGGAAGCTGCCGAGGGTGCGCATGACGAACTCGCCGTGGCCGGTGGCCGCGGCGGCGCCCACCGCGCCGTCCACGAAGAGCGCGGCGCCGATGATGGGTGAGTCGCCCACCCGGCCGTGCATCTTGAAGGCCATGCCGCTGGTGGTGCAGGCGCCGGCGAGGCGGCCGGCACGGTCGCACGCGAGGATGCCCAGGGTGTCGTGGCGCTCGGCGTTGGCCCGGGGCCGGTACTCGGCCGTCTCGCGCCAGGCCTGCCACCTGCGGCGGGCGGTGCCGGTGAGGAGGCCCCGCGCGGGGAAGCCCTGCTCGCGGGCGAAGCGGCGGGCGCCCGCACCGGCGAGCATGACATGCGGTGTGCGCTCCATCACGCGCCTGGCCACCGAGACCGCATGCAGCGTGTCCTGCAGGAAGCAGACGCTGCCGGCCTGGCCGTCGTGGTCCATGATGCAGGCGTCGAGGGTGACGTGGCCGTCGCGGTCGGGCAGGCCGCCGAGGCCCACGGTGGCGTTGTCGGCGTCGGCCTCGGCCTGACGGGCGCCCTGCTCCACGGCGTCGAGGGCCGCGCCGCCATCCTGCAGGCCGGGCCAGGCGGCCGCGTTGGCGGCCTGGCCGAAGTCCCAGGTGCTCACCAGCAGGGGCCCGGCGCCGGCGGTGCGCTGGGCGGCGGTGGATCCGGACGGCGCCGTGGCCGGGTCCGCGGGCGCACCGGCCGCCGCGGCCGGGGCCGCCGTGGCCGGGGTCGGCGGATGCACGCCGCCCAGGCCGGCGCCGGCCAGCGCGCAGGTGGTCAGGAAATCCCGGCGGCTGGTCATGCGTCCACCTCCGGGCGGCCGCCGAGGTCGAGCTCCACGGTGACGATCCGGTGCGGCAGCAGCGGGACGGCCACCTCGGCCACCGGGCCGTCGGCGGCCACCGGCGCGGCCAGCGCGGCGGCCTGGTCGCCACCAGCGGGGGCGACGCGCGCGACCTCCTCCTGGCGTTCCTCCAGCAGGTCGCACAGCCAGGCGCCTTGGATGGGCAGCGCCGGGCGCAGCGTCTCGACCAGGGCCTGGTCGGTGGGGTTCCACAGCCGGATCAGCAGCGTGTCGCGCCGCGGGTGCCGGCGCAGCGCGCTCACCGCCGCGCCGCCTCCGCGCAGCTCGATCAGGCCGCCCGCCGGGGCCGCGCCCGCGACCACGCCCTGGTGCGTGAATGGCCGGTCGAGCCAGAGGCGCGCGCGGCGCGGCAGGCCGTCGGTGCCGCGCCGCAGCGGGGCCAGGCCGTAGCGGAAGACCTGCGGGCCGGGGCACTGGGCGTCCGGCGTGGGCAGGGTGGGGCCGGCGTTGGTATGGCGGCGGGTGGGGAAGTCGTCGCGGGAGAGCCAGCCCACCGCCCGCAGCAGGGTCAGCTGGATGGTGAGGGTGCCGTCCTCTTCCCGGCGGGGCGCCATCTCCGGCAGGCCGTCCACCAGGACGCCCAGGCCGACCCCGCCGGCGTCGGCCACGGCGCTGAAGGTCTGCTGCGGGTAGGTGCCCGGGTGCGGTTGCACCCAGTCCAGGCCGGCCGGCGGATCGGCGGCGCGCGCGACCACCAGGAACTGGCCGTCCGCGTGCACGGTCTCGCTGCGGATGCCGGTGGGGAACCAGGCCCGCAGCCGGTGATCCTCGGCACGGTTGTCGAGGCGGGTCCGGATGTCCACCAGGTCGCTGCCCAGGGTCAGGCGCACCGAGACCTCCACCGGGCAGGCCACCGTCTCCTCGCTCCGCGCCTGACGGTCCGGCTGCAGCCCCACCGGCAGCACCAGGTCGAAACGGGCGCGCAGCGTCGCCGCCAGGCCGGTGTCCTCCACGGTCTGCACCACGCCGGCCGCCCCGTCGGTGACGATGGTGCGGGTCCGTGCGGCGTGCGACCAGTCGTACTCGTCGCCCGCGTCCTCGGTGTCCTCCAGGCGGTTGAGCCCGGGCCACTCGCGGCCGCTGGCCTTGTCCACCAGGTCGAGCCGGCCGTCCGGGTGCACGGTGACGCGCAGGTGCTCGTTCTCCAGGACGGGGCCGTCGGCGCGCACCAGCTCGCCCGGGCGCAGGGCCCCCGGCCCGGCGTCGGGCACGGCGGCCGGACGGTCGGTGAGGTGGTAGACCGCATGGCCGCAGGCGGGCAGGTCGCGGGCCAGGAACTGGATCTCCAGGAAGGTGTCCACCAGCTCGGCGTCCTGCTCGCTGTCGGGCCGGAGGATGCGGTCGGCGAAGGTGTCGAGGTAGGTCTGCAGGCGGGCGCGCTGGCCGTCGGCGTGCAGCTCGGCGCGGTAGTCCACCCCCCAGAAGCGCTGCAGCTGGCGGCGCGACCGCACCACCATGGGCACCGGCTCGCCATCGGGGCCGAGGAGCTGCAGACGGTCGAGGTCGTACCCGAAGGGCTGCAGGATCACCAGGCGGTCGACCACCGCGTCGCGGCGCCAGGGCGAGGGGTTGGCCACGGCCAGGAGCGTGGGGCGGTCGTCGGCCTCGGTGGGGCCGAACGACGGCAGCAGGTGCTCGAGGGTGCGCGAGAGCAGGTGCGTGCCGGTCTCCTCCACCTCGGCGAAGCGGGCCTGCATGTCGCGGTGCACCTGGTCCACCGAGCAGCCGCAGATGCTGTCGTGGGGATGGTTCTCCAGGAGCTTGCGCCAGCAGAGGTCCACCAGTTCGGTGTGGTGGGGCTGGCCGTGGATGAAGTGGGCGTAGGCCAGCAGCGGCTCGAGCTGGTGGGCGAGCAGATCCTGGCAGGCGGCGTTGCGCTGCTTGAGCGGCATGCGGGCCGACCACACCCCCGAGAGGATGGGCGCGGTCTTGCCGCCGAGCAACTCGCCGCGCCAGACCGGCAGCTCGGCCGTGCCGGCGGCGAGGTCGGCCCGCAGGACGGTGAGGAAGTCCGTGAAGGAGCCGTGGACGAACTCGGTGTCGGGGAACGCCTCGCGCAGGGCGGCGAGCATGGCGCCCAGCTCGCGCTGCGGGCCGTGGTGGTCGCAGCCGTTGCTCAGCAGCCAGGTCTGGCTGCGCGAGCGCTCGGCCATGCGCGCGAAGAGCTCGCCCACCTTGGCGACGGCCAGCGCCGGGTCGCGCTCGCGGCGGGTGTGGGCGTGCCAGAGCTCGGCGTGGCCCAGGGCGGCGGCGTTGACGTAGCCGTCCTCCTGGTTGACGGCCAGGACGCGGCTGCCGTCGGGCGCCTCCCACCACCATTCGAGGCCCAGGCGCTCGTGCTCGTCGCCGTGGCCGCGCCAGTAGAGGAAGCTGTCGATGCCGGCCTGCTGCAGGATCTGGGGCATCTGCGGCAGGTGGCCGAAGGTGTCGGGCAGGTAGCCCACCTTCTGCACGCCGCCCAGGCGGGCGGCGGTGGCGTGGCCGACCTGCAGGTTGCGCACCGTGGCCTCGCCGGAGACCAGGAACTCGTCCGGCAGGATGGACCACGGGCCCAGCGCCAGCCGGCCGCGGCCCACCAGCTCGCGCAGCCGTGCCTCCTGACCGGGCCGGGCGGCGAGGTAGTCCTCCACCGGCAGGGTCTGCCCGTCGAGGCAGAAGTGCTGGAAGGCGGGGTCGTGCTCGAGCAGGTCGAGCACCGCGTCCACGGTCTCCAGGAGCTGGACGCGGAAGCGGGGGAAGGTCAGGTACCACTCGCGGTCCCAGTGGGTGTGCGAGACGACGAAGGCGCGACGGGGGGCGGCGGTCATGCGGGCTCCTCGGTGCAGGCGGCCACCACGTCGGCCACGCGGCCGCTGGCCAGGCCGACGCAGGTGTCGGCGGCGCCGTAGATCACGCGCAGCTTGCTGTCCGGCGGCAGGGTGCCGTCGTCCAGGGGCGGGTCGCCGACCAGGCCGGAGGGGAAGACCACGTTGGGCACCTGGCCGACCATCTCCCAGGGCTCGCGTGGCTCGAGGATGTTGTCACGGGTGCGGGCGAGCACGCGGCCGGGATCCTCGCGGTCGAGGATCACGGCACCCGCCTGGTAGATGCCCGCGCCGAGATGGGTGGCCACGCCGTGGTAGATCAGCAGCCAGCCCTCGCGCACCTTCACCGGCGGCGGGCCGGCGCCGATCAGCTCGTCCCAGTAGTGGCGACGACCGCTCATCACCGCGCCCTCGGTGTGCCAGTGCTCGAGGTCGTCGCTGGTGCGCAGCTCGATCACCTCGCCGCTCGCCGCGCCGCCCGCGGGCCGCACCGTGTTGGGGCGTTCGAGCAGGACGTGGCGGCCGCCGATCTTCTCGGGGAAGAGCACGCCGTTGCGCGTGTCGCGGTCGCCGGTGACGGCGAGCAGCTCGAGGCGGGTGAAGTCGTCGGTGGTGAAGATGCCGACGCGGCAGCCGCGGTCCAGGTCCAGGGCGCAGGTGACGTACCAGCGGCCGTCGAGGTGGGTGATGCGGGGGTCGTAGACGTGGTGCACGGCGCCCTTGAGGCGCTCGAGGCCCGTGATCTCCACCAGCCGGGGCTCCACCTCGCAGGCGTCGCCTCCGCAGCCGAAGGCCCGCATCAGCACCGTGCGGCGACCGCGGGTCTGCACGCGCAGCAGCAGCAGGGGCTGGCCATTGTCCAGGCGGCAGGCGCCGGGATTGAACACGCTGGTCGCATCGACGAGGAGGGGAGGGACGTCGGGGACCTGCTCGCGGGTGAGCAGCGGGCCGCGCGCGTCGCGCTGGAGGATCATGGTGGCGCCTCCGCGGTAGGGGGGTGCGGGGCATCGTACCTGCGCGGCCGCCGCCGGGCAAGGGGGACGACCTCGCGGGACGACCTCGCCAGACGACCTCGCGGCCGGGACCACCGCTCAGGGGGCCTGCGCGGCCAGCTCGCGGGCGCGGAGGGTCCGGGGATGATCCGCGCCCATGGTCGCCGCCAGCACCGTGGCGGCCTCGGCGGCGGCCTCGCGGCAGCCGGCCCGGTCGCCATGGTCGGCGGCGGCCTCGGCCCGATACAGGAGCGCCTCGCCGAACTGGCGGCGCAGGTTGGGCAGGTGGCGGCGGTGCATGGCCACCGCCTCGGCGAGGATGGCCGCGGCGGTGTCCAGGTCGCCGGCCGCGTGGGCGGCCTGGCCGCGGCGGGTGCGGGCGATGGCCAGCAGGCCGCTGTCGGGCCCGAAGAGATCGCGGATGATGGCCTCGCCCGCCGCGAACCGCGTGTCGGCCGCCGCCGGCCGGTCGCTGGCGAGGTGCGCGAGGCCCAGGTTGATCTCGGCGGCGGCCACGTAGAGGTGGGTCTCGCCGAAGCTCTCGCGCTGGATCTGCACCGCCTCCTCGAGCATGGGCAGCGCCTCGTCCACGCGGTCGCGCTCGACGAGCAGGTTGGCCAGGTTGATGAGCGACAGGCCGATCTCCACGCGGTTGTGCCGCAGCTCGCGCTTGATGGCCAGGGCCTGGCGGTGCCGGCGCTCGGCCTCCTCGAGGCGGCCGAGGGCGTGGACCGTCAGGGCCCAGTTGCTGTACAGGGAGCCGAAGGTGCTGTGCCCTGCGGGCAGGCTGCGCTGGAGATGCGCCTCCGCCCGGGCATAGGCGGAGTCGGCCGCGGCCAGGCGGCCCAGACCATTGAGGGCCACCGCCAGGTTGGTCCAGTTGCGGCCCAGGGCCTGCTGGGTCCGCGGGTCGGGATCCCCGGCGTCGAACCGGGAGAGCACCCGCCGGTACCGGGCCGCGGCGGTGACGTCGTCGCCGCTCTCGGTGGCCAGGCGCGCGTGGACGGCCAGCGGGACGTTGAGCCAGAAGGGGTCGTCCCGGGGACGGGCGCGCCGGTACACCAGGCAGGACTCGATCTGGGCGGCGGCGGCCTCCAGGTCCCCGAGCTCGATGAGGGAGCTGGCCAGCTCGATGCGCGTGTCGGAGATGTCGTCGCTCTGTGAGCCCTGGACGGCCTGGTAGGTGCGCAGCCGCTGGCGCTGCAGGTCTCGGCTCTCGGCGAACATGCCGAGCTGGAAATGGACGTCGGCGAGGACGTCCATGAAGGCGGCGCGGTCGGTGGGGTCGCCGGCCAGCGCGCCGATCTGCTCGCGCCCGCGGGCGAGGATCTCCCGGGCGGTGAGGTCGGCGCCGGCGTTGACGTCGGGGTCGGCCACCCGGAAGAGGTCCATCAGGAAATTGTTGATGGTCTGGGCGCGCAGAGCCTCCCGCTGCGCCTGGTCCCGCTGCTGGGCGGCGACGCGCGCCTGCCAGGCGGTGGCGCCCGTGCCCGTGAGCACGGCCACGGCCAGTAGCACCACGGCGGCCGAGGCCAGGCGATTGCGCTCGACGCGCTTGCGCAGGCGGTACCAGGCGCGGTCGGGGGTCGCGGCCACCGGCAGGTGGCGCCGCCAGCGGTCCAGGTCGGCGGCCAGCTCCCGGGCGGTGGCGTACCGTTGCCCCGGATCCGGGGCCAGGGCGCGCTGGAGGATCCGGTCGAGGTCGCCCCGCAGCCGGCGGGACCACGGCTTGCCGGCGAGGGCGGCGAGGCGGCTGGCCGTCCCGCTGTCCGCGGGCGCGGCCGGTCGCCCGGAGGCGAGGGCGGCCAGCGCCTCGCGGGTCTCCCGTCCGGGCGGCCGGCGGCCGGTGAGCAGCTCGTGCAGCAGGACGCCGAGGGCGAAGACGTCGCTGGCGGCGGTGAGCGGCTGGCCGGCCAGCTGCTCGGGCGAGGCGTACCCTGGCGTGAGCAGCCGGCTGCCCAGGGTGCCGGCCGCGGCCGTGGTGGCCGGGGGGCTCGCGGCCGGGGCGGGACGGGCGTCGGTGTGGGCGCCGCCGGTGTGGTCGCCGCCGGTGTGGCGGTCGCCGATGCGGCGGCCGTCGGCGGGACCGCCGGCCCGGGCGGTGTCGTCCGGCATCAGGGCCGGCGATTCCAGCGGCCGGGCCACCCCGAAGTCCAGCAGCTTCAGCTCGCCAGCGGTGGTCACCAGGATGTTGGAGGGCTTCAGGTCGCAGTGCAGCACCATCCGCCGGTGGGCCGTGTCCACGGCCTGGCAGACGGCGGTGAACAGGTCGAGCCGCGGGCCGAGGTCCAGCTCCTCCTGCTCGCAGTGCTCGGTGAGGGGTCGTCCAGTGACCCGCTCCATGACCAGGTACGGATGGCCATCGGCGCTGACGCCGCCGTCGTAGAGGTGGGCGATGCGGGGGTCGTCCAGGCGGGCGAGGATCTGCCGCTCGGCGAGGAGGCGATCGCGTAGCGGCGAGTCCGGATCCACGGCGAGCATGAGCTTGATGGCGGCCTCGGCCTCGTACTGGCCGTCGGCCCGGCGGGCGGCGTAGACCACGCCCATGCCGCCCTCGCCGAGGATGCCGGTGAGCTCCCAGGCGCCCAGGCGCTGGCCCACCCGGGCCTCCGGGGCGTCCCCGGTGGTGGCGTGCTCGATGAGCCGGGCGGCCGACTCGCCGGCCGGCCGCGCGAGCAGCTCGCTGGCCGCGGCCCGCGCGCTGTCCTCCAGGAAGGCGCGGGCCTCGGCGGCCAGGTCGGCGTCGGTGGCGGCGAGGTGGGCGAGCCGGGCCTGCTGCTCGGCCGGCGGCAGGTCCAGGAGCTGGTCGAGGACGGCCTCCAGGCGGCGCCAGCGGTCGCGGTCCAGGGGCGTCACGACGGCGTCTCCGGCTCGCCGGCGAGCAGGCGGTGCAGCAGGGTGCGGGCCTTGACCCAGTCGCGGCGGACGGTGCGGTCGGTGACGCCCAGGGCGAGGGCGGTCTCCGCCTCGGTGAGGCCGCCGAAGAAGCGGCACTCGACCACCCGGGCGAGCCGGGGCGCGAGCTCCTCGAGCCGCGCGAGGGCCTCCTGCACGGCGAGGATGTCCTCGGCCTGGGCGGAGATCTGCAGATGGGCGTCGTCCAGGGTCACCTGGTGGCGGTCGCCGCCCCGCTTGAGGGCCTGCTTCTGCCGGGCGAGGTCGATGAGGATGTTGTGCATCACGCGGGCGTAGACCGCCAGGAAGTGGCCGCGGTCCTCCCAGCTCAGCCGCGTCTGGTCGGCCAGGCGCAGGAACGCCTCGTGGACCAGGCCGGCGGTGTGCAGGGTGAACTGGCCGCCGCGCACGCGCAGGTGGCGGCGGGCGAGGCGGCGGAGGTCGTCGTAGAGCACGGTGACCAGCGTCTCGAACGCCGCCCTGTCGCCGGCGTCGAGGTCGAGCAGGAGGCTGGTCACGTCGGGCTGCTGCTGGGACATGGCGCGGAATCCTCGGGACGACGGCGCGGGGGGCCGGGCGGCCACAGATGCCTGAACTCATACAAGATAGGTCTGGAAAGGCAGGCCGAAACCCCGCCCGCCAGGGGGCGAGGACCCGCGAGGGGTCGTCCCGCGAAAAAAAACATGTCCGGTCGGCTTTCCGGATTCCGTGTTCCCCCCTGCCGGCCCATCTGGGCCGGCCGGAACCCCGAGTCTCAGCGGAAAGCGAGCGACCCATGCATCCACGACCGAAGATCCTCGCCGCCACGGCCCTGGTGCTGCTGCTCGGGCTGGCCGCGGCCGAGATCTGGGCCTCGGTGACCGACGGCGTCTCGCCGGCCGTGATCTCCGGCGGTGGTGGGCGCCTGTTCGACGGCGGCGGGTCCGCCGCGGTCGAGGGCACCATCGGCCAGCCGGTGGTGGGCGTGACCGCGGGCGGCTCCCTCGAGATCCACGCCGGTTTCTGGACCGTCTCGCCGGTGTTCACCTCCGTCGGCGACGAGGTGCCGGACGCCGTGGACCGGCTGCACCCGGCCTATCCCAACCCCTTCAATCCGGCCACCACGGTGCGCTTCACCCTGGCCCGCTCCGGTCCCGTGCGGGTGGCCATCTACGACGTCCGCGGCCGCCTGGTCCAGCGGCTGGTGGATGCGCATCTGCCGGCCGGCGCCCACGAACGCACCTGGCGCGGCACCGACCTCGCCGGCGACGCCGTGGCCAGCGGCATCTACGTCCTGCGGCTGCAGACCGACCAGGGCCACGTCCACCAGAAACTCACGCTCCTGAAGTGATCCCGGAGGAATCCCCATGCGCTCCATGATCCCCGTCCTCGTCCTGTCCGCCCTCGTGGCGGCCATCGCGGCGCCGGCCCAGACGCCGCTGGGCAACAGCTTCACCTACCAGGGGCGCCTGCTGCTCGACGGCGCCGCGGTGGACGGCAGCGCCGATCTGCGCCTGACGCTCTGGACCGCCCCCACCGGCGGCGCCACCGTGGGCCAGGAGGTGGCCCTGGACGACGTCCCGGTGACCGATGGCATCTTCAGCGTGGAGCTGGACTTCGGCCCCGGCGTCTTCGCCGGCGACATCCGCTGGCTGGACATCCGCGTCCGCGCCCCGCACGACCCCGGCGACACCGAGCCCTTCACCGACCTGACGCCGCGCCAGGAGATCACCGCCGTGCCCTACGCCCTGCACGCGCTCAACGGCGGCGGCTCGGGCGGCGGCGGCCTCTGGGAACTGCAGGGCGGCGGCATCGTCAACACCGACGGTCGGTTCGTGGGGATCAACCGCAGCAGCCCGCAGACCTCGGCCGAGGTGTTCGGCGTCCACTCGCCCGTCACCGGCGGCTACGGCGGCATGTACGTCAGCACCGAGGGCGAGTCGGCCTGGCCGTTCTACGGTTACAGCGCCGGCGGCAACCTGGCCTGGACCTACTTCAACGGCTCGGACCGGACCTGGCGCCTCAACAACGGCGGCAATCGCCTGACCGTCACCGACACCGGCAACGTGGGCGTCGGCACCGCCGTGCCGGGGGCGCGCCTGACCGTGGCCGGCCTCATCGAGTCCACCAGCGGCGGCATCAAGTTCCCCGACGGCTCCATCCAGACCAGCGCCGGCGGCGGCGCCGGTGGCGGCAGCGAGCTGGTGCTACTCGACGTGACGGGTTCGCCGACGGTGGAACTCTTCGCCGATGATCCCCAGGGCGGCAATCCACCCGTGGGTGCCGTGGCGAACTTCTACAACGCATCGGGCGACAAGACCGTGGAGGTCGATGCCGGTTCCACCGGCGGCGGCTCGGTCGAGCTGCGCAACACCGAGGGCTTCCGGACCATCCGGATGCTCGGAGATTATACCAGCGGCAACGGCGCGCTCCTGGAGATCGATCAGGGCGACGGCTTCCCCGGCGTTCGCATCCTCGGCCACGGCGGCTTCGCCGACGGTTCCCGCGGCGGCGAGATCCAGATGAACAACATCGACAACGACCGCGCCATCACCATCGCCACCAACTACGCCGGCACCAGCGAGAGCCGCATCGTGGTGGACGTGGTGGAGATCAAGGGCGGGTCCGACCTCTCCGAGCAGTTCGACGTGCTCGAGGGCCGTGACCTCATCGACCCCGGGACCGTGGTGAGC
Organism: uncultured Fibrobacteraceae bacterium; assembly: GCA_964637835.1. Lineage (GTDB taxonomy): Bacteria > Krumholzibacteriota > Krumholzibacteriia > LZORAL124-64-63 > LZORAL124-64-63 > Glo-17. Next base: position 15,875 of record CAZWYF010000044.1, read on the forward strand.
ATCGATCCGCAGCGGCCGGGCGCCCTGCGCATGAGCCAGCAGGCGTACGACCGCCGCGTGGCGGGCATCGTCAGCGGCGCCGGCGGCGTCAAGCCGGGCATGCTCATGGGCCAGCGCGGCACCGCCGCCGACGGCGAGCTGCCCGTGGCGCTCACCGGCCGCGTCTACTGCAAGGTGGACGCCAGCCACGGCCCCATCCAGCCCGGCGACCTGCTGACCACCTCGCCCACCCCCGGCCACGCCATGAAGGTGGCCGACCACGGCCAGGCCCAGGGCGCCATCCTGGGCAAGGCCATGACCGCGCTCGACGCCGGCCAGGGCCTGGTCCTGGTGCTCGTCTCGCTGCAGTAGGAGGGAGAAGCCGTGCTGAAGACCGGACTGCTGCAGCGGAACCTGGTGGCCACGGTCGTCCTCGTGACGACCGTGGTCGCCGGGACGGCCGCGGCGGACACGTTCCGCATCGAGATCGACTACATGGTGGACACCTCCACCATCGGCGGACACTCCCACCTGCCCACGCAGGCGGAGCTGGACGCGGTGATCCGCATGTTCGCCTGCCAGGGCCACCAGCTGATCCTCGAGGTCAGCGACCAGATCCCCCACCACGACGTCCTGCGGCGCGACCCCCAGACCGGCGCCTTCTTCAGCTACGACGGCGAGGCCGCGAGCTTCGGCGCCCTGAAGGACCAGTACTTCGACCGCGCCGGCCAGGCCGGCTGGCACTACTGCATCTTCGCGCACCAGTACGAGGGCATCGACGACCAGGGCAACTACTTCGACAGCGGCAGCTCGGGCATCGCCGAGATCCTCGGGGACGACCTCCTGGTCTCCCTCGGCACCTTCGCCGGCGAGATCGGCACGCCCTTCGACCGCGCCAGCACCCTGGCCCACGAGTTCGGCCACAACCTGGGCCTGACCCACTGCGGGTCCGGCGACTGCGACGAGGTCGGCAACAACTCGCCCGTGCTCGCGAGCATCATGAGCTACAACTACCAGCTCGAGGGCGTCCGCTCGGGCCTGCTCTGCAACGACCTGATTCCCGACAGCGAGGCCGCGCTCTTCCGCGATCTCGACTACTCCCACGGCCGCCTGCCCACGCTCAACGAGGACTCGCTGGTGGAGGTGGCCGGGACGGCCTGGCGGCCGGTGGACTGGGACTGCAGCGGGTTCATCGGCGGGGTCGTCAGCCAGGACCTGAGCACCGATGGCCCCACCTGGTGCGGCAACACCGGCAGCCTGGACGACCTCGACGACTACGACGAGTGGGCCAACCTCCAGGACGCGACCACCTTCATGACGGCGGCCGAGCTGGCGAAGCGGCCCACCATCACCTGCATCACCGCCGCGGAGGCCGCGGCGCTGAAGCGCGCCAACTGCCCCAACCCCGACCTGGTGCTGGAGTCCTGCATCGGCGGCAGCATCTACCACGTCCTGGACCGCGGCACGCCGTCGGGCGACGGGTCCTGGTTCGACCCGCTCGGCTCGGTGACCGCCGCCCAGAACGCCGCCCTCGGCGGCAGCGCCATCATCCTCGAGCCGGGCGTCTACGACGAGAGCGGCAGCGGCAGCCTGATCCTCGACAAGCCGGCGCGTTACCACTCCGTGGCCGCCGGCAGCCTCATCCGCTAGACGCGGCGGGAACCGGGGCGACGCCTCGCCCACGTCGCCCCGGGCCCGCTCCGCGCGGCGGGCGTCGCGCCGGCGGCCGCTCCCACGCCCCCCCCGGGACGCGCCGCCGGGTGGCGCCCGGCTCCGTGGTGCGAACTGGTCTCATTTCCCCTTGGCAGATCCGCCCCCGCCCGGTAGGATGAACATCCATCCTCATTGTGACGGCAGGGGCGGCCATGCGCTATGACCAGGCGACACGGACCGACCAGGACCTGGTGCTCGCGTACCAGCGGGCGCCCGAGAGCGACGCGGGCGGTCAGGCGGCGGAGGAGCTGCTGCGCCGCTACCGCCGCCGGGTGCTGGTCTGGTGCCGACGGTTGATCCGCGACCCGGACGTGGCGGAGGACCTGGCCCACGACGCCCTGCTCAGCGCCCTGCGCAGCCTGCTCGCCTACCGCGACCGGGGCGACTTCGGCGCCTGGCTCTTCATGGTCACCCGCAACCGGTGCCTCAGCGAGCTGCGGCGTCGCCGCGTGCCGCTGGCCGACGCGGCGCTGCTCGAGCTGGTGGCCGACGCGGGACCACGGCCGGATCAGGAACTGGAGCGCAAGCTGCTTGGCGGCGATCTGGTGGCGCTGCTGCGCGAGACCCTCGACCCGGTGGAGCAGGACGCGCTCTGGCTGCGCTGCTTCGAGGGCCTGCCGGTGGAGGTGATCACCCGACGCCTGGAGATCACCGAGTCCACCGGCGCGCGCGCGGTGCTGCAGCGGGCCCGGCGCAAGCTGCGCCGCAAGCTGGCCGCCCGCGAGGAGGAGATGCGGTGACCGAGCCCTGCCTGACCGCCACCGAGCTGCCCGACGTGCTCGCCCTGCCCGACCACGATCCGCGGCGGCGGCACCTGGCCACCTGCCCGCGTTGCCGCGCCCTGGGTCACGCGTACGCCGAGTTCCTCGACCCGTCCTCATGCCCCGACCCCGACCTCGACGATGCGGATGCGCGGCTGGCGCGGCGGCTGTCGGCGTCGCTGCAGGCGGAGATGGCGAACTCGCGCGCGTTCGGCGAGCGCGGGGATCTCTTCGCCCCGCCCGGGGGCGACGACGGGGCCCGCCGCGGGCGCCGCGCGCGCCTCGCCTGGGCGGGTCGCCCGGCCGCCCGTCCCGCCCTGCTCGCCGCCGTCGCGGTGCTCGTGGCCTGCGCGGGCATCCTGTCGGTGCGCGAGCTGGCGCTCCAGCGGCAGGCCCGGCTGCCGGCGGGCGCGGCCGCGGGCGCGGGCGCGGTGCGCGGGGCGGCGGTGGATTCCACGCAGGCGCGCTGGGAACGGTCGTCCGCTGGCTGGCGGCTGGCGTGGCGCGCGGACCAGCCGGGCGAGCCGGTGCTCATCGCCCTGGACGCCGATCTGCGCGAGCTGGATCGCTGGCGACTGCTGCGTCCCGCGGAACCGCTGCGCCCCGGCGGGCTGCCCGCCGGCGCGGCCCTGGTCCAGCTGACGTTCGTGGCCGCCGGCGACACCATCGCCCGCAGCGCCCTGCTGCCCGCCCGACCCCGGGGGCCATGAGATGGCGGCGCGGGGGGCGAGGCCGCCGGCCGCGGTCCGCGCGCTGCGGTCCATCGCGCTGGTGGCGCTGCTGACCGCCGGCTCCCCGTCGCAGGCCACGCGGCCGGCCGCGGTGTCGGCGCCGCGGCCCCCCCGATCCTTCCCGGCGGACCTCCTCGACAGCCTGACCGTCTGGCACCGGTCCAGCCGGCTGCACCGCGTCGACAGCCTGGCCACCGCCCTGCTGCCGGTGGCCACGGCGGCGGACGACACCGCCGGCCTGCTCGCCCTGCGCCTGGCCCGCGGGCGCACCCGGGCGGCGTTCGGCCTGGCGGCCGAGGGCGAGCCCGACCTGCGCGCCGCCCTGGCGCTCGCGGTGGCCGCCGGCGACACCGGCGCCCGGCTGCGGTCGCTGCGCTGGCTCTGCGTGGCCACCGGGCGGCAGGGCCGGCCGGCCGAGGCCCTGGGCGCCGCGCGGACGCTGGAGGCCCTCGCGCGCGCGGCCGCCGATTCCGCCCACCTCGGCTGGGCCTGGGTGGGCCGCGCCTACGATCACTACCTCGCCGGGCGTCCGGACTCCGCGGGCATGCTCTACGGCCAGGCCGGCCGGCTCCTGGCGCGGAGCGGGCAGCCCGGCGGCGCCATGTGGGCGCGCAACGGCGAGGGGCTGGCGCGGCGGCAGCTGGGCGACCTGGCCGGCGCCCGCGCCGCCTTCGGGGCCACCGCCCGCCTTGCCCGGCAGGTGGACGACCGCCTCAACGAGGCCATGGCCCTGGCCTTCGCCGGGCGCCTCGAGCTGCTGATCGGCGACCCGGCCGTGGCCGAGTTCCTGCTCACGCGCGCGGCGGACATCCACCGGCGGCACCAGCATCACCGCGAGGGGCTGCTGCCGCTGCTGGACCTGGCGGTGGCCCACGACCTCGCCGGGCGCGGCGTGCGGGCGGCCGCCCTGCTGGACTCGGTGCGGGCCGAGGCCACGCGCCATGGCCTGGCCGACCTGGCCATCGTGGCCGGCAACCAGCTGGCGGACCGGCACCTGGCCGCCGGCCGTCCCGCCGCCGCCGTGGCCCTGGCCCGCGAGCAGCTCGCGCGGCCGGCGCCGTCGGCCATGGCGGCCACCGAGATCCGGCTGCGGCTCGCCCGGGGCCTGGCGGCGCGCGACAGCGTGGCGGCGGCCCTGGCGGTGCTCGGCGAGGTGCCGCGCGGCGGGGCGGGCGCCTGGACGCTGGAGCTGAAGGCCGCCGCGCTGGCGGGCGAGCTCCTGCTGCGGCAGGGACGCCCGCGGGCGGCCCTCGCGAGGCTCGAGGCCGTGGCCGGCGCGGTGGCCGGCGAGGCCGTGGCCGGCGCGGCCGCCGGCGAGGCTGCCAGCGGACCGCCGGCGCTGCCCGTTCTGACGGCCCTGGGCCGCGCCCGCCAGGCGTGCGGCGATCCGGACGGCGCCCGCACGGCCTTCGACCGCGCCGTGGCCGCCTGGGACACCCTGCGCAGCCGCCCCGCGGACGTCCTCTGGCGCGAGCGCCGCAGCGCCGCCGCCGGCGACCTCTTCGCCCATGCCGTGTCCGCCCATCTCGACGGGCCGGCCAGCTGGCCGCCACCCGCCCGGCTGGCCGCGGCCTTCGCGCTGCTCCAGCGCTACAAGGCCCGCGCCCTGGGCGAGCGGATGCGCGGGCCGGCGAGATGGTCGGCGGCCGGCGAGCCGGTCCCGGCCACGGCGCCCGAGGTGACCCTGGCCGGGGTCCAGGCCATCCTCGGCGTGGGGGAGGTGCTGCTCGACGCCGTGGCCGGACCCGACGGGGGCGTCCTCTTCGCCGTCACCACCGACACGGCGCTGGCCGTGCGGCTGCCCGCGCCGGCGCGGTCGGCCCGGTCGCGGCTCGAGGCGGCCCTCACCTCCCCGCATCTCGCCGATGCGGCCGCGGCGGCCCGGCTGGCACGCGCCCGCCTCGGTCCCCTGCCGCCGGCCCTGACGCGGCGACTGGACGTGGCCCGGCGCCTGTTCTGGTGCCCCGACGGGGACCTGCACGGCCTGCCCCTGGCGCTGCTGTGGCCGGAGGCCGAGGTGGCGCGGCTGCCGGCGTCGGGGTTCCTGGTCCCGCTGCGGGCGGCATCGGCGCGACCGGCCGCGCCGCCCCGCGCCGGCGCGCCGGCGCTGCTGGTGCTCGACGGGACCGCGGACCCGGGACGCCGCCTGCCCGGCGCGGCCGCCGAGACGGCGTGGCTCGCGGCCAGCATCCGTGGCACGCGGCGCGGTCGCGGCACGGCCGGCCCGCCCGGCGATGCCTGGCGCCGCGCCGGCGTCCTGCACCTGGCCGCCCACGTGGAGCTCACCCCCCGCCAGCCGTGGCGCAGCGCCGCGGTGCTGGGCGACGGGACCCGGCTGGTGGCCGCCGACGTGGCCCACGCGCCGGTGGCCGCCGAGCTGGTGGTCCTGGGCGGGTGCAGCACCGCCGGCCGCGAGGTGGTGGGTGGCGAGGGCCTGCTGGGCCTGGGCTCGGCCTTCCTGGCCGCCGGCGCCCCGGTGGTCCTGGCCACCCTCTGGGACGTGGACGACCACGCCGCCGCCCTGATGACCGCCGACGTCTACACCGCCCTGGCCGCCGGCGAGACCGTGGGCGCGGCCATGGCCGCCGCCCGCCGCGCCCGCCGCGCCGATCCGGCCACCGCCGCGCCCTGCCACTGGGCCGGCTTCGTGGTCCTGGGCGACGGCGCCCGCACCGTGGCGGTGGCGCCGCGGCGGCCGGTCTGGCCGGTGGTCGCGCTGCTGCTGGTGGCCGGGGCGCTGCTGGTGGGCGCGGTGGCCAGGGACGGCAGGGGTCGTCCCCGGACACCGGACGTGTGATCCCTCCCGGCGGCGGGCGTTCTCGGCCATGGTGCCACGCCCACCTCAGTCCCGGGGGTCCTGCCATGTCCCGCCGCCTCCTCCTGTCCGCCCGCCCGCCGCAGCCGCCACGCCAGGCGAGTTCCGCCGTGGCGCGGCTCGCCGCCGTCGCCGTGGTCGTCATCGCCGCCCTGGCCGCGCCGGCGTCCGTCCCGGCCGCCATCACCGGCCACAGCATCATCAGCAACTGCGGCGGCGAGGCCGGCAACTTCGTCACCATCACCTTCACCAGCGACGAGCCCGTCACCCTCGATGACGTCCGCTGGGACTTCACCGACTCGCCCGTCTGGTACGACGACACCGGCGTCAGCTTCTGCCCCACCATCAATGACGGCCTGACCTCCGCGGTGCACTACCTGGTGCCGCCCGGCGACCGCGCCCAGGTCTTCGGCCTGACCTGCACGGGCTTCGACAGCGGCGACGCCTACCAGCACGGCTGCGACCTCGATCGCGGCAGCGGCGGCACCCCCTTCACCGACGACTACCTCGACGGCACCGTCACCTGCACCTTCAGCGACGGCACGGTGCTCGTGGGCGTCTTCGACCAGGAATACGACGCGCCCAACGGTGCTCGCGCCGACCTGGCCCAGCCCATGCCCGACCTCGAGTTCCACGACCGCCCCGGCTGGTACGCGCCGGTGGTGCCGCGGCCCGACGCCACGGCGTCGTGGACCAGCGTCCCGGCCCCGTCCGAGCTGGTGGGCGATGCGGCCCAGACCTGGTTCAGCGCCTGCTGCTACAACGCCGGCGACCAGACCGCCATGCCCTCGCAGATGATCCTGCAGCTGGACGACCTCACCGTCTGCAGCCACAACCTGTGGACCATCGACCCGGGGTCGTACAACGGCTGGACCGACGACGGCGCCCACACCGTCCGCGGTGGCCGCCACACCGTGGTGGCCATCGCCGACGCCGGCGGCGTGATCGAGGAGTCCGACGAGACCGACAACGTCCACGCCCGGCAGTGGATCTGGGCGCCGCCGGTGCTGACCATGGGACAGACCGTCACGCGCGCCGCACCGCCGGCACGGGAGGCGGGCTTCCAGCACCTGGGGCCCTTCGCGTTCTACAACTGCGACGGCGTGCGCATCGCCCCGGACGCCGGCGACCGCTGGAACGTGGTGTGGATGGTGCCCCAGGGCGACCCGTCGCCGGACTACGCCCTGCGCCTGCACCCGGTGTCGACCAGCCCCACGGCGGGCTTCCAGTCCTCCCTGGCCACCACCCAGGAGGAGCCCGGCCTGGACGCGCTGATCGTCAGCGCGGCCAACCTCAGCGCGCTCTACTACGACGTGGGCGTCCTGAACACCGATGGTGGTGCGGCGTCCGAGGACTACCGCCTGCAGCACCTGGGGGTGAGCCCCTACCCGTTCGACTTCGGGATCTTCCCGCAGTCGCCCTACTTCGTCTCCCGGGTGGGCGCCTTCGACTTCTCCGTGGGCAGCGGCGACCTGGGCGCGGCCAGCCTGGTGGCGGTGACCGACCCCGACCACGGGCCGGTGAAGATCGGCTGGCTGGGCCCCGCCTTCAACGGCGGCACCCTGGCCGACGTCCAGGACGTGCGCACCACCGGCACCCGCGGCTGGGCGATCTGCAACCTGGACCTCACCCAGACCGGCCACCACGGCGCCTTCATCTGGGGCGATCCGGACGCCCACCCCGGCAGCCTGGCCGTGCGCGTGGGCCTGTTCCAGGCGCGGGCGGACCTCTCGCCGTCCACGCCCTTCGGCTGGTACGCCCCCATCGTGCCGCGGCCGGACGACGACGCGGCGATCTTCGGCTGCGGCCAGCCCGACACCCTGCACGGGGGCGGCCCGTTCACCTTCCTCAACACGGCCGGCGTCAACGGCGGCAGCGCCGACGCGGATACGGTGTCGTTCGGCCTGCAGGTCGATGGCGACTGGATCGTGGGCTACTGGAACGCCTACACTCCGCTGCCGGCCGGCCACCCCCGCATGCTGCTGAACCTGATCAACGGCATGACCGAGCAGCCCTGGACCATCCCCGGCGGCCGCCACACCCTGAGCGTGGAGATGGACTACCAGGAGCAGCTGGCCGAGCTGCTGGAGCTCAACAACCTGGACGGCCGGCAGTACTGCTGGTCGCCGCGCGTGCTGGGCGTGGGCGAGGTCCTCGCCCGCACCGACCTGCCCGCCCGCGAGGGCGGCCACGCGGACTGCGCCCCGGGCGTGGCGCTCTACCCCAACTGCGACGGCCTGCGCCTGCAGCATGCGGACATGGGCACCATGGGCCGCTGGCGGTGCGCGGCGGTGATGCCCGACCTGGCGTCCCAGGACGTGGACGTCGAGCTGCACGAGCCGCTGATCGGCGCGGTGGAGGGCTTCGGCCCGCACCGCCTGGCGCAGAGCACGTCGGGCCCGGGCGAGGTGGACTTCGTCCTGGTCCACTACCCGGTGGCCGACCCCACCGACCTCGACGTGGCCGTCATCGACGCCGGCACCTCCGGCCTCGGCGGCGCGGACTACACGGTGCAGGACGGCGTGTCCGGATACCTGGGCACGCCCGGTCCCGGCGAGCTGGGCCCCTACACCCTGGCCGCCGGCCGCATGATCCACCTCTTCGAGCTCGACCTCGCCGCCGGCCCCCTGGTGATCCGCCTGGACGACCTCGGCGCCGGCATCCCCTGGGGCCTGTCCCTCCACCGCGGCGACCAGCCCTACCGCGGCAAGCTCGAGACCCTGCCCGGCGGTCACGCCGAGAGCGCCGGCCCGGCCAGTCCCGCGGCCATCGCGGTGGACGTGCCGGCGGCGGGGTCGTACGCCCTGGCGGTGTGGAAGCGCACCAGCGGCGCGCTCGACGTGGAGGCGCCGTACCGGCTGTGGGCCACGCCGGG
>CAZWYF010000045.1:0-1573 GCA_964637835.1 uncultured Fibrobacteraceae bacterium
GAAACGGGGTCGTACGATCTTCCGTGAACTGCGGGCCCGGCCCCCCTATCCCGATTCTCGGCGAGCGACGCCGGCTCAGTGGTCTCGGACCAGTTCCAGGTCGAGCGGATTGAGCTCCGGGGCCCACGTGGCCACGAGAGCCGCGCGGTGCGGCGCGAGGGAGCCGGCCAGGGCGTCCGGCAGGCCATCCTGCCACGGGTAGCGGTGGGGATCGGCCTGCAGGCGGGCGATCTCCTCGGTCAGCGTCGTGGCCCAGTCCTCGTTCCCGCGGCCACGGGCGCGCAGCTCATCGAGCTGGTTCTCCAGGATGGGCGTCAGCACGTCGTTCAACCGGCGGCGCACCCGCAGTTCGTGGCTGGCCCGATCGCCGTGGCCGTCGCCGTTCCCGAGTTCCACGTGGACGCCGGGTTCGCCGTCCCCGTGGGCCTGGAGGTCCAGGTCCGGCCCGGCGCCGGGGTCGTGCCCGAGCCAGGCGAGATAGGCCGTGCTGTAGAGGTAGAGGTAGGCCCCGGGGTGCAGACCCTGCTCGAGCAGGATCGCATCGCGGCCAGCGAGGTAGCCGATCACCGCGGGCACGAACCCCAGGCCCGCCCGGACCTTCTCCATGGCGCCAGCCGGCTCGCTGCCGTCCAGGATGCGCAGCTGCCGGGCCAGGCCCTCGCCGGCCACGAGCAGCGACTCGCGCACCGCGACGAAGGTGGCCAACCGGGAGAACGGCAGTTCGGGGCCCGGATCCGGCGTCCAGGATTCCGGCGGACCGAACCGCGCCGCGAGATCCGCGGTGGCCGTTTCCATCTCCTCGACCTGGCCGCCGAGGTCACGGAAATTGGTGTAGACGCAGGTTCCGATGCCGCCGAGGGCGATCAGACCGATGAGCAGGGCCACGCCGCAGCCGATGGCCCAGTTCCGACCCGTGGATGCCATCTCGTTCCTCTCTCGCTGGATTCCGGCCGGGGTATCCCCGGTACCCGTCGCGGCGCGATGCTGTTCGGTACCGCTTGCCGGCCGCCGTCCGGTACGCGACCTTGCCGGCATGTCCTGGCTGCTCGCGGCATCTCTACTCTGGGCCTTCTCCTTCGGACTGATCAAGCGTTTCCTGCCTGATCTCGATCCATGGTGGGTGGCCGCCGTCCGTCTGTCGCTGGCCACGTTGGCGTTCGCGCCGTGGGCGCTCCGTCGCGCGCCCGCCCGGCGGCTGCGGCCCTGGGCGCTGGCGCTGGGGGCGGTGCAGTTCGGCGCCATGTACGTGCTCTACATCGCTTCCTTCGGTTATCTGGCGGCCTGGCAGGTGGCCCTGTGGACGGTCCTGACGCCCGTGCTGGTGGTGTTGCTGGCGGTGATCTGGCGAGGCGAGAGCCTCTGGCGGCCGGCCGCCGCGGCCCTGCTCGCGGTGGCGGGGGCCCTGCTGGCACAGGGCCGGTGGCCCGTGGGCGACACCCTCGTCGGCGTGCTCCTGGTTCAGGGCAGCAACCTCTGCTTCGCGGCCGGACAACTGCGCTACCGTGATCTCGCCGCCGCGGCGGGGGTGTCGGGGGTGGTCGCCGGCGGCGCCGGTCCTGCCGCCGGTCCTGCC
>CAZWYF010000045.1:1673-7351 GCA_964637835.1 uncultured Fibrobacteraceae bacterium
CCACCGGCCGCTTGGCCCCGCGGCGATGGCCGTGCTAGGTTGGGCCCAGGGCCATCGACGCGACCCTGGAGGCGACCATGAGCGAACGACCTCTCGACCTGTCCATCGAGCGGCTGGGGGCGGCCACGCGGCCCTCGCCCATCCGCCTGTCGAGCGACCCGCACGACTGCCTGGCCGACTACGTCCGTGACGACCACCGCGTCCTCCTGGACATCGATGGCGAGACGGGCCAGCGACCGCCGGCCGTGGGGCCGGCGGGCTGGCTCGAGCTGGCCGGCCCGCGCGAGCACGTCCATTTCGATCCCGAGCACGTCCACGCCGCCATGGTCACCTGCGGGGGCCTGTGTCCCGGCCTGAACAACGTGATCCGGGCGCTGGTGCTGACGCTCTGGCATCGCTACGGCGTGCGGCGGATCAGCGGGATCCGCTACGGCTACCAGGGACTGCTTCCGGGCGCCGAGCCGGCGCCCATGCCGTTGACGCCCACGGACGTGCGCTCCATCCACAACCTGGGTGGCACCATCCTGGGCACCGCGCGCGGCGGCGGCCGCCAGACCGCCGAGATCGTCGACACCCTGGAGAACCAGGACATCCAGATCCTCTTCGCCATCGGCGGCGACGGCACCCAGAAGGGCGCCCTGGCCATCGCCGAGGAGGTGGGTCGCCGCGGCCTGGACCTCGCCGTGGTGGGGATCCCCAAGACCATCGACAACGACCTCGCCTTCGTGCAGCGATCGTTCGGCTTCGAGACGGCGGTGGCCGAGGCCGTCCGTGCGGTGATGGGCGCCCACGCCGAGGCCCACGGCGCACCCGAGGGCATCGGGCTGGTGAAGGTCATGGGTCGGGAGTCCGGGTTCATCGCCGCGCATACCGTGCTCGCGACCAACGAGGTCAACGTCGTGCTGGTGCCCGAGGTGCCCTTCCAGCTGGAGGGGCGGCGCGGACTGTTCGCCCACCTGCAGGAGCGCCTGGCGCGCCGGCACCACGCCGTGGTGCTGGTGGCCGAGGGCGCGGGGCAGGAACTGGTCCCCTCCGAGGGGACCGACGCCTCGGGCAACCGCAGGCTGGGCGACGTCGGACCGTTCCTCGAGCAGGCCATGGGCGAGCACTTCGCCGGCCGCGGCCACGAGGTGACCATCAAGTACATCGACCCCAGCTACCAGATCCGCAGCCAGCCCGCCGGACCCGGCGATGCCATCTACACCGCACGCCTGGGCGCCCACGCCGTCCACGCCGCGATGGCCGGCCGCACCGCCTGCCTGGTGGGCCTGGTCCATGATCGTTTCGTTCACGTGCCCATCCGCGAGGCCGTGGCTTACCGCCGTCGCATCGATCCGGACAGCCTGCTCTGGAATGACGTCATCGAGAACACCGGCCAGCCGCCGCTGCTGACCGACGCCGCCCGTTGCGGTCCGGAGCGCGGCCGGTGAGCGAGCTCCGCATCCTGCTCGAGGACAACCACCTGCTGGCGGTGGACAAGCCGGCGAACCTGCTGACCCAGGGCGACCGCACCGGCGACGTGACGGCGCTGGAGCTGGCCCGCGCCTACCTCAAGGCGAAGTACGACCGGCCGGGCAACGTCTACCTGGGGCTGGTGCACCGGCTGGATCGGCCGGTGAGCGGCGTGCTGCTGCTCGCCCGCACGAGCAAGGCCGCCAGCCGGCTCAGCCGGCAGTTCCGCGAGCACACCGTGCGCAAGAGCTACCTGGCGGTCACCGAGGGCGGGCCGTCCACCGCGGCGGACGCGCTGTCCGCCCACCTGGCCGGCCGCGGCGACGCCCAGGGCGTCACCCGGGCGGCGACCGACCCGTTTCCAGGTTCCCGTCCCGCCCGATTACGGTATCGTGTCCTCGATCGGCAGCCGGACCGATCCTTGCTCGCCGTGGAACCCATCACCGGCCGGCGCCATCAGATCCGCGCCCAGCTCGCGCTGGCGGGCTGGCCCGTCTGGGGCGACGTCAAGTACGGCGCGCAGCGTCGTCGGCAGCCGGCGGGCATCGGTCTGCATGCCTGGCGGCTGCAGGCGGCCCATCCGGTGGGGGCCGCCCCGCTGCTGATCACCGCGCCGCCGCCACCGGACTGGCCGTGGGCCGGTCCCGTTCCCGACCTCGCGAAGGAGCTGTCATGATCCCGTCCTGCTCGCCGACCATGCGCCTGTCGATGACCATCCTCCTGCTCGCCGGCGTGCTGGTGGGCACGGCGGCCCCGGCCCTGGCCGCCGCGGCGGCCGACGACGCGGGCAGCGAGGATTCCGGCCTCAACTGGCTCGCGCACGACGCCGCCCTGGCCGCCGGCGCCGAGCAGGAGAAGCCGGTGATGATCCACTTCACCGCCGAATGGTGCACGTGGTGCAAGAAGATGAAGTCCGAGACCTACGCCGACCCGGCCGTGGCCGAGCTGCTGCGCGAGGACTTCGTCACCGCCATGGTGGATGCCGACGCCAACCCGCAGCTCGAGGCGCGCTACGGCGTCGAGGGGCTGCCCACCATCTGGTTCCTCTCCGCCGCGGGCGACGGGATCACCTACGTGCCAGGCTTCGTCCCGGCCGAGACCTTCGGCACGTTGCTGCGGTGGGTGAGCACCGGAGCCTACCAGGGTCGTTCGTTCGAGGACTTCTCCGCCAGCGGGGACTGACATGGCCGACGTCGACGTGACCATCATCGGGGGCGGGATGGTGGGGTGCGCCACGGCGGCCTGCGTGGCCGCGGCCGGCCGCACCACCGTCCTGGTGGAACGTGCGTCGCTGCTGGGGGCGGGCACCACCAGCCGCAACAGCGAGGTGGTGCACGGGGGCATGTATTACCCGCCCGGTTCGCTGAAGGCGCGTCTCTGCGTGGCCGGCCGCCGCCAGCTGAAGACCTTCTGCACCGAGGCCCAGGTGCGTTACCGGGAGTGCGGCAAGCTCATCGTGGCCACCGCCGAGGCGGAGGTGCCGGCCCTCGAGCGCCTGCTGCAGCGCGGCCAGGAGAACGGCGTGGAGGACCTGCGGCTGCTGACGGCCGCCGAGGTGGCGGAGCGGGAGCCGGAGATCCGCGCGGTCGCGGCGCTGTGGTCGCCGCGCACCGCGATCATCGACGCCGAGGGCTGCACCCGCGCCCTGGGCCGTCGTGCCGCCGCCGCCGGCGCCCAGATCATGACCGACGCGGAGGTCACCGGGCTCGCTCGCCAGGCCGATGGCTGGCGCGTGGAGGTGAGCCCGCCGGCCACCGGCGGCCGCGAGGGCTGGACCCACACCTCACGCTGGGTGGTCAACGCCGCGGGGCTCCACGCCGACCGCATCGCCGCCCTGGCCGGCGTGGACCTCGACGCCCGCGACTGGCGCCTGCGCTGGGTCAAGGGCAGCTACTTCGCCATCTCGCCGCGGCACGACGGCCGGGTCGGCCGGCTGGTCTACCCCGTCCCCCCGGCCGACGGCTCGAGCCTGGGCGTGCACCTCTGCCTGGACCTCGCCGGCCGCATGCGCCTGGGGCCGGACGTCCAGCCGCTGGACGACCACGCTCGCGAGGACTACACCGTCGACCCCGCCCGCCGTGACGCCTTCCATCAGGGCGGTCGCCGCTTCCTGCCCTTCCTCGAGCCCGAGGACATGGCGCCCGATATCTGCGGCCTGCGGCCTCGCCGGGCCGCCTGGTGGCGGGACGGCTTCGCCGATTTCGTGATCCACCGCGAGGAGGACGACCTCGCCGGCCTGATCAACCTCGTGGGCATCGAGTCGCCTGGTCTGACCAGCGCGCCGGCCATCGCGGCCATGGCGGCCGCCTGGATCGCCGAGGACTGAACCCGCCCACGCACTGCAACCGAGGGACGCGACCGTGAAGGAATTCCAGAAGATCACCCTGCTGCCGCGGGACGCCAACAGCTACGGCACCATCTTCGGCGGCGTGATCATCTCCCACATCGATCTCGCCGGCGCCGCCTGCTGCCGCGACCGCTTCCGCAATCCCCGCTTCACCACCCGGGTGGTGCGCGAGCTCACCTTCCGGCATCCCGTCCAGGTGGGCGACCTGCTCACCCTCAGCGGCGAGGTGGTGGCCTCGGGCAACACCTCGGTGACGGTGCGCATCGTGGCGCGGGCCCTCAACCGCGACACGCGCCGCGACGAACTGGTCACCGAGGCGGAGATGGTCTACGTGGCCGTGGACGCGGCCGGACAGAAGGAACCCCTCGTGGCCTGGGAGCGCTGAGATGTGGATCGTGATGCTGCTGGTGCTCATCCTGGTGCTGGTCTGGCCGACCGGCGGTGTCCGCCGGCGCGGGCGGCCGCTCTTCCGGCACACCGGTCCGCAGTGGCGCCGGATGTACGGCCGACGGGCCCTGCTCCGCCTGGGGCTGGCCCTGGGTGCGGCGGCGGTGCTGGTCTACAGCGGGGCCGATGCCGCCATCGAGCGCTGGCACACCGACCGGCTGGATCCTCGCGAGGGCCGTCTCGAGGACGCGCGGCGATCACTGCGGGCGCAGGGCGAACAGCAGCAGGCGAAGGAGCTGGGGGTCGGGTCCTTCCCGCGCAGCGCCAGTGACCGCGTGGCCCAGCTGGCCGAGCCGGCGGGGGACCGGGAACTGTTCTTCATCTGGGGCCTGGGCGCGGCGGCGGACTGGCTCTGGAAGTCGAGCCCGTTCTCGCGCTGGACGCGGGCCAGCTTCGAGGCCATGTGCGTGGGCCTGCCCATGCTGTGGACCACCCAGCGGGTCCTGGGCAGCAACCGGCCGTCCAGCCGGGACGGGTCGCCCCGCTGGCGTCCCTTCGAGCATGCCAACGCCGCCAGCGGTCATGCCTTCCTCGGGGCCATCCCCCTGTGGACGCTGGCCCAGCGCCTGGATGGTTCGCTCGCCCGCGGCGCGGCCCGGTTCTGTGGCCTGCTCACCGGCTGGTCGCGACTCAACGATCGCAAGCACTATCCCTCCCAGATCCTCCTGGGCTGGACCATCGCCGCCAACGCGGTGATCGCCGTGGAGGATCGCGGCCAGAGCGGCGAGCCCAACCGCCCGGCCGGTTCCCCGGAACCGCCGACCGCGTCCGCCGCCCCGGCCGCGGCACCGACGGCACCCGGGCCGCGCGCATGATCGGGCCGACGGGCATCCCGCTGGCCGTCCCCGGCTACGGGCTGCGTCCGTATCGCCCGGACGACCTCGCCCGCCTGACCGCCCTGGCCGACGACCCGGCCATCTGGGACCGCCTGACCGATCTCTTTCCCCGCCCCTACGATCTCGAGGCGGCCATCCGGTGGGTGGGGCGCCAGCGGGAGCTGGATCCACCGGAGAATCTGGTCATCGCCGGACCGGACGGTCTGGTGGGCGGGGTCGGCGTGATCCTCTCGGCGGTGCCCAACTTCCGGCACGACGGGGAGCTCGGCTACTGGATCGGGCGGCGCCACTGGGGACGGGGTCTGGCCACCGCCGCGCTGCAGGCCTTCCTGCCCTGGGCGGCCGACACGCATGGCCTCTCCCGCTTCACGGCGCGCACGTTCGGCGACAACCTGGCGTCCTGCCGCGTCCTGGAGAAGTGCGGCTTCACGCGGGAGGGGGTCCTGCGCGGCGCCGCGCGCAAGAACGGTCGTCCACTGGACCTGGTGATCCACGGGCTGATCCTCGCCGGCTGAGCTGGCCGCGCCGACCGGACGGTCGCGCCGCCCGCCGGCCACGGTCGCGCCGCCCGCCGGCCACGGTCGCGCCGCCTGCCG
>CAZWYF010000045.1:7451-24452 GCA_964637835.1 uncultured Fibrobacteraceae bacterium
CCGCGCCGCCCGCCGCCGCAGGGCGTGGTGCTCCTGGAGCGGTCGCACCCGCAGGGCGCGCTCGCGCAGGGCGCGGATCCCGCCCACCGCGGCCTGACCCGCCGACAGGGTGGTGATCAGCGGCACGCGGTGCGCGATGGCGGCCGCGTACATGGCCTGCTGGTCCGCCCGGGCCTGGGCGCCCAGCGGCGTGTTGATCACCAGCTGCACCGCCCCCGACGTGATCAGGTCCACGGTGGTGGTCCCCTCCGCGCCGGCCTTGGCCACCGCCTGCACCGGCACGCCGACGCGACCGATGGCTGCCGCCGTGCCCGCCGTGGCGTGGACCGTGAAGCCCATGCGGTGCAGATCCCGGGCGATGCGGATGGCGCCGGACTTGTCATGATCGTTCACCGTGATCAGCACGCCGCCGTGCTCGGGCAGCGGGTTGCCGGCGGCGAGCATGGCCTTGGCCACGGCATGGCCGAAGCGCGCCGCGTGGCCCATGACCTCGCCGGTGCTGCGCATCTCCGGGCCCAGGCGCGGGTCCACGCCCGGGAACTTGTCGAAGGGCATCACCTTCTCCTTGACGAAGAACCCGTCCACCGGCGGGGTCTGCAGGATGCCCAGGTCGCGCAGCGAGAGCCCGGCCTGCACCCGGGCCGCCACGCCGGCGATGTCCACGCCCGTGGCCTTGCTCACGAACGGCACCGTGCGGCTGGCGCGGGGGTTGACCTCGAGGACCAGGACGTCGTCTTCCTTCACGGCATACTGCACGTTCATCAGGCCGCGCACCTTCAGGGCGCGGCCCAGCTTCTCGGTGGCCCTGCGGATGAGGTCCAGATGGTAGAGGCTCACCTTGTACGGGGGCAGCACGCAGGCGCTGTCGCCGGAGTGGACGCCGGCCTCCTCGATGTGCTGCATCACGCCCATGAGCACCACGTCCTCGCCGTCGGCCACCGCATCGACGTCCACCTCGTATGCGTCCTCGATGTACTGGTCGATGAGCACGGGCGCGCCCGGCGAGACCGCCGTGGCTGCGGTCAGGAAACGGTCGAGCTGGGGTTCGTCATCGGCGATGGCCATGGCGCGGCCGCCCAGGACGAAGCTCGGGCGCACCAGCACCGGGTAGCCGATCTCCCTGGCGATGTGGTGGGCCTGGTCGCGGTCGTGGGCCAGCCCCCAGCGGGGATGGTCGATCTCCAGCTCGCGCAGCAGGGCGCCGAACCGGCCGCGATCCTCGGCCAGGTCCAGGCTGTCGGGCGGGGTGCCCCAGATGGGCACGCCGGCGGCGGCCAGGCCGTCAGCCAGGTTGATGGGCGTCTGGCCGCCGAACTGCACCAGCGCCCCGTCGGGCCGCTCGCGTTCCACGATGCCCAGCACGTCCTCCAGGGTGAGCGGCTCGAAGTAGAGGCGGTCGGCGGTGTCGTAGTCGGTGGAGACGGTCTCGGGGTTGCAGTTGACCATGATGGTCTCGTAGCCCAGGTCGCGCAGGGCCCAGCAGGCCTGGACGCAGCAGGCGTCGAACTCGATGCCCTGGCCGATGCGGTTGGGGCCGCCGCCGAGGATCATGGCCTTGGGGCGCCGGGTGGGCGGGGCGTCGCTGCCGCTCTCGTGGTGGGAGTAGAGATAGGGTGTGGTGGCGGCGAACTCGCCGGCGCAGGTGTCCACCTGGTAGTAGCGGGGGCGCAGCGCCCACTGCTGGCGGCGGGCGCGGATGTCGCCCTCCCGGGTGCCGCGCAGGCGGGCGAGGGCGGCGTCGCTCAGGCCGTGCTGCTTGGCCCGGTGGAGCAGTTCGGGCGTGAGCGCGGCGGCGCGGGAGACCTCCCGTTCGTGCGCGAGGATCCGGGCCAGCTGGGCGAGGAACCACCGATCCCAGCCGCTGCTCGCCGCCGCGCGATCGATGGCGTCGGCCGAGTCCAGGTGGGCGCGCAGCCAGGCGGCCAGGTTGGCCAGCCGGCTGACCGTGGGGCGGGCGAGCAGCCCGGGGTCGTCGGCCGCGCCGGGGTCGGCGAGGTCGGCCAGCGCGCCGCCGAAGCCGTCCAGGCCGGTGTCCAGGCCGCGCAGGGCCTTGTTCAGGGCCTCGGCGAAGGTGCGGCCGATGGCCATGACCTCGCCCACCGACTTCATCTGCGGACCGAGGGTGGCGTCCACCTCGGGGAACTTCTCGAAGTTCCAGCGGGGGACCTTCACCACGCAGTAGTCCAGGCTGGGCTCGAAGCTGGCGGGGGTGGCGCCGGTGATGTCGTTGGTCACCTCGTCGAGGGTCAGGCCCACGGCGAGCTGGGCGGCCAGCTTGGCGATGGGAAAGCCGGTCGCCTTGCTCGCCAGCGCGGACGACCGCGAGACGCGTGGATTCATCTCGATGACGAAGGTCTCGCCGGTCCGGGGATGCACCGCGAACTGGACGTTGCTGCCGCCGGTCTGCACGTCCACGGCCTGCAGGACCCGGCGGGCGAGGTCGCGCAGGTGCTGCTGCTCCTTGTCGGTGAGGGTCATGGCCGGCGCCACGGTGAGCGAGTCGCCGGTGTGCACGCCCATGGCGTCCAGGTTCTCGATGGTGCAGACGGTCACGAAGTTGTCGGCGCGGTCGCGCATGACCTCCAGCTCGAACTCCTTCCAGCCGGCCAGCGACCGTTCCACCAGGATCTCGCCCACCGGGCTCTCGCGCAGGCCGTGGGCGGCCAGCTCGCGGAAGCTCGCGGCGTCGGCGGCCATGCCGCTGCCGGCGCCGCCGAGGGTGAAGCTGGCCCGCACCAGGATCGGAAAGCCGATCTCCCGGGCGGCGGCCTCGGCCCCGGCCACGCTGGTGCAGGTGACGCTCGGAGGGACCGGCACGCCGGCCTGCTGCATGGCCTCGCGGAAGGCGCGGCGGTCCTCGGCCAGGCGGATGGACGCCAGCCGGGCGCCGATGAGCTCCACCCCGTGCCGGGCGAGGGCGCCGCGCTCGGCCAGCTGGACGGCCAGGTTCAGGCCGGTCTGGCCGCCCACGGTGGGCAGCAGGGCGTCGGGCCGCTCGCGGGCGATGATGGTCTCCACCAGGGCCGGATGCAGCGGCTCGATGTACGTGGCGTCGGCCAGTCCGGGGTCGGTCATGATGGTGGCCGGGTTGCTGTTGACCAGGATCACCCGGTAGCCCAGCTCGCGCAGCACCTTGCAGGCCTGCACGCCGGAGTAGTCGAACTCGCAGCCCTGGCCGATGGTGATGGGCCCGGAGCCGGGGATCAGGATGGAGCGGATGTCCTCACGCCTCGGCACGATGCACCTCCGGGGGCCGGGCCATGAGGGCCGTGAAGCGGTCGAAGTGATGACCGGAATCGTGGGGGCCGGGACTGCTCTCGGGGTGATACTGCACCGCGAAGGCGCGCAGCCCGGGCACGGCGAGACCCTCGCAGCAACCGTCGTTGAGGCTGACGTGGGTGATCCGGACGTGGGCGGGCAGGCTGCCCGCGTCCACGGCGAAACCGTGATTGTGCGCCGAGATCTCCACGCGGCCGTTCTCGACGTCGCGCACGGGATGGTTCCCGCCGCGGTGGCCGAACCGGAGCTTCTCGGTGCGGGCGCCCAGGGCCAGGGCCAGGAGCTGGTGACCGAGGCAGACGCCGAACAGCGGCACCTCGCCCAGCAGTCCTCGCACCGTGGCGATGGCGCCGGTGGCGGCGGCGGGGTCGCCCGGGCCATTGCTCAGGAAGACGCCGTCGGGCGACTGGGCCAGCACGGCGGCGGCCGGCGTGTCCGCTGGCACCACGGTGACCGCACAGCCCCGGGCGGCGAGTTCGCGCAGCAGGGAGCGCTTGATGCCGAAGTCGTAGGCGGTCACGCGCCAGCGGACGCCATCCGGCGGCGCGGGGCCCGCATAGGGCTCGCGGCAGCTGACCGCTCCGGTCAGGTCGCTGCCGGTCATGGTGGGGCAGCTGCGGGCCGCATCCAGCAGGGTCTGCGGGTCCGCCGCCGCCCCGGCCCCCAGCGCGCCGCGCATGGTGCCGCGCTGGCGCAGGTGCAGCACCAGGGCCCGGGTATCCAGGCCGGTGATGCCGGGCACGCCGTGCCGCCGCAGCCAGCCGGGCAGGTCGGCGGTCGCCCGCCAGCTGCTGACCACCGGCGAGAGCTCCCGGCAGACGAGCGCCGCGGCGCGCACGCGATCGCTCTCGAGGTCGTCGTGATTGACGCCCGTGTTGCCGATCTGCGGCATGGTCAGGGTGATCAGCTGGCCCTCGTAGCTGGGGTCGGAGAGGATCTCCTGGTAGCCGGTCTGGCTGGTGTTGAAGACCACCTCGCCGGTGACCACCGCCTCGGCGCCGAAGCCGTGGCCGGGCCAGCGGGTGCCGTCCTCGAGGACGAGCAGGGCAGGATGAGCGGCGTGCATGACGACCCCCGGAGTCCAGCGTGATGAACCGAACGGCCGGGGGCAGATCCTAGCCTGCCGCCACCACCGTGTCCATCCCGGAGTGCGAGGGTCCGGTCGGCGCTAGCGGACCAGGACCATGCGGCCGCTGCCCGTGCCGTCGGGCAGGGTGACGCGGTAGAGATACACGCCCGTGGGCAGGGCGCGGCCCGTGGCGTCGTGGCCATGCCAGGTCAGGGCATGCCGTCCGGCGGGTGCCGCGAAGCGCTCGCGCCAGTGCCGCCGGCCGGCAAGGTCGTACACCTCCAGCAGGCCCGCGCCGCCGTGGTCGCTCACCACCACGATGCTGGTGGCGGGGTTGAACGGGTTGGGATGGTTGCCGAGCAGCGCGAAGGCTTCCGGGGCGGTGGGCGCCGTGGTGGGGCTCTGCTCGTCCATCTCCCAGGGGTCGCCGTCCACGGTGTAGGTGCCCGCGCCCTCGGTGGCGATGGTCACGTGGCCGCCGACCACGGTCATGTCCTCGGGCGGCAGCACCCAGCCGTTGCCCGCGGTGGTCTGGTAGACGAACACGTCGCGGGCCTGCAGGCGCTGCATGGGCTCCTGGTGCGGGTGGCCGTAGGAGTTGGTCTCGCTCACCGAGATCACCGCCACCTCGGGCGTGACGGTGTTGAGGAAGGTGGCGTTGCTGCTGGTGTAGCTGCCGTGGTGGTTGACCTTGTAGACCTCGAGGTCGGCCTTGCCCAGGGCGCTCAGGGAGGCGGCGACGCTGGTCTCGATGTCCACGTGGCCGCCGTCGTCGATGCCGATGAGGTCGCCGGCCTGGAAGTAGTCGAAGTCGCCGCACTCCACGAGCAGCGCCACGCCGTACTCGTTCTCCAGGGAACCGTCGTCATGGGGCGGTGCGAGCTGGCCATTGCCGTTGAGGGCGATGCACGTGACGGTGACGTCCCCGCCGAGGTCGAAGACCTGGCCGGACGCGAGGGTCTGGCGATCCGCGGCCACGGTGCTGGCGTAGTCGCCGTAGGTGATCGTGGTGTAATCCCAGCCGCGGTCCCAGACGCCACCCGTGGCGCCGGTCTGCGCGTAGACCTCGTCCAGGCCGCCGATGTGGTCGGCGTGGTAGTGGCTGGCCACGATGTAGTCCAGGCTGGTGATGCCCTGGCTGGCGAGGTAGGGGAGGATCACGGAGTTGCCACGGCCATTGGGCCCGCCGTCGAACAGGAGGGTGCCGCCGGTGCTCGAGCGCACCAGGGTGGCGTCACCCTGTCCCACGTCCAGGACGGTGATGGTCACGCCGGCGAGGGCGGGGCAGGCCGCGAGCAGCAGGACGCACAGCAGGGCGCGCATGGGACACCTTCCGGGGAGGTCGTACGGACGAGCAAATCCGCAAATATGATAACAAAAAGCCGGCCGCCAGGAAAGGCGGCCGGCCAGGGGGGGCGGGGGCTCGATCTCAGGCCCCGCTCACCTGCTTCTTCAGCCAGTCCAGGGTCACCGACTTGGGCCGCTCGATGGGCGCGAGCATGGCGCGGTTCCAGACCAGCTGCGCGCACATGCCCATGACGCGGGACACCGAGAACATCACGGTGTAGTACGCGAACTCGGACATGCCGTAGTGGTAGAGGATGGCACCGCTGGCAGCGTCCACGTTGGGCCAGGGGTTCTTGGCCTTGCCGTGCTCCTTGAGCACCTCGGGCACCACGTTGTAGATCCGGCTGACCAGCTTGACGATCTCGTCGTCGGGGAAGTGCTGGTTGCCGAATTCCACCAGGGCGGTGAACCGGGGGTCGGTGACGCGCAGGACGGCGTGGCCGTAGCCCGGGATCACGCGGCCGGAATTCAGGGTCTCCCAGGTGAAGTCGCGCAGCTGCTCCTCGCTGGGCACGCCGCCGAAGCGCTCGCGCACCTGCAGCACCCAGTTCAGGCATTCCTGGTTGGCCAGGCCATGCAGCGGACCGCTCAGGCCATTGAGGCCGGCGGAGACGGAGTAGTAGGCGTCGCTGAGCGCCGAGCCCACCAGCGAGCAGGTGTGGGCCGAGACGTTGCCGCCCTCGTGGTCGCAGTGCAGCACCAGGTACAGGCGCAGGGCGTCGGTCACCTCGACGTGCTCGTCCCGCAGCCCGAGCATGTGGGCGAAGTTGCTGGAGAAGTCCAGGTCCGCCTCCGGCGCGATGCGCGGGCCCTTGCCGAATCGCTGGCGATAGATGGCCGCCGCGATGGTGGGCATGCGGGCCAGCAGCGTGAGGCAGTCCTCGAGCATGGAGCGCCAGAACTCGGTCTTGGCCTCGCCGGCATCGTACGCCTTGACGAACTCGCTCTCGCCCTGCATGGCCAGCACGGCGGTGTCGAGCATGCACATGGGGTGGGATTCGGCGGGCAGGCTCTCGAGGACCTGCCAGACGTAGTCCGGCACCACGGCACGGCGGGCGAGGTCGGCACGGAGATCCTCGCGGGCGTCGTCGTCGGGCAGTTCGCCGGTGCAGAGCAGGAAGAAGATGTCCTCGGGGGTGCGATCGGTCAGCTCGCCGAGCGGCGTGCCGCGGATGAGCAGGCCCCGGTCCGGCGGCACCTCGCTGGTGTCGCAGACCATGGCCTTGACGCCACGCATGCCGCCGAGGGCCTGCGCCACGGTGACCTCGCTGATCACCTGGTCGCCGTGGTTCTTCGCCAGCGTGGAGAGGTCGTCGCGCCAGGCGGGGATCTTCTCCGCGAGCAGGTCGTGCAGGTTCGCCATGCCGTTCTCCTCGTCAACCCCGGTACCGTCGCCCCGGGACATGGTCGTGGGCGTGATGAAAACGCGAGTCTGGACAAGCTAGCTCCTTACGGCCCTGCGGCAACCTTCAGGCTGGTGTGGTTGCCAGCGCAGCCCGTGTGTAGTTTGTTTGCGCGTGTGAATCACCTGAGCCGTCACCGAGGAGGACGCGGATGAACGACGACGTGCGCGAGTGCCTGGAGATCATGGACAAGGCCGTGGAGTTCGAGGAAGCCGGCATGACGTTCTATCAGGATCGGGCGGAGAACGCGCCCAGCTCCCTCGAGCGCGACCTCTTCGCGTCCCTCGCCAAGGACGAGAAGGAGCACAAGGAGTACCTGCTGAAGCTGAAGGCCCAGCTCCTGGAGAACGAGAATCCCGAGGACATGGAGCCGCAGGCCGATCCGCCGCCTTCCTCGGCCCGCGAGATCTTCGAGCGCGCGCTCGAGAATGCCAGCGATCCCTACGACGCCCAGGCGTCGGAGCTGGAGATCGTCCAGGGGGCCATGGGCGTCGAGCGCAAGGGCTACCACATGTATGCCAACGCGGTCTCCACGGTGAAGTCGGAGCGTGCGCGCGAGATCTTCCAGCACCTGGCCGAGGAGGAGCAGCGGCACTACGCGCTGCTGAAGAACACCTACGACTACATGGCCGACCCCGAGGGCTGGCACGGATTCGACGAGAACCCCATGCTCGACGGCGGCTAGAACGGCAGCCGACAGCTTTCCCGCGGCGGCCGCCTCCACCGGGCGGCCGCCGCCGTCGATGGACCGGAGGCAGGCGCGGATGGGCCCGTTTTCCCGTTACTTCACCGACGTGATCGCCATGGCTCCCATGGCGCAGGGCGGCAACCTGCCCTATCGCCGCCTCTGCCGCGAGTTCGGCGCCGACCTGACCTGCAGCGAGATGGTCCTGGCCCACAAGCTGCTGAAGGGCGGCGAAGGCCCCCTCATGCGGCACCACCCCAGCGAGGATACCTTCGGCATCCAGCTGGCCGGCAACCGGGACGACGTCCTGGCGCAGGCCGCGCGGATCGCGGTGGATCGCGGCGCCCGGTTCATCGACCTGAACTTCGGCTGCCCCATCGATCTGGTCACCCGCCGCGGGAGCGGCGCCGCCCTGCTGAAGCGCCCCACGCGACTGGCCGCCCTGGTGGCCGCCGTGCGCGCGGCGGTGGACGTGCCGCTGTCGGTGAAGATCCGCAGCGGCTGGAGCGAGGACCGCATCAACGCCGTGGACATCGCCCGCGGCGCCGAGGCTGCCGGCGCCGACGCCGTGGTGGTCCACGGCCGCACCCGCGCGCAGCGCTACAAGCGGAGTGCGGACTGGGGGGTGATCGCCGCGGTGGCCGACGCCGTGCGTGTCCCCGTCCTGGGCAATGGCGACCTGCTGACCCCCTGGGACCTGGAGCGACGCCGACGGGAGACGCCGGTCCGCTCCTTCCTCGTGGCGCGCGGCTGTCTGATCAAGCCCTGGATCTTCCGCGAGCTGGCCACCGGCGCGCCCTGGCACCCGACGGTGGCGGAGCGCTGGGCGGTGATGCGGCGCTACCTGGACCACGCCCTCGAGCACTTCGGCGACGACGCGAAGGGCCGCGGCCGGGCCCACCGCTTCGTGATCTGGCACCTGCATTTCTGGCACCGCTGGCGCCCCTACACCGCGGATGACTTCCAGGCGCACCTGCCGGAGTCGCTGATCCAGCGCCGCGAGGATCTGGTCTGCGAGGATCCGGAGCAGGCCCTCCTCGCGAGCGCGGACGAGGCCGATCACGAGGTGATCTGGGAGCGGCTGCTGGCGCGGGACTTCCCTGGCGCCTGACGGCCCCGCCACCGGCGCGGCGACCGGCGCGGCGACCGGCGCGCCGGCCGGTCCGCTGACCGGTGCGTCCGCCGGCCGAGTGGCCGGCGCTGAATTTGTGGAAATCTTTACGTAACGATCTGCCCTCCGATGGCCATTCCCGTCGTGAGCGGGTGGTGATCTGCAGCGTTGGGGGATGCACCATGCCTGCTCGCGGGGTCGGCTCGCCCCCATCACTGGCCGACTCCAGGGTCCGGGCCGGACGGCCAGGCGCCGCGCGCTCCCATCCGTCCACAGGTCGAGCCCGAGCATGCTGACCGAGATCCCGACCGGTATCCTGCCGGTGCGGCCTCCGGTCCGGACCCGGGACTTTCCGGCGACGGGACCGCCCGAGACGGGACTCCCCGGCGACGGGACTTCCCGACGTTTTTCCCTCCGTGCTTGCCATGCCCCCCCTGGTCGTGACTATCATGGGCGATCGCCACACTGGAGGATCGATCCGTGCCCCGTATCTACACCCGCACCGGCGACGGCGGACAGACCGGCCTGTTCGACGGCTCACGCACCACCAAGGCCGACCCTCGCGTGGACCTCTACGGCGAGGTCGACGAGGTCAACAGCGCCATCGGCCTGGGCATCGCGACCCTGCCCGCGACGGCAGCCGAGCTCCTCGACGACCTCACCGCCATCCAGCGCGACCTCTTCGCGATGGGCGCCATCCTCGCCGATCCGCCGCGCTGCGAGAAGCTCGCCGCCGATCCCGGCGCCGATCTGGGCATCGCCGGCGCCGATCTCGAACCGGTGATCGACCGCCTCGGCGCGCCGCTGCCGCCGCTGCGCGCCTTCATCCTGCCCGGCGGGCACCCGGCCGCCGCCGCCCTGCACCTGGCGCGCACCTCCTGCCGTCGCGCCGAGCGCAAGGCCGTCGAACGCCGGGACCAGGGCGTCGTCATTCCCGATGGCGTGATCGTCTACCTCAACCGCCTGAGCGACCTGCTGTTCACCGCCGCGCGGCACGCCAACCATGCCGCCGGCGTGGAGGACGTCCTCTGGTCCGGCCGGCAGGCCGACCGCTGACCCGGAGCGCCCATGTCGCCTCTCGTCCCGACCGTCCGGTGGTTCCGCCTGGCCGCGAATACCGACGCCGGCGGCGGGGTACTGCCCCCTCAGGAGGCCCCCGCCGGGCGCGAGGGCGACGCCGATCAGCACGACATCGTCCGCTTCCAGGACGGTGACAGCGCGGGATTCGAGGCCCTCATGGAGCGTTACCGGCAGCGAGCCCACGGCATCGCCCTGGGATTCGTGGGCAACCACGACGACGCCATGGATGCCGTGCAGAAGACCTTCCTGCGGGTCCACCGGTCGCTGGGCCGGTTCCGCGTGGGTGAGCCGTTCTTCCCCTGGTTCTACCGCATCCTGCGGAACACGGCCCTCAACCAGCGGCGCGACCAGGCCCGCCACCGGGGCGACTGCCCGCTGGAGTGGGTCACCGAACCGTCCCGGTTGCCGTCGCCGCTGCAGGTGGCCGAGGCGGAGGAGTTGCGCCGGCGTCTGTGGGCCGCCGTGGACGCCCTCGGTCCCCAGCTGCGGGAGGTGTTCCTGCTCTACACCTTCCAGGGCCTGAAGTACCGGGAGATCGCCGGGTTGCTGGACATCCCCCTGGGGACGGTCATGTCGCGGCTGCACGCCGCGCGCCGCAGCATCCGCGACCGCCTCGGCGACCGGGGGGTGACGCCATGACGCCGCCGCGTCGCTACGATCCCGCCACCGACGGGCCGTTGATCTCCGCCTACCTCGACGGGGAACTGGATCCGGACCAGCGCACCCTGGTCGAGCGCTGGCTACGCGACGACGTGCACGCCCGGCGGGAACTGGAGCAGTTGCAGGAACTGGAGGCCTTCACCGGCCATCTCGAGCTTCGCGAGCCGCCCCGCGAGGCGTGGGAACGTTTCCACCAGCGGGTCTATCACCGGGGCGAACGACGGTTCGGCTGGCTGCTCCTGCTGCTGGGCCTGGCCGTGGTGGCCGGCTACGTGCTGCTGCGCCTGGGCGCCCTGCTGATCACCGCCGCCCTGCCCCTGCTCGCGCGCCTCGGCGTCCTCGCCGTGGCCGTCGGGCTGCTGATGTTGCTGGTCTCGGTGATGCGCGAGCGCTTCTTCACCCGCAAACGCGACCGTTACGACGACGTGGTCCGCTGACGGAGGAACCCCATGCTGGTCGTCACGCTGGATGAGATCCCGGGCAAGCGGATCGTCAAGGTGGTGGGTCTGGTGCGCGGCAACACCATCCGCGCCCGCCACCTCGGCCACGACGTCATCGCGAGCATCAAGAACATGGTGGGCGGCGAGATCGCCGACTACACCAAGATGATCGCCGAGAGCCGTGAGCAGGCCCTCGATCGCATGGTCGAGCACGCCCGCGCCAACGGGGCCAACGCGGTGGTGGGGGTCCGGTTCTCCACCTGCGAGATGATGGAGCATGCGGCGGAGATCCTGGCGTATGGGACGGCGGTGGTGCTCGAGGATGTCTGAGGGGTGGGCTGACGGCTTCTTTCGCGCATGTCCTCGCGCCGGGGGGCCGTGAGCCGGCCCCCCGGCTGCTGCGGAGTTGCGCGAAAGAAGCCGTCAGCCCACCCCCGGCACCCTCGCGCACACCGCCGCCCGCAAGGTCGGGTTTCGTGCGTGGCGCCATCCCCCCGCTTCCACGTCATCCGGACGAGACCCGGCGACCCTCTCTCCCGGACGCGGGCGGGGTAGGGGCGGCCTTCTTCGCGCGTCTCCGCAGCAGAACGGGCGGCCGTCCAGGCCGCCCGTTCGCGAGGACCAGCGCGAAGAAGGCCGCCCCTACCCCGCCCCCTCGTACCGGAAGATCGTCGTCGGAATCGTCCGATGCTCGTTCAGGTTGTAGAGGGACGCGAGCCGGTCGTAGAGGTCGTCCACGGCGCCCTCGTCCAGGGCCGTGGACCAGAGCACCTTGACCTCGCGGCCGCAGCGGCCCTCCTCGATGTCCTGGATGGAGGGCAGCGTGGCCAGCACGGTGCCGGTGGCGCCGATGCGCCGCAGCAGGATGTAGGCGGCCATGAAGCCCGGCTGGCGGCCGGGATCGAAGTTCAGGTACGTCTCGTAGGTGCGCTCGCCGCGCTTCAGCGCGCTGAGCACCTGGAGCTGGACCGTGGGGGAGAGGTCGAAGGGCTGGCGGATGAGATCGCCCAGGGCGACGCCATCCTCGGCGGCGACGGTCTGGGCGTCGGTGAGTTCCTGCAGGCCGCTCAGCAGGGCGGGAGGCGGGTCCGCGGGCACGCCGGGAAGCTGCTCGGCGGCCGCGTTGAGGTACGTGACGCCGTCCAGCAGCAGGTCCATGCGCTCGGGGTTGAGCGCCAGCCGCTCGGCGCGCAGGTAGTCCAGCACGGTCTCCAGATGGTGGGCCAGGGCGGCGGGGCCGTCGGCGTCCAGGACGGTGAAGTGTCCCTTGGCGGCGTGCAGGCGCCGGAAGGCTCCGTTGAGATGCTCGGGGTCGCCGGTGTCGGATTCCAGGCTCAGGAGCGTGTCCTGGAGGTGTTGCAGGCCGTCCTGGAGCTCGCGCCGCAGGCTGGCGGCCTCGTCGCCCTCGGCCGGCAGGTCTTCCGGGGTCCCGGGACCGGGACGGGCGCCGGTGCCGGGGGCGCCGGCGACGGGGTCCTGGCGCGCCGCGGTCGGGGCGCCCGCGAGGCCAGCAGCGGAACCGGGGGCCGCGGCGTCCGTGGCCGCGTCGATCAGCTCGGCGGCGGCCGCGGCGGGGTCGCCATGGACGGCCGTCACCAGGGCATCCACGTCCACGGTCAGACCCAGGCGACCGCCGGTGAAGACGGCGGTGCCGGCGATGGCCTGATGATGGTCCAGGCCCTCGTCCAGGGGGATGTTCACCAGCTTCTGCGGGCCGAGGAACTCGCTGACCACGAAGGCGGCGTTGCCGGACCGTCCGCGCAGGATGATCACCGGCAGCGGGTCGTGGTCGTCCTCCAGCTCGCCCTGGCCCAGGATCTCCTGCAGGCAGAACAGGGGGACCACCTCGTCGTGATGCAGGAAGTGCCGGCTGCGATCGAAGGCCGTGCGGATGGCGTCCCGGGGCAGGCCGATGTTCGCCACCACCTGCTCGATGGGCAGGGCATAGAGGTCGGGGCCCGCGCGCAGCGTGAGCGCGTCGATGATGTTCACCGCACGCAGCTTGGGAATGCGCAGGGTGAAGACGCTGCCCTGTCCCGGTGTCGTGGCCAGCTCGATCTCGCCGTCGAACTCGTCCACCACCGACCGCACCAGATCCAGTCCCACGCCCCGCCCGCTGGTGGCGGACACGGCGATGGCCGTGCTCAGGCCTGGCTGGCAGAGCAGGTCGAGCAGGGGCATGCGGGCTGCGGCCTCGCCCAGCCGCTCGGCGGCGAGGGCGCGCACGGTCGTCTCGTCGATCCCCGCGCCGTCATCGCGGACCACCAGCTCGGTGTGGTGCTCGGCATCGGTGGCCCGGATCTCGACGCGGCCGCGGAGTTCCTTGGCCGCCTGCTTGCGGTCCATGGGGGCCTCGATGCCGTGATCCACCGCGTTGCGCAACAGGTGCAGCAACGGGTCCACCAGGCGCTCGGCGAGGGCCTTGTCGATGAGCGTGTCGCCACCGGTGAAGACCACGTCGGCGTCACGGCCGAGATTGCGGCAGAGGTCACGGGCTGGCCGGCGCAGCAGGCGGAAGGTCTCCTCGATCTCGACCAGGCGGATGGCCATGACCAGCTCGTGCAGGTCCTGGCTGATGCGGCGGGTGGCCTCGTTGCTGGACTTGATCAGGTGCAGGGAATCCTGGTTGAAGCCGCCGGCGCCGGTGACCGAGTTCGCGCGCCGCTCCAGATCCTGGAGATTGGCGCTGGTGATGATCACCTCGCCCGCCAGGGAGAGCAGCGTGTCGAGATGCTCGATGCGCACCTGCATGCGGTCGACGGTCCGGCTCTGCGTCGTGGTCACTTCAGTCATGGCTGAGCACCCT
The DNA here is from genome assembly GCA_964637835.1 of uncultured Fibrobacteraceae bacterium. GTDB lineage: Bacteria > Krumholzibacteriota > Krumholzibacteriia > LZORAL124-64-63 > LZORAL124-64-63 > Glo-17. Next base: position 21,332 of record CAZWYF010000045.1, read on the forward strand.
CGCGATGATCTGGGCCAGGTCCTCGCGCCCGAACGGCTTGGGAATGAAGTCGTCGGCGCCGAGCTTGAGCACGCGCACCACGCTGGCGGCGTCGCTGTTGGTGGAGACCATCACCAGGGGCGTGCCGTCGTACCAGTCGGCCTGCTGCAGGCGCCAGCAGAACTCGAAGCCGTCCATGGTCGGCATCTGGATGTCCGAGAAGATGATGGTGGTCCGGTCGATCTGCTGCTCGAGGCCGTCGAGGGCCTCGCGACCGTCATTGAAGGCGCTGACCTCGAGGCCGAGGTCGTCCAGCTGCTTGGCGAAGATGCGCCGCATGGTGGCGCTGTCGTCGATGACGACGGCGTGTGCATCGGGTGGCAGCGCGGCTCGCAGGGTCTCGATGTGGCTCACGGCTCCAGCCTCTCGTCGCGGGTCCGTCCGCTCTGGGCTCCGTGAGTGGGCATCGGCGGGAGAACCGGGGGCTTGAGGATCTCCCGTAGGTGGCCGCGCGGGCGGCCGAAAAAAAGCCCCCGGGCGCGGGGCCCGGGGGCGAAACGACGCAGGCCATGGAGCCTTACTCCATGCTGATGGCGTCCTCGGGGCAGACGTCCACGCAAGCCTCGCAGTCGGTGCAGTCGTCCTGATCGACCACGGCCTTGCCGTCGACGAGGCTGATGCACTCGGTGGGGCAGACCTCGATGCACTCTTCGCAGCCGGTGCACTTGGCGGGATCGACGATCGCGGGCATGAGCTTCCTCCTCGGCGGATCCAGATGACCGTCTCCTTGACGGCTTCTCGCGGCCAAATATCGCGGACCGGGCGGGGCAAGTCAAACCCCGGCCGCCCGCTCGGCGAACATTTAGGCAGGACCAAAAGAGAATACGATGATCATGTTCTCTGGCCCGGCTCCGACCCCCGAGAACGCCAGTGATCCACCGACCAGCGATCGCGGGGGATCAGCAGCGGCAACACCGCGCCCACGAGCAGGAAGACGTCGCGGATGAGCAGATCCAGGCCCACGCCGTGGCCGCCCGCCGTGTCGAAGCAGCCGCAGGAGATGTCGAGCCCGCGCAACAGCGCCAGGGCGATGGCCACGATGAACATGACCGTCATGGCGGCGCTCAGGAGGGCGGCGCCACGCCGTTGCCAGCCCACCACCAGGGCGATGCCGGCCACCACCTCGAGCACCGGCAGGAACCAGGCGAACGGGTGCAGCAGGGCCAGGGGAACCATGCGGTAGTTGGCGATGGCCTGGGCGAAGGCCTCGGGATGGATCAGCTTGTCCAGGCTGGCATAGATGAAGACGATGCCCACCGCCCAGCGGGAGAGCAATCCCACCAGATCGCTGAACAGCAGGCGACCCGACGTGGCGCCGCTGCCGGGGGTCGGATCGCGATCACTCATGGGCACCCTCCTGGCCCGCGATCTCCCCGCCGGCCCGTCGCCAGGCCTCGAGGCCGCCCTGCAGGATGACCACGTTCTCGAATCCCCGGGTCTGCAGGCGTGCGGCCACCGCATCCACGGGCAGCGGGTGACCGGCGCCGTAGAGGATGAGCGGATCCTCGGGGAACAGGAAATCGCCCATGGCCTCGAGATCCTCCAGCAGGTGCTGCTCGCGGATCAGGAAGCTGCCGGGGATGCTGGCGCGGCCGGACGGATCGCCCGCCCGGGTGTCGACGAAGAAGCGGCTGCCGTCCTGGTAGGCGACCAGCGCCTCGTCCACCGAGATGAGCGGGGCCGACAGGTCCAGGGCGTAGGCCTGGGAATCGGCCTGCAGCGGCAGCCGATCCGGTCGCGCCAGCCAGAGGCCCACGGCCAGCGCCAGGCTCACGCCCAGCAGGAACAGGGCCTCGCGGATGGCACCTGCGGGATCTCGGAAACGCAGAGCACGCAACGTGGAGTCCTCCAGGGTCAGATCCGCAGCAGATACCGGACCGGCACCTCGAGGTGCGGCGTGCTGCTCAGGTCGGTGTAGATCCGCAGGGTGCCCTGGATGCGCCCCTTGTTCTCCTGGACCAGCGGATGGTCGCTGGTCAGGGCCTCGCCCACCAGGACGGCGAAGCTCTCGCTGGGGCCATTCTCCACCCGGGCGTTCAGGCCGGGGATGTCCACCTCGGCGCGGGTGAGCTTGAACTCGGTGTCGGCCTGGTAGGGGGCCACCCGGACGCGGGTCTGCAGCGTCTGCCCGGGCCGCACGATGCGCAGATTCACCTGTTCCATGCCCAGGATCAGGTCGTTCACCAGGCGGGCGTCCACCTGGAGGTTCACCGTGGGCGTGGCGGGCACGTTGGTGGCCAGCTTGACCGGTTCGCGGTGGCGGCCGGCGGGGCTGTCCGGGGCGAGGGAGAAGTCCACCATCAGTTCCCGGGGGCCGCGGCCCGGCCGCATGTCCACCTGCAGCCACGACGGCTTGGTGCGCACGGCCATCTCCAGCTCGGGCACCTGCTCGGAGGAGAAGGTGTAAGTGACGGTCCGCGACTCGCCCACCTTCAGGGTGGGGAAGCTGATCATGGTCTTGCCCGGGTTCATCAGCAACGGGACCTTGATGTCCGCGGTGACCGGGTATTCCACGGAACTGCGCCGGGGATCGTTGCTGTAGATGTGGATGTACTTGATCTGCTTGCCCTGGAAGGTCTTGCTGTTGAAGTGCACCTCCATGGGCACCTCCTCGCCGGGCGCGACGGTCCGCGTCGCGAGCTCGGGCACCGTGCAGCCGCAGGTGCTCTCGATGTCCCGGATCTCCAGGGGCTGGTCGCCCGCGTTGCGGATCATCACCGTCACGTCGCGCGTCTCGTTCTGCTGCAACTCGCCGAACGCGAGGCTGGGAGGATCCAGCTCGATGCGTGGCTGGGCCCAGGCGGCGGTGCCGAGCAGCAGGGCGCAGAGCGCGGCCAGCGGCAGGCGGGGGGGCGCAGGGCGCATGATCACTGGGGTCATGACTACCTTCCTCGGTGCGGACCTTCTCGGCGGGCGGACCTTCTCGGCGGCCGAACCCTCCCGGAACATCGCCAGCGGCGGGGAAGTTCCCGGGGAGGCGAGCGGGGCGACGTTCCCGACAAAATTGCCGCTTCCCGCGCTTCCGGCAAGCCCTTAACGTGGTCGCGGAACGCCGTCGGAGGTGGCGATGGATCGCGACATC
>CAZWYF010000046.1:0-3896 GCA_964637835.1 uncultured Fibrobacteraceae bacterium
GGGGAGTGATGGCGGTGCGGGGCGGGTCGGGGAGTGTCGGGGCGCGTGGCCGGGCGCGCTGCCGGAGGCATGGCCGGGCGTGTGGCCGGGCGCGTGGCCTGGAGGGTGGTCCGGGGCGAGTGGACCGGACGCACCCTCCTGAGGTCGGTTCCGGCCGGCCGGGCCGGTGGGAGATCGGGTCAGTCGGCCTTTCCGGTCGTGGTCGGGCGGAGGATCAGGGATCGGGTCCGCCATTGTCTGGCGGCGGTCAGGCTGGTTTGCAGCTCGGGCCACTGGTCGGCAGGGAGCCGGCCCGCGGTGAGCTCGAGGGTCTGGGTCAGGGTCACCGTGCCGTCGCCGTGCGCGCTGGACTGGGTCACGTGGCCCAGGGGGTGAGGGAGCGTCCGGGCGACCGGAAGCGGGGCGTCGGCCCTCACGCCTGGCGGCAGGGTGATGGTGATCCGGCACTCCTCCGTGCCCGGGATCTCGACCCAGAGCGGGAGCGTGCGGACGGGGTCGGTGAGGCGGCTGCCGACAGGCAGGTGGTCCAGCAGGCCCGAGGACGACCATGGCACGGCCGCCACGGTGAGGTCGAGGTCGCCGAGCGTCTCGCCCAGGCGGTCCGCGGTGGCGGTCAGGCGCAGGGACAGCTCGCCGGGGGTGTCGTGGTGGACGGTCACCTCGCCGAGTTCGCCACCGGGTAGCAGCTTCGCGGCGAGCCTGCTGGCCAGGTCGCGGGCGTCGGCGTGCCGATCACGGTAGGGGCCGGCGAGGGTGAGCTCGGCGGTGGCGGTCCAGCCGCCGGTCCAGCCGCCGGTCCAGCCGCCGGTCCCGCCGCCGGGCTCGCGACCAGGCTCGCCGTCCGCGGGCGCCAGGTGGACCGTCCACGTGCAGCGGCCCGGCTTGATCGGCACCGCGTAGAGGCGATGACTGCCGTCATGGGCGAGGAAGAGTCCGGTGTGGCCCGGCCGGTCGCTGCCGCTGGTCCAGGCGGAGTCCTGACCGGGGGCGAGCCACCGGTTCTCATCGCCGGCGCGGACCACCAGGCGGAACTGGTCGAACCGATGGGCGATCACGGGTGTATCGGCGACATCGCCAGCGACATCGCCAGCGGCATCGCCAGCGGCATCGCCAGCGACATCGCCAGCGGCATCGCCGACACCATCGCCACCGCCCGCCCCGGCGCGCACGTCGCGGCCGAAGAGGCCCAGTTCCGGTGCGAAGCCAGCCTCCGTGAGCAGGGCCTGCAGGACCAGGGCCCGTTCCCAGTCCGTGCCCACGGCCGTGGCGGCCACCTCGGCCACCGGACGCGGGGCGCGGGACCAGGGGCCGCCGGGCAGCGCGACCACCGAGATGCGGTCGCTGACGCGGGCGGCGATGCGGTCGAGCAGGTCGGCAGTGGTCAGGACGGAGGGGTCGTCCCGGGTGGCGGCGAGCCAGGCGGTCAGCTCGGGGCCCGGAGGGAGGGCCTCCGCGCTGGCGGTGCGGACGTGATGGGCCATGGCGGCGGGGCCGCCCACGGTGCTCCAGGCCACGTGGGGGATCACCCGGGTGCGCCAGTGCCGGGCGCCGGGGTCGTCCAGTGCGGGCAGGTCGCGGGCCAGCCAACGGCCGGGGCCCTCGGGGGAGACGGGCAGGCCCCGGGCCGCGGCGACCACCGCGCGGGCGCCCTGGACCGACACCGCCGCCTCGAGCACCGGATCGGGACCGCCCAGCCAGCAGACGCCGCTCGCGGGCAGCGGCGGGGGTGCCAGGTCGCGCACCTCGTAGATCAGCTCGGTGACGCAGCCGGGCTCGGTGCCCACGTGGCTGATCACCAGCTCGCGCCAGTCCAGGAACGGCGCGGCGCGGGAGACCGCGTCGGGGGTCACCTCGTTGGTGCCGTTGGCCGGCGTGGGGACCACGGTGCCGTCGCGCATGAAGGTGCGGGCGGTGAGCACCTCGAGCTCCTGGCGGGAGCGGTCCCAGGCCACGCGCACGTCGCTGCGGCTGCGCATGGCCCACTGGGTCTGCAGGCGGCGGATGAGGTGGACCCGCCGGGTGACGCGCCCCTCGCCGTCCACGGCGATGGACTCGCCCCGGTGCAGGACCACCACGTCGGCGTCGGGGAAGGCGTCCAGGCCCGGGGCGGCGGCGATGAGCGACGCCGCGTTCGCCGCCGGGAGGGCGGCCGCGTTCGCCGCCGGGAGGGCGGCCGCGGGCGGCGGGTCGCCCTGGTGATCGGGAGTGGCGGCCGGGGCCTGGGCCGCCGCGGGGGTGGGCACGACCACGGCCGCGCACACGGCCGCGAGCAGGATCGCGACCACGGCCGCGAGCACGGTCCTGGATGCCAGCCGGCCGGGGAGGGTCAGGGGCAGCCGGGAACGCGGCGATGCCATGGTGGTCAGGGATCGCGCGGTCATGTCAGTTCCCCTCTCGCTGGGCCAGGAGGCGGGCCGCGCCGGCCTCGCGCCAGGTGTTGACGGCGTTCCGGAAGGCGGCCCAGTGGTCCACCGGGATCTGGCGGCGGTCGAAGCGCAGACGGCCCTGGTGGACGACCTCGCGCCCGTCCACGGTGGCGGTCACGGCGCAGGCGGCGAAGTCGTCCTCGCCGCCGGCGGCCCAGGCGTCCCGCGGCAGGGCCGCGCGGAAGCCGCGGGGCAGCTTCAGCTCCTCGTCCACGATCACCGTCTGGGCCGACCACAGCATGGCCGGCGTCTCGCGGTCGTCGGGAAGCCGCGGGGGATCGGCCAGGCGGAACACGCCCGCGTAGCCGTCGAGGGCCAGGTTCAGGGCCACCGGTCGCCAGAGGCACGTGCGCTCGCCCACGGTGGCATGAGCGGGTAGCCGGAACTCGCAGCGCAGGGTCATGGGTCGTGACCAGTCGACGGGGTCGCCGGTGCGCAGCTCGCCCAGCTCGGCGCCCGGGGCGAGGCCCGCGAGCCAGCCGCGCAGGCCCGGCAGGATCGCTGACCGACGACCCTGCCCGATGGCGCGCCGCAGGCTGGTGTCCGCCTGGCCGTCGCCCTGCAGGCGCAGCTCGCCCACCACGTCGCCGTCGGCGGTGATCTCGCCGCGGACGGTGATGGTCACCTGGTTCTCCTCGGGTCCGTAGGCGCGGACCTGCATGAGATCCTCGCCCTCGGGCGTGCCGATCACGTAGTGCTGCTCGCCCTCGGCGCGGGACCAGTCGTAGCGGCTGAAGGGGATCCAGGTGGGGTCGAGCAGGTGCCAGGCGCCGTCCGGCTTCCGCCAGGCGCCCACGCAGTGGTTGAACTGGTCGGCGGGGATGCGCTCGACGCGCGAGCCGGCCATGGTCATGGCGGGATAGACCTCGTAGCCGGCGGCGCGGCACAGCGTGATGGCCATGCCGGCGATGTCCTTGCACACGCCGCTGCGCTCGCGCAGGACCATGTCGCCGGGATGCAGGACGTAGCCCTCGCCCTCGCCCATGTTCAGGCCGCAGTAGCGGATGTTCATGGCCGCCCAGTGGTTCAGGGCGTGGACCTTCGCCTCGTCGGTCTTCAGGCCGCGGGTGATCTCGGCCACCAGGGCGTCGATCTCCGGCGTGCTGTCGAACTGGTCCTGGTTCACGTCCCAGAACCAGCGGGACTTGGCCTGCCAGTCGTCGACGGTGGCCATGACCACCTTGGGCAGGTGGTCCAGGCCGTCGGCGGTGCGCCACTCGCGCGGGGCGGCGGGGACGTCGGTGAGCCAGAACCGGTAGGTGCGATGCTCCGGGTCGCGGGTGACCTCCGCGAACACCGGCGCGTTGTGGATCCGGTACTGCAGCGGCCGGTCCAGCGGCAGGTGCACGGTGACGGTCTTCTCGCGGATGGGATGCCGGCCGGCGAAGAGCTGGATGTCGTACCAGTGGCCGCGCATGGGCGGGATGTAGCGGCTCTCGTCGCCGCCGTCGCCGGCGTCGCCGCCGTCGC
>CAZWYF010000046.1:3996-9857 GCA_964637835.1 uncultured Fibrobacteraceae bacterium
GGCGCTGGCGCTGGCGCTCGCCGCGCCGGCCGCGGGCCCGTCCGCCTCCAGGTACGCGATCATGAAGCCCTTGCGGTAGGTCTGCACCTCCAGGGCGTCGCCCGGCGCCAGGTGCGGGGCGGCCAGACAGCGCATGCGCGCGCCCCAGTAGATGGCGTGCATGGGCTGGGTGACGTCCGTGGCCTGCTGCGGGTCCACCTCGCTCACCGAGCCGTCGGCGTGGTGGACGCGCACGCGGCGGATCTCCACCAGCTGGCTGGCCGGGTCGTAGTCGAAGCGCAGGAACGCGAGCTGGCGCGCGCCCCGGTCGGTCAACGCCTTCGACAGGCGGTGCTCCACCACGTGGGCCAGGCCGCTGGGCTCCACCTCGGCCTCGGTGCGATCGAAGACCACGAGCTGGTCGGCGTCGGGGTAGTCGGCGGCCGTGCCGGCGTCGGCCAGCAGGGCGGCGACCCGGTCGATCCCGTCGATCCCGTCGACCCCGGCGACCCCGTCGATCCCGTCGGACGACCCCGATGGTGGCGGCGGCGGCGACGTCGGCGACATCGGCGACGTCGGCGGCGGCGGTGGCGAGGCGATGGCCTGGTCGACCACCTCGCCGGAACCGGCGACCAGGGAGACCAGCAGGGCCAGGGCCGCCAGGACGACCACGCCGGGCGGGATCGGACCGGTGGCGCGGCCGCGCCTCGGACGCAGGACGGCGCAGGGGCGGGGCATGGGGGACCTCCGGGGATGGTGGGGGGCGAGACCCCGTCATTGTGGTCCACGCTCCGGGCCAGATCAAGGCGGCTTGCAACCATCGGCGGTGCGCCGGCCATCCGTAGCGGAATATCGATAAATCAAAAACAACCGGATATAGGAAATTTATTGCCCCATTATTTGTCGTTTTATGATATCATCCTTGAATCTTGCACGCCCCCGAAGGAAGGACCGCTCATGCTGCATGGTCATCGCACCCCGGTCTTGCACCGCGCAACGCTCACGCTGCTGCTGATCCTGGCCGCTGCGCCGGCCCTGGGCCGCTGGGTGGCCCTGGACGAGAGTCCCGCTGGCCAGACGCCCCAGGTGACCGTTCGCGCCCAAGGAGCCGATGCCTGGCAGGTGACCGTCGCGGTGCCCGGCGTCTGGCTGACGCAGGAGGAGCAGGGCGGTGCGACGGGGAGCGCGGTGACCATGCCCGGGTGCGTCCCCATGCTCGAGGCCGACCATCCCGAGCTGCCGCTGCTGGCCCGCGCGCTCCCGCTGCCGGCCACCGGCACGCCGGAGTTGACCATCATCGCCGAGCGCTGGCGCCGCGTGTCCGCGCCGGCGCCCCTGCCCTCGGCGGGTCCGCTGAGCCGCGACCAGGACCCGGCGTCGGCGCCCCGGCGCTTCGGCGCCGTCTACCGTGCGGGCGCCGTCTGGCCCGCGGAGGCCGCGCGGCTCGGTCGTCCCTTCCTGGTCCGCGACCGGCGTGGCGTGGCCCTGCGCATCCACCCGGTGCGCTGGGACGCGGCGGCGGGCGAACTGCTGGTGCTCGAGGAGATGACGCTGCAGGTGGCGGCCGGCGGGGCGGGCGGCATCAACGTGGCGACCGCGCCGGTGGCGGCCGCGCCCCGGGCCTTCGGACCGGTCTACCGCAAGCTGTTCGGTGACCACGCCCCGCGGCCCGCCGGCACCGTGCGCGACCGCAGCGACCACGGCGGGAGCGAGGCCGACAAGGGCGAGGACCTCGCCGACGTGGGCAACGGTCACGGCGCCTCCGAGCGCCTGCTCATCATCACCACCGCCGGCCTGCAGTCCGCGGCCGCGCCCCTGGCGGACTGGAAGCGCGCCTGCGGCCACGACGTCGAGATCGTGACCATGGCCGGGCTCGGCGGCACCGTCCTGGGCATCCACCACGCCATCGAGGAGCGCTTCGTGGCCCCGGTCGGTCTGGCCCACGTGCTGCTGCTGGGCGACGTGGAGCAGGTGCCCACCAACACCGGCTCCTACAACGGCGCCGACAGCGACGGCCTCTACGGCCTGCGCGCCGGGGACGACCTCTACGTCGACGTCCTGGTCAGCCGCCTGCCCGCCCGCAACGTGGACGAGGCCCGCCTGATGATCGACCGCACCGTGGCCTACGAGCGCGATCCCCAGCCCGGCGCCGGCTGGTACACCGCCGCCGTGGGCATCGCCAGCGACGAGGGCACGCCGGCCGACTACGAGCGCGCCGAGTGGCTGCGCGACGACCTGCTGGCCGCCTCCTACACCGACGTCGGCCGCATCTACCAGGGCTTCGGCGGCGACCGCGGCGCCATCGCCGCCGCGGTGGACGGCGGCGCCGGCCTGATCAACTACCTGGGCCACGGCTCGGGCACCGGCTGGCTGAGCGTCCCCTTCGACAACGCCGACGTCCACGCGCTGGGCAACACCACGGCCTGGCCGTGGATCATCGACGTCAGCTGCAGCAACGGCGATTTCTCCCGGCCCGAGTGCTTCGCCGAGGCCTGGCTGCGTGCCAGCCATGACGGGGCGCCCGCCGGCGCGGTGGCCATGATCTCCGCCTCGAACCTCACCTCCTGGGTGCCGCCCTGCGTGATGCAGGAGACCATGGTCGACCACCTCACCGGCGAGGTCACCGCCGAGCTGGGCGCCCTCTACGCCGCCGGCGTGGCCGAGGTCCTGGTGCAGTACGGCGGCACCACCCAGGCCCGGAAGCTCATGGAGCAGTACAACCTCTTCGGCGACGGCTCGCTGCGCGTGCGCAGCCGCGCGCCCGTGACCCTGACCGTCACCCATGGCCCGCAGATCGCTCCCGACGCATCGACCTTCGCGGTGACCGCCCCTGGTGGCGCCCGCGTCGTGCTCACCGACCCGGCCGGCGTGGTGGCCCGCGCGGTGGCCGATGCCGACGGCCTGGCCGCGCTGGTGCCGCGGCGCGCCCTGAGCGCGGGCGAGATCCTGCAGCTGACCGTCACCGCCGTCGATGCGGTGCCCTATCGCGCCGAGCTGCCGGTGCAGGCCAGCCCCGTGGCCGCCGCCGACACCCTGCCCGACGCCGCCGCGCTGCTGGGCAACTGGCCCAACCCCTTCAACCCCGCCACCACCGTGGGGTTCAGCCTGCCGCAGACCGGCCCGGTGCGCCTGACCGTGCACGATGTCCGGGGCCGCCTGGTGCGGGTGCTGCGGGACGAGACGCTGGGCGCCGGCAACCACCAGGTGCGCTGGAACGGACTGGACGGCGGCGGCCGGGCGGTGGCCAGCGGCCTCTACCTGGTGCAGCTGCAGACCACGTCGGACCGGGAGGTGCGCAAGATGACCCTGGCGCGCTGAGTGCCCGCTTGCCGCTCCCGCGATTTCCGTTAGCCTTCCTGCCGACGGCCGCGGCCTCCGTCGCCTCCGTCGCGGCCGCCGCGGTCGCGGCCGTCGCCGCGACCGTCGCCGCCGCCGCCGCCGCCGCGACCGTCGCCGCCGCCGCCGCCGCCGTCGCCGTCGCGACCGCAGCCGCGGCCGTCGCGCCCCGTGGGTCCCGTCGATCCCGTCGATCCCGCGGAACCGTCCCGGAATGCCAACGAAACGCGCAGGAGTCGCCACCATGCCCGAGCCGCTGCACACGCCCTTCGCCCGCGAGCCGCAGACCCTGTCCATCACCCCGGAGGTGGCCGCCCGGTACGGGCTGGCCGACTGGGCGGCGAGCTTCGCCCTGGGCACCGCCGGCTACCGCGACCTCCTCGATCCGGACGACTTCTGCAGCCCCGACGTGCCCTTCAACGCCGTCACCGCCGCGCTCATCCTCGAGGCCCGCGCCCAGCTCGCCCTCGAGCACGGCCTCGGACGGCTGCACGTGGGCGGCGAGGTGCGGCCCCACACCCAGGAGCTCATCGACCTGGCCGCCCGGCTCTACGCCGCCCATGGCCTGGAGGTGCACCTGCGCCCGCCGAGCGAGCGCACCACGCCCATCTGGCTGTCCAGCTTCGGCGTCTTCTTCGAGGAGCTCGACGGTGGCGAGAACTTCACCGCCAGCCACAGCCAGAGCTACAAGGGCGGCTGGAAGCCCATGGACGAGGGCGGCGGCCAGCTCCTGGAGATGGCGCCCCTGATCGCCGACCGCGTGCGCGTGCTGGCCAGCCGCGCGGTGCGCGAGGGCGTGGACATCGCCCTGGCCGCGGCCGACGATCCCGCCATCCACCGCGACTTCGACCCCATCACGCCCTACGCCGAGGTCCTCCGGCAGGTGATCCCCGCCGAGCTCCTCGACCCGGTGCGCGCGCTGGACGGTTCCGGTTTCCGGGCCGCCTTCTGCACCGAGGGGGGCTCCATGGCGCCGGCGGCGCGCCGCGTCTTCGCCGAGCTGGGCATCACCACGGACGACCTCGGGCCCGTCTTCTTCACCCACGAGGAGGAGAGCCGCGACTACCACGGCATCGGCATCGTCGACGGCGTCAACCACGGGGTGGATCCCGGCAAGTGGCAGGTCTACAAGCACGTGGGCGCCCAGGAGCTGCTGCGGGAGAATCGCTGCGACGTGTTCTTCATCTGGGATCCCGACGGCGACCGCTTCAACATGGTCACCACCGCCCCGGCCGACCTGGCCGACGCGGCGCAGGCCGCCGGCCTGGAGATCGATCCCCTGGACGACGGCCGCTGCCTGGTCTACTTCAAGCCCAACCAGATCTACTTCATGCTCACCGCCGCCAAGCTCGACGCCCTGGAGCAGGCCGGCGAGCTGGAACGCGCCCAGTGGCTGGTGGCGAGCACCTGGCCCACCAGCCGCAGCATCGGCGAGCTGGCCGAGCGCTTCTCCGAGCGTGGCGGCGCGCGCCTGACCACCTTTCGCGTGCCGGTGGGCTTCAAGCACTTCGCCGCCCTGGTGACCGACCTCGAGGACCAGATCGCCGAGGGCGCGGAGACCTGCACCGCGAGCGACGTGACCGGCACCGAGACGGACTTCGGTCCGCGGCCGCGCATCCTGATGATGGCCGAGGAGAGCGGCGGCGCCGCCATGGGCACCCGCGAGCCCATCGTCAGCCGCGGCGGCGAGCGCACCAGCCTGGCGCCCAAGGAGAAGGACGCCATGCAGATCGGCGTGATGGCCCTCTGCCTGGCCGCCCGCCTGCACGGCGAGGACCGCAGCTGGGCCCGCTACTACCTCGACCTGCTGGGCGACTTCCAGGTGCGCTGGCGCTTCTACGAGCGCCGGGACGTCACCCTGTTCGACGAGGCGCTCAAGGGCCCCGCCCGCGAGGAGGCCCGCGCCGCCGGCAACCGCCGCAAGGAGGCCACCGTGGCCTTCTTCGCCTCGCTGGAGGACCGCAGCCCCGAGGATGTGGCCGCCGCCCTGCGCGAGCGCCTGCCCGCGGGCGCCGAGCTGCCCGCGGTCCAGCGCTGCTTCCACGCCGGCGACGGCACCCTGCTCGAGCTCGCGGACCAGTGGTTCGAGCTGCGCGCCAGCGGCACCGACGCCGTGCTGCGCTACTACATGGAGGGCGAGGACGCCGCGCGCGTGGCCGCCCTCAACGAGGCCTTCACCCGTCTGCGCATCGACGCCGACTGACCTCACGGAGAGACCCGCGATGACCGAGCGACCCTTCCGCAAGCTGACCGTCTACAGCGCCGACTGGTGCCCCGATTGCCGCCAGGCGAAGGCGTTCCTCGACCAGCACGGCGTGCCCTACGACCTGGTGGAGATCGACAAGGACCCCGCCGCCGCCAGGCTCCTGGAGGAGAAGACGGGCAAGCGGGGGATCCCGTACTTCGTTCTCGACGACGAGCAGTGGGTCCGGGCCTACATCCCCCGGCAGGGCTTCGACCGCGCGGGGATGACCGAGCTGCTCGGCCTCTGAGCTCGCCCGCGACCGGCTGACACGCCGGTGCGGCCCGTCCCCCCGGTCGGGCCG